>JAHLLK010000014.1 GCA_020444165.1 Deltaproteobacteria bacterium | reverse complement strand
GGCGTGCCCACCCCGATCACCAGGGCCGCGACTTGCAACAGCTCCACACCGGTCATGGCGCGCTCCTACTGCCCCGCCGGGATCTGGGGCCATTTCAGCCCAGCCAGCACGGCCGCCACCCCGGCCGCGTCCTCCGCCTCGCGGACCGCGCGCTTGGCTTCCAGGCGCACGCCCTCCACGGCGGCCCCCGCTTGCCGCCAAGTCTTCGCCCGGGCCAGGATGATCCCCGCCGTGGTGGCCATGTCTTCCCGGGTGTCCGCGGTCTCGGCCGCCAGGAAGGGGTAGTTGGCCGGTTCGGGGTCCGGGTCATCCTGCCAGGCCCGAGCCTCGGCCTCCTTGGCCAGGTAGGCCATGGCCTGGCCCGAGCCTGGGGTGATGAGCTGGAGCCGCACGGCCTCGGCCGCGGCGTCAATCCGGGCCAGCGCCTCGGCCTTGGCCTCCTCCAGGTCCACCGCCGGCGCGGCGATCACCCCGCCGGCCGCCTCCCAGGCCGCCACGGCCTGGCGGTCGGCGTTGGCCGGGTCGTCAGGCACGGCCAGAAGCCGGCCATCGGCCAGGGCGACCAAGTAGTTGCCCTCCGGGGTGATGGTCACACTCGTGATGTCCATGACTCCCTCCTAAAGCTCGGCGCTGAAAGTGATTTGGCCGGTCGTCCCCGTCCCGCGCAAATACGCCGGATTTCCGGCGGTCCCAATCGCGGCGTGGGCAAGGTCTATCTGCGCCCCAGCCCTTCCAGCCAAAGCGCCACTCAGCCCGGTAATGGCAGTGCTCCCCCCGGCGGCGAAGACCGTGAGGCCACCAATTGTTAAGGCAGCGGTGGGTGCCACCCGCATAGGGACAGGGAAGATAATCGGGAACCGAAGGGCTGTGGTCGAGCCTTGTATTCCCATAGCCATGGCCGAGGGATTGTTGAAACCGGCCTCTTTGAGAGCCCAGTAGTAGCGCTGGCAAAGCGCCAATTCCTGGGCATAGGGCCGGTGCTCTATGCTGGTTGCCTCGGCCCCCCGCTCCAACTGGAAGCCGGTGAAGTCCAGGATATCCGCCGCGGTGGCGTTGGTGTCGTCCAGCCAGATGAACACGGCCACGTTCTTGGCCGTTATGGGGATGCTGATATTCTCCAGGGTGTAGCGGGTCATGGCGGTGGTGAGGGCGATGGGGTCGGTTATGCCCGCCCGGGTCCAGTTGGCGGCCCAGGTGGGCTCCGTGCCGTTGCCGGCCCAGGCGGCCACCAGGTCGCTGGTCACGCTGTCGGCCGTGCCGGTCCAATATAGGACCGCGGCCCGGACAGTCCCGGCCGTGACGTTGGCGGCCCGCCTTAGGGCGTGGAAGGTGAGGGAGGCCGCCTGCCCGATGATCCGCCGGGCGTCCTGGTACTCCAGGACTTGCCCCAGCCCCCACTGCTCGTTGGCCGCGACTTGGGTTCCGACCACGTAGCCGGTGTGGCCGGAGTAGTTGCCGCTTGCGGTGCCCAGGTTGACGATGTTGTTGCCGTCCGACAGCAGGAGCCAACGGTCGAGGGTGAAGGTGTCGTCATTGTTCGCCGGGGTGGTGGCGGAGGTGAAGGAAGTCCCCCGGGTGGTGACGGCAAAGTCTCCGTTGATAAGGAGATTTTTGCGCCCGCCCAGGGCCTCGGCCCCGCCGGCGTACTGCCACGCGCTGCCGGTGTAGCGCCAGATGGCCGGGTAGTCGGTTTCCGACCACATGAGCCCAGTGAAGGGGGTGGCGTAGGCCACGCGCTCGGCCCTGGACCCGATCTGGAACTTGGACGGGTCGGCGGAGGCCCCCAGCACCCCGGCCAGGAAGTCCATGAAGGCGCTGAGCTTGGACACCAGGTCGCGGCCGTGGAAGGTCGGCTTGAAAGCGTCGAACATCATCAGACCGACTCCCGGATTTTGAGGGTGGTGCTGCCGATAACGGGTGGCGAAACCGCCAAACCCTTGCCCGGCTCCTCCAGGTGGCCGTAAAGGCGGCCCTCGTGTTGGGCGGGGTAGAAGTTTCCGTCCGCCCACAGGTCGGCCACGAAGTCCCGGCCCACGGCCATGCGCTGGCGGAGCCGCTGCCAGGTGGCCCAGATGGCCCCGGAGGTGATGCCGGTATACTCCACCTCGATCTGGCGGTAGGGCTGGCGGGGGTCCAGGTGGGCCGCGCCGCCCAGGGAGTAGGTGACCATGCCGGGGTGGATCACCCCGCACTCGCTGATCTCGGCAAAGGTGCGCTCGTACTCGACCTTGAAGCCCAGGCCCAGGCGGCCCATTTCGATGTAGCCGTCCGGGTTGTCCGGGTCGTCGAAGCTGATTTGCCAGTAGCGGGCTTCCACCGCCGCGGGCAGGTAGATGCACTGCACCGGGCCGTTGGGCCACCAGTCCGTCTCGTATCCCGGGAGCGGGTAGCCGCCGGCCGTCATCTCGTCGTTGCCGACGTCATCTGTACCGAAAATGGGGTCATGGCCGTCGAAGGTCCCGGAGTAGAGGCTGTCGTCCCCGGCGCTGGTCCCGGCCTTGATGGTCACCTGGGAGCCGCCCGTCAGGTTGTGGCTCACCAGGGCCAGCATGTCGCAGGGGACCGCGGCCCCGAAGTCCAGGCGCACCCACTGGCCGGCCAGGGCGGTGGAGCGCCACACCCGGGTGCGGTAGCGGTCCTGAAGGTTGGCGGCCGGCCGGGTTACCGCCTCCGTGAAGGCGGTAAGGGTGGCCGCGTCGCTGTCCTCGAAGAATAAAAAACGGCTTACCGGCATCTAGCTCACCCCTCCCCACAGCCTCAGCTCAATGCGGCCCTCTTGGTGGTTTTCGGTTAGGCTGAGCACCGTGAAGTTCTTTCCGGCGTCCAGGCCCCAGCGGTTGCGCTTGACGCTGACCACGTCCCCCAAATCCAGGGTCATGGCCGGCAGGGTGGTTTCCAAGGTCAGGATCAGCCGCCGCATCCCGAAGAGGTCCAGATACTCCTGGGCCAACTGGCCGGCGATGGTGAGCCATGGATAAGCGACTGTCGGCATGTCGGCGCCGCAAGTCCCGAACTCGGCCACCGTGGCCAGGGGGAACTTGGCCTTGATGGTGTCATCCTTGACCTCTTGCCATACATAGTCCCTGTCGCCATAGGCCCGGGTGGCCGCGTCTGCCGTGGAGTCCACCTCCGCGCCCTTGGAGTAATTGAGGCCGTAACCGATGCGGGTTTGGGAGTAGATCCGTGGCTCCACCTCCGCGCTCACCGTGAAGGTGTCGTGATCGTCGTCGAACTCCATCACCGGGGTGGCGTCTTCCGGCGGGACCAGCTTCCGCAGGCGGAACACTCCCTCCCGGTCGAAGCCGAACATGCACAGGGTGCCGTGGGTCAGGCTGGACAAGACATCCAGGGCATTGGACTGGGAGTCGATGTGGATGCCGAAATATTGCAGGAAATGAGGGCCCCCAAGTTCGGTGTCGATGCTCACCCCGTGATAGGCCTCTACGTAGTCGGTTATTATCTGCTGGACTATCGCCTCCAGGGAGCAGTAGACCACGGGGTCATACATCCCGGTGGGTGTGAAGGTCAGGGTGGGGTTGCCCACCGGGTCACCGTCCAACTCCACGTAGTTGACCGCGTCGCCCTCGTGGCCGGTGGGCCGGAAGTGCCACCCGCTGCTGGCCGTCAGGAAGGCCAGCTTCAGGGTGCCGTTCACCCGGGGGTGCTGGTGCCGGATACCCTCGTGGAACATGTAGTAGCGCTGGACATCCTCGAACAGCACCAGGGGGATGTCCCGGCAGTAGCCCAGGGTGATGGGCCGCGGCTTGCCCTCGGTGACGGAGGGGATTTTGCAGCACACCCAATCGCCATCGGCCACGGTTACCGTGGCGCCCTGGGCCGTGGGCCAGGCGGGCTCCGTGGCCCCGCCGGTCATCATGAAAGAGGTGGGCGCCGCGGAATAAATGAAGCCATTGGCCGTGGTCGGCCGCACCAGGGAGCCGGCAAAGTAGTAGCCCCCGGTTTCCCAGGCCGGGAACTCCGTGTCCGTGAGGATGGAGTCCGGCATCGGCGTCTTGGCCAGCAGGTCATCCCGGCTCTTGATGCCCAAGGTCACGGCCTGGTCGTCCCATTTGGGGGCCTCCATGACCCCTACCAGCACCACGGCCCACTCGCTCCAGGGCAGCACCGCCCCGCTGGGCTTGCGCGCCCCGCAGCGGATGGTGATGTCCCCGCCGGCCCAGGCGTAGTCCGTGAGCAGGTCGTCCATGGTGAGCCCGCCCGTCACGTCCGCCGTGGCGTCGATCAGGAATTCCAGGCTGCCGTAGGTGATCATGGCCTGGCCATTGTCGAACTGCTGGGCCTGGCGCTCCACGCTGGGCAGCTTGGATATCGCCGGGAAGTAGTAGTGCGCCCCGTCCCAATAGCCGCCGTCGCCGGCCAGGTACACGGTCAGCGCCTCGCCGTCCGAGAGGCGGATGAGGCCCAACTCGGCCGTGTAGACGCGCTGGCAGCCGGCCGCGATCCAGGCCAGGAAGTTTGCGCTGGGGGCCATGGCCTATTTGCTCCCCGGCAGCAGGGCCGGCCGCGAAATGCTGGTGGTGTAGGGCTTGGGGCCGCCGGTCTGGGCCTGGCGGGCTTGCTCCTGGTAGAGGAAGGTGCGGAACTCCTTGACCGAGGCCTCGATCACCGCGTCGGCGAGCTGGCCCACCTGGCCGATGTTGATCACCACCTGGGTCTGCTGTGGGGCCGCCTGACGCTCCTGGGCCGCATAGGTCCCGCCGGTGCCCGGAATGGGGGCGATGGGGCTGGGCAGTAGCGGGCCCCTGCCGGGCATCGGCTTGCTGTTGTCCCAGGAGGGAGATGGCCCGGGGTCGGTGATGGGGTCGGAGACCGTCCAGCCTTGTAAAAATTCCCGGTCGCCAATCACGCCTACCGCGGAGCCGGCCAGCCCGCCCTCCTGGGAAAGGGTCTGGAAGTCCAGTCCGGCGTAGAGGTCCCGGGCCTGGGCCACCAGAGCCGCGGCCTCGGTGGCGTTGGTGAAGGGAGAGGTCAGCCACTTTTGGAGGCTGCCCAGCACCTTCTGGTCTTTCTCCAGCCCCGCTACGTCCTCGTTGACCCCCATCAACTCCTTGATGCGCTGCTGGATGCCCTCTTGGGTCAGGCCCTCGGTAGCCAGAAGCTCGCTCATGAGCTGTTCCTGGCGGTCCTTGCGCTGGCCCAGGGCGCTGGTTTCGATGTTCTCCAGGTTGGCCAGGCCCTCGGTGGTGATCTGGCCCAGATCCCGCTGGTAGCTCTCCTGGAGCGCCAGGCGCCACTGCTGGGCATCCTGCTGGGAGATGGTCCCGGCCCGGTAGTAGTCCTCCAGCTCTTGCAGGTGGTCGCGGTAGGTGTCATTGAGGGTCTGCACCTGCTGCTCGGTGGCGGAAAGCTCCCCCTTGAGCGAGTTGTCCACGATGGCCTGGAGGCTCTTGTAGGCGTCCGACCGCAGGTTGGCCAGGGCCTTGTCGGTCATGGCCTCCACGTCGATCCGCCGGCTCTGGTACTCCTCCCAACTCCCGATGGCCCCGGACTCGTACTGCCGTTGCAGCTCGTCCAGCAGGTCCTGGGACTGCTGCATGATGGCGTCGTGGGCCTGCTCGGCCTGGCTCTTCTGGCCCTCCCAGAAATCGGCGATGGTCTGGTCAAAGGCCTTGGTCACCTCTTCCCGCAGCTTCACCACGTCAGCCGCCCACTGCTGGTCGATGAGCCCCATGCGGGCCACGGCCTCTTCGTGGGTGATGGTGCCCTCTTCCTCCCAGGCCTTGACCTGCTCCATCTGCGAGTTGCGCTGCTGGATAAGTTGGTCGCCGGCCTGTTGCTCGGCGGTGTAACGTTCCCGCAGCCAGGCCGCGTCCCAGCCCTGCATCTCCTTGATGGCCGCCTCGTAGGCGTCAGCCAAACGCTGGGCCTCTTCCTCGGTCTGGTCGGCCGCGGTGGCCACGGCGGTGGTGCTGGTGGATGCGGTGGCGGCCCCCAGAGCCGAGTCGAGCATGTGCTCGACCCCGGCGGCCCCGCCCAAAGCGCTCACGTCGGAGCGCTTGATCATGTACTCGCCCTTTTGGGCTATGATGGGCACCTCGTCCGGGGCCAGGCCACCGCCGTGGAGCCGCGGCCAGCCCACGAACCCCCCGGAGTGCATGATCAGCCCCCCGGAGTGCTCCTTCTTGGGGGGCTTTTCCCCCTCGAAGTTGAAGTGCCCATTCATGTACCAGTCCCAGGTGGTGCCGCTGGCCGGCAGGCCCTCCAGCCACCCCTTGAGCGCTTCCACGGCCTCGGCCACGCCCGCCACCGCCTTGGCCAGGGTGTCCGTGGGGCCCGTCGCGTTGTTGTTCGCGTCGGTCTGGCCCTCGGTGGCTTCCTTGGTGAACCCCAGTTCCTTGGCCAGCTCGCGGCCTTCGGCCACCAGCTTCTCCACCTCGGAGCGCTCCATGGTGTGGGCTTTGGTGAGGTCTTCCTTTATCTCCTGATAGCGCTTGTATTGGTTGGTCAACTCCTCGGTGCGGCCGGACTGGAACAGCAGGAGGTTCACCATTTCCCGTTGCTCAATGGCCTCCAGGGAGTTGGCGGTCAGGAGGTTGTCGATGGTGCCGGTCAGCGCCTGGGTTTGGGCGTCCACCAGGCTCATGGCCTGGCCGTTCTGCTCAAACGCCTGACGCTGGATCTCCCCCACTATGGCCGCGTTGCGCATGCCGGCCACGAGCAGTTCCTCGGCCGTGGCCGCCTCGGTGGTGCGCCGGGTCTGATCTTGCACCATGGCGTTATAGTCCACCAGGTGGGCCAGGATGTCCTCCTGGGCCTTGGTGTACTCCTCTTGCGTCAGGGTCCCGTCCGCGAACTGGGTGTTGAGCTCCTGGAGGCTGGCCGCGGCCAGTTGGCCCACCCCGCCGGTCACCTGGATGGCCTCGGCCAGTTGGACGTAGAGGCTCTTTTCCGCGTCCCCTGAGTCCTGGCCCAGCGTCCTGGCGGCGATGATTTGGTCAAGCTCCGCGATCAGGCGTTGCTTGGCCTCGGTCAGGCGGTTGGTGGCCTCCTCGTCGCCGGCCTCGGCCTCGGCCGCGCCGATCAGGGCTTGGGCGAAGTCGTCCCGGATCTTCATGGTCAGCGCGTCAGTGCTGCCCCACCAATGCTGCCAGTCGGTGATGCTGGCCGCCACGTTTTCGTTGAGGGCCGCGGTCTGCTCGTCGGTCAGGCCCAGGCCGTCCGCCAGCTCGCCCATCTTCTCCGAGAGGTGCTCGCCAGAAGATGCGTAGCCGTCGAACTCCAGCGCCCCGCGGGCGGAGTTTTCGACGGTGTCCTTGATCACCATGTTGAAATCATGGTACTTTTCGGTCGCCCCGCCCATGGCCATTTCCAGCGGCGTGACGCTCTCCAGGATTTTCTTGATGTTGACCGCGCCCTCCGGGGTCCCCTCCGCGATCTCGCGGAGGCTCTGGCTCAGGGTTCCCGACTCTACGCTCTTGTCGATCTCCTCATAGGCGGAGTAGCGCGAGGCCGAGTAGGACGGGAGCCCCGCGGTCTGGTACCACTCGGGGTTTTCCTGGCTGATCTGGGTCTGCCTCTGCCAACTGTCGTAACTGTGCTTGATGTTGGTCATGCGCTGGTACGGGTCCGGCTTTTCGTCGGACCCGAAGGCGCCGCCCGTCAGCCCACCCACGACGCCGCCCATGAAGGCCCCCAGGGCCGCGCCGATCAGTGTCCCTATCCCGGGAAGGATCGCGGTGCCCACCGAAGCCCCGTAAGCCCCGCCGCCGGCCGCCCCGCCCATGGCACCGTACATGGCGTTGGGTCTTTCCTTGGCCACCGTGTTGCGGATCAGCTCGCCACTGGCGTAGCTGCCGGCGATGCCGCCGGCCATGCCAGCCCCGGCGTTGCCAATTTGCCCCCATCCGGCCTCGGTTCCCCCGGTGAACTCGCCGCCCCACCCGGCGTAGGGGTCGGAAGGATTGAAGGCGGGCACCACGGTGGTAGGAGTCGTCGTCGGCGTGGGAGCCGTCACGCTCGGCCCAAACGCGGCGTCCCACCCGGACTTGCCCCACCGCCAAAACTGGGTAAAGATGTCAGGGGCGCCGCCAATGCTGGGCAGGTCGGCCAGCGATTGAATCCCCGCGATCAGGTTGCGGCTGCCCGCGTACAAATTGTAGGCGTTGAGCGCGGTGGACAGGACGTTGAGCCCCGTGACGCCCTGGTCGCCAAACCCCTGGAGGTTGTTCCAGAGGCCATAACCGGCCCCCAGCACCCCCAACCCGCCCATGGCCACCTGACCAGCCGGGCTGATGCCCCCCAGGCCGAACAGGTCGCGCAGGATTTGGTTGGAGTACAGCCCGGCCCCACCCCCCAGGGCTTGCAGGCCCGCGCCGAACTTGTTGCGGTTGGGGTCTCCCAGCCCGTTTATGCCCTCGATCAGGGCATAGGCCGAGGTCAGCAGCGCGAAGACCTGGGCCGGGGAATAGGTGTCGAACGGGTTCTGGCCAGCCGAGATCACCTCCCCGGCGTTGCCGGTGGGGGTTTCGGTCCCCCCGGTGAACTCATCCCCCCATCCACTCCAGTCCTGCTCCCCCCAGGAGGGGTCCCAGCCGAAGATCACGCCGGAGGTGGTCCCCCCCTCGGTGAGCGGCGTCTGCACCAGCCCGCCCGGGGTGGCGGAGGTCCCGCCCGGCACCGCGCCGGCCGCCCCCAGCTTGGCGGCGGCTGCGGACAGGTCCGTTCCCGCCTGAACCAGCTTCCCGGCCGCGGTGTCGTGACGGGTGGCCGCCCGGTCCATGTTGCCGGCCGCGGTGGTGGTCGCTTGCGCGGCCGCCTCCTGGGAGCCTTCGATGCCGCCCCACAGGCCCTTCCACCAGCCGCCCATGGAATTGAAATTCCACCCGCCGCCGGACATCCCCGTTTTGAGGTCCTTGAAGAAATTGGCCATGCCGGCCAGGGTTTCGTTGGCCACCCACGCCGCGGTCATCTGGGCGAGCATCTTGACGAACGCGTCTCCAAGTTCGGAGATGGCGTCTTCCGCGTCGGCGAACTCGCCCAGCAGCAGGTCTTCCCACCAGCCTCCCCAAGTGTTCTGGATGTTCTGGAACATGGACTGGGTTAGCGCTTCGACGTTCTTGTCGTGGTCGGCCCACTGGTCCAGCATCTTGTCCAGAGTGGACCGGTTCAGCTCCTCGCGCTTTTTGTTGATGAGTTCATCTTGTGCGGCCTGGCTTAGGTTGTGAGAACGGACCTCCTCTGTGTAGCGCTCCAGGGCCAGCGCCTTTTTGGCGGCCGTGTCATTCGACATGCCCACCCGCTGATCCTCGGCCCAGCGCTGGTCTTCGATCTGCTTCTTTTCGGCGGCGGCGATTTCGTCGCGCTCCCTTTTGCGCGCCTGCCGCATCTTCTCTTCGAAATCAGCCTGCCGTTTAATGTCGTCGATCTGGGCCTTTTCCTTCAGCTTGGCGATGGCCTCCTGGGCGTTCTTCTCGGCCTCCACCGTGAGCTGACCGGAGGCCTTGTAGGCCGCCAACTTCTCTTCGATCTGCCTGGTTTGAGTCTGGGTGCTTTCCTCGCCAATGGACTTGGCGGTTTCCGCGATCTTTTTCTCCCAGCGCTCGTATTCATTGGCCCGTTTTTGGGCCTCGCTGGTTACCTTCTTGGTGTGCTTTTCGTCCAGCGCGGCGAGCTGGGCCTTGTAGAGGGCGTAGGCCGCGGCCCCCGCATCATAAGCCTGCTCCTCGGACACCTTCAGGGCGTCGATCCTGGCAAGGTTGCGCTCCAGTTCCGCCTTCACCGCCGCGGTCTTGTCCCCGGAGGCCGTGGCGGTCGCGGCCTTCATCTCCCGGAGGAAGTCGGCCAGCGCCTTGTCGGGCCCGGTCAGCGCCTTCATCTGCATGTCGAGGCCGGCCACGGCCGCCTTGGTGCCGTCAATCTCCTGGTTGATGGCGTACCAGTCGTCCTTGAGTTTCTTGGCTTGTTCGTCTACCGCGGTGAGGAAATCCGTCAGTACTCTTTGAACCTCCGTGGACACTTTTTCGGTGTCCCTGATCTTCCTTACCAGGGCAGCCAAGCCGTCTTCGATTGCCTTTAATTTTTGCTCTTCCTCGCTTCCTACCGGCAGTGCAATGCGGATGTTTTCCAGCAAGCCAAATTGCTCAATTGCTTGCCCCGCCGCTACCTCCATGTCCCGGATCATTTCCGTGGTGACGCCCATGAATTTGTGGAAGCTGCCGGCCGAGAAGAGCTTATCCACGAAGCTCATGGCCTCGGCTTCCTTGGCCACTTCCACCTGGATCACCTTGGACATGTTCAGCAGGTCATTGGAGCCTTCCTCGGCATACCGCTTGATGACCTGCCGGGCTTTTTCCAACACCTCCAGTTGCTTCTGTGCCGCCTCCTGGGCCATTTGGGTGACCATCTGCCCGCGCTTGGCGTTGATCTTGTCGATGGCCTCGGCCACGCTGTCGTACTTGCCCACCAGGTCCGGATACTTGGCGGCCAGGTCCCGCACGGCCTGGGCCTCCAGGTCCAGGTCCCCTCTGGCGTCCCGCATGGCGCTGTCGTAGGTGATCAGGGTGGTCCGCAGGCTCTCCAGTTGCTCCTGCTTGCGCTGGAAGGTGTCGGCGGCGGCGGCGGCCGACCTCTCCAGGTCCACCAGTTCGGCCTGGAGCTCGCTGGCGTCCTTGTGCAGCGCCACCACCGCCGTGGCCACGGCCCCGATGACCACGGCTAGGGCCATGATGGGGTTGCGCATGATGGCCGCGGTCAGGCTGTCCACAGCCGCGGTCAGGCCCCCAGTGGCCACGCTCAGCACGCCCACGGTCACCGCCGCCGCGGTCAGGCCGGAGATAAAGGCGTCGATGTTTTTAGCGCTCCACAGGAGCGCATCCCCCACCCCCGCGAGCATGGCCTGCGCCGCATCGCCCCGGGCCACCTCCTGGAGCTTCTTGATGGCCACCGTGGCGATTTCCATGCCCTTGGCCAGGGCCGGGCCGAAGGCGGTCCCGATGGCGACTTGCAGGTCCTCCACGTAGCGCTCAAAGGACTTGATCTGCTTTCCGGCAGTGCCCATGGCGCTTTCGTAGGTGCCAGCGATGGCCTTGCCCGACTCCATGACAGCATTGAGGCGGGCCTGCATCTTCTCCGCCTCCGTGAGCGAGGCCGCGCTTTTCCCGATCTGGGCGCCAAGGGTCTTGTATGACTGCTCAAAGTCGACGTTGATGCCGATGGTGCGCAACGTCTCGATTTGGGCGGACTGGATGCCATAAATCAGTGTGTTGAAGGCTTGCGAGGAGTTGAGGTTGCCGATCACCGCGGCGTCCTGGGCCAGGCGCGCCAGCTTGGTGGCGTTGGCCAGGTCTAGATGGGCCTGCACCATCATGGTCAACACCTGGCGGGACTGGATCATGGAGATGCCGGTCTTCTGCAACTCCTTCTGGAAGCTGGCCATCTGCTGGGCGCCGTAGCCGGCGTTCTTCCCGACCGCCTCCATCACCACGCCCAAGGTCTCGTAGCGCGCGGCCAGCATGGCGGCGTCCCGGGCCATGTCCATCAGCTTGACCACGCCCAGGACGGCCACCAGCCGCTTCGCGAAGTCGGTCAGCTCGGAGGTGCGCGCGGTGAGGCGCTGGGTGGAAGTCTCGGCCTGGTCAGCGGCCCGGGCGAACTGGTCAAGCCGCTCCTTGCCGACAACCACCCCGTCACTCCTGACGGCCACCCCCAAGACTGTGATGTTGTCGCTCACCTGACCGCCTTTCCTGCCTCGTACACCCCCACCCGGTAGCCCAGGTCCATCTCCATCAATGCGGTTACTTCCCTGGGCGCCAGCGCGATTCCCTTAAGTCGGCAGCATGCCTCCAATTCCTGGTAGCTGAGGTTGTCTTCGCAGGTCATCCGGCAGCGGATGTCCCAGTAAAAGTCGAACAGGAAGTCTCCCCCGGGGGGGATGTCAACGGAGTCGAGTCTCGGGTCCCGCGGCTCTCCTTGTTCCTCGAATTTCTTGAGCCGCTTGCGGAGCGTTTCGCCTTTTTTGTCGGGGTGGTCGAGCACCGTTTTTGCCCTCACGGCCTCGACCAGCCCCGCGCGGAAATCAGATTCGAAAGGCCTCCTGGTCCTGCACGAGGTACTGCGCGGCCTGGCGGATGAAGTCGTGTTTCTTGTAGAAGGCGCGCACCGTTTCGAAGTTGAACTCGGGGGGCTTCTTGCCGTTCAGCACCTTTTCGGAGAACTTCCACCCCAGGGTGCAGGCGGTGAGGATGTCCAGGTCGCCGGCCTCGATCACCTGCGCGGTGTTCCGGGCGCCCTTGCGCACGGCCTCGGTGAGCTTGTTGGACGCCTTGTGCTTGGCCTGCACGTGGGTCTGGGAGCCGGCCCGGGCCAGGGTGAGTTTCACGCCCACGGGCTCCTGGGTCGCGGGGTCCAGGATGTCGAATTCCTCGGAGTCCTTGTACTCGGGCAGGTTCAGCTCGAAGTCCATGTCATATCCTTTGGCAAAAATTGTGGTTTGGGAGGCCCCCAGGGCCTCCCTGCTCAGACTAGGCGGCCTCGCGGATGATGATCAGCGTGGTCCCGTACTCCGGGCTTTCCGCGGCGTCCCAGGGCATGTCGCTCTTGATGGCGCCCACCCCGTCGATGGTCAGCGGGGCCCCGGTGTAGCGGATGTAGGGGAAGATGAACCGCAGCTTGTTCCCGGCCGGATCCACCAGCGCGAATTCCAGGCTGGAGGTGGTTTCGGCGATGAACTTCTTCATGAGCGCCAGGTCCTTTACCAGGATGCTCATGGTGCCGGAGGCCATGAACACCATGTCCAGCACGTCCAGGGCCCCGGTGTCGGTCACCGCGTAGTAGGCCTGGCAGTTGTTGGTCAGGTCGAAGCTCAAGTCGGACACCACGGCGATGGCCGCGCCGCCCTCGTAGAACAGGTGGCCATCGTCGATGCCCGCGAATTGGTCGGTTGTGCTCATGGAGGTGGAGGCGGCCGGCAGCTTGGTGGTCACCGTCACGCTGGGGGTAGCGGACTCGTTTTCGATGGTGGCCACGGCCGTGGTGGTGATCTTGTTGCCATCGGTGCTCACGCTGGCGACGGTGAAGCGGCCGTTGTTGGCGGTGGTGCTAAACCCGGAGACCGCGATCACGTCTCCGGCCTTGAACACCCCGAAGCCGTTGGCCGAATCGGTGAAGGATTGATCGGCGGCCACCGCGGCGATGGTGGTTCCCACCACGGTCTCGGCGACGATGCCGTCCCGGCCGATCAGGCTGAAGGTGCCCTCCACCAGGGCCTCGGTGCCGATCTTTACGGAGAGCTTGTCCACCACCATGCCCGGGAAGCGCAGGCCCACGGCCCCGGAGGTGAGATCGGTGAAGCGGTCCTCGAGGGTGAAGGTCTTGAGGGTTTCGCCCACGATCATGTAGGCCGGCTTCATGATGGTCAGGCTCTCGCCCGCGGTCTCGGTCACCAGATCGGCGGCGCCGGTGACGATCATCTTGCTGGTGGTCAGGCTGGTGATCTTGAACAGGCCGTTGTTGGCGGAGTTGCTGAACCCCACCCCGTAAACCAGGTCGCCCTCCACGAAGCCCGCGGCCACGAATCCCGCCGCGCTGTCATTGAAAGAGTTGTCCACGGCCGAGGCGCTGATGGTGGTGGCGGCCAGGGTGATGGCGGTGGTGAAGGTGTCCAGGCTGAATTCCAGCACCGCGGCCAGGAAGTCGGTGTAGGTGTCGAAGCTCAGCTCGATCGGAATCTCGGCGCTGGCGCTCACCTTGCCGGACCGAGGCAGGCGCTTCTGCCGGGTGGTGGTGACCTCCTTGGTTTCCAGCTTGGCCGCGTCCCGCTTGAAGCTGGCATTGGGTAGGCACCGCAAGGGCTTCATGGTGGGGTTCGCGGGAGTGACCCCCGCGGTGGTCTCCTTGACGTACAGGATTTCACGGGCGGAGCCGCGAAGCAGGTCGGACATTTTTTGCCTCCTCGCCCGCCCTGCCTGCTAGGCTAGGAGCGGGAATTCCTCTTGGGTTTTCCCTCAGCCTCCCGGGGACCGCGTGCTTGCCGGCTGGGCCTCCGGGGGGCGCTTTTATGTGTTCATGGTCATGGCCTGGTAACCAATCCTGATCGGTACGTGGTGCCAGGCCGCCATCTGTTGCTCTTCCGTCACCGTGCCAAACCCCGCGGCCTCGCTGCCCGCCGCCGTGACATGCACCGAGGTGGTTCCGTTCGTCAGGGTGGTCCCCCGCTTGAACCAACTCGCCAGGGCGTCGGCCAAGGCCTGGGCTGCGGTAGTCCCCTCGTACTTGGGCCAGAACAGGCTCACCTGGTAGAGCCCGACCTGGCGGTTGAACCCGGCGTCCCCCATGGTCGCCTGGGTGGGCCACCCGGGCAGCAGGGTCGGCCGCAACCATAAGGTTCCCGCCAGATAGGGGTCTTCCTCCGAATTGGGGTCGAACCCCTCGTTCTCCCAGGCGATGCGGCCTTCCGGCACCTGCCTGGCCTCGATGATCACCGTTGCCCCGGCGCCCTCGGTGGTCAGGTCCCCGGCCACGGTCAGGCTGGTCGCCGTCGCCGCGGTCACGATGAAGTCGCCATTGTTGGCCGGAGACGCGAACCCGGTCACGATGATGGAGTCGCCCTGGCGGAAATCGCTGAAAATGGCCGAGGCCGCGGTGAAGGTCTGGCTGGCGGCGGAGATCCCGGCGGAGGCCACGCTCTCGCGGGCCGAGGCCGCGAAGGCCTCCAGGTGGGCTCTGAGCGCGGCTCCTATGGCTCCGTTGACTCCGCTCATGCCTACTCTCCGTACCATCCGCCGGCCTGTCCGGCGGAGTGCCAGGTGCGCACCGCCATTCCGGCGATGCCGCTGAACTCCTGCACCGTGATGCCCACCATGCCGGCCGGGGCCTGCTTGGAGTGACCCTCTTCCAGGCCCGGCATGTAATCCAGGTTGCTGGTCAGGTAGAAGGCGGTGTCCCCCTCCATGCGGGTGGCTGTCTCCGCGGCCCGGGCCACGGCGGCCCCCTCGCCCCTGTCCAGCGTCCCCGGGTCAACCCGCGCCGGACTGTCCAGACTGGGCATCCAAGACCCCCGAGCCCGGCCGGTATCCACCGGGGTCCGCACGATCACCCGCCGGGACACCTCCAGGGCGATTTTGCGGGGCACCAGGTCCAGGGCCGCCTTGGCGCGGTCCACCTGCCCCTGTACTCCCTTGCCGAAATCGCCCATCACTTCCTCACGTAGAGCGTGTAGGCCAAAGCCAGGGGCCCCGGCTTGATGGGGTCCACCTTGACGATGATCCAGGCAACGCCGTCTACCAGCTTGTCGGTGGTAGTGGGCACGATGCTCAGGTCCTCGGCCGGCACCAGCACCGCCTGGTCGGTGATCTTCACCGTGGTGCCATCGGCCTCCCGGGCGGTCACCTGACGCCGGAGGCCATAAATCTGGTGATCGGTGGTCCCGCGCCTCAGCACCATGGCCGCGCCGTATTCCTGGACCTCGGCAGCCAGATCGGCGCGGTCCGGCGCGTAGTCGTAGCTCACGTGCGCACCAGCTCCACGGTGAAAGCGCTCCTCAGCAGTCCGGCCAGCTTGCGGGCGATCTCGGGATAGATCGTTCCGGCCGGGGCGTCGTCCATGTACTCGGTCTCAATGGCCCCGGCGATACTCTTGCGCTTTATCCGCCCGCCCCGGGCCAGGTCCGGGGTCAGGTCGCCCGCCAGGGCCCGCAAGCTGGCTTCGGCATGGGCCGCCTTAACTTCGGTCGGCAGCCCAGTGACCCCATAGCCGTCCTCATCCAGCACGTTCACCCGGGGCCAGGCCAGGGCCTGGGTCCCGCTGGCCTTGACGCCCTTCCACCACCCGCGGCAGACGTCGTCTAGGAAGGCGGCTGCTTCCCGCGCCGCGGCCTCTTGGTCGGCCTCGGCCCCGGCGGCCCAGTCGGCATTCCCGCGGGCGGCATGGTAGGCCGTCAGCTCAGCCAAGCTGTTGTAGCTGTCGGCCGTGGCCAGGCCGGTGCCGTCTTCGACGATCAGGGCCATCTATGCCTCCGCCGCCTTTGGTTGCGGGTCCCTCTCCCGGGCAGGCATCTGCACCACCTTGGACTTGCTGGCCATCATCTGCCGGAAGGCCTGGCCGAGGCCCACGGCATCCATGAACTTACCCAGGTCGTCCCGGATTTTGGGGTTGCTCAACATGGCCGGCATGAGCGCCTGCATGGCGCCCAGGCCTTCGGCCAGGCTCGCCGTGGCCAGGCGGAAAAGCTGCATCTGGTATATTTCGGGCCGGTCGCTGAAAATGAAGCTGTTGCCGCGCAAGCGCGGGTCTGCCTGCATCGCCTGGTACCCGGCCACATAGCGGCGGGCCCCGTCGGCCACCAGATAGGGCCGCTTGGTCTCCACGCCGTACTCGCTCATCAGGTAAGCCAGGTCGATGTTCAGGGGGTTGTCGTGCAGGCCCATGCGGATCACCGCCAGGGCCCGTTCCCCTTGGCCGTTTTTCCGCAGGAAACTGGCCAGGCTGTAGTAGATGGTCTGCTGGAAGTCCGGCCCCAGTTCATCCCGGCGCGCCAAGTACTTCTCGCCCCAGGCGATGGCCTCCTGGTCTCGGCCATGCTCGCCGCAAATCTGCATGAGGAAAAACAGGGGGCGGGCGCTGTCGGGGTTCTCGGCCAACTCCTCCAGGAGCAATCCGTGGGTGCGCTCGAACTTGGCCGCCATCTTGTCCGAGGCCAGGTCGTAGCCGAAGTGGCGCACGGACATGTCGGTCACAAGCTGGGAGCGGCCCTCAAATACGGCCTCGTTGTGAACCCGGCCTACGAAATGGACCCGCCCGCGCCTGAACAACCGCACTGAGGTCATGACGGCCTTGCAGACGCCGCCGCGGTAGTCCTCCACCGCGCAACCCACCGCATCGTACTCGGGTCCCAGCTTGCCCAGCTTCTTGCGGAGCAACTGCGGGCCATGCTCCCCGGGGAGTACCAGCTCTTCATCGGCGTCCAGGAGCAACAGCCAGTCGCCGGTCGCTGCCTCCAGGGATTGATTTCGGTGCAGGCTGAAATCCCGCTGCCAGGGCCGATGCAGGATGGTCACCGGGCATTTCATGACCGCCCGGGCGGCCTCGGTGTCCGGGGTCTCCGGGGACTCGTCGGTGTTCACGAGCACCAGTTCGTCAACCACGCCCCGCAGCGAGGTCAGAGCCCGGGCGAAAAGATCCCCTCCGTCCTTGACCATCATGCAGGCGGAGATGGTCACCTTCTTGCCCCCCCGGCTCAAGATGCGGCCTCCTCGCCAGCTCGGGCCGCCCGGGCCTCCTCCAGGAAAGCCACCAGCTCTTCCTTGCGGGTGATGCCCGCCGGGATGTTTACGTCGTTCACCTTGGCCACGTCCCGGAGCTGGCGCACGGTCAACTCGCCCAGGGGCGTCTCGGGGGCCTGGTTCTTCAGGGTCTTCGGCAGTTCCTTCGCTGGGGCGGCCTGGGCCTGCGCCTTGGCCGCGGCTTCGGCTGCCGCCCGCTTGGCGGCTTCGAGCCTGCGGTGCCGGTTGAACGCCGCGAGTCCCATGGTCTCTCCTTGTGGTCTGGGCGGCGGGGCAGGGGGCCCGCCCCGCCGCGGGGAGAAGCTAGGCGAGCTTGTGCTTGAACACCACCACCCGGATCTGCTTGTCGTCGTAGACCCGTTCCCAGTTGGTGCCGGTGCCCAGCTCGGTGTTGGTGGGGGTGGCGCCGGCCGCGGTGCCGATCCACTTGACGCCCCGGGGGTGCAGGATGAAGTGCCGCCGGCTCACCAGCATGTCGTCGCCGGCCAGGGAGTCGCGGTCGGTCTCCGCCGGCACCGGCGGGCTCCCCTCGCCATAACCGATGGCCCCGGCCCCGAACAGGTAGGTGGTATAGACCCCGGCGGCCACCGGGCAGTTGTCATCGACCACCACGCGCTTGCCCAGGAAGTAGGGCACGCGTGTGTTCTGCTCGGACTCCATCACGTAGTCGATCAGGTCGTTTTTCTTGAGCTTGGTCTCAGTGGCGGAGTGCATGCCGATGGCGGTCAACAGATCCTTGGCGTCGCCCATCAACTGGAGGGCGTCCAAGGTGGTGGAGGCGTCGATCACCCGCAGGCTCGCGGTCAGGGACGAGATGTCGTGCACCTTGTTGGTCATGCCGGAGCCCGCGAAGGCGCCGGTCAAGACCTTGATCAGCGTGGCTTGCATCTTCCGCGCCCACCAGGCGGCAGTCAGGTCGCCGATTGCCCGCAGGGGATCGTCACCGGACAGCTTCTTGGCCAGGTCGTTCACCGCCCAGGCCTTGCCGCGGGCGTTCAAGACCGCGACATCCTGCTTGGCCGCGATCTTGGACGGGCTCAAGGAGGTGCTGTCGCTCAGCACCTCATCGTCTCCGTCGAGATCAGACCAGAAAGGCAGGTTGACGGTCTGGCCGCCCAGCATGCCCAGCAGGTTCAGGTTGGGCACGGTGGCGATGACGCCGCTCGCATAGAGGGCGGAAAGCTCGGCCGTGCGGTTGATGACGTACGGGGCGAAAACCTCGGGGACGATGACGTCGGAAATGAGCGTCTTGGGCATGGGTCGATCTCCCTAGAAAACGACCTACCAGGTGGGCTCCACTCCGGCCTCCCGGGCGAGCTTGGCGGCCCGCTCGGGCTCGGTGCGGATCAGCCGGCCCTGTTCGGTCAGGTTGTAGTCCTCCCCGGGTTTCCAGGGATTCTTGCCGGCGGCCCCGCCGCCTTGGTTGTTCTTGGGAGCCCCGCCCCCCTTGGAAGGCCAGTAGTCCTGGGCGTAGGTGGCCACGAAATCGGCCGCGAACTGCTCTGGCCCATAGGCCTTTTTGCCGTCCTTGTCGTACGCATACTTGGTGGAGCCGTCCGGCTCCTTGGCGATGATCTCCCCGGCATCGTCCAGGAAGAGCACCTGGCGGGCCTCGATGCGCAGCAGCTTGGCGGCCGAGGCCGGCACCTTCTCCACCTGCTGCATCAGGGCGTCCAGCACGGCCTTGTCGATGACCTCCTTGGTCAGCCGGTCCTGCAAGGTCGCCACCTGGGCGGTCATGGCCTCGGAGTTGGCCTTGAGGCTGGCCACCTCGGCCTCATGCTCGCGCACCAGGGCCGCGGTCTTCTCCTGGATGAGTTCATCCACCTTGCCAGCGTCCAGGAGCTTCTTGTCCTTGGCCTCCCGGGCCGCCCTCATGGCCGCTTTGACCTCTTCCAGGTCGCCCAGGTCTTCCAGCGCCTTGGCCTTGCCGGCCAGGTCGTCCTTCTCCTTGGCCAGGCGGATGTTGTTCTCGCGGAATTCGTCAAGCTTGGCCTTGGGGACCATGCCGGGGATCTCGCCTTCGAGCTGGAGAGTGAAAACCCCGTCCTTTTCGGTGTAGAGCTTCTGCAGCTCTACGGGCATCGCCTCCCAGGCAGCCCGATCAACCTGAAACTTCATGCAGACCTCCGGTCTTGCAGGCGGAGGCCTCCGGCCCCCGGCAAAAATTGAAGTGCTGCCAAGGTTATATCACTGCTAGACATTGATTATTTCGACGCGATTACCACTGGTGGTAATAAGGCGGTTAGGAATCTTCCTCGATAGACTTGAAAAGACACTGGCAATTCGGGCACTTGTGATAACGAACCCGGTTTTTGCCCGCCCAGGGCCAGGTCTTATAGGGAGATACCTCGGCTTTCCCGCATTGCGGGCAGGTGGCCTTGGTCCTGGGGCTCCAAACCACTCCCTCAACTCCGGCCATCAGGTGCCCTCCCCCAAGAAATGGTAGTCAACGGTCTTCCCCGGCCGCTTCCCGGCCTCGCGGATCATCTCGCAGGCCTCGATTGCCGGCAGGGCCTCCCGCACTCCGAACCCCCGGCCGGCCAGGATCTCCGCGTAACTCAGGGTATGCAGGTCGGTAATCCCGTTGGAGAACTCCAGGGATTCCTCCCCGATGGTGATGGAGCGCTCCGCCGGCCCGACGGTGGACAGGATGATTTCAGCCTCGGCCCCAGGCCCAAACGCCGCTCCCGGCACCACATCCAGCCGGCACTCCACGCGCTCGGGGGTGTAGGTCTTCACCACGCAGCCCTGCGGCCATCCGAAAAACCAGCAAAGCAGGTCGAGCAGGTGCACCCCGATGTTGGTGATGAGCCCGCCGCTCTTGGAGCCGTCGCCCTTCCAGCTATGCGAATACCAGGCCCCCCGCGGGGCGGTGTAGATCACCCTTACCTTGACCGGCGGAGCGCCGCGCTCCATCCCGCCCACCAGGCGCTCCCGGAAGGCGATGATTTCGGGGTGCAGGCGGAGCTGCAGGATGGAAAACAGCCTGGCCTGATGGCGGCCACCCTCCGGGCACCCGGGGTCCATCTCTCGCTCCAGGCCCTCCAGGCCCAGCAGGTTGTGGGTGTGCAGGGCCAGCGGCTTTTCGCAAATGGCCGCGGCCCCGATGCGCATGGCGAAGCGGCAATGAGCGTCGTGGAGGTAGTTTGGCGAGCAGATGCTCACGTAATCCACCCCCCGGTCTTCCCGGCGCAGCATCTCGCAATGCCGGTCAAAGCGCTCGAATTCGGTGAAGAACTGGCACCCCGGGAAGTAGCGGTCCAGCACCCCCACGGAGTCATGCGGGTCCAGGGCCGCCACCAGCTCGCCGCCCATGTCCTTGATGGCCTGCATGTGCCGCGGCGCCACATACCCCGCGGCCCCGATCAGCGCGAACCTCATTGTTTGCTCTCCCTCATGCGTTCCGCCAGTTCCTCGGGGGTCCATTCCAGCCAGCGCTCCTTTTCCCCGAACACCAGCGGGTCACACCAGCAGTCGGGCCCCTCTTGGTGCTCTCCGGGGAGTTCCCGATGGATTTCCAGGAGTGGGTATTCGGCTCCGGGCGCGTATTCTTCCCTGGCTTCGGTCAGGACCGCCCAGAATGCTTCCAGCCTGGTGGGATAGGTCGTCATCACCACCTCCAGTCCGCTGTGGAGTACTCCTGGGGCACCTCCCGGCAATCCTTGACCCAGCGAAAGGGGTGCTTATCCAGCAGCTTCGGGTGGGGGCCGGCATAGCCCCCCAGGTAGGGCGCGGTCAGGGGGTGCTCCCGCCAAGCCTGGTCCCCCTCTACTCCGAAGCGCACCCGCCGGCCCATGGCCCCCTTGACGCCGCGGTAGTGGAACATGGTCAGGTCCCGTCGCAGCATCACGTGCTCCGACACCTCTCCCCGGGCCAGCATATGGGGGGTGGCCAGGCAGGCGCCCTCGGCGTTGAACATCAGCTCATTGCCGAACTTGAGCTGGTATTCCTCGTTCCGCCGGTAGATGCAGGGCCACCAGTCCACCCACCATCCGCATAGCCCAGCCATGGGCCGGTGCACCACGGTCCGGAAGTTGAAGACGAAATTCAGCATCCGCGGCATGAACTGGTAGACGTGCCCGTTTCCCGGGTCCTCCATGACCGTCCGTATTTCCCGGATGGTCTCGGGGTGCAGGTAGTTGTCAGCCCCGGTGCCCATGTACAGCTCGCCCGGGCGGAGCATCTCGTGCCAAATTGTCTGCTCCACGTGCCGGCGGTCGAATTCTGGCGTGGTCTCGAACAGCGTCACCCGGTCCCGGTGCGCCGCGGCGAAGTCCCGCACCAGATCCAGGGTGCCGTCATGGCTCCGCGGGTGCTCCGGAAATACCTGGGGAGCGCCTTCGGAGATAACGATGGGGCAGTTGTACTCCAGGAGATGCCGCAGAAAGAACGGCGTCCACGGCATCTCGTTGTAGATGACGCCCAACAGCCGCACTACTCAACCTCCGGCATCTCTACCTCCCGGACCCTGTGCGCCGGCACGCCCAGGTAGAGCCACCCCGGTTCCGTGTCGTCGGTCACCACCGCGCCGGCCCCGATCACGCAACCCCGCCCCAGGACAACCCCGGGCAGAATGCGGGCGCCCAGCCCGATCCTCACGTCGTCCTGCACGATGGGGGGACGGGTCTCCGGCGGGTTGGCCCGGCCCATGGAATTGTCATTGGCCGACATGACCCCAGGGGCGATGAAGCACCGCTCCCCGATTCTCATGTCGCCGGTGATGTGGGCCAGGTCCATGACCTTGGTGAAGGAGCCGATCATGGCCCCCCGGTTGACGGTCACGTTCTGGGCGATGAGCACGCCCTTTTCCAGCTCAGCGCCCGGGCCGATCCGCGCCCCATCGCAGATCATGCACCTGGGGCCGATGTGCGCGCCCTGGTAGATCGTCACCCCATGGCCTATGTGGCAGCCGTCCCCGATCAACGTCTTCCTGGCCCCATCCTCGCGCGGCTGGCGCCGGATGCCGGTGTTGGCCGTGGGCCGGCCCAGGCAGGCGCCCGGGGCGATGGTCACGTCGCGGCCCAGGATCACCCCCGGGTAGCACGCCACGCCCAGGCCCAACTCCCGGATGGGCTGGCCCTCACATGTGCGCTGGAAATCCCCGTCCTCTGAGAAATCGTAATCCGCCTGGCAAAGCATCTTATCCCCCTAGATCGAAGGCGCCTCATAGTGCGGCTTGACCACGCTCCCGGGCTGGCCCTCGGCGAATGATTGGGCCCGGGCCAGCAAACTCTCGTCAGACTCCCCGGCTTGGCGCCAGAGCCAGTGCTTGCGGCCGTCCGCCAACAGGACGAAATACCCGGCGATGGTGGCCATGGTTATTGCCCCCCTCCCTGGTCATTCCCCAGGTCCAGCGGTTGCCCCTCCAGCCGCGGATTCTGGTTTTCGATGAGGGTTTGCTCCTCCTCTGCCGTGCGCCCATCCGGCGCGATCTCTCCCTGCTGCAGGTTGTACCAGAAGGTGTCAAAGCTGATTTGGCCGGCCTGTACCGCCCTGAGCAACACATCGGCGTCCGTGTCGGAAAGGCGCGAACCAACGAAGTCCTCATTCAGGGTCACCTCCACGTCACCCTCCGGCGAGCCGGCCCACCAAGCGGCTTGTTTGGCCGCGGCGGTATAGGCCAGGCTCACGCTGGAGGTCACGGCGATAAGGGCCGACACTTCCCCGGCCTGGCGGATGCGCGCGGTCTCGGCCGCCTCCACCCCGGTGCGCTGCCCCTCGATCAGCCGGGCCCCCAGCACGGCCATGCGCTGCTCCAGGGCGGCCAGGGACTCTTTCATGTCGGACAGGCCATGCCCGGTGAACTCCAGATACCAGGCATCGCCGCCCTCCTCCAAAACCCAGGCAGTGCCGGAGCCGATCTCGTAGACCGGCGCCGCGGCCGGCTTCCCGTCCAACCCGGGCATCGGTTTGGGTATGCCCTTCACACACGGCGTGGGCAGGGCCGTGTGGTGCATGGCGTGACGGTAATCGGCCTCCTGCCGGTAATGACCCAGGTTGGCGTTCACCAGGCCCAGGATCGGCGGCTTAGCCGCCTCGAAGCCCAGGCCGGAGGGCCCGAAGCAAATGAAGGGGATGCGCTCCAGGGGCTTCCCTTGCCGCAGAGGCACCAGCGTGCTTTCCACCATCCACTTCTGGTCGGCCTTGTTTTTCACCCAGACGCGCACCTGGTAGATTTTCCCGGCCGGCTCGGCCCCCTCGCCCATAGCGGAGGCCAGGGCCAGTTCCCGGAAAATCACCTCCTTGGACATGTCGAAGGGATCATCCGGGTTGTCCTCGCGTTCCTCCCGCAGCACCACCAGGCTTGGGTCTCCCCACTGGTCAGCTCTCCAGGTGGTAATCTGCTCAGCCTTGTAGGCGGTCAGGTACGGCAACCCGGTCCCCGCGTCGTCCATGTCCACCAACAGGCCCAGGCGCCCGGTGATGAGCAGTTCCCTCACGGCCTTCTTGAGATCGTCCTTGCCCACCAGGTCGGCCAGCGCCTCCGGCAGCTTGATCACCGGCTCCTTGCGCACCGGGGCCCCGGTCAACCCCTCCACCGTGCGGCTGGTGGCGTCGAAGAACACGGCACGATACTTGTAGGAATCATATTTGCGCTGATCCTGGGAGCGGCTCAGCTTGGGGAGGTAGGTTTCCCCGGCGGCCTTCACGGCCTCCTCTCCCTCCACCACGTCGCGGCACTTGCTCCAGAGATTTACCCGGGCGTCATATTCGGGGTGGGTGGTGTCGATGGGCATGGTTGCCTCCTAAAAATTGATCACGTCCGGAATGAAGGCCTGGCCCTGGCCGCGGCGCTCGCGGAAGAACTTGAGGGCCATGGACAGCATGTCCGCCTGGTCCATGGTGGCGCTGGCCGGGAAGCTTCCCAGCTCGGTCTCAAAATCCGGCAGCCAGGGGGCCGACTCTGGCAGCCAAACGGTGCCGGCTTCGATGGCCGGCGACTCCGTGGCCAGTCTGGTCACTTTATCCCCTTCCGGCTCGAAAGGCAGGACGGGAATTTTCCCCCTCACCTCCTGGATTAGGCTGGAACCGGTGGACTTGTCTTCGATCACTACGGCCTGGGGCCTCTCCCGGTCCCAGAGGCTCACCGCCATCCGTTTGCCGGTGGGGTAGTCCATCCACTGCCGGTAAACATCCTTGAGGTAGAGCCGGTTGTCGCGGGTCTGAATCCAGGTCCCGCAGACCCAGGGGCAGTTCAGCAGCTCATTGGCCTTCTGGGCGGTGTCCCAGAACTGAACCACCTCGATCCACTGGTCGCGGCTGGGCAGCTCGCGGTACCTCCGGAACCATCCGATTTGGATGATGCCGCCCTCCATCGGTGCCGGGCGCTGCTGGAGCTGGCCGGCCACGCCGTAGGTGCCGAGGAGCCGCTTCTGAGCCGCTAGCCAAGCCGGGCTGAAGCGCTCGGGCTGTAAAATTTCTCCCGGCTCGGTGCGCGGGTCGCGGAACCCCAGCACGGTGCAGCAGGGGTCTTCCGGCTCGAACTCCATGGGCAGGCGCAGATGCACCCACCGGCCAGGCTCCTTTGCCATCACATGGCCCGATAGGTCGTTCTGGTGGAGACGTTGCATGATGATCACCACGGCGGAGTTCTCTGGGTCGTTTAGGCGTGTGGAAAGTTCCTGGTCATAGGATTCGGCAGCGGCCCGGCGGTTGGCCTCCGACCACATGCCGTCTTTGCCTGGGTGCGGGTCGTCGATCACCAGATAATCACCGCCTTCGCCGATTACCCCAGACCCCATGCCAAAGATGATTCGGTGCCCGCCGCCTTTCAGCTCGTAGCGGGTCTTCTGATTCTGGTCTCCGGTGAACTGCACCTGGGGCCACCGCTTTTGATACCAGGGCGAGTTCACCAGCCGACGCGTCTTCAGGGCGTCGCGGATGGCCAACGGCGCGGCATGGGAGCCCGTCAGGAATTGCTTGTTTTGCTCCTTGATCCAGACCCAGGCCGGCCACATTACCGACACGATGGTGGACTTGGTTGACCGCGGCGGCACGTTGATGATCAGCCGGGTTATCTCCCCTCGCGTCACCGCCTCCAGGTGGTCGCAGATGGCCCGGTGATGCCAGTTGGCCTTGAACTTGCGCCCGCCTTCCACCACCGGCCAGGCCGCCCGGGTGAAGTGGAACAGGCTGTCCTCCGCCAGGTCGTAATCTTCCGCCTCCAGCATGGCCAGGAGCTGGGCCTCCTCCCGGGGGGATAGGGCGCCGGAAGTTAGGCTGGACATAATGGGTGAGGCGGTGGCGACCATCCTGGATTACTCGCCTTGGGGTTTCTCTGCCTGGCCTTCTTCTTGCTTATGGGTGGCGGCGAAGCGCACTCGCGGGAAGAACAGCCCTTCGCACACGATGCGGTCAATCGCTTTCAGCATGCAGGAGGCCTGGCTCACCCCGAAGAACACCCATTTGCCATTCACGATCAATTCCCAGCTTTTTTTGTTCATCTTGTTGGGGCACCAACCGGCTTCAGGGGTGCTGCACGAAGTGCAGATATGGGGAGGGAATCCGCCATCCTGGTAATTCCACCGGTATTCCACACCCCCCAAGGCGGCATGGAATAGCGTCTCCACGTCGGCTTCCAGCCTTCCCTTGATGGCCTCGTCTGCCCAAATCCGCCCGCGGTACTGCTTTTCGCTGAGAGTTTCCAGCTTCATTTAGGTCGCCTTTCTGGTTGGTTGTGTTCCACTGCTCATGCCTATCCCTTAGCCTCTTTCTCTGCCTCCACGATTGTCTCTTGCCATTTTTTGTCAAGGTCGTTGAATCTATGCGCCTTTTCTAGTGCCTCGATGAACATCTTTTTTTCCTGTCTTGGCATGAATATCACTGCTCGCGTATTCATGACCCTGGCTGCCCTTCTGCTCAGTTCGGCGTTCAAATCGTCCCTCCCTTGATCAGCTCCTTTTCTACCGCCAATGCGGACCTGTTTAATACGAGCATATATTCATTCCCCGCTATGTTGATTGCGTCATATCCCTCCATCGTCGCCCATCTGCCCAAATCTTCAAACAGCAGCCTTGCCCGTTCCACCCTCTCAGTGATCTCATATATTCGCTGCTTTGCCTCGGCATACAAGCGATCCCCCTCCGCGTCATCTTCCATTTTTCGGGCCGCTCGCATGTCCGCCCTTGCCTTAGCCAGATCGTCCCCTGCCATGTCGTCGAACCATTTTGCCTGTTGAGCCTTGGCTTCGTTATAGTCGATTACTTTTGCCCCTGGCTTGAGCTTCATCCTCAGCAGAACACCATCATCCCCCGCTGCAATGCTGGCTATCTTCCCAGCGTTCGGCCCATAGGCGGTATAGGCCCCATTACCGTAAACCCCCAATCCTGGGAAGTATTCTCCCGTTTTGAACGCCTCTCCGAACAGCTCCGCATCCCCTCCAGCCCCACCAATCCCCCGCAACAATGCATTGCCCGGCAGTTCGTCCACCGATTTTACAAGTGACGGCAACCCAGTGAACCCCTGCATGCCCGCCAAGGTTTTAAGGAACGGATCACTCCCGCCCACCGTCCTGTTAATCTCCCCCCACTCGGCCGTGAAGTCTTTGATTGGCATGGACAAGGCTTTCCCTAACCCCAGCTCCTCGCGGAACTGATCTGGCGTAAGTCGCGCCGCGAAACCCTGCGTCATTTCATACCCTGAAGCCTCCCGCAGTTCCTTGAGGGTCAGCGGCCGGCCCCGGTTGTCCAGCAGGTCCCCGGTGCTGATTTTCCCCTCGCGGAACAGCTTGCCCTTGCCCTTGCCCAGGATCTCATCTTGGGTGGCGGCGTCTTTTCCCTCCAGCCATTTGCTGTAGGTCATGCTCTCGGGCACCTGCCCGTCCATGCTGGCCCGGGTCCCCTCTGGGAGTTCGTCCAGGTCGAATCCCAGCTCGCGCCAGGACTTTATGATGGGCACCGAGGTGCTTCGGCAGCCCGGGTGCAGGCTCCCCGGCCCGGCGCCCCAGGGCGGGCCACCGTCCAGGGGATTATGGTCCTCCATACCGTACTCGTGGCCATCCCGGGCGATGCACATCGGCGAGGTGCGTTTGTCCAGGGTGCTCACCCACTGCAACCCGGAGATCAGATCCGAATTGGCGTCCCACACCTTCTCCCGGGCCCGGTTGGCCACGGTCTGAACACTGGAGCGCACCAGCATCTCGGCATGCCGCCGGCTGGTCTGCATGATGCCGTCCTTGAACCCGGCGGCCTTGGTTCCGCGAACCCGCTGCACGAGTTTGCCGATGCCCTCGCCTTCCAGCATCCCCTGCCGGACCGCCCGCTTGAATCGCTCCTGCAGGTCGCCAGCCTGCGCGGCCCACCACTCCGCCGTGGGGGCCCCGGCGATAAGGGTGTCGGTGGCCAGGGTTTCCAGAGCCTCGGCCGGCAGGAAGCGCACGGACAAGTCCATGGGGATGGCCACCTTCAGCGTGGTGCCGGCGAATTCCCCCTCAATGGAGGCCAAGTCCCGCAGGTTGGCCAGGCTATCGCGGCGGATTCCGGTATAGGCCGTTTTGATGGTCGCTCGCACCTGGGCCAGCAACTTCTCCAGGCGCGCCTGCCGGTAGGTTGACCGGGTGACCCCGGTCGGATCGATGGCGGCCAGGGTGGCCGCCAGGTCGCGCTCCAGGTCCTTGAGCATCCTGAGCACCCGGCTTTGCAGGTGGGCCTCCACCCGGGTGAGGTCCGTGGCGTGGGCCGCGATGCGATCCAGGACCACCTGGTTTACCGTCTTGGCCATCTACTCCTCCGCCTGGTCTTCCGTGGCGGCCAGATCCTCGGGCGACTGATAGATGTACTCCAGTTCATCCCCCGGGCACTCCATCAGGCGCCCGGCCGCATCATGGGCCAGCCGCGCCACCACGTCGAACAACCCGGCCTTGGCCTCCTCTCGCATGTCCTCCCCGCCATACCAGGGAGGGGAAAGGTGGCCCATCTCGTGGCCCAGTAGGCTCACCATTTCCGAGGTGTCCCGATCCGGGGCCAACCAAACATGGATCTCGGCCGGGCCCCGGCCGCCCAGGCAGAACCCCCAGCGGCCCCGGTCGGTCATGTTGGCGAAGAACTCCTCCCGGTTGATGCAATATGGAGTGCCGTCCACGTCGAATCCCTCCATGGGGAAGGTCCCGCCCGTGGCCTCAAACCAGGTCTCCAGGCACTCCGCCAGGTCTTGGTGCCGGACAATCCTCAGATGTTCGGCGATCATGCCTTGCATAGGTCCTCCTTGGGCCATCGGTCCAGCATCTCGTTTATTTTCCGGCGCCGCAGGTCCGCGGGCATCCGCTCGAAAGTTTCCAGGTTGCGGTTCTCCGTGGACTCGGTCGGCTCGCCCAGGGCCAGGCGCCCGGTCTTATGGAAGCCCGCCAGGGCGCGGCCCAGGGCCTCCAGGTCTCGCTCCGGATAGGTGGCGTCCTCCTCCAACTTCCGGCGCTTGCCCATGGCCGCTAAATGGCGGGCACATTCGGCTATGCCGGCCTTGGCGCACTTCAGCGCGGCCGAGTCTAACTCCGCCGCCTCATTGGAAAGCCGGTTTATGGTTTTTTCCCGGGCCGCTTGTTCCAAATCGGCACGAAACTTGCCTTTAGCGTCCGTCCATTTTTCGCGCGCGCCGAAAGCCCGCAGCAAAGAGGCCGGGAAGTTGAACAACTCGGCCACCTCTTGATAGGTCGGCCAGCGACGGTTGCCGTCGCCATCCACTATGCCCTCGACATAGGCGGTCCGGAGCGGGCCGTAGTCCCGGCACTTTTGCCCCTTCTGTTTCCGGGGCGGGGCCTTCTTCTTTTTCTCCCCCTTGGCCACCCTTAATCCTTGTTAGATAGCTGATTTTGCTGCTATAATTAGTAAACGATCAAACAAGGGAGCGAACATGAGCATCATTTACGAACCCCGGGGACCGGCGCTGGAATACGCCCCCCTGGCGGCGAATCTCTACAAGGGATGCAGCCACGGCTGCCGGTACTGCTACGCCCCGGACGCCACCCGGACGGACCGGAAAACCTTCCACGCCGACATCCGGCCCCGGCCCAACGTCCTCCAGCAACTGGAGAAGGACGCGGCCAGGTTCGCCGGCGATCCTCGGTCCATTTTGCTCAGCTTCACCAGCGACCCTTACCAGCCGGCGGAGCGGGAACTCCGACTCACCCGCCAGGCCCTGGATATCCTGCTCAACCCCATGCTGGGGCTCAGGGTGGACGTGCTCACCAAGGCCGGGACCCTGGCGGAGCGTGACTTCGATCTCCTGGCCCAGGCCGTGGGGCGGGCCTCCATTGCCTCCACGCTGACCTTCGCCGACCCTGGTGACAGCTTCGACTGGGAGCCTCTGGCGGCATTGCCCCGCCACCGCCTGGCCTTGTTGGAAAAGGCCAATCACCACGGCATCCCCACCTGGGCCAGCCTGGAGCCGGTGATCAAGCCCGACCAGACCCTTGAATTGATCGAGTTGGGCCACGGGTTCGTCGATCAGTTCAAAATCGGCAAGATGAACCACTTCAAGGACATCGAGGCGGGCATCGACTGGGTGGACTTCCGCGGCCAGGCCGAGGAACTGTTGCGGGGGTACGGCTTCAAGCGGCGCCTGCATCCCCACGGAGGGCAGTTGAAAGGCACCTACTACCTCAAGGCCGACCTGGTGCGCGCCACCGATCATGCCTTCTCCAAAACCGCGGCATAGTGGGTCATCTGCTGGGCATGCCCGCAGTAATATCCCGTCCAGCGGCCCAGGCTATAACCGGCCTGAGCCGCTTCCTTTTGCAGGATTTCCTGGCAGACAGCAAGGTAATGCTCGTATATGAAGGCGTTCCCGTGCTCGGCCACGGCCGCTTGAAGTGACTCGCATTGCCAGGCGATGCCCATCTTGGCGCTTTGGCGAAGGCCGTCATTAACCACTATCACCATGCGCCCGGCCAGCCGATCCGCGTTGCCTAGGAATGCCTTGACCACCGGCCAGGGGTCGCCGTAGGGATCGAAATCGGCGAAGTTGATCGGCAGATGAAACCCGACCCCGGCGGCCATCGCGGCCACGCAATCGGCCTCGTAGACGGCCCAAGTCGGCCGCTGGCGGGACAGCACCGCGGTCTTTCGAGGGTCGGTCTCAAACACGACTCCCTGCTCGACATTGGAGTAGCAACGCTTGAAGATTTCTCCCTTGCCGCCGTGGGTCTCCAGAATGACGGGCTCCGCTCCAAGGGCCTTAAGGGCACTCCGGCGCAGGGCCACCTTCTGGCGAAGCGTGGAGTTGTCCTTTTTAACCCCGGCTGCCAAGGTACGCCTCGCAGATTTTCATGAGGGCCTGGGCCCGGTTGGCTTCGCCGGCCTTCTTGAGCGCGGCCTCGAACTGGTGCACCTGCTCGGCATAGAGGACCACCTTGATTTGACGCCCCTTGTCACCCAGGTTTCGCTTCTCTCCGGCCGCTCCTGGCTCCTGTAGATCCACCTGCGAGGCAAGGTCTGCAATGTCCTGGCGCTCATCCAGATCGAAGCCGGTCAGGTCAAGGTCGAAATTCATCTCCCCCAGGGCCCGGAGCTCATCATCCAGGGTCTTGATATCCCAATCCGCGGCCTCGCCGGTCTTGTTGTCGGCCAGCCGGTAGGCCCGCTTTTGCTCCTCCGACCAGCCCTCCACCTGGTGCACCGGCACCTTGTCCATGCCGAGCTTGGCCGCGGCGCGGAGGCGGGTGTGGCCGACGATCACCACCCCCTCTTCGTCCACCACGATGGGCTGGCGAAAGCCGTAGGCCTTCAGGCTGGCCGCCACAGCGTCCACCGCGGCCTCCGGTATCACCCGGGGGTTGTTGGGATAAGGCCTTATCTTGTCGATCGGCCAGGATTTAACCTGCATGATGCCCCCTATATAGTGCTCCCGCCGCTCAGCATACTACCAATAGTGGTGGATGGTAAATAAAAAAGCTATTTGAGCCATATCGAGCCCGATTCTGCCCCTTACCTACCCCTTGCCTGGCCCGAGATCGGGGCTCTACGGGCATTCTACGCGTCCGGCTTTTTCGGATAGATGCCCGAAATTGCTACTACTTTTTGTTTTTTGTGTTGCGCCTGGCTTATAATTTGACTAGGATATATTTATCCGATGGCGCAACTCATTGGCGCCGAATCACAACCCTCACAGGAGGCTGAGATGACCATGGAGATGCCGGAATGACCCTGAACCAGGCGTCATGAGTGAACCTCGGGGGCAGTAGCCCCACACCGTGGACCGGGAGGGAGTTGAGGCGCATCCGCCTTGGACCGGGGCCAACTCCCGAAGGGGCGCAAACGTCAGCCCCGGCCTGGAAAGGCCCAAAGGCGTGACAGCCCGGAGAGACGGGCATCTTGTTGATGGCTTCCGAACCAGGTGCGGGCCCGGGGTAACCCATTCATGGGGAACTTGCTCGTCTCCCTGGGCCGGCCCCTGGTTCCGAGTCCATCAGCTTGGCTCCAACATCTGGCGGCTGCGGCGTGATGGGAACACGCTCGGGGGCCAAAGCCCACCATGGGGGGCATAGGTTCCCGGCCCGACGCGACTCCGCTGGGCGATAACGTTCGGCCCAAGACCGTGGGGTGCCCCGCGACGGCGGGATAATCGCTCCCCCGGGGCAACCGGGTTCAAATCCCGGCAGCCGCCTTCGTTTATTTCTCTTAGTCATTTTTTGTTTCATGTGAAACACTTCTGGAGGTTCAGATGCTCGCCGAAATCGTCAACCCCAGCGACCCCTTCGCCCGGGTGCCGCAATGAGCGCCTGGCTCAAGAATTTGGGACATTTGTTCTTCCCGAATGCGAGGAGCGACAACTCGCGTTTGGAGATGATTAAAGAGAATCCTGCATCGGCCCATCGCCTAGAAATCGCCGCGGCGCTCATGGCGGGGATGTGCGCCAACCCCTACATAAGTCAATCGGCATCCAGCTTGGCGGTATTCGCATTGGAATGCACCGACGCCCTCATCGCCAAGCTGTACGAACCGGCCAAGGGGGTGAAGGAATGAGCCCGCCCACGGAGCCCCCCTGGACCGGTCTCGGCAACCTTCAGCACGAGGTTTCTTCCTTGCGCGAGGCCCTTCATCGGAAGGCCGATGACCATGAAATTTACGGTCTCCGCTCGCGCATCGATCATCTGGAACAGGCGTTGCGAGAAGCCCGCGCCAAAACCGAACATCTCGAATACCGCTTATATCAAGCGGAATCTCGATTAAGGCAGGTCACGAATGGATAAAAACGCCCTCTCTTACTGGTTCCCGAAGCTGGAGGCCGCGGGCCTGCCGGTGCCTAAAACCATCATCGTCCCCATGCCCGAACTGGCGCAAAAGTGCCTTTGGGCTGCCCTGGACGGCAAAGACCTGCACCGCGCGGAGGCAGAAAAGTTTTTCCTGGAGATATCCAGAGCCGCCAATCAAGTGGGTCTTCCCTGCTTCCTCCGCACCGACCATACCTCCGGCAAGCATGGCTGGCAGAGCACCTGCTACTTGCACAGCACCGCCGTTATCACCGGCCACGTCTACTCCATCGTCGAGTATTCGGTCATGGCTGGATTGGTGGGCCTGCCCTGGGACACCTGGGCGGTGCGGGAGATGCTGCCCACCAAGCCCTTTGGCGTTTGCCCGCGCTACGGCAACATGCCGATCTGCCGGGAGTTCCGGTTCTTTGTTCAAGATGCCAGGGTGGTCTGCTTTCACCCGTACTGGCCGAGGGAAGCGCTGGAGCAAGGCAGGGCCTCGGCCGACTTGGCCTATGAAGAGCTAACCTCACTCAACGGAGAGGACCTCCGGGAAATCATGGATCTCGCTTCCTCGGCCGGCCGGGCCGTTGGCGGAGCCTGGTCGGTGGACATCCTGGACACCGCCCGGGGTTGGTTTATCACCGATATGGCCGAGGCGGAGCTTTCCTGGCACTGGCCGGGCTGTGCTGAGGCCGCACTTGGCGGGTTGCAGGTGTAACGGCCCTTGATGCCGCCCACGTTTTTGTACTAGTCTACGGAGGAACCTATGCTAAACCATGCGAGGCAATATCACTTGGGCTACCGCGAGCAAGAGCACATCGACGCGCCGAGTTGGGGCCTCCAGAAGTTTCCCGTGGCCCTACAGCGCGCCATAAAGGCCGAGGCCGCCATCTCCGGCCGGACCATCACCGAGGTACTGGTGGATGAGCTCACGGCCATCGCGGATCGGATCTCCGCCAACCCTGGGACCCAGGCTCCCGCCTTGTCCGATCCCGGGGAGCTGGTGCACTTCTGGACCATCAAGCACTTCCCGGAGGACCTGCGGACCCGGCTCAAGGCATTGGCCGGTCAGGAGCACACCCCACTCTACGTGTTCGTGGTCCGGGAGCTGTGGGCCGCCTTGGGAGTATGACCACACAGGGGTTCCCCTGCCTCCCTCCATTCACCCACCTTGCGGACATTTGCGGACGCTGCCGGCCCTAACCGGCCGTTGTGGGCCCTTACGGGCCGTTACCTATTGACGTTTTCTCGTGTTTTCGGGGGGTTTTGGATGCCCGGCGGGCGATTAGCCTCGCCTTCATATCGGCCTTTCACGCCGGCGACAGGGGTTCAAATCCCCTTGGGGACGCCAAATCATATCAAGGACCTAGCCGCTCTCGGCTAGGTCCTCGCTATTTTGAAAGCAAATTTAGATTAGACGCTTCCCGCTTACTATCGCCACCCGGGCCTTTGTCCCCAAGAGATCATGTCCTTTTTGCCGGTGCCATATATCCCAGGCTTTCCACTGCCCTCTCTGACTGCCCTTCTCCTTTGGAAATTAGCCCGGTAGTGTGGTTACCTATTTTGGGCAAGATGCCTAGTGTGGGCGAATTTTCCATGCAAACCGGAATTGATTGTCACAGCTGCCACGCCTGGGGCGGGATCAGGCCGCCGCGGCCTTGCTTCAGCCGCCTGCGCCCCAAAGGGGGGCCGGCGCCGCCACCGCACAGCTTCCCCCGCCTAGGTGTGCCCCGCCCGGAAAAACAGGGCGTAGAGCACCGGCACCACCAGGAGCGTCAACAGGGTGGCAAAGGTGAGGCCGAACATGATGGTCACCGCCATGGACTGATAGAAGGGGTCGATGATCAGGGGAGCCATGCCCAGGACGGTGGTTATGGCCGCCATCAGGACCGGCCGCAGCCGGCTGATGGAGGCGTCCTTGATGGCCCGGAGCGTGGGTTTGCCCGCGGCGATGTCCAGGTCGATCTGGTCGATCAGCACCACGGCGTTCTTTATGAGCATGCCCGAAAGGCTCAGGATGCCCAGCACCGCCATGAAGCTGAGGGGCAGGCCGGTCAGCAGGAGCCCGGCGGTCACCCCGATCATGGCCAGGGGCAGGCAGAGAAAAATGATCAGAGGCTGGCGGAAAGCGTCGAACAGCACCACCACGATGAGGACCATGCCCAAAAAGGCCAAGGGAACCCCCGCGAACACCGACGCGTTGGCCTCCTTGGAGTCCTTGTACTCCCCGGTCCACGCCATGCTGTAGCCCTGGGGCAGCTCAATCCCCTCGATTCCCGGCGCCAGCTGCCGGCGGAGGGCTTCCGCCGTGCCGGCTACCGGATCGCACAGGACCTCCAGGGTGCGCTTCCGGTTCTTGCGGCGGATGATGCCGTCCTCCCAGCCCGGGTCCACCCCGCTCAACACCTGGCGGAGGGGGATCATGCGCCCGGCGGCGGGGCTCCAGATGGGCTGCTGATAAAGGTCGTCCAGGTCTTGCCGGTCCGCCGCGGGGGAGCGCACCACGATGGGGATCAGCTTGTCGCCTTCCCGATACCCCCCCACGGTGCGCCCCTGGGTGAAACGGTGAATGGTCCGGGCGATCTCCGCCGGGTCTATCCCCGCCGCCTCGGCCGGCAGCGACGCCACCATGGGCTCCAAGAGCCGGGCGGGCTGCCGCCAATCGATGCGGACCTCCTTGGCGCGGGGGTTGCCCTCCATCACCTGCACGGCCTGGCCGGCCAGGGCCCGCAGCACCTTGGGGTCGTCGCCGGTGTAGGCCACCCGCACCTTGCCCGGCTCGCCCGGGCCCAACGCGAACCTGCTGGTGATGCAGAGGGAGTCGGGAAACCGCTCGGCCGCATAGGACCACACCTTGGGCAGCAGGTCGTTGATGACCTCGTGGTTCTCCACCTCCACCATGAGCTGGCCATAGGCGGTATTGGGGAACTCCGGGGCCAGGGTCAGGGTATAGCGCAGCCCGCCCTGGCCCAGGAAGGTGGTCACGCCGGTCACCCCGGGCAGCCCTTTCACGAAGTCTTCCAACTGCCGCAGGTCCTGTGAGGTGCGCGCGATGTGGGTCCCCTCGGGCAGCCAGTAATCCACCAGGAAGGTGGAGCGGGTGGAGGGTGGAAAGAAGCTCTGCTCCACGAACCGGAAGCCGAACACGGACCCGGCGAACAGGACCGCCATGGCCAGCACCGTGAGCCAACGGTAATGGAGGCCTTGGCGGAGGATGGGCCGGTAGGCCCGGAACAGGAGGCCCTGGTAGGGATCGTTGTCTTGCCCGGCGCCCTTCACCTTGAGGAAGCGGTGGCACAAGAGCGGGGTGACCATTACCGCCAGCACCCAGCTTAGCAGCAGGGAGATGAGCATCACCTGGAACAGGGAGTAGGTGAATTCGCCGGCCGCGTTGTTGGAAAGCCCCAGGGCGGCAAAGGCCAGAATGGCCACCACCGTGGCCCCCAGAAGCGGCCAGGCGGTCTGCCCCACCGTCTCGTCGGCGGCGGCTATCCCGTCCATGCCCCTGGTGATGCGCACCAGCATGCCCTCGGTGACCACGATGGCATTGTCCACCAGCATGCCCAGGGCCAGCACCAGGGCGCCCAGGGAAATGCGCTGCAGGTCTATGCCCCAGACGTACATCGCCAAAAAGGTGCCGGCGATGGTGAGGATGAGGACGCCGCCGATGATCAGCCCGCTCTGGAGGCCCATGAACAGCATGAGCACGGCGATGACGATGACCACCGCTTCCCCCAGGTTCCAGAGGAACCCGTTCACCGCCTCCTCCACCAGAGCGGCCTGGAAGGTGATGACGTTGACCTCCATGCCCACGGGGGTCCGGGGGGCCAGTTCCTGGAGGCGCTCTTGGACCTTCTCCCCCAGCTTCACCACGTTGCCCCCGGAAACCACCGAAATCCCCAGGCCCAGGGCCGGCTTGCCCTGGTAGCGGAGCGCCTGGGCGGGGGGCTCGACGTAGCCCCGTTTCAGGAGAGCCACGTCCCCCAGGCGGAGCAGCCGGCCGTCGCTTCCCCCGGAGAGCAGGATATCCCCCAGCTTCTCCGGACTGGTGAAGCCTCCCTTGAGGTCCAGGGGCAGGTAAGCGCCGTCCACCTGGAATTCACCCGAATCGTTGACCAGGTTGCGGCTGTTTAGGGCAGCGTAGATCGTCTCCGGCCCGATGCCCAGCTGAGACATCTTGCTGGGGCTCATCTCCACGTAGATCCGCTCGTCCTGCGCCCCGAAGATGGCCACCTTGGCCACCCCTTCGACCAGCAAAAGCTCCTTGCGGAGGAAGTCCACGTACTCCTTGATTTCGGCATAGGAGTAGCCGTCGCCGGTGACGGCGAAGAAGATGCCGTATACGTCACCAAAATCGTCGTTGACCAGGGAGGGGCCCCCTCCGGGGGGAAGTTCGGCTTGGGCGTCGTTCACCTTGCGCCGCAACTCGTCCCAGATCTGGGGCAGTTCCTTTTTGCCGTACTTTTCCTTCATCTCCGCCTGGATGATGGAGAGACCCCGGAAGGAGCGGGAACGTATCTCCTTCAACTGACCCATCTGCTGGATGGCGATTTCCAGGGGGTCGGTGACCTCCTGCTCCACCTCCTCCGGGCTGGCGCCGGGGTAGAGGGTGTAGACCACCGCCTCCTTGATGGTGAACTCCGGGTCTTCCAGCCGCCCCAGTTCCAGGAAGGCGTAAGCGCCGCCCAGGAGCAGGAGGGCGATCACCACCCAGGTGGTGGTTTCCCGCTTGATGGCGAGCCCGGCCAGGTTCATTTCCGTTCCCCGCCGTGTTCATCCTTCATGCGATAGACCAGCATGCCCTGGCGGAGGTGGTGCACTCCGGCGGTGACGATAGTGTCGCCCGGCTGCAAGCCCGCCAACACCCGGATGTCCTGGCCGCAGACCCGGCCGGTTTTCACGGGCAGGTGTTCCACGGTCATGGTCTGGGGGTTCACCCGCCACACCATGTCCCGTCCCTGGGAGTCGGCCAGCACGGCGGACAGGGGTACGCAGACCTCAGCAGTTCCACCGTTTTCCCGGCGGCGGCCCACCAGTTCGGCGGTCATGCCGGGCAGGACGTTGAGGCCCTCCGGGGCCTGGAACACCGCTTTCACGGTGAAGGTCCGGGTCACGCGGTCGGCTTCCGAGCCGAACGCGGAAACCCGGGCGGGCATCTCCAGCCCGGGCACCGCGTCGAGCCGCACCCCCAGGGAGTAGTCGCTCTGGGAGTGGTAGTGCACCACGTCGGCCTCGGGAATCTCCACCTCCACCTCCAGGTGAGAGACGTCCCGGAGGGCGGCCACCCGCTCCTTGGCCTTCACCTCCTGGTGGTTGTCCACGAACCGCTTGGCCACCACCCCGTGGAAGGGGGCCAGCAGCCGGGTGTCGGTGAGGGCGGCCTCCGCCTCCTCCCGGTTGGCCTTGGCGGTCTTGTAGGCGGCGTCTATCTTGTCGTATTCCGCCCGGGCCACCGCCCCCTGTTTCACCAAGAGGGAGTACCTCCGGTACTGGTTTTCCGCCTCGACGTAGGCCGCCTTGGCCCGATCCCGCCGGATGATGAAGTCCCTGGGGTCCAGCCCGGCCAGGAGCTCGCCCCGCTTCACCTCCTGGCCAGCCACCACCGGCAGCCGATTGATGGTTCCGTCCACCCGGAAGGAGACATCCACCTCCCGGGCCGCCCGAACCATGCCGGGGAAGGCCTTCTGGAGGCTTTCCGAAGCCGCTTGCACCCGCATGGTTTTGACCGGCCGGGCGCCCTCGGTTTCCAGGGCCTGGGTTTCGTCCTGACAGCCCGTCAGGGTCAGGACCAGGCAGATCGCCGCCAGCCAGGCGGCCCCGCGGCGCGCGGATTTTTCCGAATCAGGCATATGCCACCGTTCTCCGTCTAGCAGGGTGTTTTTCAACAGCCTGCTAGCAGCCTGCTAGGGCTGCTCCCGTGGCGAACCCAGGGTCGCCCGGAAAAACCCGATGAGCTTCAGGGCCTCGCGGCCGATGTTCTCCACTTTGCGGTCGAAAAGGCCGCTGAGCATCACGTCCAGCACCTCGACCAGGTCCTCGCCGGTGAGCCCCAACCGGGCCAGGTCGATTTGCCCGTTCGTTTGGGCTTCCTCCACCAACCGGCGCAGAAAGCCCTGCAAGGCGCTTTGGGCCGCCGCCTCCACGTCCTGATTGCCGAGTTTGTGTGCGTGGCTCAAATCGGCGGCGACCCAATCGTCCCCAATGCTTTCGAAAGGCGAGACAATCCAGGAAAAAATTAAGTACTCCAGGCGCTTCCACAGGTTCTCCTCCACCAGGAGCATCACCTCCGTCTCCGCGATCCGTTCGTTGAGAAAGGCCTGGGCCACTTCCTTGAAGAGGGCCTCCTTGGAGCGGAAGTACTTGTAGATGGTCACCCGGGAAAAGCCTGCGTACTCGGCTATCAGGGTAAGGTTGGCCTTGCTGAACCCGTGCCGGAAAAAACAATCCTGGGCCGCTCGCAGGATTTTCACCGCCGTTTCGTTCTGTTCCATCGACCTCGCCTTTCGGGGCTTCCTGGCACGATGCATGCTATCATGTTTACAATTTTTGTCAATGTGTAAAGTTTGGGCCAGCGATCGATCCTCGGCAGGGTAGCCTCAGGTTAGCCGGAGCCTGGCGGAGAGGAGGCGAACCCGCTCCCTGGGCGGTCGTCGTGCCCGGCAGGAACCGAGGGATGCTCTGACCAGGGGAGGCGTCCGGCGGTGAAGCAGCCGCGGGGTTGGGTGGTTTTTGGCGAGAGCGGGTCAGACAAATGGAACGGGTTTGGCTGGCCAGCCTTTTCGTGGTACCTCCACCCAGAGATCCGCCCCCGCGCCCGCTGCCGCTGCTGGCCCGGCTTCCCCCTTTTCCTGCCCCCACCCGGCAAGAGGAGCCTTCCGCGCGGCCTGAACCCGCCCCCGCCCAGCTTGCGCGGGGCGACCGGCAGGAGGGCCTTGACACTCCACCAAACGGAAAGCTATTCAATATGAGAGCATTGCACGGGGCGTCCTGCCCCATGCAATGTCGGCTTGGCAAAAACGTGACTCCACCCCAGCAAGCAGAGCTTGCCGGGGGCCCGGGTTTTGCCAACCCTCACAAATTGCAAGCTTTTTGAAGCTTGCAATTTGGCGGGCCATCCTTGGCCCGCATCGGCCATTGCCTGCCGTAATCATGTTTCACAGCCATTTTTTACATAATATCAACATGTTTTATGTGTTTCACCATGCAATGGCCTCAATATGTTGGTGTAAGGGTTTCTTGCTGCCTCCCGTGCTGCTCGTCGCCCGCGTCCCTGGTTGGGGAGCGTCCGGCCGCCAGCCTTGACTTGGGAAGCCTTGCCCGGCGGCTCGGCGGCCAGACCTCCTCTTTGCCCCTGTCGCGGACGAAACGGACCCCGGCCGCGCAGCCGCGGCCGGCGAACGCCCCCGCTCAGGGCTGGGGGCGGCGCCCTTGGGGATGTCCCACGGGGAGGACGTGAGCCGCCCGTCCGGGAGGCGGGGCCGGGGCAGGCTCCGCGGACATCCCGGTGGCGCACACTTTGTTGCATGAGGAGAGAGATGCCCACCCCAGGCAAGCCACCGGTTTGGACCATGGCGCTCTTGATCGCGGGGTGCGCGGTGGGCGCCGGTATCCTGGCGCTGCCGGTGCAAACCGGCCTGGCCGGGCTGGCCCCGGCCGGGGTGGGCATGGTGGTGGTGTGGGCGGTCTTGCTGGCCAGCGCCTGGGTGCTGGCCCGGTTGCAGTTGGCCGGCGGCGACCTGGACGCTGACCTGCCCACCCTGTATCACCGCCACCTGGGACCGTGGGGCAAATGGCTGGCGGTCGTCGGCTACCTGATTATTTATTACGGCATTCTAGTGGCCTACCTGGCCGGCGCGGCCTCCGTGCTGGCTCACTTGCTGGACCTGCCCCAGGAACAGCCTTGGCTGCTCCTGGGCTTTTTCGTGGCCGTCACCGGCTTGGCCTTGTTCAGCTTGGAACTGGTGCGGCGGGGCAACGCCCTGTTGATGGCGCTCCTCCTGGCCAGCTTCGTCTTTCTGATCTGGCAGGCGGGGCGGCACATCGAGCCCCAGCGCCTGCTCCGCGCCGACTGGCCCCTGTTGCCGTCCAGCATCCCCTTGATCGTCACCACCTTGGCCTACCACAACCTCATCCCCGTGGTCTGCCGGGCCCTGGACGGGCAGGCCCACCTGGTTAAACGGGCTCTGTTGCTCGGATCCAGCCTGCCCCTCTTGGTTTGCCTGGTCTGGATGATGGTGGTGGTGGGGTCTCTGCCCCTCACCGGGGAGCCCTTCAGCCTGTATCAGGCCTGCCAGGCCAATGAGCCGGCGACCGTGCCCCTGGCTTGTAGCCTGAACACCGCCACCGTGGCCACGGCCGGCCTGATTTTTTCCCTCTGCGCCATCATCACCTCCTATTTGCCGGTGAGTGTGGCCCTGATGGCCTTCCTGGGCGACCTGCTGGAGCCCGTCCTGCCCCAGAGCAGCCGGGCCCTGCGCGCCCTGCTGGTCTTCGGCCCGCCCTTGGCCGTGGTGTATCTCTACCCCAACCTGTTCCTGACGGCGCTGGACGTGGTCGGGGGGCTGGGCGTGGGCATCCTGTATTTGCTGCTGCCGGCCCTGATGCTTTTGCGGAATCCCGGCCCTCTGGGGCGGTTTGCGGGCTGGGCCGGCTGGGGGCTGTTGGTCTTGGCACTGGGCTTTTTGGCCCTGGAGCTGCAACAAGAGCTGGGCTGGCTGAGCCTGGGGCCGGGCAGCGAGTTTTGGAAATAGGCAACCTCGCGGGCCGGCCCAGGTTCCGGCGCAGGTAAGCGGCCGGCTGCCGCGCACTCGCCAACACCAGGCCTGGCTGAAAAGGTAGAGGGGAAATGAATCGACAAGTCATCATATCCGTGGTCATGCTGGTGGGACTCATCTGCTTCGCGGTCTTCTTGCGCCGCCAGGGGGTGCTTAAGGAAGACCAGGGCCCCATCTTCGGCAACCTGGTGACCAAGGTCACCCTGCCGGCTTTGATCTTCGTCACCCTGGTCAAGACCCACGTCCTGTTCAGCGAGACGGTGCTGGCCTTGGTGATGGTGGCGGCGGAACTGGTGTCCCTGGGGCTGGCCTGGCTGGCCGCCCGCGCCCTGAAGCTGAGCCGGCCCCAGACCGGAGCCATGCTGCTCACCGCCGGCTTTGGCAGCTCCTCCCTGCTGGGCTATCCCCTCATTTCCCACCTGTTCGCGAACAACGCCTCAGCCGTCACCGAGGCGGTGGTGATATCCGAGCTGGGGGTGGGGCCCTTGTTGTTCACCTTGGGCACCTTCATCGCCATCTACTACGGCTCGCCCCAGGGCTCGCCCCAGGGCTCGGCCCAGGGCTCGGCCCAGAAACACCTGCACACGGTCCTGCGTTTTTTCTACTCCCCCATTTTCATCTCGGTGGTCCTGGGCCTGCTGGCCTCCGCCCTGGGGCTGCCGTGGCAGAGCCCGGAGATCAAGCCCTTGATCGACGCGCTGGACTTCCTGGCCCAGGCCAACACTTTCGCGGTAGTGTTGACCGTGGGGTTGCTGCTGAATTTCGGCGGCCTGACCTCCATCATTTCCCTGGCTCTCTTGGTGGGGGGGGTGAAGCTCATCCTCAAGCCGATCCTGGTTTGGCTGCCGGTCTTGGGTTTGGACTTGGCTTCCTGGCAAATGCAGGTGTTGGTGCTGGAGGCGGCCATGCCCAGCGCCATGCTCAGCGTGCCGCTCAGCGCCAGCTACGGCTGCGACGCCAAGCTGGCCTCCAAGTTGGTCTTCGCCACCTCGGTGGCTTGCAGCGTGACCATCATGGTCATGTTCAGCCTCCTGACTTGAAAGGCGCGGGCCCGCGAGTGACGATCTAACCGGGAGGTGAACCCATGCAAACGCTGACCCCGAGCCAGTTGAACCCCGAGGACGATTTCCTGCGCAGGATCGTGGCCCGGAACCCCGGCCGCGAAATCCGGGCGCCGCGGGGCCCCCGCTGGGGGCATTTGATCCTCCCCGCGCCGGGCGAACGCCCCGCCACGCCGGGGCAAGGCCTCAGGGTGTTGGCCATCTGCAGCTGGGTCATGGGGCTTTTGGCCTTTGAGCCGATCAAGGCCCTGGCCCGCCGCGAGCCGGAGCGGCTGCACCTCGTGGGCTTGGTGACCGACGATCCCCTGGACCCCGCGGCCAGGATCTCGGTGAAGAAAAGGTTCTGGCGCTACTACGACCAGGACCAACAGGAAGACTACGAACTGGGCATGGTGGAGTCGGCCCTGCGGTTCGGTGTGCCCTGCTACACCGGGGAAGTGAAGTGCGACTATTTCCGGGACAAGCTGGCCGCCTGGGACCCGGAGGTGATCGTGGTCAGCGCCCTGGGCCAGGCCGTCGACCGCCCCATCATAAACTACCCCGCCTTTGGCATTTACAACATCCATCCCTCCGACCTGCTGCACCAACACGGCGCCGGGCCCCATCCCTGGGAGGACATGGTCGAGCGGCAAGCGGAAACCACCCGGGTCACCCTGCACCGGGTCTCGGAGACCATCGACGGCGGTGAGATCGTGGGCCAGTCCCCCCTGATCAACGTGCGCCTGGCGGACGGCGGGTGTTCCGACGACGTGCGCCTGTTGGGCGAGAAGTCGCTCCTGCCCGTGGCCGGCATGGTGGAGGAGTTAATCCGCCGGGTGGTGGCCAAAAAGGAGGCCGGCCAGACGGGAGCCATAGCGAGCATCGATTTTGCACAGGTTTTTGCGCAGGCCTTTAAGGATAAGCTCCTGGAGCCCATCGACCCGGCGCGCCGGGGCGGCCTCCTGCCCCTGCCGGAAGAGGACCGCGACTACAAGGTTTAGAGCGAGTTTGCGGGCCAGAGAACGTGCGGGCCGGACAGGCTGTGCTGTGCTGGTAATTACCTGACACTGTGAGCCAAAGGCAGAGGTGGCCATGCCGCCTCCTACCGGGTTGGAAGAAGTGTTGCGAAGCACTGCGGACCCAAGGAGGTAAGGGACATGACCCCCGGGAAGAAGGTAGCACGAAGGATGCTTAGCCTGCTGGAGCTGGCCGCGGAGATGAACAACATCGGCCGGGCTTGCAAGGTGATGGGGTATTCCCGGCGCCAATTCTCCGAGATCCGGCGCAACTACCAGACCTATGGAGAGCATTGCCCGGGGCGTCCTGCCCCGTGCGATGTCGGCTTGGCAAGAGCGCGGTTGTGCCAAGCCTAGCAAAATGCAAGCTTTTCCAAGCTCGCATTTTGGCGGGCTATCCTTGGCCCCCATCGGCCGCTGCTTTCCCCGCCCAGGGACGGAAAAATTGACCTGGGAGCCAATCCCAGGCAGTATGTTCCTGGTCCGGCTGAAATCAGGGTCCCTTAACATCAACATGTAAGATAATAGGCCGCCCATTATCGGCAAGGAGGCAAGCTCTTGTCCGTCGTGCAAAATTTTATTTTCACGCTCCTCGCCCTCTTGGCCGGGACCAGCTTTGTGGTGCAACAGGCGGTCAACTCCAACCTGCGTGCGGAAATCGGCTCGGCTTGGTGGGCCGGGTTTGTCAGTTATCTGGGCGGCGCCCTGGTCATGCTCCTGATGGTGGTGGTCATGCGGGAACCCGGCTTGCACCTGAGCCTGGTTGCGCGGTCTTCCTGGTGGTCCTGGACCGGCGGGGTTTTCGGCGCCATCTATATCGCCACCTCGATTCTCTTGCTGCCCCGCCTGGGCGCTTTCGCGGTCATCACCCTCTTGGTGGTGGGCCAATTGGTGGCCTCCCTGGTGTTCGACCATTTCGCCATCCTCCACGTGCCGCACTATCCCATCACCTTCCCCCGGCTCCTCGGCGGGGCTCTCTTGCTGGCGGGGGCGATCCTGATTCGCTGGTAGGCGCACCCCCCCCCTGCCTGCCGGGGCTGGTAGACTGGTGGTGGTGGCGACCGGGCTCCGGCTTGGCGGCCGGAACCGCCCCTCCCCGCCACCGCCACATTCCAAGCCGCTGAATTCCAGCAGGGAGCCAAAAGACATGAGTGACCATCCCAAAGCGGCCGGGAAAAGCAGCTTCGACCTCATCGAGCAGGGGCTTTTCCTGGACACCATAAAAACACTGGGCCTCAGCCGGGTGCTGGACCTGGGCTGTGGAGCCGGCAATTACACGGTGGCCCTGGCCCAGCTCTTGGGCCCGGACAGCCAAATCTACGGCGTGGACCTTTGGGAGGAAGGTATCCGCCAGTTGCAGGCGCGGGCCCAGGAGGCGGGCTTGCGCAACCTGGAGGCCCTGGTGGGGGATGCGGGCCAACACATCCCCTTGGAGGACCAAGCGGTGGATCTGGTGTTTTTGGGCACGGTTTTCCATGACTTCGTGGAAGCCGGCTTCCACCCCACCACCTTGGCCGAAATAAAGCGCGTGCTGACGCCGGCCGGCTGTTTGGCAGCGGTGGAATTCAAAAAAATCGACGGCCCTCCCGGGCCGCCCAAGGCGATCCGCCTGTCCCCGCCGGAGCTGGCGGAAATGCTGGGGAGCCATGGCTTCAGCCAATTTGAGCATCTGGACCTGGGGCCTTTTACCTATCTGAGTATTTTCCGTCTGGCCACGGCCTAAGGCGGGGCAACGCCGGGGCTCCCATGGCGGGGAAAAGGCAGCCCGAGGGACGGGGGGGGTTGCCGGGCAATCTGCGTCAAGGGAAGCCCCGGCTGGCCGGCAAATCGCCTCAGGCCAAACGGAGAGCATTGCACGGGGCTTCCTGCCCCGTGCAATGTCGGCTTGGCAAAAACTCGGTTTTGCCAAGCCTCACAAATTGCAAGCTTTTTGAAGCTTGCAATTTGGCGGGCCATCCTTGGCCCGCATCGGTCATTGCCCGCCGTAATCATGTTTCACAGCCATTTTTGGCATAATATCAACACGTTTTATGTGTTTCACCATGCAATGGCCTCAAGAGGGGCCGCTCGGCAAGCAAGCTGGTTCCGCCTCCGGCCAAAGCCTTCCGTATTTGTCTTATATATTCCTAAATGGTACCTTGATTTTCATTGTCGATTCATAAAATCTAGCAGATGGTTGATTGTGTCAACCCGCCTGGGAGGCCACGCTTTCTCACCGGGTTTGGCGGGGCGTGGTGCCGATTGTGGTTGGCAGGGAAGGGAAGAGGAAAATGCGCTGTATTTTTTTGCCGGTCGGTTTGAGCCGGGGAGCAGGTCCCGCTACCAGGCCCTGATTCAGTACGTCATTTATAACTATCTATTAATTCATGCCTTTTACTTCTACATTTCCATCGTCCAATTAAATTCAAATCTGGAAACGCAGTTCCGCCAAAATTGCCCTCTGAGAAATTACATAATATTTACCGCTACCTGCCCTAACTTTAAGCTTAAGTTACAATGCAATCTTCTGGCAGTTAGTTCTTGCCCTGACCATAGCCTTAAGGCATGATGTTCCGACAGCGTACGCATAATTATCAGCTTTGTCGTTAAACAGGGCCCACAAATTTATTTATATCCTCGCCTGAGGCCCTGACCGGCGTACCTGACCTCCACTGCCCCAAACAAATTGACCTGGGCTTGCTGCTGCCTCTCGCGCCGAGAGGTACGGCAGAGCCCTATGGTTACGGTCCACTGGCTCGTTCTCGCTCGCCCATGCAGGGAGGTAGGATATGCGGGGGATTGTCGCGGGAGGTTTGCGCCTGGGCCTCACGCTGGCGCTGGCCCTTATCTGGTCGGGCGCGCCGGCTCTAGCCTATTATCAGCAGTTCGGCTATGACAGCCGGGGGAGGTTGTCCAGCACCACCTTCGGGGAGTCGGGCAGCCTTGCCTTCACCTATGACGCGGCCGGCAACCTGACCAAAGTGGCGGGCGTGAGCGCCGCCATGCGCACCATGTACCGGGCCTACAACCCTTATCTGGCTTACCACTTCTTCACCACCAACTACCAGGAGTTCCGCAACGCGGTGGCCGCGGGCTACGTGGACGAGTCCACGGGCCAGCGCAACTTCCGGATCATGGGCTCCAACCTGGCGGGCACCGCGGCCCTGTACCGGCTGTACAACCCCAACAGCGGCAAACATTACTACACGGCCAAAACCTCCGAGCGGGACGCCCTGGTGGCGGCGGGTTGGCGCTTCGAACGGGTGGAGGGCTACATCTACACCACCCAGGTGGTGGGCTCCAGTCAGGTGTACAAGCTCTACAACACCAACACCGGCTCCCACCTCTACACCACCAGCGCCTCGGAGGTGGCCCAGATCCTGGCCACCATGCCCGAGTGGCAACAGGTGTCCTCCCTGGGCTTCGCCTTCCTGCAAGCCCGGGACACCTCCATCACCGCCATGTACCGGGCCTACAACCCCAACGCGGCCTACCATTTCTTCACCACCCGTTACGTGGAATTGCAGAACGCGGTCGCCGCCGGTTACCTCGACGAGTCAAACCCGGTGCCTTTTTACGTGCCCGTGACCGCGGCCACCGGCGGGGTGGCCGTCAACCGCTTGTACAACCCCAACTCGGGGCGGCACTACTACACCAACAACCCGGCCGAACGGGACGCCCTGGTGGCGGCGGGCTGGAATTACGAACGGGTGGAAGGTTTCATCTTCCGCTCCCTGGTGCCCGGCACCACGGAGATATACAAGCTCTACAACACGGCCCTCGGCACCCACCTCTACACGAAAAGCGCCTCGGAAGTGGCCTATATCCTGGCCAATATCCCCAATTGGCAGCAGCACGCCTCCCTGGGCTTCGCCTATGCCAGCAACGACCCCAACCAGACCGCGGCCCTGGCCGGCGGCGGCGGGGCGCCGAAGGACGGCGCCAAGGAGAGCGCCTCCCTGGTCAGTTCTCTGAACCCCCTGGCCACCGTGCCCCTGACCACGGCCCAGGGCGCCGGGTCAGGTAGCCCGGGCAGCGGGGCCGCGGTTTCCGGGTCCAGCCCAGGCGCCGCGGTGACCCCGGAAAGCGGGGAAGAGCTGCCGCCCAGCCTGAACCCGGCCTTGCACGACTTCAACGCCGACGGCATCAGCGACCTCTTGTTCTGGAACCCGGCCGACGGCACGGTGCTCCTCCGGCTCCTCACCGCGCAGGGCGAGGTTTTGGAGCAGCTCTTCCTGGGCCGGGCGGCCGATCCCGCCTGGCTGTTGTACGGCTTGGCCGACTTCAACGGCGACGGCGGGCCGGACCTCCTGTGGCTGCACCCCGTCGACGGCCGGGCCGCCCTGTGGCTCCTGGACGGGCCGCGCCTGACCCGGGCGGTGACCCTGGATCAGCCGGCGCCGGCCGGCGGGATCATCGTCTCCGTGAGCGACCACGACGGCGACGGCCAAGCCGACATCCTGTGGCAGACGCCCGACCGCGGTCTCCTCCTCTGGCTTATCCAGGATGGTTCTCTCAAGGAAATCCGAAAGCTTAGCACCAGCCCGGCCCTGGGGGCCGCGCAGGAAGGGGGGCGCTGATCATGCGGAACCTACCTTATCGCCACCTGATCGCACCCCTGGTTCTCCTCGCCCTCCTGGCTCTGGGTGCGGCGCCGGCGGCCCAGGCCGCCGATCTGCTGGTGGCGGCCAACCAGGTGTACACCCTGCCCCCGGGGAGCCATGTTTTTGACAACGTGACCATCGAGGGCGGGGCGACCCTGTACCTCATCGGCGACACCATGCTCACGGTGAACGCCAACTTTACCCTGTTGGGCACCGGCGCCATCGACGGCCGGGGCACCACCGGGGCCGATGGCGCGGCGGGCACGGATGGCCTCGACAACGGCGACAGCGGCTCGCCCGGCTTCAGCGGCGCCGCCGGCGGCGACGGCTACACCCTAACCCTCAACATCATGGGCGACTGCTTCATCGCCGGCGAGCTGCTGCTCCGCGGCGGCGACGGCGGCGACGGCGGCAAGGGAGGCCAGGGCTTGACGGGCCGGACCCCCGCCGAGTCCAACGGTTATGCCGCCCCCACGCCCGGCGGCAACGGAGCCCTGGGCGGCAGCGGCGGCAAGGGAGGCAACGGCGGCCACCTCAAGCTGGTGGTGGCCGGCGCCCTGCAGCACCGGGACGGGGACATCAACTGCAGCGCCGGCTGGGGCGGCAACGCCGGCGCGGGCGGTGACGCCGGGGCGGGCGGCAGCGGGGCTTACATCAGTTCGTCGTATCCCCTTTACGGGGCCAAGCCGCCCGGCATGGCCGGCGCGGCGGGCCGGGCCGGCGAGGGCGGCGCGGGCGGCTCCATCGAGATCTGGGCCGGGGACATCCGCTTCAGCTCGGCCCGCGAGGGCGAGCCCTCCCTGGTCACCACCCGGCCCACCCTGCGGGCCGAGGGCGGCCTGGGCGGCGACGGGGCCCGCGGCGGCCACGGCGGCTCCAGCGGCCACGGGGCCACGAACGGCACCTACTGCACCTCTGGCACCCCCCCCACCACCTTTGCGTTTTCCTCCGCCGGGGCGGCGGGAGGCGACGGCGGGGCCATCTGGGTCCATTCCGCCTGCGGGGTGCAGAAGTGGTACCTCTACGCCGAGGGCGCCTTGGCCGGCGACGGCCCCGAGGGGGCCAAGGCGGGCGACTCCGGGCTTCCCTGCGGGGGTACCACCCCCTGCCCCGTCTGCGTCAACGGCCTCGACGCGGAAAACGCCCCCCCCGCGGGCGACGGGGGCAAGGCCGGCCGCATCAATGTGGTGACCGGCGCCTTCACTCCGGGCTACACCCTGGAACTTTACACCCGGGGCGGCAACGGCGGCGACGGCCACCAGGGCCATGGCGGCGCGGGTCCCTCCGCCAACATGACCGCGGGAGCGCCGGGCGACGGCGGCGACGGCGGCAACGGGGCCGATGGCGGCAAAATCATCCTGCGGGCCGGCACCTACAACCCGGCCATGGTGACCAACGTGAACGGCGGCGCCGGCGGGGCCGGGGGAGTCGGCGGGAAAAACCTCTACTACCCCGACAACCGGGAAGGCCAGGACGGGACTCCCGGCACGGCCGGCGCGGCCGGGACGTTGAGCATGTCCAACGACAGCTCGCCCTTGAAGGCCATGCTGAGCGTGGACCTGAGCGAGGCCAGTTGGGGCGACACCCTGACCTATCACCTCAGCGTCGCCGCCACCACCGGCCAGGACAACCTTACCCTCACCCTGCCCACCCCGGCCAACACCGTGGCCCTGGAGGCCACGCCGGGCTTCGCCCTCAATGGCGACGTGTTCTCCTGGACCATTGCCCACCTGGACCCCTGCAAGGTGCAGGTGGTCTCCCTCAAGGTCCGGGTGAACAACGGCCTGGGCGACGGCACGGTGCTAAGCAACCAGGGCCAGGTGGTCAGCAGCCAGACCGCGTCCCAGGACAGCAACCCGGCCGAGACCACCATCAAGTTGCAAAAGGACCCGCCCCCGCCGGTGGACCCGGACAACACCCTGGGCGGCGACTCCTCCCACCAGCCCGGCCCGGACCCGGTGCATCCGGGCACCGGCAATTTCTACTTCAGCCGCGCCCTGTTCGGCCTGCCGGGCAAGGGCGGCCTGCCCCTGGTCTTCCGGGTCACCTACAACGCCCTGGATCACGCCTACCTGGGCCCCCTGGGCTACGGCTGGACCCATTCCTACAACCTGACCGTAACGGAGAACGCCACCACCGGCGAAGTCAGCGTCAAGTGGGACGACGGCCATGTGGACCATTTCCAAGCCACTGGCACCAAGCACGAACCGGTGAACAGCCACACCCTGGCCGAGCTGACCGACCTGGGCGCGGCCGGCTGGCAGGTGGAAACCCCCCAGAAGATCATCTACAACTTCAACGCCGCGGGGCAGCTCACCTCCATCACCGACCCGGTGGGCCACAACGTGGCCCTCACCTACACCTCGGGCAAGCTGACCCGCCTCACCGACACGGGGGGCCGCCAGGCCAACCTCACCTATAGCGGCAGCCGGCTCACCGGCATCACCGCGCCGGGCTACACCGCTGCCTTTGCCTACAGCGGCAGCCAGGACCTGACCCGGCTCACCCTGCCGGGCGGGGCCAGCTATCAGTTCGCCTATGACGGTAGCCACCGCCTGGTGCGCCTGACCGACCGCCGGGGCCACACCGCCCTGACTCAAAGGTACGATGCGGCCGACCGGGTGGTCCAGCAGACCGACGCCCTGGGCGGGAAGACCACCTATGCCTATGACGACGCGGCCCGCACCACGGTGATCACCGTTCCCTCCGGTCGCCAGGTGACCCATTACTACGACCAGGCCTACAACCTGGCGGCCCTGGAGGACGGCAACGGCAACTCGGCCGTGTTCAGCTACAACAACCAGGGCCAGCCCACCACCCGGCGCGACAAGCTGGGCGCCGAGGACACCTTTACCTACGACCCCAGCGGCAACTGCATCAGCTACCAGGACCGTTCCGGGCGCACCCAGGAGGTCACCTACAACGCAGGCAACAACCAGCTCCAAACCGTGACCGATCCCTGGAATCATCAGTCCGTCCTCAACTACGACAACCAGGGCAACCTGACCTCCATAGAGGACCCCCTGGGCAAGTCCACCACCTTCGACTTCAACGCGTCCGGCCAGATCACCGCCTTCACCAACAGGCTGAACAAGATCTGGCAATTCTCCTTCAACGCGGCGGGCCTGGTGGACACGGTCACCGATCCCCTGGGCCGGGTCACCCAGGTGGAGTATGACAGCGCCGGCCGCTCCACCCGGGTGGTGTTCCCGGACACCAGCGAGGTCAACCGGGTCTATGACGCAGCCGGCAACCTCACCCGCGAGACCGACCCCCTGGGCGGGGTCCTGAACTACACCTATGACGCGGCCGGCAACCTGACCCGACGCACCATCGCGGCCACGGGGGCGTCCACCAGCTACACTTACGACGCCTTGAACCGGGTCACCAGGATCACCAACCCCCTGGGCGGGGTGACCACCTACACCTACGACGCGGACGGCAACCTCATCGGCAACCAGGACCCGGACGGGGTGACCCTGGGGGCCGCTTTCGATGCAGGCGGCCGCCTGACCACCCAGACCGACCCCAGCGGCGGCGCCACCACCTTCGCCTATGACGCCGACGGCCGCCTCATCAAGGAAACCACTCCCTTGGGCTACAGTTGGCAGTTCACCTACGACGCCCAGGGCCGCCGGACCAAGGTCACCGACCCCCTGGGGCATGTTGCCACCACCTCCTATGACTTGGCGGGCCGCATCAGCAGCGAGACCGACGCGGCCGGCCGGAGGGTGCGCTATTCCTACGACGCCCTGAACCGCATCACCGTCATGACCTTGCCCGACGGCGGCAAGCATACCTACGCCTACGACGCCGAGGGACATCTGACGACCCACACCGACCCGGCCGGCCGGGTCTGGCGTTTTGCCTACGACGCCCTGGGCCGCGTGACCCAGCGCACCGACCCCGCCGGGGGAGTGGAAACCTACACCTATGACGCCAAGGGCCTGGTGGCCAGCCAGACGGACCGCCGGGGAGTGGTCGCCACCTACACCTATGACGCCAAGGGCCGGCTGACCGCCTGCAACACCTCCGCCGGGCAAAACCTGGCCTTTACCTACGACGCGGCCGGCAACACCACCCAAATCCAGGATAACGGCGGCGCCACCACCCAGACCTTCGATCTCCTGGGCCGGCGCACCTCCCTGACCGATCCCCGGGGCAAGGCCCTTACCTGGACCTACACCGCGGCCGGACGGGTCAAGACCCTGACCTACCCCGGCAACAAGACCCTGACCTACACCTACAACAGCGCCGGCCTCTTGACCCGCCTGACCGACTGGCGGGGAGGCGTCACCAGCTTCACCTACGATCTGGCCGGGCAGCCGACCCAGGTGACCCTGCCCAACCAGACCTCCACCACCTACGCCTACGACGGGGCCGGACGCCTCATGGGCCTGTATCACCGCGACGCGGCCGGCACCCTGCTCCGGGGCTACACCCTGGAGCGCGATGTCCTGGGCCGCACCATCGGGGTGCGGGGCACCGGCGACTCGGAGCCCCCGGCGGCCACCGAGACCCGCCAGATGACCTACAACGCGGCCGGACGCCTGACCAAGGCCGCCGTGGGCTCGGCCGTGACCAACTACACTTATGACGCGTCCGGCAACCTCACGGGCAAAAGCGGCGCCCAGACCGCGGCCTACACCTATGACGGCCTGAACCGGCTCAGCAAGCTGGTGACCGGCGGAGCCACCTACAACTACACCTACGACTGGCAGGGCCGCCTGCTGAGCCGCAACCAGGGCAGCCAGACCAGCTACCAGCTCCGGCTGGGCCGCTTCCTCTATTGCACCTACGACCAGACCGGCCAGGTGGACCGCTATTACATCAGCCAGGGCGCTTTGCTCTACAGCCTGGGGGCCGCCGCGGGCGACTACCGCATCTATCACGGCGACCCCTCGGGCAACGTCCTGGCGGTGAGCAACGCCAGCGGCGCGGTGGTGCAGACCTACGCCTACGACCCCTACGGCCGGGTGAGCGCGGCCACGGGCAACCTGGACGATCCCTGCCGCTTCCTGGGCCTCTTCGGGGTGCGGAGCGAGGCGGGCGGCCTCTACCTCATGGGGGCCCGCTTCTATGACCCCCAGAGCGGCCGCTTCCTGAGCGAGGACCCCCTGGGACCCGAGGCCGGCACCAACCTGTACCAATACGCCGGCTCCGATCCGGTGAACAGCATGGACCCCAGCGGCCTGCAACCCCAGGGCAATCCGCCGGTGGCCAACATCGCCACCGAGAAGAACCTCTGGAAGTTCTTCCGCTGGAGTTATCCCGAAAAGAGCTACGAGTACGTCGAATCTCAGATGGACTACTACAAGTACGGCGCCCGGGGAAGCTGGCGCCCGCTAGTGGACCATACCGTGGAGGACGTCAAGGCCTTTGCCGAGCGCGGCGCCTATGCCGAGGAGTACGCCGCGTGGCAGCGGACCCGCGAGGCCCTGGCCGGCACCAATTACTACGCCACGGGCAGCACGGCCGTGGAGGACTACCTGGCCTTCAACGGCTTGTACTATCAGGCCGCGGCCAAGGGCTTCAACGTCATCAAGTACAGCAAGGTCAACCAGGCCTCGTTCTATCTCATGGAACGCGGGGTGGCTCTGGAAAACCACCTCATCAAGACCTATGGCTATGAAACCGCTTCCGCCTGGCTGGCCCGGGGCTCCACGGCCCTGACCTGGGGGGGCCGCGCCCTGGGCGCCTTGGGCCTGATCATCGTGGCCAAGGACAGCTATGAGGCCGGCGAAAGCTTCTCCATGAACGTTTTGTTCTATGACGAGGAGACCGGCCGGGCCGTGACCTTTGACCAGTATTACCTGGAGGCCTGGGAGAGCCTGGAGATCGTCCGGAACTTCCTGCAAGTGCCGGTGGATCCCCAGACCTATATGTACGCCAAGAAGAAGTACCGGGAAGAGTTGGAAGCTTTCAAGGACGAGCTTAACCGGGTCTTCGGCAAGTTCAAGTAGGGCCCCTGCCCGGGGCTCCCCGCCCCGGGGGCCTGGACAACTTACCGGGCCCAGCCGGCTTCCCGGAGCCGGCTGGGCCACGCTCTTCGCCCCCGGTGGGGGCTCCGGCCCCGGGGCTTCCCGCAACTCCCAGCCTTTTGCCCTGCCCCGCCGGCGGAGAATTGTCTGGCCGCCTTACAGCCAATTTTGTACCATTGTTGGGCTGACCCGGCCGGGTTGCGCCCGGGCCATACCGCGAGGCCGCCGTCCCGCCGGGTTGTTTTCCCGGACTATGGCCGGCGCGCGGACCCTGCGCGCCGGGGGGTGGGGAGGCGGCCGTGACGTTCCAGGAGCGTGACCGGCGCCGCTGCCGCCCGGGAGGCCGCGCCAACCCACAAATACCGGAAGTTAACGAGGGGTGCAGGGCCTGAATGAGTACGAAAATCGCCGTTCCCTCTCCCCGGGACGCTTATGGGCTGGAAAAGCGTCACGAGCCAAAGTTATCATTGTTTGACACGGCGGCGGAAACCGTGCAGAAATTTCCAACTCCCTCTTAACTGCCGTCCGGTAAGCCGGCCGGCGGCCGCGACGCAAAGCCTGTCCCCGGGAGTTTCCCCGCCGGGGCGTCTTTGCGATCCTCCTGTTATTGGTGTGGTTAGAGGGTCTTCCCTGCCCAAGGTGCCCGGTAATGGTTTCACCAGCCCCCGCAGTTACTTGGGAAATTCGGCCGCTACAGCATGACCGGAGTCGACTGCTGGTGCTGGGGGGTAAGACAAACGATCATGACGGAACACGGGATCGGGCCAGCAAACCTGGATGAGATGCTTCAGTTGGTCGGCCAGGGGATCATCTACCTTGCGGCCGACGGCAAGATCGCCCTATTCAATCGAAGCGCGGAACGCATCTTTGGCCTGCCCGCCCGGGAGGTGATCGGCCACCTCCCGGGGGAGCGCCTGGGCCCCTGGCTCCGGGAGGACGGCTCCCCCTGCCCTGCCGCGGAGCTGCCCTGGGCCCAGACCTTGGCCACCGGCCAGGCCCTGGACGCCCAAGTCCGCGGCCTCGCCCGGCCGGACCAAAGCGTGCTCTGGCTCTCCCTGGCCACCCGGTCCTGGTCCCCACCGGAGGCCAACCAACCCTCGGCGGTGGTGGTGTCCTGCACGGACATCACGGCCAGCCGGCAGAAGGCCGCGGAGTTCCGGGCCAGCCATGATGTGTTCCACGCTCTGTTCGACAACATGATCAACGGCTACGCCTATTGCCGGATGCTCTACCAGGACGGGCGACCGGTGGATTTCCTCTACCTCCGCACCAATCGGGCCTTCAGCAACCTCACCGGCCTCACGGGCGTGGAGGGAAAAAAGGTCTCCGAAGTGATCCCGGGCATCACGGAGAAGGACCCGGGGCTCTTGGAAATCTACGGCCGGGTGGCTTCCGGCGGAGGGCCGGAGCGCTTTGACACCTATGTGGAAAGCCTCCAGATGTGGTTCGCCATCTCGGTGTATTGCCCGCAGCCCGAGCATTTCGTAGCGGTGTTCGACGTCATCACCGAGCGCAAGAAAACCGAGGAGAACCTCCGGACCGCTTTGCAGCGCCTGCGCTTCCATTTCGAGAACTCCCCCCTGGGGGTGGTGGAGTTCGACCGGGATTTTCGCGTGCTGTTCTGGTCAGCCCAGGCCACGCGGATCTTTGGCTGGCAGGCCGAGGAAATCCTGGGCCAGCGCATAAGCGACCTGAAATGGGTGCATGAGGATGACGAGGCCCAAGTCTCCGCCCTGTTGGAGGACATGTTTCGCGGGCGCCGCACCAGCAACGTCAACTACAACCGCAACTACCGCAAGGACGGCACGGTCGTCTATTGCGAATGGTACAACTCCGCCCTGTTGACTCCCGAAGGCGAGCTGCAATCGGTGTTCTCCAGCGTTTTGGACATCACCGAACGCCACGCCATGGAGGAGGCCCTCCGGCAAAGCGAGCAGTACAACCGCAGTCTGGTGGAGCACCTGCCCCAACGCATTTTCCTTAAGGATCGGAACTCGGTCTACGTCTCCTGCAACGACAACTTCGCCCGCGACCTGGGCATCCGCGCGGAAGAAGTGCGGGGCATGACCGATTTCGAGCTTTTTCCCCCGGAGTTGGCCCGCAAGTACCGGGCCGACGACCAGCGGGTGATGGAAACTGGAACCCCCCTGGCCGAAGAAGAGCCTTATCAGGCCCGCGGGCAGCGGCGCTGGGTGCGCATCAACAAGCTGCCCTACCGCGATGCCGCGGGCCGCTTGACCGGGGTGCTGGGCATCTTCGAGGACGTGACCGACCGCCGGCAGGCCGAGGAGGCGGTCCGGGAAAGTGAAGCCTTCATCCGGACCATCCTGGACAACCTTCCGGTGGGGGTGGCGGTAAACTCGGTTGATAACACAGTGCTATTGGAATACGTGAATGACAAGTTCCTCCAGCTCTACCGCGTCAAGCGGGAGCAGCTGACCAGTACCGACGCCTTCTGGGAAGCAGCCTACGAGGACCCGGTTTTCCGGGAAAACGTCAAACGCCGGGTGCTGACCGACTGCGCCAGCGGTGATCCCGCCCGCCTGCACTGGGAGGACGTGCCGATCACCCGGCGGGGGGAAAAGACCACCTTCGTCTCCGCCCGCAACGTCCCCATCCCGGAAAAGAATCTGGTCTTGTCCATCGTGTGGGACGTGACCGAGCGCAAGCGGGCCGAGGACGCCCTCCGGATCTCCGAGGAGAAGTTCTCCAAGGCCTTCCTGGCCAGCCCGGTGTGGGTCACCGTCTCCACCATCGAGGAAGGCCGCTTTCTGGAGGTGAACGACAGCTTCACCACCATCTCCGGCTACAGCCGGGAGGAGGCTCTCGGCCGCACCGCCTCCGAGCTGAACTTATGGCTGGACCCGGAGCATGATCGCCAGCGCGCCTTGGCGGCCTATCGCCGCGACGGCAGGCTCCAGAACCTGGAGACGGGCATGCGCTGCAAGGACGGCCGTGTGCTCAGCCTGCTCTGGTCGGCGGACCCCTTCGAGTACGAGGGGCAGGCCTGTTTCATCAACGTGATGGTGGACATCACCGAGCAGAAAAAGGCCCAGGAGGAAAAAGCCCGTCTGGAGGACCAACTCCGCCAATCGCAGAAGATGGAGGCCCTGGGCACTCTGGCTGGGGGCATTGCCCACGATTTCAACAACATCCTGGGCGCGGTCATCGGCTTTTCGGAGATGGCCCTGGAGTCGGCCAAGGCCGGGCAGAACCCCTCCCCGGAGATCCGGCAGGTGCTCCGGGCCGGCAGCCGGGCCCGGGACCTGGTGCGCCGCATCCTCACCTTCAGCCGCAAGATGGAGGTGGAGTTGCAACCGTTGGCCCTGAACCGGGAGATCAACCGGGTGGTGGAGCTGTTGGGGCGCACCCTGCCCAAAATGATCCGCATCGAAACCAAGCTGGCCCCGGACCTGGCCCAGGTGCTGGCCAACCGCAACCAGCTGGAGCAGATCCTCCTGAACCTGGCCACCAACGCCCAGGACGCCATGCCCGAGGGCGGACGCCTGATCCTGGAGACCCGCAACGTGATCCTGGAGGACGCGGAGTATTGCCGGCAACATCTGGAGATGAACCCCGGGCCCTATGTGCTCTTGGAGGTTTCCGACACGGGCCTGGGCATGGCCGAAGGGGTGCGGGAGCACATCTTCGAACCGTTCTTCACCACCAAGGAGGTGGGCAAGGGCACCGGCCTGGGGCTCTCCACGGTATACGGCATCATCAAGAGCTTCGACGGCCACATCTTCTGCTACAGCGAGCCGGGCCAAGGCACCAGCTTCAAGATTTATCTGCCCGCTTATCGGCAGACCGCCCTCCAGGCGGCCTGCGAGCTGCCGTCGCTGCCCGCCCCGCCCCTGGGGGGCCAGGAATCCCTCCTGTTGGTGGATGACGAGGAGACCCTGCGCTATATCGGGGCCCAGACCCTGAGCCGGGCCGGGTACCGGGTCTGCACCGCGGCCAACGGCGAGGAGGCCGTGGCCCTGTACACCGACCCGGAACTGAAGTTCGACCTGGTGATCCTGGACCTGGGCATGCCGGGCATGGGCGGCCTCAAGGCCCTGCAGGCCATCCGGGGTCGCAACCCCGGGGCCAAGGTGCTCATCGCCAGCGGCTACTCCGCCAACGCCCAGGTGAAGAGCGCCCTGGAGGCCGGCGCCACCGGCCACCTGGCCAAGCCGTTCTCGGGCATGGACCTTTTGGCCACGGTGCGGAAGCTGTTGGATGAGGAGTGAGGGGGGAGCGGCGTCATTCTCGCGCGACCAGCGGAATATAATAATTCCGCCGTCAATTTGGAAAAACAACCTTAAGAAGCAACTAGCGCCAATCAACCTAGGGAATAGTTAACATGTTGTCATGTTTTACAAGTTGTTTCACGGAAAATATTGGGAACGAACACATACGACAACAATAAGCAAGGAAAGCGCAACAATAACACACTAGTTACCACCCATTAGTCCGTATTAATTTTACTACATTTATCCCGACCGCAACACACTGCAGTACATTTTTTAAATTACGATACACCTAATTTGTCCCCATCAACCTACCTTCAGCTACCGACAAAGCCTCCAACACTCTAGGAGAAACATCTTCCACAAATTCCACCTGAGCTTTCGTTACTGGCTCACCGTGAATAGCCGGAGAACAAACCGAATATATATCTTTAATTGCCACCCCAAGCTCAGGGCTAATAATATCCCGCCTCGTTAATGCCGCAATAATTTGTCCAATCCCCACCGCCCTTTGGCTTTCTTGCGTTAAGCCAACATAACGCCAAATATCTCTTAAAACTTTTTCGAGAGAATATCGTATCCTAAACAAATAGATAGCATTTTGTCCGACGCCATTAAACATATCCCCAGCGCGATTTTTACTATTATAATCCACACCTTCTAGATATTCAGACACATCTCCCTTAATCCTCTTTTCAAGCAAAGGAAGCTGATCATCAGGAGGGGGCAACGGCATTGTTATATTTACGCTATTATTACTGGTTATTGTAGATTGTATCTGAGCCTTAATCTCTCTTAACTGCACTACCGTTTCGCTATTACTCGCAATTGTTAATTTTATCTGCGCATTAAATTCATTGAGTTGCTCAGCAACTTCCTTACGCATCTCCTCGATCTCTTGTTTAAATTTCAAACCAAACAGAGACATGTCTGGAAAAATTGGAACCAATATCAGGGCAATAAAAACTAGTAAAAGAGCAATGTCAACGGGGTAGTTAAATCCTTCTTCAATAGCAGGCAATCTCATAAGAAAAAATCTGCCAAGCAAGCCACAAAGTCCAACCCACCAAATATACCTTAACCAGCGAGGAAATCTCATTACCCCCCCCAAACTAACAAAGAATTTATACTTTAGAAGTGAATCATATTGTTAGAGATACCACAAGACAATCCCCAACATTAATCATCTAAGTTTTTCAGAAATCTCATATAGACCAGCAAACCACTTTAGATCGATTTTCACCATCAATAAATTAAGTTTATGCGTTTTAAGCAGTGCAATTTGTAACTAATTACAAATTTAATCAGATCATATTGCATCAAGATTAAGCTTCAACTACGAGAGCATAAACCACCTCTTCTGACGCATAGCATTTGCCAGTCACGCAAAGTTTATGCCGTACACTTGTTAACCTACACCCCACCAGTTTTTCAATAGGAACTCTCCAATATTTAACCATGAAATTGAACCAGCGAACACATTAAAACGCACAGTCGCAACTTCAAGCGTTCGCTACGGCTTTATCTGACATATCGATTAAAAACCTCCGCATTTACTCTCGGTCCAACACCTCCCGCACCGTGGCCGCCAGCTCGGCCCGCCGGAAGGGCTTGGCCACGTAGCCCGCCGCGCCGTCGGCCAGGGCGGCCGCGGCCCGGCCGTTGGCCGCGTAGCCGCTGGCGATGATCACCTTGGCGCCCGGTTCGCGGGCCAGGATCTGCCGCATGGCTTGGTGCCCGCCCATGCCGGGCATGCCCAGGTCCATGATCACCAGGTCCACCCGGCCGTCGGCCGCGGCGAAGGCCTCCAGGGCCTCCTCCCCGCTGGCCGCGGTGAGCACCTGGTAGCCCAGGTCGGCCAGGTTGCGGCGGCCCATTTCCCGCAGGCCCTCCTCGTCGTCCACCAGGAGGATGGTCTCGGCTCCCCGCCAGGCCTCCTCCCGGGCCGGGCCGCTCCCCGGCGCCGGAGCCTGGTCCCCGGCCTCGCCCGGCGCCACCGGCAGGTAGACCTGGAAGGTGGCGCCCTGGCCCGGCTCGCTGTAGCAATAGATGTGCCCGCCGTGGTTCTTGATCACCCCGTAGGTGGTGGACAGCCCCAAACCGGTGCCCTTGCCCACCTCCTTGGTGGTGTAGAACGGCTCGAAGATGTGCTCGCGTATCGCCTCGGCCATACCGTGGCCGGTGTCGCTGAACTGGAGCAGCACATAGGCCCCCGGGCGCACCTCCAGGTGCCGCCGGCAGTACTCCTCATCCAGCTCCACCAACTGGGTCTCCACGGTCAGCTTGCCGCCCTCGGGCATGGCGTCGGCCGAGTTGGAGGCCAGGCTCAAAAGCACCTGTTCGATCTGGCTCCCGTCGGCCAGCACCGGCGGCAAGGCCTTGGCCAGGCGCGATTCCAGGGCGATCATCTTGGGCAGGGTGCGGCCCAGGATGGTGAGGGCGCCCTGCACCATCTGGTTCAGGTCCCGGGGTTGCAGATCGGGCTCGTCCTTGCGGCTGAAAGCCAGGATCTTGCGCACCAACTGCTTGGCCCGCTCGGCCGAGAGCAAAATCTGCCGCAGGCTGGCGGGGTTGGGGTTGCCCGCGGCGGCGTCGTCCTGGGCCAGCTCGGCAAAGCCCATGATCACCGCCAGGATGTTGTTGAAGTCGTGGGCAATGCCGCCGGCCAGAGTGCCCACGGCCTCCAGCTTGTGGGCCTGGCGGAGCTGCAGCTCCAGGCGGCTGCGGTTTTCCTCGGCCTCTTTGCTCGCGGTGATGTCCTCGGAGATGCCGGCCACCCGGTGAACCTGGCCGTTCTCGTCCATGATGGGAAAGGCCCGGTCGGAGATCCAGCGTACGGCGCCGTCCGGCCGCCGGATGCGGTAGGGGGGAAACTCGAAATCCGCGGTCGAGACCCATTGTTCCGGGATGGCGGCCAGCAGGGCGGCCAGGTCCTCCTCCACCACGCACTCCAGCCAGAGCCGGGGGTTCTCATACAGCCGGGCGCAGGGCAGGCCCCATATTTTTTCAAAGGCGGGGCTGACGTAGTAGATCTGGCTCCAATCGGCCGCAGTCAGCCAGAACACGTCGTCGATGTTCTCGGTGAGCTGCCGGAACTTCTGCTCGTTCTCCCACAAGGCCTGCTCGGTCCGCTTGCGCTCGGTAACGTCCCGGTGGATCGACACGTAGCCGTAGATCTCCCCCTCGGGTCCCCGGTGGGCCGAGGAAACCACCTCCACGGCCAAGGTGGTGCCGTCTTGGCGCTGAAACTCCCACTCCCCCCGCCAAAAGCCTTGCTCCGCCAGCACGGGGCGGACCACCTCGCCCCAGCGGGCAAAACTCTCGTCGCTGGCGTGCAACAGGCGGATGGAGCGGCCCAGCACCTCTTCCCGCCGAAAGCCGTACATGGCCAGGAAGGCGGAGTTGCAGGAGGTTATGCGGCGGTTGTCGTCGGTGGTGACGATGGCGTCCAGGGAGCATTCCACCAGGGTCTTCAGGAAGTCCTGCCGCTCCTGCAAGCCGGCCTCGGCCCGCTGGCGCTCGGTGAGCTCGGACTCCAGCTCCCGGGTGCGCTCTTGCACCACCGCGCTGAGGCGGCGGTTGACCAGGACGATGAGCACCAGGGCCACCACCCCGGCCAGCAGAGCGGCGAAGATCAGATGGAAGGACTGTACGTAGCTCTGCAAGGGCGCGCGCACGAACTCGATGGCCCTGATCTCGCCTGGCTTCTCGTTGAACCCACCCTGGCCGGGATAGCGTTCCTGGAGCTGGCGGGGCGAGTCCTCCCGCTTGCCGTGGCAACGCAGGCAGGCTCCGTTGTTGGGCAAAAAGGGCACCGCGTAGTACAGATATTTTTTGCCGTCGATCTCGATCACCGCGTTGAAATGAGTCAAACCGCGGTTCTGGTTGAACATGTCGATCAGACGGGTCTCCAGCTCATCGGCCCGGTTGATGGGATTGCGGGGGTTCTTGGCCGCCATCTTGTAGTAGATGGGCGGCAAGCCGGCCTTGGCCCGCTCTTCGTTGTAATAGCGGTGGATGTTGCGGAGCATGTAGGAGGAAGACAACAGCTCGGGCGAGTAAAAATCCTGGGGGACCTCGCCTTCATCTTTCAGTTCATAAAGGGCCGGATGGGTGTTGCGTTGGATATAGTAATGGATGCCCTTGTGCTCCAACAGCACATTTTGAATGTTCTGCTCCGCCTGGGAGAGCATGTAGCGGTTCAGGGCATAATACAACCCCGCCCCCACCACACAGGTGACCACCAGGGCTACGGTCAGCACCCGCCAAGAAGGAAAGCGGGATGACTTATTTTTCTCGGGGTCACCGCCGGTAAGCATGATTGCCTCTCGCAGGAAGCACCGGGGCCGCCTATCAGGCTGTTGAAAAACAGCCTGATAGGTGCGCCAGGGACGGTGCGCCAAATTGCGCGGCCTTGAAAAGGCAAGCAATTTGTCCATCTTGGCAAAACGACGCTTTTGCCAAGATGGGTTGAAAAAGGCCATGGATGGACTTTTTCAACACCCTCCTAGTAGGATAGTACGCTCATCTTATCAGATACTTGGCCAAAGCGTGGATTTGCCGGCCGGCACGAATGACGGCTGTTGGGGCAAACCGCCGCAATTCGGTGGAACCTCCCTGGGGGGTCCCCAGCCTGCCCGCGGCTTGCGGAGGTTGGAACCATGGCCCGCCTCAAGCGGTTTGTCCACGACTTGATCTAACCATATTTTGCCCGCACGGCCAATGCCAATTCCACCGCGCCGAAATTTTCGAGGCGGCTGATTTCAAATAATCCAGGTGGTTGCAGGCCAGTCCCCGGCTCGGGCGGCAGGCCGGGGACAGAACAGGGGAGCGGGAAGATCGGCGGGGAAGGCTCCCCTCCCCCGCCGTACCCGGGACTCAGAAAGTGAACGACTTGGGCGGCTCCCCACTGAAATCGAACAGGAAAGCGGTGCCGTGGTCCACGCTGAACGCCGTGAAATCGGGGTTGTCCGCGGAGCCGTAGATGCCGCGGATCATTTCGTTTTCCTCCAGGATGCGGGCCTTGATGGCCGGGTCGTCATCCAGGTTGACCTCGCCCTTCAGGCGCAGGGTGGCCCAGTCGGGGGCCATGGCGGACAGCTCGAAGCGGGGGTCCTGGATGAGTTGGGCGTACACCTCCTTGGACTTGGCGGTGCAGAACCACAGCCGGCCGTCCACCGCGAACTGAAACTGGAACGGCCGCACCCGGGCTTGGCCGTGATCGCTGGTGGCCAGAAAAACCGTGCGGTTGGCCTTTAAGAAATCCAACACTTCCTGCATGGGAACTTCCTTTCCGCCAATGGTTCTACGTAGAACCAATAGCTTAAAAAAATACCTATTTCAGATTGGCCAGGAGCTGCTCCAACCCCGCCACCAGGGCTTCCCGCTGGGACGGGGGCATATCGCCCCAAATCGTGCGGAGGAGTTTCTCGGACACGGCATCGAAGTCGGCTCGAAAGGCCTCTCCCTGCTCGGTGAGGGCCACGAGGCTCACCCGCTGGTCCTCCGGGGAGGGCTGCCGCCGTACATAGCCGGCCGCCTCCAGCTTGCCCACCAGGCTGGTGACCGTGTTTTTGCGGCGGTCAATGGCCTGGGCCAGGGCTCCCATGGGCAACGGCCCCTGCTTATAGAGCAAAACCAGGATGGCCCCGTGGGAGGGGGCCAGGCGGCCATGCCCCCGGCGCTCCAGCTCGCGGCTGATGAGCTCGTGCGCCCGGGCGCGGACGCTGCCGATGAGGGCAACTATGTGCTCGGTACTCATGGCCCCAGTATAGTTCTACGTCGAACCATTGTCAAGCCCGCCCTCCCCACCCGTGCGGCGGCCCGTACGGCGACCCCGCTCAGGCCCGGTCCAGCGCCTGGCGGACCTGGGTCAACAGCTCCGCTTTCAGAAAAGGCTTGCCCACATAGCCCACCGCGCCGTCGGCCAGGGCGCCCTTGGCCCGTTCGTCGGCCCCATAGCCGCTGGCCACCAGCACCCTGGCCTGGGGGTTTTGGCGCCGGAGGGCCTGCAGGGTCTTGTGCCCGCCCATGCCGGGCATGCCCAGGTCCAAGATCACCAGGCTGATGTCCCGGCCATCCTCCCCGTAGATTTCCAGGGCTTCCTCGCCGTTGGCGGTCGTGAGCACCTGGTAGCCCACGCTTTCCAGGAAATGCCGCGCCGTGGTGAGCAGCGCCGCCTCGTCATCCACCAGGAGGAGGGTTTCGTGGCCGCCGGGGAGTTCCGGGGGCAAGGCCTCCGCCCCGCGCCAGGCGAAATTCTCCGCGCGGTAAGGCGCGAGAAAGATGGTGAAAGTGGCGCCTTGGCCCGGCTCGCTGAGGCAGCCGATGTGCCCCCCGTGGCTCTGCACGATGCCGTGCACCATGGAAAGCCCCAGGCCGGTGCCCTGGCCCACCTCCTTGGTGGTGAAAAAGGGGTCGAAAACCCGGGGCAGGTCCTCGGCGTCAATGCCCCGGCCGGTGTCGGAAACCTGGAGGGTCACCCAGTCGCCAGCGAATCGCGTACCACAGGCCACGCAGACCTGCTCCGGCAGGTTGACGAAACCGGTGGCGATGGTGAGTTGGCCTCCCTCGGGCATGGCCTGGGCGGCGTTGGCCGCCAGGTTCAGGATCACCTGGCTGAGCTGACCGGGATCGGCAAACACCAGCCTGGGGTGGGAGTCCAGTTCAAGTTTGGTGGAAATCATCTTGGGCAGGGTGTGGGACAACAACTCCATGGCCCGGCCCACCTCCTGGTTCAGGTTCAGGGGCCGCCGCTCCGGTTCCACCTTGCGGCTGAAGGTGAGGATCTGCTTGACCAGGTTCTTGGCCCGTTCGGCCGCGATCAAGATCTGATCCAGGTCCCGGGGGTTGCAGCGCCCGGCCTGGGCGTCGTCCTTGGCGATCTCGGCATAGCCCAGGATCGCGCCGAGGATGTTGTTGAAATCGTGGGCGATGCCCCCGGCCAGCGTCCCGATGGCCTCCATCTTCTGGGCTTGCAGGAGCTGGGCCTCCATGCGGGCCTTCTCCGCCTCGGCCCATTTCCGCTCGGTGATGAAACGGGCCTGCTGCACGTTCTGGTAGGCCACGGTGGAATGCTGGTTGGCCAGGGCGAACAAGGCGTCGGCCACCCGGCGGAACTGCTCCTCGGGCATGGTGGGCACCTCGCGGAAGGCGGCCAGGATCTCCTCCTCGTCGGCCCCGATCTCCCGGGCGTAGCGGCGCATGGCCTCCTCGCTCTGCTCATCGTTCCGCACCTGGCCGATGAGCCAGTTGGCCAGGTGCTGGCCGCCCACCGTGATGCTGGCCCCGGCGTCCCACAGCCCGCCGCTCAGGCAGGGCTGCACCAGGGGCCCGGCCGGGTTTTGCCGGCCCAGGAGGGCGTCGGAAGCGTAGCAGTTCCGGAGCCCCTTCTCGGTCTTGCGGATCACCTCTTTGCACAGGCGGCAGAAGTTGCTGGGCCGGGTGAGGGGGGTGCCGTCGGGGTGGGTGATGATGGAGGCCACGCCGGTGGCCCGGGCGAAAAGGTCCTGGATGTGCTGGATGTCCTCCAGGTTGAACAGATCCTGGAAAACCAGGCCCGCGGGGTCGTCCAGCGGGCGGCTCAGCGCGATCAGACGCTTTTCCAGGGCCTCCTCGGCCCGCTTGCGCTCGGTGATCTCGGTGGTCATGCCGCAAGTGCCGATGATGCCGCCCGCCGGGTTTTTCACCGGGAACTTGATGGAGATGAAGAAGCGCTGGCCGTGGGGGCTCTCCAGGGTTTCCTCTTTTTCCACCACCTCCCCGCTGCGGAGCACCTCCAGGTCGTTCTCGCGGAAATGCCTGCCGATTTCGCCCGGGAACAGTTCCGCGTCGGTGCGGCCCAGGACTTCGCGGCGGGTCAGGCCGCAGACCTCCTCCCATTTACGGTTGACCAGTTGGTAGCGGCCTTCCAGATCTTTGACGAAGATCAAGGCCCCGCTGTTCTCGATGAGGTCGGTCAGGAAGCGGCGGCTCTCGCTCAGGTCGGCTTCCAGGCGCTTGCGCTCGGTGATGTCCCGGGCCACGGCCAACAGGAGCCGCTTGCCGCCCATCTCCACGGCGGCCAGGTTAACCTCCACCGCAAGCAGGCTGCCGTCTTTGCGCCGGAGCCAGGTATCGAAACGCTGACTGCCTCCCGGGGGCAACTTGCTCCACCACAACTCCCGGTGGCGTTCCGCTTCGGCATAGGGGTCCAGATCGCGTATCCGCATGCCCAGGAGTTCCTCCCGGCGGTAGGCCAGGATGTCCACCGCCGCCTGGTTCGCGTCCAGGATGCGGCCGTCGTCGTCGTGCAGGAACATGAGGTCCACCGCCTGGTCCATCACCAGGCGGAAGCGGGTTTCGCCCTCTCGCACCGCCGTCTGGGCTTTTTCGGCCCGCAGCAGAGCGGCCCGCACCAGGCCGTAGATGAGCAGGGCCGTGAGGACGACGTAGATCCAACCTTTGTAGGTGGACGCCAGCGCGAAGCCCTGGGCGTCGGGGATCAAGAGGGCCAAGACACGGTCCGAGGCCAGAATCCACAGGCAACCCACCACCGCGTAGATGGCGGCTATTTTCAGCGGGGCCAGCTCGGATGTCTTGTCAGGTGGTTTGGCGTGCATAATTCTGGCTTGCTCCCGTCCCCCCCAACGCCGGGGCACGGCTGAACACCTTTATACTACTTATATACTTCCCCTTACCCCACCAGAAAGCCAGCATTTAAGGCTCCGGCCCCCGCGTTCCAGGCGCTTCCCCCCGCGGGCGGCACGGGAGGAGTCGGCCCCTCGGCCTCCTTGCGGCAGACCCTGGCCCCGGGCCCAGGACTTGGTGAGGTTTCGCTAACGATCTCGCGGAACGCTGAGGCAGAATCAAACCGGATTATACGGCTTGCCAAATTTCGCCGGCAATTTTTTCCGCGGGTGGGGCGGCAGGGGGGAGGGAGGGCCGCGGCAGGGCCCAGGCCTCCGGGGGGAGCGGCGCTCCCCGCCCCCGGCTCAAACCGGGTCCTTGGGCAGGTCGCTTTCCAGGGCCAGGAACTCGTCGTCCAGGTCGTTCAGCAGCTTCTCGGCCGGGCCCAGTTTCCAGCCGCCGATGAGCTCCTCGATGCGCCAGCGCAGCTCCAGGATCTTGGGGCCGTGGGCCTGCACGGCGCCGGCCACCACCGGGTCCAGGGAGTCCAGCTCGGCCAAGTGGGCCAGATGGTGGCAGAGGTCATAAAGGGGCGGCCCGGGATGGGCGTCGGCCAACTCCGGATCGAGGCTGGTGAAAAGCTGCCAGGTCTTGGGAAAATCCTTGGCCAGGCTTTTCTTGTACACCGCCTCCACCCGCACCCGGATCTGCTGGAACCGGCTCATGGTCTCTCCCTTCGCGGCCGGTCCCCCGCCCGGGGAGACCGGCCTGTGGGTGGCGCTGGGCCGGGGCCTACTTCCCCGGCAGGAAGTCCGGCCGGGCAAAGGCCGGGTCGGGGTAGTCGTAGAACCCCTTGCCGGTCTTCATGCCCAGGTGGCCCTGGTCCACGTAAATCTTCAGAAACTCCGCGTTCAGCTTGGCCTGGGGCAGACCGCTGCGTTCGGCCCAGTAGTTGGTGATATGGTACACCGTGTCCAGGCCCACCGAGTCCATGATGGCGAAAGGCCCAGCGTCCACCCCCATGACCCCCATCCAGGCCCGGTCGATGTCCTGCGGCGACGCCACCCCCCGGGAGGCCAGGGACTGGGCGGTGCGGAACCATTCCGAGAGCATGGCGTTGAACACATACCCCGGGCTCTCCTTCTGGAGCACGATGGCCACCTGGCCCAGCCGCCGGCAGAAATTATGCAGCAGGCTCACCACCGCCGGGTCGGTGCCGGGGTGGGGCATGATGTCCACCACGTCGGTACGGAGGGTGTCGTGGAAATGCAGGGCGGCCAGCTTCTCCGGCCGGCCGCAGGCCGCCGCGAACATGGAGGGCGCCAGGGTGGAGGTGTTGGTGGTGAAGATGGTGCGCTCCGGGCACAACTCATGGAATTGGTGGAACACCTTGCCCTTCAGCCCGGGGTCCTCGGGCACGGACTCGCTGACCAGGTCGGCTTCCTGGGCCGCCGCCACCGGGTCGGTGGTGAAGGTCAGGCGCGCCAGGGCGGCCGCGGCCGCGGCCTCACTCAGGCGGCCTTTTTTCACGAACCCGCCGGCCAGCTTGGCAATACGCTGCCGGGCCCGCTCCAGGGCCGCGGACTCCAGATCATAGTAGGTGACGGCAAAGCCGTGGGCCGCGCAGAGAAAACCGATCTGCTGGCCCATCTGTCCCGCGCCCAGGATGAGGATTTTTTTGACATCGTCGATCTGCATGCGGCTGCTCCTTGGCCTGCCACCGGCCTGCGGGCGGAGCCGGCGGGGACCGCCCCCGGGAGGCTGTCCTGCCCCGGGGGGTTGGTGATTTTCCAGAGACTCCGGCGGCCGTGACGGCTTATGGCGTTCACGTACGCCAGATTCCTAACATGTCCAGAGCGACCGCAAAAAGCAAGGCGAAACTAAACCCGCCGGCCCAGCCGGACCGGCGGGACAGGGGGCATAAGCTCAGTTCCCGGCCGGGGAGGCCGCCTGGTCCGGGAAGGCGGCCAGGCTGGCCGAGAGCAGGACCACCAACACGCTCCCCACGTTGTGCACCACCGCGGCCCAGATGGGCGGCAGCCAACCCAGGCCGCTGGCCAGGACGGCAAAGGCGTTGAACACCAACCCGAACACCAGGTTGGCCTTGATGATGCCCAGCATGCGCCGGGACAGCCGGAAGAGCCAGGGCAGGCGGGCGATATCGTCGTGGGTCAGGGCCACGGCCGCGGTTTCGAGCGCCACCTCGGCCCCGCCCGCGCCCATGGCCACCCCCACGTCGGCCACGGCCAGGGCCGGAGCGTCGTTGATGCCGTCGCCCACGAACATCACCGGCAGGCCCTGGGCCTGCAGGCTCCGGATCACCGCCACCTTGTCCTGGGGCTTCTGCTTGGCGTGAAACTCCCCGATGCCCACGCTGGCGGCCACCTTCTGCACGGCCAATTCGTGGTCGCCGGACAAGACGGCCAGGCGGGCCAGGCCCAGGCCCTTGAACTGGGCCACCACGTCCCCGGCCATTGGGCGCACCTGGTCGGCGATGTCCAGCAGCCCCACCGGGGTCTGGTCGCGATACACCAGAAGCGGGGTGGAGCCGCAGGACAGGCAGCGCTCCACCCCGGCCCGGAGCCCGGGCGGGAAGGCGGCAACGTTCTCGCCCGTTCCCAAGCCGGCCACCGCCACCTCGGAGCCGTTCACCAGGGCCCGCACCCCCTGACCGATCTCGAAGATGGAGTCCTCGGCCGCCTGCACCGCCACCCGGGCGTAGTGGGCGGCCAGGAGCACCGCCCGGGCCAGGGGGTGGGTGCAGTGCTGCTCAGCCGCCGCGGCCGAGGCGAGAATCTCCTCCCGGGCCACCCCCTCGGCGCAGGCGATGTCCTGCACCCGGGGCTCGCCCCGGGTCAGGGTGCCGGTCTTGTCAAAGACCACGGCCTTGACCCCGGCCAACACCTCCAAATAGCGCCCGCCCTTGACCAGCACCCCCGCCTTGGCCGCCCGGCCCAGCGCCGCCACGGTGGCGGTGGGCGCGGCCAGGATCAGGGCGCAGGGGCAGCCCACGATCATGACGGCCACCGCCCGGGAAAGCTCCCCGGTCAGCGCCCAGGCCAGCGCCGCCGCCCCCAGGATGGCCGGGGTGAACCAGCGGGCGTAACGGTCCATGAGGCGCACCGCCTGGGGCCGGTGCAGCTCGGCCTCGGCCACCAGCTTCACCACCTGGCCCAGGGTGGAGTCTTCGCCCACCTGGGTGGCCCGCGCTTCCAAGACCCCGTTCTGGTTCAGGGTGCCGGCCATGACCTCGTCGCCGGCCCGCTTGCGGCTGGGAATGGGCTCTCCGGTCAGGGAGGACTCGTCCACCAGGCTGTCGCCGGCCAGGACCACCGCGTCCACCGGGATCAGGTCGCCGGGCTTGACCAGCACCCGGTCCCCGGGGCGGACCTCCCCCAGCGGTACGGTCACCGGTCCCTCGGGCCGGAGCACCGTGGCCTGGCGGGGGGTCAGGGCCAACAATGACTTGATGGCCTGGCGGGCCGCCTCGCTGGTGGCCGCCTCGATCAGGGCGCCCAGGGTCATGACGAAGCTCACCACCGCGGCGGTGAGGTACTCGCCTTGCAACAGGCTGGCCACGATGGCCAGGCTCACCAGCTCGTCCACGTTCACCTGCCGCCGCCACAGGCCTTTGAGGGCGCCCCACACGATGGGCAGCCCGTTCAGGGTGACGGCGGCCAGGGCCAGGGCGTTGCCCGGGCCGCTGGGGGCCGGGCGGCCCCAGTCCACCAGATAGCCCGCCAGGGCCAAGAGGGCCCCCAGCCCGGCCACGTAGAAATCCTTCTGCCGCAGAAGCTCCCGATACACCCCGGGAGAGGCGAACCTGCCGATCATGATGTCTACCTACTTGCTGAACTTATTGAATATTTCCACGACTTCCCCGATGAGTTCGTCGTCGTGCTCATGGTTCTGGATGGCGGTGGCCACACAGCCCTTCAAATGGTCCTCCAGGATCACCGCCCCCAGGGAGCGCAAGGCTCCGCCGGCCGCGGCGATCTGCTTCAACACCTCCAGGCAGTCGCGGTCGTCCTCGACCATCTTGCGCAGTCCGCGCACCTGGCCCTCGATCCGGTTTATCCGGGCGATCAGTTTGCCGTGGTCCTCGCCGCATAGAGCCATCGTCGCCTCCCTTATACTCCATGGGGGTATAAGTACCCCCGGGAAGCGCCGTGGTCAAGGGGATTTTGGGGAGGGGGAGAGACGAACCCCGGCCGGCGGCCGGGGTGGAGGTCCCCCAGCCTTCCTGGCTGGGGGCAGTGGTGGGGAGCTGCCTAATCCTGGTCGTGGTAGCGGCGGTCGTCCCGGTCGTAATAGCCGCGGTCATCTTGGTCGTAATAGGGTTGGCGGTAGGGGTCGTCCCGCCAGTAGCGGCCGTCCTGGTCCCGCCAGTAACGTCCGTCCCGGTCCCGCCCATAGCGGTCGTCCGAGGGGGCCTCATAGGAGCCGGACCAGCCGCTGAAGCCTGGCGGCAGGCTCCGGCTGCGGGATTGGCGTTCCCGCTCCCGGCGCTCGGCCTGGGCCTTTTGCCGGGGGCTCAGGGGCTGGCCGATGGCCGGGCCGCGGTCCTGGTCCCGGTACCGCCGCCGGTCATAGGAGCCGTGATCCCCGCCGCCGTCGCCGTGCCGCGAGCCGCCGTCGGCCCAGGCCGGGGCCGCCGGGCCGCAGTCGCCGGGCAGGCACCAGAGGGCGGCCCCGAGCAGGAGAAGGCCCAGTATGAAGGGCCGGACTCCCCGGCCCGCCGAGACACGGGAGCTGCCACGGGTAATCATGGGCAAAAAGGGCCTCCTTGTTCCTGGCGCCGGGCGGCCGGCCGCGCGGCCCGCGCTTCCGGCGAGTTATTGGGGCTTCTTGGCCTGGCCCGGCGGTTCGGACTTGCCGTGCTTGCCCCCGTGGCCGTGGGCCTTTTTCCATTGCCCCGGGGGGTATTTCTTCACGTGCTCGGGGTTGTAGCGCCAGGGTTCCCGGGTGGCCAGCTCCAGGCTGACATGGGAGCCCAGTTGGGCCCGGATGGCCAGGGGCAGCGAGGCCCCGAACTGCCAGTTGTGGCCGTCGGTGTAGAACCACAACAAACGGCCGGGGTCGAAGTACACCCGGGCGTCGGGGTAGTAGCGGTACTGCCGCCTGAGGCCGTGGGCCGGGGCGTGCGGCGGCGGCCCGGGGGCCGCCGAGGCCGGCGGCGGCGAGATCTCGTCCGTGGGCGGCAGGCCGATGGAAATCGAGAGGTCGTCCGCCCGGGCCGGGCCGGCCACGGCCCCCAGCCCCAAAAGGAGCAGACCAAAGAGCAGGAATTTTAGCGGTTTCATCGGGTGATCCTCGGGGTTTGCCGGCGGTGCGGCCGGCAGGCCATTATCCGCCAGCCGCCGCCTCGCTCCGGCCGGAAGATTTATTCCGTTGTTCTATATATTTTAGCAGATTCAGGAATGAAAATCCGCTACCGGAGACCCAAAGGCCGCCGCCGGCCCGGCACTTGCCGGGGCAGGGTTGTTCCAGGCGCGGGGCGGCTGGGCTCGGCCCGGGATTGGCAGGCTGGGCCGGTTCTTGCCCTCCCTTTCCCCGGGAGGCCCCCGCAGTCGGGGGCGGCTGGCGACTAGCCGGAGGACAGCACGAAAATGGTGAAGCGGTCGGTTTTTACCGTCTTGGAGGTGGCTTTCAGATATTGGTACAGCGGGGTCACCGACCACCATTCCTTTATCCAGTCGTTGCGCAACTCCACGGCGCCCAGGCGCTGGGCGGCCAGGAGTCGGGCCACGTCCTGGGAGGTTTGGGCGCGCAAAAGCTCCCAGCTGGTGGTGGCGTACAGGAGCACCCCGCGCTGGGGCAAATAATAGTTCCAACGCAGGTCATCCAACAACAGGCGCGAGCCGGGGGGAAGCTCCTTCTGCACCGTCTCCAGCGCAGTGAGGTGCTCTTTGATCATGGCAAGCCGGTATTTGGGGGATTTGGTGATGGGCCATTGATAAACCGTGTAGCCAGACAACAAGCCAAGGGCGGCCACCAGGGCGAGCACGACCACTTGGGCCAACCTCCGCTCTCCGCCCCGCGCCAGCGTTCCAGCGGCCAACTCACTCCAAAACCACACCAATAGAGCCGCGAGACAAGTCGCCAAAAAAGGATACACGTGCAGGACGTACCGCGGGTTCACCCCTAGGCGCCGGGAAAATTCGAACCCCAGAAAGTCCAGGGCTCCGGTGAAAGGCAGAATGGTGCCCACGCACATGAGGGCCAAGAGAGGTATGCCACGGAAGTGATAATCTCTTTTAAGTCTTTTGCGCAGGAGCAAGGCCAACAACACGGCCAGGCAGCCAATGATGCTCAGATGGTAATGATCCCGTTGAAAGAAATTGAGGAACATGGCGTTGTTCTTTTCGAAACGCTTCATCTCCCTGGCTTCGATGGCCTGCTCCAAAACGGTCCCGTTCATTTGGCCGTTGTCGAAGTAGGCCTCGTTGCCTTCGAAGTAGCCTGTCTCCAGCTTGGCCTTGATGATGGGATAGCCGCAGATAATCACGCCCAGGCACACCGCCGCCGTGACCTTGAGCCAACCTCCCCAACCGGGCTTTTCCCACACCACCCACAGGAACCACAATAGGGCGATGACCGCAGCCAAAAGGCCGCCCAGGCTGTGGCCCACCAGGCTCAACCCGGACATCAGGGTCAGCCCGCCACAAGTGACCAGGCGGACTCGTCTGGTGCGCCGGGCAGTTAGGGAAAGAAAAATCCCCGTCAGAAGCAACAGGGGGATAATCCGGAAGGCGTCGCGGGTGTGCATGCGCACGATCAGCCAGAAATCGGGGACTGCCAACACTAAGAGGATCGCCAACCAGGCCACCAAAGGTTTGCGGGTGGTGAGCCCCAGAGCCGCCAACGCCAGGACCATGCAGACAAAGGAGAACTGGAAAAACCAGGCCATGGATTTGTCGTTGGGATAGCCCAGGGTTTTTCCCGAGGTGTTTAGCAGGGCGTGGGCCAGGGAGATGGTCAGGAGGGGATTGTGCACGTGGCCCTGGCGGGTGCCGTCCGGCGAGCCGCGGAACCACGGCAGATCGCCGGAGGTCCGGGCCTGGGCAAAGGAGAGGCCGTCGGTGGCGTAACGCAGGGCGTCGAAATCCACTACCGGCAACCTGCCGCCCAGAAACAGCTTGCCGCTAAAAACCAGTAAGACCAGCAGAGTGATGGTCAGGACCACCTTGAATAATGGCGACCACCCAAGCCAGCCACGGCACGCAAACCAGTGTCCCAGTTTCCGGCGCCAATGGCGAACCAAGCGGGGACCAGCCCAGGCTAGACCGACCAGACCCAGCGCGCCCGGGGCCAGGGCAAATATGAGCCTGGGTCCTCCCGGCCAGACAAACCCCAGCAGCCAGTCCACGATGCCGGTCAAGAATGGCGTCAGGGCAGCCCCGGCCAGAAATCGGGCCCCGAGGGAGGCGGGATAAAAACGTGGGATACGGGACAGCACCGCCCCGGCCCCCAAGGCGACCACCAGGCATTGCAAGAGGTATAAGAGAGTCCAGATCATGGTTGCAGCCGATGTGGAGGATGATGGTTCCAGGGTTGACGGGAAACGCTGTTCACGGTCCGCCCTCAAACTGGAGATGGCGATAATCTCGAAAGTGCGGCCGGCCGCAGACAGCCAAAAATTTTAACCTAATTTCATCACGATGGAAAGAAGAGGCTGGTTGGGGCTCCTGATAAAGGAGGTCAAATTGACTTTCCCCGCCCCTCTCTGTATGATTTTTCTGATTTTAATACCATTACGTGGGGTTTTGGGGCCCCGCCGGGAGCCCCGCCCGGCCGCCCGAGCACAAGCCATCCCGGCCAATCTTTCGGGGAAAACGTGAGGCCATGAAGCTGATCATTCAAATCCCCTGCTACAACGAGGAGGAGACGCTTCCCATTGCCTTGGCCGCCCTGCCCCGGGAGGTGCCGGGCTTTGACTGCGTGGAATGGCTGGTGATCGACGACGGCAGCCGGGATCAAACCGCGGCCGTGGCTGCCAAGCTCGGCGTGGACCACGTGATCTGCCACCCTCAAAACATGGGTCTGGCCAAGGCCTTCATGACCGGTCTCGACGCCTGCCTGCGCTTGGGCGCGGACGTCATCGTCAACACCGACGCCGACAACCAATACAACGCCGACGACATACCGGCCCTGATCGCCCCGATTCTGGAAGGGCGTTACGACATGGTGATCGGCGCCCGGCCCATCGACACCATCGAGCATTTCTCATTCGCCAAGAAGCTGTTGCAAAAGATGGGCAGTTGGGTGCTGCGCCAGGCCAGCAGCACCGACATCCCGGACGCGCCCAGCGGCTTCCGGGCCATAAGCCAGGCGGCCGCCCAGCAGTTGGTGGTCTTCAGCAAATACACTTATACCCTGGAGACCATCATCCAGGCCGGGTACAAGGACATGGCGATCACTTCGGTGCCGGTCAGGGTCAACAAGGAGCTGCGCCCTTCGCGCCTGATGAAGAGCACCCCCTCCTACTTGAGCCAAAGCATCGTAACCATCGTCAGGATCTTCATCATCTACCGGCCGTTCCGCTTCTTCGCCACCATCGGCGCTATTCTGTTCACCGGCGGTTTTCTCCTCGGTGTGCGTTTTCTGGTCAAGTTTTTCAGCGGAGGAGGCGAAGGCAACCTCCAGTCGCTGATCCTGGCCGCCATCCTGACCATCCTCGGATTCCAGACCATACTGGTCGCCTTTCTGGCCGACTTGCTCGCCGCGAACCGCAAACTGCTGGAAGACATCAGGTTCAAGATCATCAAGCGCTCTTGAGCAGCTTCCCTGTCAGGAGGATCCATCATGGGTGACCAGGTCGCCGAAGGTTTGCTTTCCCCTTTCCTGCGCCGCCAGCGCATCCGGGCCGCCCTGCCCCATTTGGCGGGTCGAGTCCTGGATTTCGGCTGCGGCTCTGGCGCCCTGGCGGCGTGCCTGCCCCCGGAGAGGTACTGCGGAGTAGACATCGACCCCACCTCCTTGCGGCTGGCGCGCGCGGCTCATCCCCGCCACACCTTTGCTTCCGCCGTGCCGGAATCCCGCCGGGGAACCTTCCAGACCGTTGTGGCTTTGGCGGTCATAGAGCACGTGGCCGATGCGAGCGGATTTCTGCGGGAGTTGACTGGTTTTTTGGATGACTCCCCGGCTGCCCGCTTTGTGGTCACCACCCCCCACCCCGCCACCGAGCGCCTGCACAGCCTGGGCTCGGCTTGGGGGATTTTTTCCTCGGAAGCCGACCAGGAGCACCACTCCCTGCTGAATCGCCGCACCCTGAGCCTGGCAGCCGCGCCAGCCGGATTGAAACTTAGTTCTTATAGACGTTTTTTGGGGGGGTTAAACCAACTGGCGATTTTTCAGAGAGGATAAGACCATGGGCTTCAAAGTCGCCGGTGGAGCGCAAGAAGACGGGATCGTGGTCGGCAACTGTTTCGACAAATACGGTTCCCGGAATCCCCTGGTCAAATGGCTGATGCGCGGCTATGACGGGGCTCTGGCCGAGCTGGTGGCCCAGGCCTCACCCCGGACCATTTTCGAGGTGGGTTGTGGCGAAGGATTTTGGGTCTTGCGTTGGAACCAGGAGGGCTTCACAGCCAAGGGCTGCGATTTCTCCCAACAGGTCATCGAGCTGGCCCGCGCTAACGCCGCTGCCGCCGCCCTGCCGGCCGACACTTTTCAAGCCCTCAGCATCTACGACCTGGACGCCTCCCGCGCCGGCTACGATCTGGTTGTCTGTTGCGAGGTGCTCGAACACCTGGCCGATCCCCGGGCCGGGCTGGCCGCGTTGCAGCAGGTGACCTCGGACTGGTTGGTGGTGAGCGTGCCGCGCGAACCCCTCTGGCGCGCCCTCAATCTGGCCCGGGGGAAATACCTGGTCGCGGGAGGCAACACGCCGGGGCACGTGCAGCATTGGTCCCGGCGGCGGTTCATCGGCCTCCTGGCGGACTATTTCCAAATCGTGGAAGTGAGAAGCCCCTTGCCCTGGACCATGGCCTTGTGCCGCCCCCTCACCTGACGGGCATACCCTCCTCTTCCCTTTGAAAGCCTGCCGGCAAAGGCCGCTCCCCCCGGGAGGGTTGGGGGAAACGGCCCTTCCCGGCACAGGGAAGAGGGTGGGAGAGAATCCGGGGGGGTGACCCGGGGGGTGGCCGCCCGGGGTCAGGTCCCCGGGCGGCGGTTTTTTTGCTAGTACAGGTGTCCTATAAAGGTGGCGGTGTGCACCACGCTGCCGAAGAAAAGAATCCGGCCGGCCAGCTCGCCCAGCAGCAGCAAGGGCGGCATCCAGGCCGCCACCCGACGGGTCTTGGCCAGCGCGGCCAGGGGTATGGCGAACTCACCCACGATCCGGGCCCAAAAGAGCCAGGAGCCGTAGAAATTGGCTCCGGTGGCCCGGGCCGCCAGGTTGCCGGACAGCCACATGGAAGGCGCCAGCAGGTTCACCACCAGCCCCACCACCAGGGCGGCGGTCAGGATGCCGGCCAGGAGCCCCTGGCGGGGCTCGGCCGCGAAGCGCGAGGAGAAAGCCGCGCCCAGAGTCACTGCGGTGAGCAGGAAGAACACCACCGGCAGGGCGTTGGAGAGAGCCGGGAAGCTGGGTGGCGCGTAGACCATGCCGGAGACCACCAGGGCCACCACCCCCACCACGCCCGTGAGGAGCATGAGGAAGCGCGCGCCGGACGCGCCCTTGAAAACCGCCACCAGGGCCGCCACCAGGACGCCGCCGAACACCGCGAAGGAGAGCACTTCCCGGGAGAGCCAGGAGGTGGCCAGGTGATTCAGGGTCCGCACACTGCCCCCGGGGTGACCCAGGTGGAACAGGCTGATGAGCAAGGCCGCCGCCAGGATGATCCCGGCGGCCAGCCACTCCCGGGAAAGGTGGGGAGCCGGCTCCGGGCCGGCCGCCGCCTGGCGGATGGCCGCCATCATGGTGAGCCCCACGGCCAGTTGGGCCAGGGTGGTGAAAAGCACCAGGGAAATGTCCGTGACAACCATGACCCCTACCTCCTGACCAGGCGCGGTTCACTGGGAGAGCGGAACCGGATAGAGGGATTCAAAGCCGGGAAGGCGGGGAATCCCGCGATGTAATGGATGCTGTCGGGCGGCGTGTCGGGGCCCAGCTCCACCATGCTGAGCGCCTTGGTGGGGCAGCCCAGCACGCAGGCGGGCAAGAGCCCCGCGTCCAGGCGCTGGTAGCAGAAGCTGCACTTCTCGGCCTTTTCCTGCACCGGGTTGTACTTGGGCGCGCCATAGGGGCAGGAGCGGATGCAGTTGCCGCAGCCGATGCACTTGTCCTGCTCGTGCACCACCACCCCGTCCTTGTCCCGCTTGTAGTAGGCCTCCACCGGGCAGACCTCCAGGCAGGTGGGGTGCTCGCAGTGGTTGCAGGCCAGGGAGAGCCAGGCCCGGTCCCGGTGGGGGTAGATTTCCTGGGACAGGGGGTAGAGCTGGCGCCAATACACTCCGGACTCCTGATGATACTGGTTCTTGCAGGCCATGGCGCAGCTGAAGCACCCGATGCAGCGCTTCACGTCCACGAAGAAGGCCACTTGTTTCTGACTCATGGTTTACTTCCTCCTAGGCCCGCGCGATGTCGGCGAACTGATCGTGGATGGCCACGCCCGGCGCCCCGGTCTTGAACTTGCCCATGTCGGCCGGCGTGTCATCCACCAGGTTCTGCACGTTGAAGGGGTTGTCCTTGTACCAGGCCTCGTACATGAGGAGCGTGTCCGGGGCCACGTTGTCGGTGAGCCGGGCCTTGACCTTCATCTCGCCCACCTTGCTGAACAGCCGGACCAGGTCGCCGTCGGCAATGCCCTTTTCCCGGGCCAGGGCCGGGTTCACGTACACCAGGGGCTCGGGGTTCATGCCCATGGCCCAGTCCAGGTTCTGGAACTGGGAGTGGATGTTGAACTTGGAGTGGGGGGTCAACAGGCGGTAAGGGGCGTAGGGCTCGCGGCCGTCCTTGTACTCCGGCAGGGCCTTGTGGCCGTTCTGGGCCGCCAGCTCGCTCTTGAACTCATAGAGCTTGGAGGGGGTCTGGAACTTCAGGTCGTGCCAGGCGGCCGAGGAGGGGAGCTTGGCCTTCACCGGCCCCTTCCTGAGGTCCTCCCACGACTTGATGCCGAACAGATCGAAGATGCCCTGGTTGAACTCCTTGGCCATCCACTCCTGGGGGTCCAGCTCGGTGGGGAAGGTGCAGGAGCCCGGGGAGAGCTTGTTCATTTTGGCGGACAGGGCGGCCGCGATCTGGATGTCGCTCTGAGCCTCGAACAGGGGCTTGATGGCCTGCTCGTTCAGGCCCAGCCAGTAGTGCCAGTAACCCACGTTCACGGTCCAGTCCTCGAACAGGGTGGTTACCGGCAACACGATGTCCGCCTGCTCCACGGTCTGGTTGAAGTACTGGTCGGCCACCACCACCATCTCCAGCTTGGCAAAGGCCTTCTTGAGCTGGTTCAGGTCAAAGTCCTGGCTGAACACGTTCTTGCAGGCCACCCACAGCATCCGGACCGGCGGGTCCTTGGCCTCCAGGATCATGCGGGCGGTCTGGTTGATGTTCAGGGAGCGGTCGGTGTACTTGGCCGCCTGGCCGGCCTGGCCGGTGTCGAACTCGCCCTTGGGTCCGCTGGCGCCCACGAAGCCCTTGGAGCCGGCCGGGGGCTTCTGCACCAGGGCGTGGTAGTTGAAGCCCCAGGTGAAGAGATGCCCGTAGCGGGCCCCGCCGCCTTCCTTGCCAATGTTGCCGGTCATGGCCACCAGGGCGTCGATGGCCCGCACCGTGGCCCCGCCGTTCACGTGGCGCTGCAGGCCGTAGCCGATCCAGATGGTGGCCGGCTTGGCGGCCCAGAAGTCCTCGGCGGTCTTGGCGATAACCGCGGCCGGGATGCCGGTCTTCTGGGAGGCCCATTCCACGGTAACGTGGTTCTTGAGGTAGGTGGCGAACTCGTCAAAGCCCAGGGCGTGCTTGGTGACGAATTCCTGGTCGTACATCTCCCGGTCCAGGAGATGGCGGCACATGCCCAAGGCCAGAGCCCCGTCCTCGCCGGTGTTCACCTGCCAATACTCGTCGGCCTTGGCCGCGATCTGGGTGAACACCGGGTCGATGACCAGCAGCTTGGCCCCCTGTTCCTGGGCCCGTTGCAGGAACTTCACCGTGTGCACCGAGCACCAGGCCGGGTTGGCGCCCCACAGGATGATGTAGCGGGCTTTCACCAGGTCTTCGGGGTCGTTGCACCACATGGAGCCCATGTCGAAGTTCTGGGCGTCGATACCCGCCGGCCAGCAGGGGGTGCCCACGAAACGGGTGGTGTAGCCCAGGGAGGACATCATGCCCTCCACCCCGTAGTGGGTGATGCCGAAGTTGCCGGAGTACTTGGTGAGCCCCAGGCCCAGGAGCGAGCCGTCCTTCTGCTTGATTTCCAGGATTTTGTTCGCGATGCGGTCCAGGGCCTCGTCCCAGCTCACCCGCTTCCAATTGCCGCTGCCCCGGCCCTCCTGCACCATGGGGTACTTGATGCGGTCGGGGCTGTAGGCCTTCAGCCAGTAGTTGAAGCCCTTTACGCACAGGGCCCCGTCGGTGAAGGTGCTCTCGGGCGCGCCCTCCACGAACTGCACCACCCCGTCCTTGACGTAGGTCTTGAGGCTGCAGGTGTCGTAGCAGTTGCGGGGGCAGACATTGCGGAAGACCTGGTAATCGCCTTCGTAGACAATACCGGCCTCGCTGTCCACCGCCCGGAGGAGCCCCCCGGGCAGGCAGGACAGCGCGCCCGCGGCCAACAGCCCCTGCAGGAAGCGGCGCCGGGAGAACGGGCAGGCCAGGACCTCCCGCCAGCGTTTTTCATCCAAGGGTGCCATATTTTTCCAACCTCCAACGTATAGGGTTCTCGCACGGGTTCAGGGGCAAGGCCCCGGGGCCGGGCGGCCGGACTCCCTCAGCGCCAGGCGGAGGACGGCGGCGAGCCGGCTCCCACCTGGCTCCGGCTGAGGTTCCGGGGCGGGTGGAGCCAGGCGCACTCCTCCTCCAGCCAGTTTTCCAGGCTCCGCGCCGCCCAGGAAAAGCTGGCCCCACAAGCCGGCTGCTCCAACAGACGCCGGACAAAGGGCGGGGTCCAAAGCGCCAGGTGATCAATCAGGAAAAAGGCGTAGAGGTGGGCCAGGTCCGGCTGTCCGGAAGTGAGCGCCGCGTGGCGGAGTTGGTAGGCGGCGTCCAGCTCCAGGCACAGGTGATCGTCGGGCAGGTTCTCGCCCAGGGCCGGGACCAGGCCGGCCATCTGGTACACGTGGCGGGCTTCCAGGGCGGGCCGCCCCAGGAGCCGCGGCGGATTTTCCAGGTAATAGGAGGCATAGGGCGGAGCCTGGGGGGAGGCCGGCCCCACGAAAAGGCGGTTGAAGGCGTACTCGGCCGCCGGCCAGTCCTCGGGGGGCGGGGTCTGGGCCAGGGCCCGGCCCAGTTCCGCGGCCGCGGCTTCCAGGGCCCCGGCGTCGGGCCCCCAGAAAAAGTCCCGCAAGGCGGCCAACTGCCGGCTGGCGGGGTCCTGGCTCCGGTCCGGGAGGCGTGGTTCTTGGGCCATGAGGTGGTTGACTCCCCGGCTGGAGGCGGGGTGGCGCCCGGGAATCGGGGTCAGCGCGTCCAGCTGTTACCAGTATGGAACCAGCCTCGTGGGGTATACAGGGGAGCGAAAGGGGGTTTACCGGGTAATTTTGCCTACCCGGTCAGGTGGAGAGCTCACTTTTGGCCGCCAGGTAGGTGTAGAGGTTCACCCCCTGCCCGCTGAGACCCAGCTTCTTGCGGATGCTCTTGCGGTGGGTCTGCACGGTTTCGTAGGAAAGGTTCATGATCTCGGCGATATCCTTGGAGGGCAGGCCGGCCTGGATGTGCTGGCACACGGCCATCTCGGTGCGGGTGAGTTTCAATAGCCGGGCGTCCAGCTCCTTGGAGAAGCCGTGGGTGAGCCCGATGAGTTGCTCCCGGATCAACTCCAGGTAGGAGTTCCGGAGCCGGGCCTCGGGCTCCAGGCTGATGCGCTCCAGGGCCGGCAGGAGAAACACCTCGATCTTGGAAGTGACGGTGCGCTCGGCCTCGCGGCGCTCCTGGTCCACGGACTTCATGACGTTCCGGAGGGTGACGTTCATCTCCTGGAGCTGGGTCTTTTCCCGGTGCAGGTTTTCCTCCAGGCGGCGGCGGCCGGTGATGTCGTGGACCATCACGTAGAACAGGGAGCGTTCCTCCAGGTCCACCCGGTTCAGGGCCGCTTCCATGGGAAAGGGCTCGCGCCCGCCCCGAAGGCCCACCAGCTCGCCCACCCAGACCTGACCTTCGTCCAGGGCGGCGATGGCCTCGCCCAGGCCCTTGGCCGGGCCGCCCGGCGGACCCTCCGGAGCCAGGCCCCGGCAGTCGGCCGCGCACAGCTCCTCCCGCGCCTGGCCGAAGATGCGGCAGGCGGCCTGGTTGGCGTCCACGATGGCAAAGGAGGTGTCCACCAACAGGATGCCCTCCGGGGCCACCCGGAACAGGGAGCTGAACAGTTTGCCCGACTCCTCCAGATCCCGGGTCCGCTCCCAGAGCCGGCGCTCCAGGCGGGCGCGCTGGTCGGCCACGCAGGAGATGTTGTTCAGCATGAGCATGAAGCCGTCCGAGGCCAGGGAAACCTGGGACAGGGGGGTCATCTTGAGCACGAAGACCGCCTCCTCGAACAGGCTGATCTCGTGGGACTGGCCCAGGGAGTAGTAACGGAACACCTCGCCCAGGTCGCGGCCTTCCAGGCCCAGGACGCTCCAGAAGGGCTGGCCCAAGACCTCCGCCTCCTCGAAGTAGTCCTGGGCCGCGGCGTTCATCTCCTGCACCAGCCCCCCGGCGTCGGTGATGAACACCAGGTCCCGGGTGGAGTCCAGGATGTTTTGGTACTTGTTCTTTTCCAGGGTGAGGCGGCGGTTGGTCTCGTCCAGGCTGCGGTCGGCCTCCTTTTGGGTCATGGCGGTCCAGTCGCCCATGAACACGGTCTCCACCGCGTCCAGATAGGATCGGAGCAGCTTGAGCGCCGCGAACTTGGCCTCGCCCGGCGCGTCCAACTCCGTGAGGATCTCTTCCAGGCTATGGGCCAGGGTCTTGAAGCAACCCAGGTACATCTCCGCGGTGATACCCCGGAAGCGGTGACGACGGGCCTCGTTCACCGCGAACAGGGCGTCGCCCCGGCGGTCCTTGATGAGGCAGGGGAAATCCACGTTCTCGCCCGCGGCCAAGGCGTCGAAGAAAGGCTCCAGCACCCCCCGGAAGGCCGCGGCGCAGTCTTCCCGCTTGGCCGTGGTGTGCTCCAGATAGCCCGCTCCCTTCATGTAGCGGGGCCATTTGTCCAGGAAAGCGGTGAGCCGCCCCCGCAGAACCAGGAGCAGGCTCCGGCCCGTGAGGGGGTCTTTCGGGGGGACCGTGGGGTCCCGGATCAGGTCAAGGCGGGGGTCCATGCCTTCATCATAGCCCAGGGGCGGGGGCGTTTCACAAGCGCCTTTGCGCTCCCACAGTAAGTCACCGGGGATTATCTGCCCCGGTTGCCCGCTTTCCGCTCCCCCAAATTGAGACCATTGCACGGAATTTTATGGTAAACTACAATTATAACAGCTATTTATCTAGGTTTTGGTAGTTTTTGTGTGGCAATGGTCTCATGCGGGCCATGGATGGCCCGCCGAATTACGAGCCTGAAAGGCGAGTGATTCGTGAGTGTTGGCAAAACCACGCTTTTGCCAACACTCCAAGATGCACGGAGCAGGACGCGCCGTGCATCGCTCCCAATTTGGGGCTTTCGTCCCAGGTTGCCGGGAGTGCTATAGTTGGGCCATGCGCCACGCAGCTCTCATTCTCCTCTGCCTCTGGGCCCTGGGGCCGGCCCTGGCCGCGCCGGCGGCGGGCCCCCCCGGCCCCGCGCCCCCGCCCTCCTCCGCCCCGGTCTGCCCTCTGGCCAACCCCGCGGTGAAGGTGAACCTACCCAGGCACCAGCTGGCCGGGCGGGTGGGCCAGAACCTGGAACTCCGGGTGGAGTTGTCCCCGCCCACCGCGCCGTCGGGGTTCTACTACTCGGTGCTGGTGGATGTGCTGCAACACCCCCCCGGCCCGGGGCTCCAGGTGGTCAGCGGGGCGCCCAAGACCACCATCCGCTGCGCCCAAGCCGGGAGCTACGTCCTCCGGGTGCGGGTGGTGCTCATCGCCAAGAGCTCCTGCGGCGGGGCCAAGGCCACCATCCTCTCCGAAGACCAGGTGCGCCTGGACATCACCACCTGAGCCCGGGCGCGCCCGGGGCGGGCCTCAGCCCTGGTCCGCGAAGCAGGGGATGCACAGGGTGCGCCCCTCCAGGCGGCGGGTGCGGGACTCCATCACCGGCTCGCCGCAGGCCTCGCACACCAGGCTGGTGAGAATGCGGGCCCGCCGGGGCAGGGGCGCCCGCGGCGTCTTGATTTCGAACAGTTCCTCCAACGGCGCGTTCATGATGTCCTGGGTGCGCTCGCTACGCAGGTTCAGGAGCCGGGCCTCCTTCTCCGGGGCCAAGCCGCCGGCCAGCCATTCCCTGTTCAAGGACATGAACTCCGAGTTCGGGCTGCCCAGACGCGCGGCGTCGAACACCAGACGCACCCCGCGGCCGTCCGCCCGGCGGTAGAAGGTGAAAGCCAGCTTGCCGTGGTCCTGGAACAAGAGGTTGCCCTTGCCAAGGGTGCAGCCGGTGAGCACCTGGATGGCGTCCACCGCACACATATCGGTCTCCACCAGGGCCACGATCTCCTCGTCCACGGCCCGGCCCAGGTGATGGAGCGCGTACTCCCCGGCCCGGAGGCCGATGGCCAGGCCGGGGCACCAGTGGCCGTGAAATTCCACGGCTTGCTCGATCTGATGGGAGGTGAGCTTGCAGGCAGGCATGTCAGATCATCCTTTCGACGTTAGGAAACAAATCACACAAGCCACTTAAAACTATGAAGTTTTTTTGGGAAAAGGGGGTGTGGGGGAAAAACCCTTTTTGTTCACAAAAAGGGTTTTTCCCCCACATCTTCCTCTTACTCCCACAACCTCCTACCCCCCCAGCGGCCGGCGGGCCTTGAGCAGGTAGCCCAGCTCGTCGTCCTGCAGGCTCTCCAGGGCCAGGCCGGCCTCGCGCAGCATGGCGCGCATCGCGGCCGGCGGGGGCAGGAGGTCGCCCTCCACCACGGTGCCGGCCTTGCGGTGGGTGTCATTGATGAAGTCGCTGGGCATGAAGTGCACCACCAACAGCACCCCGCCCGGGGAGAGCAGTTCGGCCAGGCGGGCCAGGGCCGCGGGCTGGTCGTCGAAATGGGGAAAGACCTGGTGGCAGATGATGCGCTGAAAGCTGGCAAGGGCCGCGGGGAACTCCTCCAGGGCCGCCTCTTCCACCCGCACCCAGGCCAGCCCGGCGACCCGCCCCCGGCACAGGGCCACCATGGCCGGGCTGATGTCCAGGGCCACCAGGCGGCCCTCCGGCCCCACCGCCGCGGCCAGGTGGGTGGTGAGCCGGCCGGTGCCGCAGCCCGGTTCCAAGACCCGCTGGCCCGGGGCCAGCTCGCCCGCTTGCAGCAGGCGGGCCAGCTTGGGCCGCTCCTCCGGGCCGTACTCCGCCGCGGCCCAGTCTGCGCTCACCTGGCCGTCAAAAAACGCGGCCTTGGCCTGATTCATGCTTACTCCTTGTCCAAAAAGCCGGGCCGGCCGCCCAAGGGGCCGTAACGCCGGGCCAGACGGCCATACACCGGGCCGCCGCACAAAAAGCTGAAAATCTCGTCGGCCTTGGCCGGCAGGTCCACGTCCGCGAAGGCCCCCGGCCGCAGCACCTTGCCAAGGGCGTAGGCGTCGGCCAGGGCGGTGCCCAGGTTGGTGGCGTACCAGTTGAAGGGGAACAAGAGGTACACCCGGGGTGTGCGGAAGGCGGCCAGGCTCTGATAGAAGCTGGGCTTTTTGGCGTAGTCCGCCCCCACCAGGGCCAGGCCGCCGCCGTCCAGGAAGATGACCGGCGGGTCCAGGGCCAATAATTTTTCCCGGTCCAGGATCAAATGCCCGCCCCGGCCCTGGCCCACGGCCAAATTCCGGGCCCCCACCCAGGCCAAGGGCAGGTACCCCGCGTCGGTGCCTTCCAGGCCCTGGGCTCCCTTGAACCCCAGGCCCCCCACGTAGGCCGGAGGCGCCGGCCCGCTTCCGCCGCTCCGCCGGGCCAGGTCCTTTTGGGCGGCCTCCAGGAACTCCACCACGGCCCGGGCCCGCGCCTCCACGCCCAGGACCTGGCCGGCCAGGCGGAGGGACTGGTAGATGACCCGGTCAAAGGAGCCCAAGGGGCCGTAACCGAGCACCACCACCGGCAGGTGCAAGAGATCCTGCAAGCGGTCGGCCTTGGCCTTTTCCAGGTAGGTGACGAAGATCACCTGGGGCGCCACCCCCAGCACCCCTTCCAGATCGGGCAGGTTGTTGATGGCCGGCACTCCGCCCGGGGTGATCACCGGCAAGCGGGCCAGCTCGGGGTGGGCCAGGCAGTAGGGCCGGCCCTCGGGAAAGCGTTGCTCCAAGGCCTCGATACCCACCACCCGGTCCTGGGCGGCCAGATACACGATGAGGCGCAGGCAGCCGGGCCCCAGGGCCACGATGCGGGAGGGATGGGGGGGCACCAGCACCCGGCGGCCGGCCAGATCCGTGACCACCCGGCCCGGGGCGGCCTGGCCCAGGGAGGGGGCCAAGAGCGGGAACCAAGGCAGCAGCGCGGCCAGGAGGGCCAGGACGGCGCGGCGGAAGGCGGGGGGCAAGGGCAGCATGGTGTGACTCCTAAGCCGGATATTTCATAAAGACCGGGCATCCGGCTGTGCCGGTTCAGGTGACAAAACGTGACCCGCAACATCGGGGGAAGTCAACATGATACCCAAGCTAAATCATCCTGTTATCGAGGCAGCCACCCGGCCCCCCTAAAATATCCGGGCTAAGCCGGGGTGGGGTCCAGGGGGGCGGCGGCCTGGGGGATCACCACCCGGTGGCCCGCCACCTCGGCCAACAGCGCCTCCACCCCGTAGACCTGGCGGATGGTGGCGGCGGTGAGCTGGGCCGGGGTGAGCACCGCGTGGACCCGGCCCCCCCGGAGGAGCGCCAGGCGGTCCAGGAAGCGGAGCGCCAGGTTGAGGTCGTGCAGGCACACCGCGGCCCCCAGGCCCTGGCCCCGCACCGCGGCCACCAGCAGTTCCATGACCTCCAGCTGGTTGCGGAGGTCCAGGTTGCTGGTGGGCTCATCCAACAAGAGGAGCCGGGGCTCCTGGGCCAGGGCCCGGGCGATGACCACCTTCTGGGCCTCGCCGCCCGATAGGCTGGCCACCGGCCGGAGCGCCAACTCCTCCAGGCCCATCTGGGCCAGCACCCGGCCCACCACGGCCAGGTCGCGGGGACCGGCCTGCCACTTCAGGTGCGGCCGGCGGCCCAGGAGCACCGCGTCGAACACGCTGAAGGGCTCCCTCTCCGCGCTTTGGGGCACGTAGCCCAAAGTGCGGGCGATCTCGGTCCGGCTGAGCCGGGCCAGATCCCGGTCCTCCACCAGGACCACTCCCGACCGGGGGCGCAGGATGCGGTTCAGGCAACGGAGCAGGGTGGACTTGCCCGCCCCGTTGATCCCCAAAATGCCCACCAGCTCGCCGCGGGCCAGGGCCAGGTCCAGGCCCTGGAGCACCGGGCGGCCGTGATAGGTGAAATGCAGGTCCCTGGCCGTGAGGCTCATGAGCCCAGCTCCCTCATGAACCCTGCTTCCGCAGCAGGAGATACAGGAACAGGGGCGCGCCCAAAAAGGAGGTGAGCACCCCCACCGGCAGGCTGCCCGAGCCCACCACCACCCGGCCCAGGGTGTCCGCGGCCAAGAGCAGGAGGGCCCCCACCAGGCCCGTGGCCGGGGTCAGGAGGCGGTGGTCGCCGCCCACCAGGCGCCGGCCGATGTGGGGGGCCAACAGCCCCAGAAAGGCGATGATACCGTGGCAGGCCGTGGCCAGGGCCACCAGGAGCGAGGCCAGGAGCAGGCCGCCCAGCCGGAGGCCGGCCACCCCCACCCCCAGGCCCCGGGCGGTCTCCTCCCCGGCGGCCACGGCGTTCAGGTCCCAGCACCGCCGCCGGAAGTAGAGGCTCACCCCGGCGGTGACCACGGCCAGGAGTGCGATCTCGCGCCAGCCGGAGCGGGCCACGTCGCCAAAGGTCCAGAAGACCACGCTGGCCAGCTCCACCTCGTTGGCAAAGTACTGGACCAGGATGGTGCCGGACAGGAACAGGGAACTCATGGCCACCCCGGCCAGGATCACCGCCGCGGCGCTCAAACGGCGCAGGCGGGCCAACAAGAGGATCACCGCCGTGGCGGCCAGGGAGCCGGCAAAGGCCAGGCCGCTCACCAGGTAGACGCCGGCGCCCCGGAAAACGCCGGCGGCGGCTCCGGCGCCGGCCCCCAGGCAGACCATGGCCACCGCGGCGCCAAAGGTGGCGCCGTGGCTCATGCCCAGGGTGAACGGCGAAGCCAGGGGGTTACGAAGCAGGCTCTGGGTGGCCAGGCCGGCCAGGCCCAGGCCCCAGCCGGTGACCAGGGCGGCGGCGATGCGGGGCAGGCGGATGTTCCACACCACCACGCTCTGGGCCCCCTCCCCCCGGCCCCCGAGGATGGCCAGCACCCGGGCCGGCGAGAGGCCATAGGACCCCACGGCCACCGCCTGGAGGGCCAATAGCAGGGTGACCGCGGCCAGGCCGGCCAGGAGCCAATAGCTCCGCCGCCGGTCCGCGGCGTAGCGCCGGGCCAGGTTGGAGGGGCTCTGGGAGTAGGGCTGGTCCATCCGTTTCCCGTGGGGCTTTTCCGCGGCGAGCCGGAGGGCCCGCCGCGGATAGGCCAAGGGTTAGAAACTCAGTTCCACGCCCACCATGCCGTTGATGCCGGGCATGGGGTAGCCCGGCTTGTACTCGTAATCCTGGTTGGTCAGGTTCTCGCCGGCCACGAAGACCTTGACCCCCAGGCTCCGCACTGGGACCTCATAGGAGAGCATGGCGTTGAAGATCAAATAGCTGTCCACTTCCTGGCGCGAACCGGCGTAACGGGTGTCGCTCACGTAATAGCTGTCCAGGTACAGGGCGTCCACGCTCAAGAGAAATCTCTGCCAGAAGCGCCAGTTGGCCCCGGCCGAGCCGCTCCACTCGGGCGTATAGGGGTTGTCTTCCGGGCTGCGGTCGATATAGGTGAGGCCCAGGAACAGGGACAGGTCCTTGATGGGGTCCACAGTGAGGGTGGCTTCCACGCCCTGGTTGTCGAAATCACCGATGTTTTCCCAGTGCGGCGGGCCGTACACCAGGACCAGGCGGTCGCTGCCCTGGTCGCGGAAATAGGTGAGGTCCGCCTTGATCCAGGGGGCGAAGCGCTGGGCCACGCCCAGCTCGCAGTGGTCCAGCTCCTCGGGGTTCAGGTCCTCCCACAGGGAGTTTTTCCAGAACAGCTTGGACTGTTGCACCACGTACACCCCGGGGTAGTTGTAGGTGTGCGCGAAGTTCGCGTGCAGCTCGCTCTCTTGGTAGCGCAGGATGGCCCCGGCCTGGTAGCCCGGCTCGGAGTCGAAGTCCGAGTGGTCGAAATAGCGCACGCCGGCCGAGGGGATCAGGGTGAAGGGACCCAGGGGGATTTCCTGGCTCAGGGCGGCATAGGGTTGGGTCAGGCGGAAGGTCTCCTGGTTGCCGCCGTTCTGGCTGCCCGCGGCGCTGACGATCAGCACCTTGCCCGAGATGTAGTCCTGGTCCAGGCCCAGGGTCAAGACGCCGCCCGACCACAGGGTCAGGTTCTGCCGCACCCGCACGCCGTAGTTCTCGTAGTCGGTGCGGGTGTCGCTGCCGTCGCTCTGGTCCTGCCAGTCCAGATGGCCGTCGTCCTGGTAGAACTGCAAATAGCCGTGGCCCCAGGCGTACTGGTTCTCCAGCTTGGCGAGAGCCATGGTGTCCCGGGTCTTGAAGGTGCCCTCCTTGAGATCGGGCCGCCCTTCCGGGCCGGGGTCGTCGGACCAGTTGTGGGTGTTGTTCACCAAGAGGCTGAAGCGCAGGTGCTCACCCAGGCTGTAGCCCAGGTTGCCGTAATAATTCTGCAACGAGCCGCCCGCGTCGTCGCGCTGGCCGTCGCTGGCCCGGTAGCTCTGCACCAGGTAGTAGTCGAAGTCCGCGATCTTGCCGCCGGTCTGGGCCACCTCCACCAGGGTGTTGTAGGAGCCGCCGGCCAGCTTGGCCTGGCCGATGAACCCCTCTTCCCGCTGGTATTTGGGCTTAAGGTTGATCACCGCAAAGGAGTTGTTGCCATAGAGCACCGGCTGGGCCCCCTTGTACACCTCCACCGCCTCCACGTTGTCGATGGAGAGCATGTCCATCACCGAGTGGGTCCACACCCCCACCATCAGGGGGATGCCGTCCAGGGTGGTGACCAAGTCCTGGCCCGGCCGTCCGGCGCCCAGGCCCCGGATGAACACCGCCCCGCCCGAGCCGCCGCCAAAGGAGCCCACGGGGTTGTGCCGGCTGATGACCACGCCGGGGGTGCGGCGGAGCGCCGAGGGCAGGTCCTGCGCGTTCAGGTCCTCGATTTGCTGCTCGCTTACCGTGGTCACCTCGCTGCCCAGGCGGTTGGTTTGGTTGCCCTCGATCACCGGCGGGGCCACCACCACCATCTCGTACGCCGCCGTCCCGGCTCCCTTTTCGGTCGGGGAGCCTGGTTCCTGGGCCGCCGGCTCCGGAGCGGTTTGCTCCGCGGTTGTTTGGCCCGTAGTTGCCTGATCTTGGGCCGCCGCCGGGCCGCCCGGAATCAGCCAGAAAAACACCAACGCCGCCACGGCGGCCCATTTAGACCGATAGCTAACCATTGCCCTTTTTCCCCATACCAGCGTGCCGTCTTCATGGTCAGCCTTGGTCGCTAGGTAAAAAAAAAGCCAGAAGGCGTCCGGGAGCCCTTGCTCCGTACGCCTTCTGGCGAAAAGTTCCTGGATATCATGTAGTCGCAGGGAATCAACTTGCGCCTTCTGGCGCAAATCTTTTTCCGCTACATACCTCGCCCCGCCAGGGGTGTCAAGATTTTCCGCCGCCCCGCCTCAAACCCTACGGCGGGACTTAGGTTGTGATTCCGCCTGGATGGTGGGAGCGCCCGCGCCCGGCCCCGGCCGGGCTCCCGCCTAGCAGGCTGTTGAAAAACGGCCTGCTAGGCGCGCCAGGGATGGCGCGCCAAATTGCGCGTCTTTGAAAAAGCAAGCAATTTGCCAAACTTGACAAAACCACGCTTTTGTCAAGTTTGGTTGAAAAAGGCCATGGAGGGACTTTTTCAACATCCTGCTAGAACTCCCAATCGTCATCGTTGTCCAGGGAAGCGGCGGGGGCCGCTTTCTTCGCCGTCCCGGCTGGGGGACGGCCCGGCCCGGGCAAGAGCCGGCCGCGCCGCTCCGGCAGCGCCTGCCCGGGGGTCGCGGCCCTGGCTGTCCGGCCCCGGCGGTTCTTGCCGCCCCGCCGCTCGCGGCCGCCCGCCACCAGGGCGTGCAGGTCGCCCACATAGCCGCGCATGGCCTCGGCCTGGGCGCTCATTTCCTGGGAGGCGGCCGCGCTTTCCTCGGCGTTGGCCGCCGCACCCTGGCTGGCCTTCTCCATCTCGGTAATGGCGCGGTTGATCTGCTCGATACCCAGGGTCTGTTCCTTGGAGGCGCTGGCGATCTCCCCCACCAGCCCGGCCACCTTGGCGATCTTCTCGGTCATCAGGCCAAAGGCTTGGTTGGATTGCTCCACCAACTGGCCGCCGCTGGAGACCTTGCCCACCGTGTCCTCGATGAGGGCCTGGGTGTTTTTGGCCGCCTCGGCTGCCCTGAGCGCCAGGTTGCGGACTTCCTCGGCGACCACCGCGAAACCGGCCCCGGCTTCCCCGGCCCGGGCCGCCTCCACCGCCGCGTTCAGGGCCAGCAGGTTGGTCTGGAAGGCGATCTCGTCGATGGTCTTGATGATTTTGGAAGTATCGCCGCTGGCCCGCATGATCTGGCTCATGGAGTCGGTCAGGGCGCCCATCACCTCCGAGGCCCGGCCCATGGCCTGGTTGGCGTCCTTGGTCAGGGTGTCCACCATGGTGGCGTTATCGGCGTTTTGCCGGGTCATGCTGGTGATCTCCTCCAGGGAGGCGGAAATCTCCTCGATGGCCGCGGCCTGCTCCGAGGATCCCTCGGCCAGTTGTTGACTGGCCGAGGCCACTTGGCTGGAGGCGGCGGCCACCTGCCCGGCGCCTTCGGTGAGGCCGTGGGACACCCGGTTGATGGGCCGGGTGAGGCTCCGGGCAAAGAAGAACAGGATCGCCAGGGCCAATACGGCGGCCACGACCGCGATGAGGGCCACGCCGTTGCGCAAGGTGTACACGCTGGCCAGAAATTCTTCGTTGTTTTGGGTGTAGGCCAGGGACCAGCCGGTGAGGGGCACCGGCGCGAAGCCGCAGGTCTTGTCAAAGCCCTTGTAGAAATAACCCGTGACCCCGCTCTTGCCGGCCAGCATCTCCCGCGAAACTTCCTCCATGCCGGGCAGCTTGGCAATGTCCTCCTTCAACAGCACCTGGGGGTTGGGATGGGCGATGAAGGAGCCCTCCTGGTTCACCATCCAGGCATAGCCGGACTTGCCGATCTTGAAGCCCGAGACCTTTTCCTGCAGGAACTGCAGGTCCAACACCACGGTCAGCACCCCGTAGACGTCCTTGCCCCCCCCGGTGATGGGGGTGGCTATGATGGCCACCGGCTTGCCGGTGCGCTTGGACAGCACGGTGTCGCCCACGCTGGTCTGGCCGGTCTTGGCCACCTGGAAGTAGTGCCGGTCCGCCAGGTCCATGCCCTGGTAAGAGCCTCCGGTGGAGTCGACGTAGACTTTGCCGGCCTGGTCGGCCACCAAGATGCCCTCGAAATACTTGCCCACTTCCTTCTGGGCCCGGGCCAGTTTGGTGGCCAGTTCGTTCACCTCACCCTGGGCGGCGGACAAACCCTTGGTGGCCACCAGGCTGGCCACCCGGATGGTGGTGTTGCCGGCGGCCAATTCCTTGGCCATGGCTTCCTGACCCTCCATGGCCAACTGGGTCAGATCCGCCACCCTTTTGGCCAGGTTCAGGGCGTTCTGCCGGCCCTGGGTGGTCAGGCCATCCTTGGCGGTCTCATAGGCGAAAAACCCTAAGACCATGATGGGCAAGAGCACCATCAGCACTCCGCCGATACCGAGTTTCTTGCCTAGGGAAAGGGTCATGGCTCTCCTCCGGCTGTCCAGGTGGCAGGGTATGTTTCAGCTGGCTGGTGGGCGTTGGTTCCTTCCTTGGGGGGGCCGATTATCCTGTCTGGTTTCAGGGGAATCTGGAGATTTCCCAGCGGGGCGAGGCCAGGTCCCGGCAGCCTCCGGTCCGTCTCGCGCGGGCACCGGCCGTAGGCAACCGAACCGGCGGCGAGCTGATTTAATCCAATTGTGAAAGCAATATTAGCATGATCCATGTTTCGGAATCCATGCCTTAATCGTCACCGGAATCTCAATTCCGCAACAACCCCAAAACAGTCGCGGCGGGTCGGGTCGGAACGGGGAAAAAACTTGACATGAAGGCAAAAGTGTATATACACTCTTTCCACCTGAACGAGGCCGCCATGGATATTACCGACGCTAAACTGCGCAAGGAAATCGGCCGCAATTGCGCCTGCTTCAACCTGCGGCGCGCCGCCCGGCTGGTGACCCAGCTCTTCGACCGCCATCTGCGGGAGTTGGGGCTCAAGTCCACCCAGTTTTCCGTGCTCATGGTGGCTTATCATTACGAAGGCATGTTGCTCACCCAAATAGCCTCCATTCTGGGCATGGAACGAACCACCTTGACCCGCAATCTGGCGGTGTTGGAGCAGATGGAACTGATTACCCTGGAGCAAGGCGAGGACCGTCGGGAACGCCGGGTCAACGTGACCCCCCAAGGAGTGGAAATACTCAGTCGTTCCCTGCCGTTGTGGGAAAAGGCCCAGGCCGAGGTGGTGGAGGCGGTGGGGCCCGGCAATTGGGAGGGATTGTTGTCCGGGCTGCACACCGTGGCCAAGAAGCTGTAGGTATCCGCCGGGAAGCGCCAGAGGAAGTTCGTCCCCGCGATTTCCGGTGTTTTTTTAAGGAAATAAGTGCAACTACACCTTATCCGGGAGCCCCGGCCCGACCGGCGCCCCGGCGGCCCCAAACCTTAACCAGGATGGAGACCATGCAGGACGTTTACCAAGGATTGAGGGAGCACCTGGACCGCCTGCCCGGCGGCTATCCCGCCACGGAAAGCGGGGTGGAAATCCGTATTCTGGAGCGGCTGTTCACCCCGGAGGAGGCCGCCCTGGCCCAGGCGCTCCGCCTGAAGCTGGAGCCGGCCGAGGTCATTGCCGAGCGCGCGGGGCTCCCGGCGGAAGAGACCCTGCCCAAGCTCCTGGAGATGGCCCGGAAAGGCCTCATCTTCAGCATCGAGACCGGCGAGCGGCCCCCGGCCTTCATGGCCTCCCAGTTCGTGGTGGGCATCTGGGAATACCACCTGAACGACCTGGACCCCGAGTTCATCGCGCTCACCGACGAGTACTTCCCCTACCTCACCCAGACCGCCTTTGACACCATGCCCCAGCTCCGCACCATCCCGGTGGGCCGGAGCCTGGCCACCGACACCCCCATCCTGGCCTACGAGGAAGCCGAGAAGCTGATCCAAGGCCAGAAGAAGATCCTGGTGGCGCCCTGCATCTGCCGCAAGGAGCACCAGATCAAGGGCGGGGGCTGCGACAAGCCGTTGGAGACCTGCCTGGTCTTCGGCTGGGGGGCGGACTACTACGAGCGGAACCAGCTGGGCCGCATGATCACGGCCGACGAGGCCCGCAACATCCTGAAGTCGGCCGACGAGGCCGGCCTGGTGCTGCAGCCCAGCAACAGCCAGGACATCACCAATATCTGCTGCTGCTGCGGCGACTGCTGCCAGGCGCTGTTGAGCCTGAAGCGCCACCCGTCCCCGGCCGAGCGGGCCAGCACGCCTTTTGTGGTGGCTGCCGACGTGGAGGCCTGCATCGGCTGCGAGACCTGCCTGGAGCGCTGCCAGATGGAGGCCCTGGTGGTGGAGGACGACCAGGTGCGGGTCTTGGCCGAGCGCTGCATCGGCTGCGGCCTGTGCGTCTCCACCTGCCCCACCGAGGCGCTCTCCCTGGTGAGGAAGCCGGACAGCCAGCAGCCCCGCGTGCCGGCCAACCCCATGGAGGCCATGAAGGCCAGGGTCCAGGCCCGGGCCGAGCTGACCGCCAAGCTGGAGCGCCACCAAAGGCTCTAGGAACCTTGGATTTTACTGGCTAGAGCCCGCCAAGCCTCCCGGGGCTTGGCGGGTTTCTCCGGCCGGCCGAGGGTCTGGGCGTTGCTCCTGAACGGGGTGGTTTTTCCCTCGCGGCCTGGCGATAAAGTTGCGTAATATAGGGGGAAACAGCGCCCCTTTAAAGACAATTATGGACCAGGATCGGCCTTATGGAAAATCGCAGGTCAATATTGAAAAAAGGCGCCCTTGCCGCTTTGGCCCTGGCCGTTCCCGCCACCACAAGTTGCGAATACATGAGCAAGATCAAGGCGAGCGTTCCCCTGAAAACCAGGCAAGTAAAAATAGCTTTGGTGGCTTGGTATAGTCAGACCGGCAACACCGCCCGGGCTGGCAGGTTGTTGACCGCCACCCTCCAGGCGCATGGCGTGAAAGTAGATGCTGGCAATTTAAAATCAATCGATCTGAGCAATATCCCCAATTACGACCTGCTAGTAATCGGTTCCCCTGTTTTCTATTATGACTCCCCCGCTTATGTGCAGGACTGGATTCGGTCCCTGCCCGATCTGGCCGGCGCCGCCGTGGCCGCCTATGTAACTTTTGGCGGACCGGAAGGCAACCAGCACAATGCCGCCTGCTCCATCCTGGAGCGCCTGACGGAAAAGCGCGGCGTGCCCGTGGCCCAAACCGCCTTCATGAACCTGGGCACCTATCCGCTCTCCTGGGCCGGAGGCAAGGTCAAGGAAGCCACCTGGAACGCCCGGCATCTGCCCGACCAGGAAACCTTTGCAAGAGTCAGGGAATATGCCGGCTACATCCTGGCCAAGGTTGACCGGGGGGACAATCCCGCTTTTGCCAAACGATTGACCATGCGGGAAATATTGACCTATATGGGCCCAATTTATTGGACCAAGAAATCAATCGAGCAACATTACCTCGACAAAAACAAATGTATTCAGTGCGGCGCCTGTGTGGACCAATGTCCAGCCAACGCCATTGATTTATCTGATTATGCCGTGGACCGGCAAGCCTGCGTCCTGTGTTTCGGCTGCCTGAACAACTGCCCGGCCCAGGCTGTCTACATGCAGTATGATGGCGAACCCCTGATCGGTTATCGTGATTTCTTGAAACTCTACAACCTCACCGTTTCGGAACCGCCGGAATTGCAGACCTGAGGTCTCGCTACTCCCCTGCCGGCCGCTCCAACCGGGCGGCCCGGGGCCTTCTCCCCACCCGAAAGGATCTCTGCCGTGGCCAACCCCTTCCAGGAACTCTTGGACCGCCATCGCCGGGGCGCCCGGCCGGCTTTCTGCTCGGCGGCCTTTTTGTGCATCCGCCGCATGTGGGACGAGGGCTGGCGCTTCGCGGACATCCTGCGCGAAGCCCCCACCATGGCCGCCGCCGCCCGATCCAACCTGGAGCTGGGCTTCGATTCCACGGTGCTGCCCTATGACCTGAACGTGGAGGCCGAAATCCTGGGGGCGCCGGTGAACTATCACCCCGAGGTGGAGGGGGTGCCGGTCTACCCCACGGTGGGCAATCGGCCGGTGGCCCGCCCCGAGGACGTGGTGATCCCCGCGGACCTGGCCCGGCAGGGCCGGCTGCCCCAGATCCTGGACGCCCTGGCCCGGGTCAAGGCCGCAGCGGGCCGGGCCGCGGTGGGGGCCTTCCTGCCCGGGCCCTTTACCCTGGCCGGGCAGGTCATGGACCTGGACCAGATGTTCGTGATGACCCTGAAGGACCCCGCGGCGGTCACGGGCATCCTGGCTCGGCTGACCCGGCTTTTGGCCGAACTCCGCAGCCTGTATGAGGCGGCCGGGGCCGACTACGTGATGGTGGAGGAAGGCGGGGCCACGGCCATCTCGCCCCGGCTGTTCCGCAAGCTGGTGCTGGAGCACCTGCAAGAGCTGTTGGCCGGGCGGCGGGTCCCGCACATGCTGTCGATCACCGGCAACACGGACAAGTTCCTGGAGCTGATGCTGGAGTGCGGCCCCGACGCCCTGGGGGTGGACCAGGCCGCGGACCTGGCCAAGGTGCGGGCCGCGGTGCCCCCGGACCTGCCCCTGGCCGCGGTGGCCGGGTCCTACACCATGCTGTCCGAAGCCACCCCGGACGAGGTGCGCCAGGCCGTGCGCCAGGCCCGGGAAGCCGGAGTCGACGTGGTGCTGCCGCCCTCGGACATCTACCCCCCGGCCAAAATGGAGAACATCGCCGCGTTCCTGGAAGCCGTGCGGGCCTGATCCTGGGGGTTCATTTCTGGGACGGCGCCGGCCTCCTCGCCGGTCCCACGGACGTGATCCGCCACAACTTCATCATGCCCTCCCGGCCCAGGGGCTCCAGGTCCATCCCCGGCGGGGCCGGGAAGTCGTAGGAGCCCAAGAGGCACAGCTTCTCCCCCCGAGCCAGCCACGCCCGCATCTCCCCCGGGTCCACCGCCCCGCCGAAGCGGGTGAACTCCCCCCGCCAGGCGTTGAACTCCCGGTAGTCCGGATACATCCGGGCCAACAGGGCGTCCTGGGTGAAGCGGGAGTAACGGTCGCCCAGATAGAGGGCGAACTCCCGGCCGGAGTACACGTAATAGGGAATGATGCGGCAGCCCTGGCGCTGGGCCAGCTCTTCCAGCCGTTGCTGGGCCTGGTAGGTCTGGGCCAGGGACAGCTCGTTGTCGTACCAGGCCCAAAGCGCGGAACCCGCCAAGAGGACCAGGGCGGCCAGGCCCAACCCGGCCCGGGCCCGCAGGTTAGCCCCGGCCCGGGCCAGGGAGGGGGCGGCCGTGCGCCAGGCCAGGGCCAGGATGGGCGGGCAGATCAGGAGCGCCGGCACCAGGTAGCGGAGCCCGTAGTGCTTCATGACCAGGAGGATCTGGAACCCCACCACCACCAGGCCCAGGGCCAGGGCTCTCCCGTCCCCCTGCCAGGCCCGGCGGAAGCCCTCCCGCTGCCAGGTCAGGATCAGGGCCGCCGCCGCCAGACCCAGGGTCACCGGCAACAGCGGCTCGGCCCGCAGGATGGCCCCCAGGTTGGCGGCCAGCTCGCCCAGCGAGGGCAGCAGGCCCGCGCCCGCGCCGTAACGGCCCGAGTGGGTGAGGATGTCCGTGAACCAGGTCCACATGCGGGGGTACTGGGGCCAGATGGGGGCGGTGCCCAGGACAAAGGCGCCCACCGCCGCCCCGCCCGCCGCCAGCCGCGGGCCCCAGCCCGGCAGCAAGAGGAAGAAGGCCCACAGGGGAGCCGAGGTGATCTTGGTGGCCGCGGCCAGGCCGGCCAACGCGCCCAGCCAGAGGGCCCGGGCCCAGGGCCGCGCCGCCTCCCGGCCCGCTCCCGTGGTCAGGCTCCACCAGGCCGCCGCGTACAGCGGGGCCAGGGACAGCAGCAGGGTCTCGGTGCGGATCTGGGTGAGGGTCAAAAGCAGGGTCTGGGAGCCCAGGAAGGCCAATTGCGCCACCAGGCCCAGCCAGGGCTGGCCGCTCTCCCGCCGGATCACCCGGGCCAGGAGCTTCCAGGCCAGGGCGGCCAGCACGGTCAGGGTGAAGTTGATGGCGAGGCAATAGGTTTCCGGGTCGGCCAGCACCGCCGCGGCCAGGTCCCCGGCTTGGCCGGCCAGCCGGCGCACCGCCCAGGTGAGCCACACCACCCCCCCGGCCAGCATCTGCAACGGGGTGCCCGGGTGGTCGGTGTGGCCCGGCATCTGCCCGGCCAGGATGTTCAGGGCATTGAACAGGTAGGGATAGGCCGGGTCGGACTTGTAGGCCAGGTCATAGGGACCGCTGAAGGGCCGGGTGAGGAGCGGGAACAGCACCAGCCACAGGGGAGCCAACCACTCGGCCCAGGGCGCCCACCGGCGGGCCTCTCCGGAGGAGGGAGTTGTCCCGCCGGCCTTCGGCCGCGGCGGCGCGCTGGTCTGTCCTGCTGGCTGGCTCATCTTCCCTCCCCGGCTGGGGGCTCCCCGGCCCCGGGGTATTCTACCGCGTTTTGGCCAAATGAGCAGACCAGGCGCATCCACGCCCACTGATTGTGAAAATACCCCCACGGGTGGCGCTCCCCCCAGGGAGGTCTTATGATGGAATGGAGCGTAGAAAACAACACGCAGCGTGGGTTTAACTGCAGCGAGGAGAGAGAAAATGGAAACCAAAACCGTGAAAATTCCCGACATGAGCTGCGGCCACTGCCTGATGAACATCAAGCGGGAGGCCATGGACGTGCCGGGCGTGAAAAAGGTGGAAGGTGATCCCAACACCAAGGTAGTCACCTTCGAGTGGGAGGCTCCGGCCGAGTGGGACAAGATCGCGGCGGTACTGAAGGACGCCGGCTACCCCCCGCAATAAGGGACCTTGCACGGTGACCCGCTGTTTTACTTAATTTATTTGGCACAGGCCACCGTGATTTATTGACCGACCTGCCAGGGACGAAGCGGGCCTCCGTGACCCCCCAAGCAAGCGGAGCCGCTTGCTTGGGGGGACCGTTGTCCAGCGCGGCCCGCTGGCGGACGGGGAGGGCCGGGTCGGACCTTGGTTGCCTTGGCCGGCCCGCCGGGCCCGGGGCGGGAAGCCCCGCGCCGGGTTTTTCGCCTGCCTGGTTTCAGTTGTTTAACCCGGGAGATGTTGCCTTGCCCGAACAAAGCGTAGAGCTGCCCGTGGTGGGCATGACCTGTGCCCGTTGCGCCGCGGCGGTGGAACGCACCCTGAACAAGAAGGTGCCCGGGGTCCATGACGCGGCGGTGAACTTCGGCACCGAGTCCGCCACCCTGACCTATGACCCCGCCCAGGTGGACCTGGTGAAGATCGCCCAGGCGGTCAAGGACGCCGGCTACGAGTTGGTGCTGCCCCAGACCTCGGCCACCGTGGAGCTGCCCGTGGTGGGCATGACCTGCGCCCGCTGCGCCGCGGCGGTGGAACGCACCCTGAACAAGCGGGTGCCCGGGGTCAAGGAGGCCAAGGTCAACTTCGGCACCGAATCCGCCACCGTGGAGTACGACCCCAGCCAGGTGACCCTGGTGGACATGGCCCGGGCCGTGTCCGAGGCCGGGTACCAACTGGTCCTGCCCAAGGAGGGCGGCGACGCGGTGGACGAGGAGCAGGCCGCCCGCGACCGCGAGCTGGCCGCCCAGAAGCGCTATTTCTGGGTGGGCGTGGCCTGCACCCTGCCCCTGTTCATCCTGTCCATGGGCCGCGATTTCGGTTTCCTGGGCTCCTGGTCCCACGCCGCCTGGGTGAACTGGCTGTTTTTGGCCCTGGCCACCCCGGTGCAGTTCTACACCGGGTGGGGCTACTACGTGGGCGGGTACAAGAGCATCAAGAACCTGGCCGCCAACATGGACGTGCTGGTGGCCCTGGGCTCCTCCACGGCCTATTTCTACTCCCTGGCCGTGCTCCTCTTGCCCGGCCTGGGCGGGCACGTGTATTTCGAGACCTCGGCCATGATCATCACCCTGATCAAGCTGGGCAAGCTGCTGGAGGCCCGTGCCAAGGGCCAGGCCGGCGCGGCCATCCGCAAGCTCATGGACCTGGCCCCCAAGAAGGCCCGGCTGCTCACCGAGGACGGCCAGGAGGTGGAAGTGCCGGCCGGGGCGGTGCTGCCCGGCCAGAAGGTGTTGGTCAAGCCCGGCGAGAGCATCCCGGTGGACGGGACGGTGGTGAAGGGCGCCTCGGCGGTGGACGAGTCCATGATGACCGGCGAGTCCCTGCCGGTGGACAAGACCCCGGGCGCCGGGGTCTTTGGCGGCACGGTGAACCAGGAGGGGCTCTTGACCGTGGAGGCCACCGGGGTGGGCGGCGAGACCGCCCTGGCCCAGATCATCCGCCTGGTGCGCCAGGCCCAGGGCTCCCGGCCGCCCATCCAGCGCCTGGCCGACCAGGTGGCCGCGGTGTTCGTGCCGGGCATCATCATCGTGGCCCTCATCACCCTGGCCTATTGGTGGATCAGCACGGGCCAGTTCACCCCGGCCATGATCCGCATGGTGGCGGTGTTGGTCATTGCCTGCCCCTGCGCTCTCGGCCTGGCCACTCCCACGGCCATCATGGTGGGCACCGGCAAGGGCGCCTCCCTGGGCATCCTGTTCAAGAACAGCGAGGCCCTGGAGCTGGCCCACCGGCTCGGCACCATCATGCTGGACAAGACCGGCACCATCACCCAGGGGCGTCCGGTTTTGACCGATTGGGTGGCCCTGAACGGAGCCGGCCCAGAGGAACTGAGCCTGGTGGCCGGGGCCGAGAGCGGCTCCGAGCACCCCCTGGCCCGGGCCGTGGTGGCCGGGGCCAAGGAGCGGGGCGCGGCCCCGCCCGAGCCCGAGGAGTTCCGGGCCGTGACCGGCCGGGGCGTGGAAACCCGGGTGGCGGGGAAGTTGGTGCGGGTGGGCAAGCCCGCCTGGCTGGCCGAATTGGGCCTGGCCGGGCCGGACGAGCTGGCCCGGGCCGAGGCCCTGGCCGGCCAGGGCAAGACCGTGATGCTGGCCGCGGTGGAGGACCGCCTGGTCGGCATGGTGGCCGTGGCCGACCAGATCAAGCCCGAGGCCGCCGCCGCGGTGGCCGAGCTGAAGGGCCTGGGCCTCACCCCGGTGATGGTCACCGGTGACAACCGCCTGGCCGCGGCGGCCATCGCCGCCCAGGTGGGCATCGACCAGATCGAGGCCGAGGTGCTGCCCGACCGCAAGGAAGAAGTGGTGCGCCACGCCCAGGAAGCCTTGGCCGGCAGCGGCCGCCTGGTGGCCATGGTGGGCGACGGCATCAACGACGCCCCGGCCCTGGCCCGGGCCG
>JAHLLK010000130.1 GCA_020444165.1 Deltaproteobacteria bacterium | reverse complement strand
GGACACGGGCCCCTTGCAGGACACGGGCCCCTTGCAGGACACGGGCCCCTTGCAGTACGCGGGCCCCTTGCAGGCCGGGGACCCCTTGCAGGACACGGGCCCCTTGCAGGACGCGGGCCCCTTGCAGCACACGGGCCCCTTGCAGCACACGGGCCCCTTGCAGGACACGGGCCGCTTGCAGGACACGGGCCGCTTGCAGGACGCGGGCCCCTTGCAGGACGCGGGCCCCTTGCAGGACGCGGGGCCTTGACTGGCCCCGGGGGGCTAGGGCCGGCGCCGCCGGCCGCCGCGGGTGAAGCGCAGGCCGGTCAGCAACACCACCCGCAGGAACTCCACCATCATCAAGCCGCCCAGCAGGAGGCCCACGATGGTCAGCGCCCGGGGCAGGAAGTTCTCCCAGCTCCATTCGCGGGCGGAGAAAAGCCCGTCGCCGTAGAACAGCCAACCGGTCAGGGGGTTCCAGGGTCCCCGCTCGTACATGTTGCCCTGGAACTCCACTTCCCCGGCGGTGTCCATGCCCAAGATCGGCACGTGCCACTGGGCGGCCGTGGGGGACGAGCTGCGGGGGGAGAGGGAGTAGCGCTGTTCCGCCAGGCGCTGGGAAGCGGCCAGGGCGGTGAACGGCTCGTCGGAAAGGCGGAAGATGCGGATGGCGGTGACCGGGATCACCGTGGCGGCCCCGCCCTGGAATTCCCGCCACCGCCCCAGGTTCTCCTCGCGCAACAGTTCGTGCCACAACAGGTCGAAGCTGGCGCTTTCCACGGTCATGGAAGTGGGGATGCCACCGGAGATGTCCGTCAGGGCGGCGTCGAAATCAAAAAAATCCCCGGCCCAGGGGGTGGTCCAGGGCTCGAAGGCCGTCTGCCAAGAATAGCCGTTCCCCTGCACCGGCGCCGCGGTCAGCACCAGCAGGCATAAAAGGCCGAAGGCCAACTTCTTGGCGGACACGGTGTTCAGTTCCTACCTCCGCAGGAAAATTCCCCACTGGTACGAGGCTACCAAAGTTTTGACCAGGATACCAGTAGGTTGTTCAAAAAGTCCGCCCAGCTCTCCCGTCCGGAATTGGTCAGGTTAAGCCAGTATAATCGAGGAGATAGGTGAGATCAGGCCTCCGCGGCGTCCCCGGCGGCCTGCTCCGGTCCGGCCGGCAACCACAGCCGGAAGGTGCTGCCCCGGCCGGGTTGGCTCAACAGCTCCACCCGGCCCTTGTGGGCGGCCATGACGTGCTTGACGATGGCCAGACCCAAACCGGTGCCCCCCAATTGGCGGGAGCGGTCGCGGTCCACCCGGTAAAACCGCTCGAATACCCGGGCCTGATGCTCCAGGGGAATGCCCGGCCCAGTGTCGCTGACGTAGAGGTAGGGGCCGTCCGGGCCCCGGCCGGCGCCCAGGGTCACCCGGCCGCCGGCGCCGGTGTATTTGATGGCGTTGTCCAGGAGGTTCAGGACCGCCTGCTCCAACTGGCCCCGGTCGGCCCAAAGGGCATCCACCTCCAGGTCCAGTTTCCGCTCCAGCTCCACCCCCTGGGCCTGGGCCAGATCGCCCACGGTCTCCAGCACCGCGTCGGCCAGCTCCGCCGGGGAGATCTTCTCCAGGCGGGGCACGGCTTGGCCCGACTCCAGGCGGGAAAGCTCCAGGAGATCCTGGGAGAGCCGCTCCAGGCGCCGGGTGTGGCGGTCGATCATCTCGGCGAAATGCCGCGCGTACTGGGGGCTGTCCAGGGCCCCGTCCAACAGGGTCTCGGCCGAGCCCTTGATGGCGGCCAGGGGGGTCCGCAGCTCGTGGGACACGTTGGCCAGAAAATCGCGGCGCATCTGTTCCAGGCGCTCGCGCTGGGTCACGTCGTGCAACACCGCCACCGCCCCGGCCGAGGTCTCGACCGAGGGCAGCTTCACCACGTGCACCTCCAGGCTGCGGGGGGCCGGCCCCAGGGTCTTCAGGGCGGCGCTGACGTGGTTCTCGCCCTGGCGCACCCGGCCCAGGGCCTCCAACAGACCGGTGAGGCGCACCTGCTTGGCCAGATGGCGGCCGGCGGTGAGTTCCTCCACCCCCAGCATCTCCTGGGCGGCCTGGTTGGCCAGGACCACCCGCCCCTCGCTGTCAGCCACCACCACCCCTTCCACCATGGCCCGCAGGATGGCCTCCACCCGGTCGCGGCCCTGGGTCACGTCCTCCAGGCGGGCCTGGAGGGTGTCGGCCATGTTGTCCAGGGCCCGGCCCAGGTCGCCCACCTCGTGGGTGGGATAGTTGCGGAAGCGGCGGTGCAGGTTGCCCCCGGCGATCTCCACCGCGGTGCGGGTCAGTTCCCGCAGGGGGCGGGACAGGCTGCGGGCCACCAAAAAGGCGACCCCCACCGACAGGAGGCAGCCCAGGAACATGGCCCACACCACCAGGCTGCGGGCCCGGGCCCGGGCCTGGTGGGTCTGGTCCAGGGGCACGGTGAGCCGGAGCACCAGCTTCTCCCCTCCGGGCGCGATGAGCCGCCGGGCCACGAACAGCCGCTCCAGGCCCAGCTCGTGGTCCTGGCGGATGGCGTGGGCATGGCCGTTGGCCAGGGCTTCCTCCACCTCGGGACGGCCCAAAAGGTTCAGGCCGGCCGCCAGTTGGGGGTCGTCCAGGTCGGAATCGGCCAGGATCGTGCCCTTGGGGTCCACCAGGGTGATGCGGACCTTCATCTCCGCGCCCAGGTGGCGGATCTGCTCCTCCAACCGGGCGCCCCGGTCCCAGCCGGGCGGCAGGCGGCCGGCCAGCTCCTGGGTCAACAGCGCGGCCTGGCCGTGCAGGGACTCGCTGGCTTGGCGCAGCATGGATTCCCGGAGGGAGTGCTCCAGGACAAAGGCCACGAAGACGAGCGTGCAGACCACCACCAGGACGCACCCCAGAAAGATCCGGGACTGGAAGGAGAGGCGTCCTCTCAAGGGATTTCCCGGAAGCGGTAGCCGATACCGCGCACCGTCTCGATGTTGTCGGAAAGCTCGCCCAGCTTTTTGCGCAGGCGGCGGACATGGGTGTCCACGGTACGGGCGTAGCCGTCATAGGCATAGCCCCAGACTTGCTCCAGGAGCTGCTGGCGGGTCTGCACCCGGCCGGAGTGGGAGGCCAGGTGGTGCAGCAGCTTGAACTCGGTGGCGGTGAGATCCAGGGGCTCGCCGGAGAGCGCCACCTCGTGGCGGTCGGGGTCGATGGAAAGCTCGCCCAGGCGGAGCGGAGCGGGCCCGCCGGCGGCTTCCCTGGTGCGCCGCAGCACGGCCTGGGCCCGGAGCACCAGCTCCCGGGGGCTGAAGGGTTTGGTGATGTAGTCGTCGGCTCCGATCTCGAAGCCCACGATGCGGTCGGTCTCCCCGGCCAGGGCGGTGAGCATGATCACGGGGATGTGGTGGGTGCCTTCGTTCTGCTTGAGGCGGCGGCAGACCTCCCGCCCCTCCAGGCCGGGCAGCATGAGGTCCAGGATCACCAGGTCCGGTTTGGCGGTCCGGGCGAGTTTCAGCCCTTCCAGGCCGTCGGACGCCTTCAGCACCTCCAGGCCGGCCTGGCGGAGGTTGAATTCCACCAAGTCCAAGAGGTCGCGTTCATCTTCCACCACCAAAACACTGGCCCTAGACATGGGGCATACTCCTCTGTGGCATCACGTGCCGGGCCGGGAAGTCCGGCCGGCTCAGTCTCCCGGCTGGTCGGGCTTGGGCCCACCGTGGCGGACTATGCGGCCCTCCAGCCAGTAGATGACTTCCTCGGCGATGTTGGTGGCCTCGTCGCCCACCCGCTCCAGGTGGCGGCTGGCCAAAATTAACTCCACGGCCCGGCGGATGATCCTTTGTTCCTGGTTCATCCAGCCGACCATCTCCTCCAGGAAGGAACGGCAAAGCCGGTCCAGGTCGTCGTCCCGCCGGAGCACCTCCACGGCCAGGTCCACGTTTTCCTTGAGGTGCGCGTCCAGGCAGCTGCCCACCATCTCCTGGGCGATCTCGCCCATGGAGACCAGGGTGGGAGGGGCGGGCATGGGTTCCAGCTCGCCCAGGGCCAGGCCCCTTTGGGCCAGGTTCACCGCCTGGTCGCCCATGCGCTCCAGGTAGGAGATGATTTTCAAAGTGGAGGAAATGAAACGGAGGTCTCCGGCCACCGGCTGCTGGGTGGCCAGGAGACCCAGGCATTTCTTTTCGATGTCGTTTTCCATGAGGTCTATGCGCCGGTCGGTCCGGATCACCTCGCGGGCCCCTTCGGCGTCGCGCCCCAGAAAGGAGATCACGGCCTGGTGCACCGAGGTCTCCACCAACCCGGCCATGCGGACCAGATCTTCCCGGACATCGTAAAGATGGCGATGAAACTGCGTTTCTTTCATGGTGTGGGCTCCCTGGCGGGGCCGCGGCATGGCGGCGCCCGGTCACAGCGAAACCGCCGGGCCGGCCCGGCGGCATCCCCGGAAAAGCCCCGAGAGGCTAATCCAGCACTTTACCCGCCATCTTATCCGAAACGCCCGGTGATATACTGCTCTGTCTGTGGCTCCCGGGGCCTAGTGAAAATTTCTTCCGTAGGCCCCATCTCTACTAGTTTACCCATATAAAAGAACGCAGTCTCGTCGGAAACGCGGGCAGCTTGCTGCATGTTGTGGGTGACGATCACCACGGTGAACTGTTGTTTCAGCTCCTTGACCAACTCCTCGATGCGCGCGGTGGCAATGGGATCCAGGGCGCTGGTGGGCTCGTCCATCAACAACACATGGGGTTTCATGGCGATGGCCCGCGCGATGCAGAGCCGCTGTTGCTGCCCGCCGGAGAGGTCCAGGGCCGACTTGTGCAGGAGATCGGCCACCTCGTCCCAGAGGGCCGCCCCCTTGAGGGAGTCCTCCACCAGCTCGTCCAGCTTGGCGCGTTCCTTCAGCCCCATGAGCCGCGGGCCGTAGGCGATGTTGTCGTAGATGGACTTGGGGAAGGGGTTGGGCTTCTGGAACACCATGCCCACCCGCCGCCGCACGTCCACCGGGTCCACCCCGGCGCCGTAGAGGTCCACGCCCTCGAACAGGACCTTACCCTCCACCCGGGTGCCGGGGATCAGCTCGTTCATGCGGTTCAAGAGCCGCAGAAAGGTGGACTTGCCGCAGCCCGAGGGCCCGATCAGGGCGGTGACCTGCTGGCGCACCACTTCCAAGCTCACGTCGTTCAGCGCCAGGGTCTGGGTGTAATAGAAGTTCAGATGCTCCACCTTGATGATGGGCGTGGCTTTTTCTACCATCGGCGTTTCCTGCGCATTCTGGTCCGCATGATGATGGCCACCAGGCTCATGCCCAGGACCAGGGCCACCAAGACCAGGACCGTGCCGTATTGCAGGGGCCTGGTCTGGTCGATGTGGGTGCCGGCCGTGGCCAGCACGTAGATGTGGAACGGCAGGGCCATGACCTCGTCAAAAGGCGAGTTGGGCAACTGCAGGGTGTAGAAGGTGGCGGCGGTGAACATGATGGGCGCGGTCTCGCCGGCCGCCCGGCCCAGGCCCAGGATGCTGCCGGTGAGGATGCCCGGCAGGGCCGCGGGCAACACCACCTTGCGGATGGTCTGCCAGCGGGTGGCCCCCAGGGCCAGGGAGGCCTCCCGGAAGGTGGCCGGCACCTGGCGGAGCGCCTCCTCCGAGGCGCCGATCACCGTGGGCAGGATGAGAAGCCCCAGGGTGAGGGAGCCGGCCAGCACGCTGATGCCCAGGTGGAAGAACACCACGAACAGGGCCAGGCCGAACAGGCCGAAGACCACGCTGGGCACCCCGGCCAGGTTGTTGATGCCCAGCCGCACGATGCGGATGATCCGGCCCTCGGCCGCGTATTCACTGAGGTACACCGAGGCCGCCCCCCCCAGGGGCAGGGCCACCAACAGCGCCCCGATGGTGAGGTAGAGGGTGCCCAGGATGGCCGGGAAGATGCCGCCCTTGGTCATGGCGTCCCGGGGGGCCTCGGTGAGGAATTCCCAATTGATGGCCGGCAGGCCGTGGTAGGCGCAGAAAAAGAGCACCCCGCCCAGGGCGGCCACCACCACCAGGGCGGCCAGCTTGAGGGCGGTGAAGGCCACCAACTCCATCCGCTTGCGGCTTTTCACATTGCCCAGTTCGCTGTTCATAGGGTGGCCTGGCCTTTCTGCTGGAAGCGGTTGCTGATGTAGGAGGCCAGGATGTTGAAGCCCAGGGTCATGAGGAACAGCACGATGCCGATGGCGAACAGGGCATGGTAATGGGTGCCGCCCACCGGGGTCTCGCCCATCTCCGCCGCAATGGTGGCGGGCAGGGGCCGCACCGAATCGAAGATGCTGGTGGGGATCTGGGCCGCGCCGCCGGCCACCATCAGGACCACCATGGTCTCGCCCATGGCCCGGCTCATGCCCAGGATCACCGCGGTGCCGATGCCCGAGAGGGCGGCCGGCACCTGCACCCGGATCAGGGTTTCCCAGCGGGTGGCCCCCAGGGCCAGGGAGGCTTCCTTCAGGTCGCGGGGCACGGACCGGAGCGCGTCCTCGGAGATGCTGGTTATGGTGGGGATGGCCATGAAGGCCAGGACCAACGAGGCGGTGAACACGTTGAGCCCGGTGGGGATGTCCAAGAGCTGCTGCAGGCCCGGGGCCAGGACCACCATGCCCACGAAACCCAGCACCACCGAGGGCAACATGGCCAACAGCTCCACCGCCGGTTTCAGCCACTCCCGGATGTTGTTACCGGCCACCTCGCCCAAATACAGAGCCATGGCCACGCCCAGGGGCACGGCCATGAGGCTGGACAAGAGCGTCACCGACACCGAGCCGGAGATGAGGGCCAGGATGCCGAAGTCCGGCGGATCGTAGGTGGGGTACCAATCCAGGCCGAACAGGAAGGACCAGGGTTTCACGTCCTCGAAGAGCAGCAGGCCCTCGCTGAACAAAAACAGCATGATGAGCGCCATCACCACCAGGGAGAACAGGCCGCAGACCACGAAAAACCTTTTGATCCAGGCTTCCTGGCGCAGGCTCGGCGGCGTCCCGCTATGGGTTTTGGGCAGATCCTGGGTGGTGTCGGACCCCGCGATAAGCGGCTCCAGGGCGCCCTGTCGGGTCGATGAATCCATGGCGGTGTTCATTTCTCCATGGTTTGGAAAACTGGTTGGGCGCGGAAAAGACCGCTTTCTTGGCGGGGTCCTTTTCGCTCAATCACTGGGAGCGATTGTGGTGCCGGGCCATTTCAGGCGGGTGACCGGAAAGTTACAGTTGTGTTACAAAATCGAGGCCGGACAGCCAGCGCCGTCCGGCCTCGATTTTTTTCAAACGTATCGCAGTCTTGACGCCTGGTCAAGGGGCCACCGGGGCGCCCCGGGGGCCCGCGCCGCTTAAGGCCAAACCGGGGTTAGAACTTGAAGATGAAGTCCGTGAAGATGGTCTGGCTGCTGTTGGTGGCGCCGGGTACATCATCGTCCACCGGCTCGGTGTCATAGTACTTCAGCTCGAAGGTGCCGTACTTGAACATCTTCCAGGCGAAGGTCAGGGTCATGCCCTCGCGGTTGACGTAACCGGAATCGCTGTCGGCGATGAAGCCGGGCGTGGCGTTGGCTTCCAGGTACTTGTAGTCAGCCTTGAACTTGAATACGTCCCAGCTCACGAACGCGCCGGCCCCCCAGCCCATGTCCTTGTCGGAGTAGGGACCGGTGGCGTCGGTGTTGGTCAGGTACTGGCCCCACAGGCCCACCTTGCCCTTGGAGGCGAACTTCAGGGAGCCTTCACCGTAGAGGTCCCACACCTTGAAGGTGGACAGACGGGTCACGCCACCCTCGGTGTACTCGGGGTTGCCGTGGATGTTGGGCGGCAGGTTGCCGTCCTCGCCGAACTTCTGCCAGTCGAGGTAGCTGGTGGCCACGTCAAAGCCGAAGATACCGGCTTTGCCCTTGACGCCCAACTGACCGCCCCAGGGGTAGACGTTGCTCGACCAGTCCTGATTCTGCTGCAGGACCAAGCCGGTCACCAGGGCGTAAGGAGTAATGTTGCCGGCCTTGTTGAACTCGTACTTCAGGAAAGCGCCCTCGGGCACCACGTCGCCGTCCCAGATCACGTAGGTGGTCTTGAACGGGTTGGCAGCCTTGCCAAAAGTGAAGGACAGACCCTTTTCCGGCACGAAGTCGGGGGTGTAGGTCACATAGGCACGGTCGAAGCCGATGTTGGTGTACTCGGCCCAGTAGTTGCCCATGGTCTGGTTGGTGCTGGTGGGATCATCGTCGCCACCGGTGACCAGCCGGAAGCCCACTTCCACGTCATCGCGGATCTGGCTGCGGGCGCCAAAGCGCAGACGCACCCGGAAGCGGTCCTTGTTGTCCTTGTCCTTGCCGTTGAACTCGTCGTAGGAAGTGTCTTCGAAGCGGAAACGGGCATCGCCGTAGAACTCGATGCGCTCGGCCCAGGCGGGCACCTTGGCCTCGGAGGCCTGGGTTACTTTCACTTCCGTAAGCTGGGATTTGAGTTCTCCCAGGGCCTGTTCCAAAAGTTTGATGCGCTGCTCCAGGTCCTCCTGGTTGGCGGCGCGGGCCGGGGAAGGCGCGCCCCAGGCGATGGCGAGCACCGCCGCGAGCATAACTGTCCCCGTGATTCTGCATATTGCTTGCAGCATCTCCACTTTTCTCCGTGTTTTAGTTTACTTATGAGACAATCCCACCACCGTTGCGGTGGCGGTTCCAGCCGGCATGACCAGCTTCCGGCTGGGGGCGAGACGCGGGCTCCGGACCGGCAGGCGGCCGGAGCCCGCGAACTGAGAGACTTAGTTCATCGGGACGAAGCCCTCTTCCTTCACGATCTTCTGACCCTCGGCGCTCAGCACGAAGTCCAGGAAGGCCTGCACCTTGGGAGCCGGAGTCTCCGCGGTGAACATGAAGAGCTCGCGGGCGACCGCGTAGGTCTTGTCCTTGGCGGTGGCGGGGCTGGCGGTGACGCCGTTCACGGTCAGGGGCTTCAACTGATCGTTGAGGTATCCGATGCCCACGTAACCGATGGCGAACTTGTTGCCGGCCACGGCCTGGGCCACGGCGCCGTTAGAAGCCTGCATCTGGGCGCTGCGGGCCACGCGCGCCTTATCCAGGACCTTCTCGTTCCACACCTCGAAGGTGCCGGAACTGGAGTCGCGGGAAACCACCACGATGGGCTCATCCGGACCGCCGACGTCCTTCCAGTTCTCGATCTTGCCGGTGTAGATTTCCTTGAGCTGCTCGATGGTCAGGCCGGAAATCGAGTTGGTGGGGTGCACCACCGGCACGATGCAGTCCAGGGCCACCACGTGCTTGGCGATCTTGGCGCCCTTGGACTCGGCCAGCTTGATTTCCTTTTCCTTCATGTCGCGGGAGGAGTCGCCGATGTCAGCGGTGCCTTCGATGATGGCCTTCACGCCGTCGCCGCTGCCGGTGCCGGCCACGGAGATGCGGACCTCGGGGTTTTTCTTCATAAAGTCTTCCGCCGCCTTCTGGGCGATGGGAAGCACCGTGGTGGAACCAGTAATGGTGATTTGATCACTGGCCGCCGCCATACCCTGCAGGCCGACCACGGCCACCATGGCCGCGAGGCCGGCCAAAAGGAATTTCCGGAACATCTGCACACTCCTGACTTGGGTTTTAGGGGCCGCCGCCCCGGGCGGCGGCTGTTCTCCTGTTTCTTACGGGTCCAAACATAGGTGCGGAAAGTTACACGGAGGTTACGGCGGCTAGACAATAAGCCTACATTGAAGCGGGGTCCGGCCAGGCCCGGGACCGGGCCCGGGCGGGCGAAAACGCGGGGTTAGCCGGCCGCGGGGCGGGAAATGAAGCAGGGAAAGGCGAAAATGACATTTGGAGGCTGTTGCACAAGGCTCCATGCCTTGTGCAACTATCGGCTTGGCAAAACCCGGGCCCCCGGCAAGCTCTGCTTGCTGGGGTGGAGTCACGT
>JAHLLK010000129.1 GCA_020444165.1 Deltaproteobacteria bacterium | reverse complement strand
GAAGCGGGCCATGTCCACCATGCAGGTGGAGTCGTCCATGACGATCATGCCGCCGGAGCCCATGATGGCGCCGACCTTGATGATCTCCTCGTAGTCGCAGGGCAGGTCCAGATGCTGCTCGGGCACGCAACCGCCAGAGGGGCCGCCCAACTGCACGGCCTTGAACTTACGGTGCTTCTTGGGCATGCCGCCGCCGACATCGTAGATGATGGTGCGCAGCGGGGTGCCCATGGGCACTTCCACCAGGCCGATGTTGTTCACGTGGCCGGTGAGGGCGAACACCTTGGTGCCCTTGCTGCCCTTGGTGCCGATGGAGGCGTACCAGGCGCCGCCCTTGTTGATGATGGGCGATACGTTGGCCCAGGTTTCCACGTTGTTCAGGATGGTGGGTTTGTTGTAGAGGCCGGCCACGGCGGGGAACGGCGGCCGGGGCCGCGGCATGCCGCGCTTGCCCTCGATGGAGCGCATCAGCGCAGTTTCCTCGCCGCAGACAAAGGCGCCGGCGCCCTGGTAGATGTTCAGCTCGAAATCAAACCCGGTGTCCAGGATGTTCTGGCCCAACAGGCCGTATTCCTTGGCCTGGTTGATGGCCACCTGCAGCCGGTGCACGGCCAGGGGATACTCGGCCCGGCAGTAGATGTAGCCTTCGTGGGCGCCGATGGCCTTGGCCGCGATGACCATGCCTTCCAGCACCGAGTGGGGGTCGGCCTCCAGGATGGAGCGGTCCATGAAGGCACCGGGATCGCCTTCGTCGGCGTTGCAGAGCACGTATTTGATCTCGCCGGGCGTCTTCTGGCAGAACTCCCACTTGAGGCCGGTGGGGAAGCCGCCGCCGCCCCGGCCCCGGAGGCCGGACGTCTTGACCTCGGCCACGATCTCTTCGGGAGTCATCTGGGTCAGCGCCTTGGCCAGGGCCTGGTAGCCGTCGCGGGCGATGTACTCATCAATGGACTCGGCGTCCAGCACGCCGCGGTTCCGCAGGGCGATGAGCTGCTGGTGGGCGAAGAAGGGGATCTCCCGCATCTCGGGGATGATCTCCTTGCTGGCCGGCTCCTTGTACATGAGCTTTTCCACCGGCCGGCCTTTGAGCACATGCTCTTCCACCAACAGGGGGACATGCTGCTCCTCGAGCCCCACGTAGAAGGTGCCCTCGGGGTAGACCACCATGACCGGGCCCATGGCGCAAAAACCGTTGCACCCGGTTTCCACCACGGCCACTTCCTCGTCCAGACCCTTGGCTTTCAGCTCGGCAACCAGGGCGTTCTTCACGGCGAGGCTGCCGGCCGCATGGCAGCCGGTACCGCCGCAGATAAGCATATGCTGGCGAAATCTCTTCATAACCTACTGCTCCGTGCCTTTAGCCAGGGCCCACTGGGTCTGCACTTCCCCTTCCAGGGCATGGCGCTTGAAAATCTGGCGCATCTTGGTGCCGTCCACGAAAGCGTACTTGATGGGGTCTTCTCCCAGGCGCTCCACGGTAACCAGAGGCTCCTGGCTGCACAACCCCACGCAACCGCTGGTGGTGATGATGATGTCCTGGCGGTCGCTGGCGGAAAGCTCGTCCATCACCGCGTTCAGCACTTCCCGCGCCCCGCTGGCGATGCCACAGGTGCCCATGTGCACAGTGATTTTTACCTGAGCGCCGCCTTGCCGCAGGCTGGTGTCTTGGGCAACCCGGTCTTTGATCTTGGCCAGATCGCTGATCTTGAGTTTGGCCATATCTGCCTCCCCTGAGTAGCTTCTTATGGGGTAAATGTCCGGGGGCGATGATAGCAAGTTATCTCGACAAAGTCCACGCCTTTCGTGAAGTTGATTACAAGCGGCGCCCCCTGTCCCAGCGATGGGAAACAAAACCCCCTAATGATATTGCTGATAGCAGCAATACCAGGAACGGCCGGGCAAGTCTACCAGGATCAAGCCCGTGACCCCAGTTCGGCCAGGGCCTCCCGGATCTGCTCGGCCAACTGTTTCATTACCAGGGCATCCTGCACCACACCCGCGCCCGCCTCCTCCTTCAGTTCCCGGGTGTCCAGCTCCACATCGTCGTCATCCACCGTATGGCGATAGACGAAATCCACCGTGGGCTGGGTGAGGATGAGCCCCACCAGGGAGCCGGCCCAGTCGCCCAGGGGCTGGCGGTCCACGTGGTCCAGCTCACACCAGATGCGCACCCGGGTGCCCTGGCCCACCTGGCTGGCCAGCTCCAGGCCGCCGCCCCAGGCCTGGGCGTTGGCCTGCATGAGGGAGAGCCCCAGCCCCACCCGGCGGGTGGTGCGGGTGGTGGTAAAGGGGTCGGTGGCCCGGGCCAGGAACTCCGGGGTCATGCCCCGGCCGTTGTCCTCGATGATGATTTCCAGGAAATTCTCGGCCTGCTTCTCGGTGATCTCCACCGTGACCAAGGTGGCCCCGGCATTGAGGCAGTTCTCCACCAGATCCAGGATGTGCAGGGACAGCTCCAGCAAGACGGGCCTCCGAAGGATTGAGAAATACAGGCACCCGGAGTTACGCGGGACCAAAGGCTTTCCAATGGAAATCACCAAGTTTTTTTGGGGAAAGGGGGTGTGGGGGAAAACCCCTTTTTGTTCACAAAAAGGGGTTTTCCCCCACATCTTCTTCCCAAAGCTCTTGCTCCATCCTAAGCCCGGCCCCAGCCCCGCACGCCGCGCCCCTGGGCCCCGGCCAGGGCCAGGGCCAGCTCGGCCAGGCAGGGTTCGGCCAGCTCCAGCTCACTCCAGACCCGCCCCACCATATCTAATTGATGGGCGTCGGAGGAAGTCAGCACGGTCAACTGGCGGCCCATGAGCCACGCGTCGGCCGCGGCGGGGTCGGAGCGGGCCGAGATCTCCACGGCGTCCAGGGGCAGGTCCGGGGGGAGCAGGCCCAACTGGCCCACCAGGCTGTAGGAGGGGCGGTCCAGGTGGGCGGCCACGGCCAGCCCACCCAGGCTGTGCACCCGGCGCACCACCTCTTCCACGGCCAGGTCGGTGGCTCCGATGAGGAGCCGGGGGTTGAAGCCCTCCACCTCGTCATCGGCATTGGCCACCACCTGGAGCCCGAACACGTCGGGGTCGTTCTCGCCGGGTTGCAGGTGATCGTAGACCATGGCCTGGAAGGTGAGCGCGGCGCTCAGGTCCTCGAACAGCACCACCATGTGGGCTTCCTCGCCGGTGGTCACCTCCAGCCCGGCCAGCACGTGGGGGGCGGCCGGGCCCAGACGGCGGGCGGCCTCCCGGGCGGCGGCCACGTTTTCCGCGCTGTTGTGGTCGGTGATGGCGATGAGCGCCAGCCCCAGCTCCGCGGCCCGCTCCACCACCGCAGTGGGGGACATTTCCAACTCGCCGCAGGGGCTCAGGCAGGTGTGCAGATGCAGATCGGCCTTGATCAGCCGCAAGGTCAGGCCGGCTTCCGGCCCAGGCCCAGCTCATAGAGCCGGCCGGCCAGGGTGAAGGCGTCTTCCGGGCTGACCAAGAGGGGCAATCCTTCCTTTTCGGCCTTTTCCACGGTGTCCTCGTTGGGCCGCCGGCCGCCCACCAAGACCACGCCGGCCATCTCTTTCAGGACCCCCACGGCGGTGACGTTCTGGTGCACCTGCACGGTGAGCCAGATCCCCCCTTGGGGGGCGTGAGCCATGACGTCGGACAACATGTCGGACACGTAGCCGCCCTGAATCTCGCGGTCCAGAGAGGCCGCACCCGCCACCACTTCCAGTCCCAGCCGGTCCACCAGCTCCCGTACGGTCATAAATCCCTCCTTACCCAAACACCGGCCGGAAAAAGCCGCCTAATGAATCTTGGTCCCGGGGCGACGCCGCGCGCCCCGCCTAACCCAGGGTATCGCCCGCGGGGCGGGCCGGTCCGCCGTGACCCTTCTGGGCCATCAGCATGGGGCAGTCATTCTCCTGGGCCCAACCCCGCACCACGTCCTCGGCAAAGGTCTCGCAATCCGGCGAGCCGCAGATGCCGCACTCGCTGAGCGGCAGGCGCTCGGTCAGGGCCTTGATGGCCCGCATGCGGCGGATGGCCTCCCGCGGCTCCGGGGCCAGGGGGGCCAGGGGATGCGGCCGCAGTTCGATCTCCCAGTCGAACATGCCCTCCCCCATCATCTCCCGGATCTTGGCCCGGTTCACCCGGGAGTGGGGCCCATAGCGGCGGATGAGCCGCTGGGTCACGCTGGCCGCCCGGTAGCGGTTCTCCACGGCCAGGGGCCCGCCCACGCAGCCCTTGGAGCAGATCTGGGCCTCCACGAAGCGCAGTTCCCGGAGCCGGCCGGCCTCCAACATCTCCAGGATGTTCACCACCTCGTCAAAACCGGACACGGCCAGGGTGTAGTCCACGTCCACGCTGCGGGCCTGGCCGCCGGTGGTGGCCCAGGCCAGGCCGGCGCCGGAGGCCTTTTGCAGCATGTCGTCCGGGTCCAGGTTCTTGATGGCTTTCAACAAGGGGCCATAGACCTCGGCAAAGCTGATGATCCCGTCCACATAGGTGTGCTCCTCGGAGAGCGAGGTCTCCAGGGCCTTGATGCGGGAGGTGCCCGGGGAGATGATGAACACGCCCACCTGGGAGGGGTCCCAGCCCCGGCGGTCGGCCAGGCGGGTCTTGAAGCCCTTGGCCGCCATGAGCCAGGGCGGCAGGATGGGGATCACGTTGCCCACCAGGCCGGGGAAGCGCTTGGTGATGAGCCGCACCACCGCCGGGCAGGAGGGGCTGATGCCCGGCCGCAGCTCCGGGTGGGCCAGGAGGTACTCCTCCATGGCTCCGGCAGTCATCTCGGCCAGCCAGGCGGTGTCCACCACTTCCTGGAAGCCGATGGCCTTGAGCCCCAACAACACCTGGTTGGGGCTGACGTCATAGCCGAACTGGGCGAAAAGGGCGGGATTGGGCACGGCCACCGAGAGGGGGTAGCGCTCGATCTCCCTGAGCGGGCTGGTCTGGGGTTTCACCGCCCCCCGGGGGCAGACCCGGTAGCAGACACCGCAGCCCACGCACAGTTCGGGGATTATCTGGGCCAAGCCCCGGCGGACCCGGATGGCTTTGGAGGGGCAGGCCTTCAGGCACACCACGCAGCCGGAGCAGGCGGCTTCGTCAATGGTCAGGGCTTGGCTGGCCGGAGATATATCGGAGGGATCGGTTGGCACCTGAGGTGCTCCCTGCGTGCTGGCTGCGGGCGGCCGGGCGGTTACACGGTTCCTGGCAAGAAGACTATCACTAGAGATCGATTTCGGCCAATAAAGTAGTCCCCCGGCCGGGGCTGGTGTCTATGGAAAGGCGATCGGTGTTCTTGCGGATGTTGGGCAGGCCCATGCCCGCCCCGAACCCCATTTCGCGCATCTCGGGGGTGGCCGTGGACCAGCCCTCGGTCATGGCCAGCTCCAGGTCCGGGATGCCCGGCCCCTGGTCCATGACCATCAGCCGGACCATCTCCGGAGATACGAACAGACGCATCTCTCCTCCCCCGCCGTACATGACCACGTTCATCTCGGCCTCGAAAGCCACGATGGCCACCCGGCGCAACAGCTCGGCCGGCAGGCCGATGCCCTTCAAGACGTTCTTGATGGAAATGGACACCGATCCCGCCGAGGCGAAATCGTCTTTCTGGATGGTAAAGGTGTCCAGGTGCTCGGGCTGGCCCGAGTTGGGTCCGTTCACCAGCCCTCTTCTCCCTCCGCCTGGGAGAAGCCGCGTACTCCCTGGGCGTATAGTTTTCCACAGGCGTCGAACAGGGAGAGGGTGGTGGCCAAAAGGGGCAGTTCGTACTCCTCGGCCAGCGCCACCACCGCGTCGGGGGGCCGCTTGCCCCGGACAAAAATAACCCCCACGATACCGGCCACCTCGCAGGTGCGCACGGTTTGGGGGTTGGTCAGGCCGGTCAGGAGCACCGCCCCGGCCTCGGAAAAGGCCAGGACGTCGCTCATGAGGTCGGAGCCGAAGACCAGAGTCACCGGGCGGTCCAGCCAGGGCAGCCCAGTGATTACCTCGGCCTCCAACCACCGGCCCAATTGGGCCAGGGTAAAACTCGGGGCCGGCAAGCCTACTTGTACCTCTCGACCAAGTCCACCACCTTGTCGGCCATGACCTTGCGGTGGGTGTCTTCGTCCACCACCATCACCGGGGCCACGCCGCAGGCGCCCAGGCAGCGCACCTGCTCCAGGGTGAAGCGCCGGTCCTCGGTGGTGCTGTCCACCGGGATTTGCATGTGGCGCTCCAGCCGGTCCAAGGCCTCCTTGCCGCCGCGCACGTAGCAGGCGGTGCCCATGCAGACCCGCACCACGTGGCGGCCGCGGGGTTTCATGGTGAAGAAGGAATAGAAGGAGGTGACCCCGAACACTTCGTGGCCGGGCACGCCCATACGCTCGGCGATGTACTCCTGCAGCTCCACCGGCAGGTAACCCACCGCGATCTGGCATTGCTGGAGCACCGGAATCAACGAGCCGGGCTTGCCCCGGTAGGCGGCGCAAATCTCATCGACCTTGGCCAACTGGGTCGCGGTGATGTCCTCGGGCATGGAGGGGGTGGTGAGTTCATGGGCCAAGCTCATGTCAGCTCCTTTGATTATGTTCTCCCGCCGGGGCGGGTGAGGTTTCCGCGCAAGCCGACCCCGGGTTGGCCGGGATCGCGCCGGATGCTCCGGCGGGCCGGGCCCAAAGGCCTGCCGGCCAGAGGCCTACAGAGGATTCAAATAGCACAGCCGCCCTAGCCCTGCAAGAGATTTCACAATCCAGGTATCCGGGCGGTGAAAACCAAGAGGGTCAAAAGCTCGGACAGTTCGATGGCGGTGCCCAGGGTGTCGCCGGTGAACCCGTGGATCCGCTTCTGGAACCACAGCCCCAGGGCCAGGGCCAACATGGCCACCAGGGCGGCGGCCACCAGGCCCCGCCAACCGCCCAGGAGCACGGCCGCGGCCAGGGCGCTGAGCCCGCAGATCAGCTCTGAGCCCAACCCGCCGTGGCCGATGGTGGCCGCGCCCAGGCCGGCCTTGCCCCGGGCCGGCGGCAGGATGCCGGTGAGGAGCGAGGCCACGGCCCGGCCCAGGGCCGGCGCGATGACCAGCGCCGCGGCCAGGCCCGCGCCCCAGCCGGCCTCGGCCAGGCTGTAGACCAGGGCGAACTTGGTGATGAGCACCAGGACCACCGCGGCCAGGGCAAAGGCCCCCACCCGGGTGTCCTTCATGATGGCCAGGGCCCGCTCCGGCCCGGCCGTGGTGCCCAGGGCGTCGGCCGTGTCGGCCACTCCGTCCAGGTGCAGAAAGCGGGTGCCCAGGGCCCAGGCGGCCACCACCAGGGCGGCCACCACCGCCGGCGGCAGCGCAAGGCCCAGGAGCCAGGCCCAAGCGGCCAGAAACGCCCCCAGGATGGCGCCGGCCACCGCGAACCAGGCCCGGGCCCGGCGGAAGTCTTCCTCATCGGCCTGAAGTTCGGTCTTCAGGGTGATGACGGTCATGAACTGCAAGGCCAAAAGGAAAGCCGTCATTTTCCACTTCACAGACCGGGGCGAAGCGGCCGGGCCGCCCCGCCCCGGGTGGGGGTCCGTGGCCTGCTCGGGCCCACCCGCCCGGCAGGCTGGTTTCGGGAGCCCGCTAGTCCTTGTCGCTGATGCCGGCCGAGGAGAAGGTGGCCATTTCGTTGTAAATGCCCACGGCGGCCCGCACCAGGGCCAGGGCCAAGGCCGCGCCGCTGCCCTCGCCCAGGCGCATGTCCAGCTCCAACAGGGGCCGGAGCCCCAGGCTTTCCAGCTGCACGGTGTGGCCCAGCTCCACCGAGCGGTGCCCGGCCAAGAAGTAGTTCACCGCGGTGGGGCAAAGCTTGCCGGCCACCAGGCCGCCGGCCGAGGAGATGAACCCGTCCAAAAGCACCGGCACGCCCCGGGCCGCCCCTTCCAGGCAGAAGCCGGCGATGGCCGCGATTTCCAGACCGCCCACCTTGCACAAAACGTCAAAGGCGTCGTCAGCCTGGGGGTTGCGCGCGGCGATGGCCGCTTCCAGGGTGGCGGCCTTCTTGCTGAGCCCGGCGTCGTCCAGGCCCGCGCCCCGGCCGGTGACCTGGTCCACCGGGCGGCCGCACAAGACCGCGGTGAGCGCGCTGGAGGCCGCGGTGTTGCCGATGCCCATGTCGCCGGGGATCAGGAAGTCGAACCCCTCGTTGACCAGTTCGGCCGCCACCTCGGCCCCCACGTTAAGGGCCGCCAGGGCCTCCTCAGCGGTCATGGCCGGTTGTTGGGTGAAGTCGGCCGTGCCGGGGCGCACCTTCTTCCGGAGGAGCCCGGGCAGTTCCTCAAACTCGGAGATTACCCCCACGTCCACCACCACCACGTGGGCGCCGTTCTGACGGCTGATCACGTTGATGCCCGCGCCGCCGGCCAGGAAGTTCAACACCATTTGGCCGGTGACTTCCTGGGGATAGGCGCTGACCCCGGACCCGCAGATGCCGTGGTCGGCCGCGAACACCGCCACCGCCGGTTTGGGGGCCTGGAGCGTCAGGGAGCCCCGGATAACCACCAACTGGCGGGCTAGGTCCTCCAGGCGGCCCAAGGCCCCCCGGGGTTTGGTGAGATCGTCCAAATGCGCCTGGGCCTGGCTGGCCAAATCCTGGTTGGGGGCTTTCACCCGTCCGACCAAGTCCTGCAAATTCTGCATGCAATCCGCTCCTTATAAAAAGTGTTCGGGAGCCGTGACCAAAACCGGTTTCTGTCAACAGGTTGGGTCCGGGCCGACTCGCGGCTCAGGCGGCCGGCGCCTCTGCCGTGCCCTTCAAGTACTGCGGCAGACCAGCTACCACCAATACCACCCGTCCGGCTACCCGGGCAAGGGCTTGGTTCAAGGCGCCAGCCTGGTCGCGGAACCGGCGGGCCAGAGCGTTGTCCGGCACGATGCCCAACCCCACCTCGTTTCCCACCAGGATGACCTTGGCCACGAGCCCGGGCAAGGCCTCGGCCAGCTCCCGGGCCCGGGCGCCCACCCCCTCCTCGTCCAGGTCGGCCTGGGTCATGAGGTTGCTCATCCACAGGGTGAGGCAATCCACCAGGACCACCAGGCCCGGCTGGTCCAGGCGGCGTAGCGTCTCCACCAGGGCCAGGGGCTCCTCCACGGTGCACCAGGCGGGACCCCGCTCGGCCTGGTGGCGGCTGATGCGCTCGACCATCTCCTGGTCATAGGCTTGGGCCGTGGCCAGATACACCAACTCGCCGCTCGCGGCCTCGGCGAGGGAGAGGGCCAGGCCGGTCTTGCCGCTCTTGGCTCCGCCCAGAATCAAGACGTGTTCGTTCATGCTGCTCTTTCCCTTGGCGCGGCGGGCAGGCGGGGGGAAAGTTTGCCGGCGCGCCGCGAAAAAACGCGGGCCGCGCCGGAATGTACGCAGGCGTACGATACCGACCCGGCCCGGAGGGGACCCGTGGCCCGGATCCCGGGGAATGCCACCCGGACGGCGCGCTGGCGCCGCCCGGGGCGGGCCAGAGCTGGCCCGGCGTTTTGCGGACCCGGGACGGCGCCGTGGCGCCGCCCGGGATCGTTCATCAGACTTCGGGACGAGGCAGCAAGCCGGCGCCCTCGATGATCTCGCGGGCCCGGTGCTCCCACTCAATGGCCATGACGTGCACGCCGGCCACGCCCTTGATCTCCTTCATTTCCTGGATCTGCTCGATGGCGATCTTGATGCCCTCGGCCGACTGCTGCTTCTTGTCCACGCTCTGCAGCCGCTTGATCAGCTCAGCCGGCACGTCCATGCCCGGCACGTAGTTGGCCATGTACTTGGCCATACCCACGGACTTCAGCGGGGTGATGCCGGCCAGGATGTAGCATTTCTCGTGCAGGCCACGTTCCACGGCTTGTTTCATGAACTCGCGGAACTTGGGCATGTTGTAGATGCACTGGGTCTGCACGAAGTCGGCCCCGGCCGCGATCTTCTTG
>JAHLLK010000128.1 GCA_020444165.1 Deltaproteobacteria bacterium | reverse complement strand
AAGGACCCTTTTTTTCAAAAAAGGGTCCTTCCCCCCACATCTTCCTCTTCCTCCCACAAACCTCTCATGGTTCCCCCGGCTGCCGGCTTCCTGGAGCGGTCAGGCGGTTCAGTTCTTCCAGGGCGGCTTCCAGGGAGTCCAGTCTTTCGGCCGGGGTTTTGCGGCGGTCCACGAAGATGTGGTAGCCGTCCTTGAACCAGCACAGGCCGCCTTTGAGCATCAAGCCCGCGAAGTGGAGTTTCTCATAGGAAAGCTGCACTCCCCGGGCCTTGAGCTCTGCTTCCAGCTCTTGCAAGCGGGCTTTCACAGAGGGGCGTCTGGCCAAACCCTAATCCTCCCGGCCCGGGCCGCCGGTCAGGGATTCCAGGTATTCCCGCACCGCCGGCCGCAAATACACGGCCTCCAGGTCCCGCCCCAACAGCGCCCGCCCCAACTGGCGGCAGCGCTCCCCGGGGGGGGCGGACCGGTCCACAAAGGCTACCAGCCTTCCCCCCAACCGGCAAAGCCCCGCCTGCACCCGGTACTCCTCGCCCCCCTCCAGGGCTTCCAGGCGGACCTCCACCCCCAGTTGCTGGGCTAATTCCTTTAGCAGATTGAAGAGCTTGGCGGGGTCCACCCCAGGGGCCTAACCTTCCCGCCCGGACGGGAGAAAAATCTCCCCCGGGACAAACCCGGCCGGCCTCCCGCCGCCCTGTCCAGAGCCCCAAGGCCGTCCGGGGCGGGATCAGCGCTGGTGCACCAGGAAGTAGTTGGCGATGTCACCCTTGGCCTTCCACCCCTTGGCCGCCACCGTGGCCTTGTCCTGGCTGGGGAAAGGCCCCAGGCAGACCCGGTGCCACAGACCCTTGTTCTTCACCTTGGTCTGGTACACCACCACCGGCAGCTTTTTCTGGCGCAGGCCCTTGGCGAAGCTTTCCGCCTCGCCCGGGGTGCGGAAGCTGGCCACGCACACCAGCCAGCCCTTGGGCGCCGCGGTCTCCGGCTGGGCTGCCGGCGCCGCGGGTTTCTCCGGGGCCGGGGCCGCGGCCGGAGGCTCTGGAGGCGGTGGCGGCGCGGTGGGCGTCGGCGGCTCCAGGGTGGGTGGGGTGAAGGCCGGCGGCGCCGTGGGCTCCGGTGCGGCTGGCGCGGCTGGCGCCGCCGGTTCCGCGGGCGCCGGTGGCTCCTCGCGTCCCAAAGGTTGGGACGGCAATCCCGGTTCCGGCTCCGGCGGCGTGGGTTCCGCCGGCGGCAGCACCCGTTCGTTGCCGGCTTCCGCCGCGGTCTGCGGCCGAGCGGCCTGGGAATTGCTCATCCCCGGCTCAGCTTGGCGCCCCTGTTGACCCGCCGGGGCGCCTGGGGGAGCCGGCGGGGCGGCCGGGTGTCCCATCACCACCACCAGCGCGGCTGCGAACGCCACAAAACCCCCGGCGCAGATGAGAAAACGGGTGCGGTCGCCACGCCAAAGACGCGGCAGCTGGGGGAACAGCCCCTTGCGCACCAAAAAACGATACAGATATATCAGCGCCGCCACCAGGGAAAGCAGAGCCCCCGCCAGCAACGCCAGGAGGATCAGCGTGGCCATGTCCTTAAAACTCCGAACGTTTGCCGGCCCAGGCTAGCACGGAACCCCGGGGACAGGCAAGAGCGCAGGTTGAAAAAACTCGCGTAATCACCTTGTTGGCACAATTTCTGCTCCTTCTGTGAATCATATGGGGACAAGCCGGGGTCAAACCGCCCCCCCGGGCCGACACACCGCCCCGGGAACCGGCCGAACCTCCGGGATAAATTCCCGAAATGCTTGTCCCTTTGCTTGCCGGCCGCGCGCGGCCCGCCGCCAGGCCCGGGGAACACCCCCCCAGGCGCCCGCCGCCCGCGTTCTTCAGGGAGAAAAAAATGCCCACCATCCGGGTCCAGGAACTCCGCCGTTTTTACACCGATGCCCTCTTGTGTCCCGAACTCATGTGCCTGTGCTGCTCCCGCCACTCTTTCCAGGAAGGCAGCGGCTGCCGGCAATCCGGCCGCGAAGACTGCCTCTGGGTGGCGCGGCACATGGTGGGCCGCCTGGGTTTGGCCGGCTTCAAGGCGCGATTCGGCACCGCCCCACCACCCTCCCGGCCCTGAGCCGCCGCCAGGAGGTCCCCCGGCCGGAAAATGGATTCCAGCCGCCGGTTTTCCTAAAGCGGCGCCCCAAAAGGGCCGATAAGGGGTACAAGGAGGACGAAATATGCTGGCCGACATCAACCTTGTGCCCAATTTGAGGCCCGTGGCCCGTGCGCAGGAGGAGAAGAAGGCCGCCAGACGTCGCAAGGACGACCGTAAGGTGGAGCGCCGGCGGGAAACCGCCTATCTTCCTGACGATCAACCCGCAACCCCTAACCATGGCCGCCTCGACCGCTACGCCTAAGCCGCGTCGCCGGCAGCGTCGCCGGCCGCGTCGCCGCGGCTGGCGTAGCGGGTCGGGCCGAGTCGCCATGAAGAGCCGTCTCGCGCGCTCCCGCAGCGGGGCTGTGTTTAACCCTGGCCCCCCTGGCAGCGTGACGCGGCTGGCGTAGCGGGTCGGGCCGAGTCGCCATGAAGAGCCGTCTCGCGCGCTCCCGCAGCGAGGCTGTGCCTAACCCCTAACCCCCGGGCCGCGTCGCCGGCCGCGTCGCCGCGGCTCGCATGGCGGGTCGGGCGAGGACATCATTCAAGCGGGGAGGCCTTCGCTCCCGTAGCGGGGCCGTGTTTCACCCTAGCCCTCCCGGCAGCGTGCCGCTGCTGGCATAGCGGGTCGGGCGAGGTCACCATGAAGAGCCGTCTCGCGCGCTCCCGTAGCGAGGCTGTGAAAAACCCTAGCCCTCCCGGCAGCGTGCCGCTGCTGGCATAGCGGGTCGGGCGAGGTCACCATGAAGAGCCGTCTCGCGCGCTCCCGTAGCGAGGCTGTGAAAAACCCTAGCCCTCCCGGCAGCGTGCCGCTGCTGGCATAGCGGGGAGGGCGAGGTCGCCATGAAGAGCCGTCTCGCGCGCTCCCGCAGCGAGGCCGCGATTTACCCCCAACCCCCGGCCGCGTCGCCCTTGCCGGTGTTACGGGTCATGCCAAGCCCCCAAGTGTAGCAGCCTCCCACCCTCCCGGCGCAAGGCCACGCACATTCCCACCCGCCGGGCCCATCCCCCAAGTACTGCCCTCCTTTCTCCACCCCGGCCCCTTCCCGGCTTGACAGCCCGGAAGGCAGGGTCCACTATGGGGCTTAGCTGTTCAGCAGAGGAAACGACATGGCCGCCAGCAAAGGCTATCGGGCCCCCAGTGTGGGCCGGGCCCTCCAGATTATGGAAATGGTGTCCGAGTCCAATCAAGGACTTGGCATCAGCGACCTCTCACGCCGCCTGAACCTTTCCAAGGGAACGGTGTTCGGACTTTGCCAGCAGTTGGAAGCCGGCGGAGGGCTGATCCGCGATCACGAGACCAAAAAATACGTCCTGGGACCCCTGGTGGACACCCTGGCCCGCCGCGGCCAAGTGCTTACCCGGTTGCGGGAGCTGGCCGCCCCCCACCTGAGCCGGCTCTGCGACCTCCTGGACCAGTCCATCTTTCTGGGGGTCATGGGCCGCGAACACGTCACCGTTCTGGACATGCGCCAACCCGGCGGCCACGTGGGCATCTCCGCCGGTCCGGGCACCCACCTGCCGCTGACCGCCGGCGCCGTGGGCCGGGTCTTCCTGGCCGGGATGCCGCCGGCCAGGGTGGACCTGATCCTGGCCCAGGGTCTGCCCCGCTATACCCCCCACACCATTATTGATCCGGATCATATCCGCCGCCTCTTGGACCAGGTCCGCCGCGATGGCTACGCCGTGGAACAGGAGGAATACCTCACCGGGGTCTGGGGCGTGGCCGTGAGCCTCGGCTCCGGCTGGGGCGCCCCGGCCGGGCTGTGGTCCGTGGGTTTCACCAGCTCCCTGAATGACAGCCGCCTCCATGAGCTGGCCACCGCCCTGGCCGACGCCGCCCGGCATATCTGCCAGGACGGGATAGCCACCCCGGCTCAGGAGCCCGCGGACCGCACCAAACCGAAAAAGCGCTCCGGATCCATCAATACGTAAGAGCCGCTGGCCCGGGCCGCCACCTCACCGTCCGGGCCCAAAAGCTCCGCCGCCAAATCCACCCGCCGGCCCTCGCGCCCCGCCACCCGGCACCGCAGCTCCAGAGGCTCCTCCACGTACAACGGCCGCAGGAACTTCACCCTGAGTTCCGTGGTCACCCCTGGTGTGTGCTCCACATGGTGCGCCGTCCAACCCATGATCTCGTCGAACAGCCCACTCTGGATGCCGCCGTGCAACACCCGGCCCAGGCCGCTGAAATCCGGCCCGGGCGTCCAATGGCACACCACCTCCAAGGGGTCGTCGTTCACCTGCCAGAACTCCAGGTGGGCGCCCCGGGGGTTGTTCTCACCACAAAAAAAGCAGTTGCTCGTGGAGTAGGGATTGGCCAGCAGCACCGGATTGCAGCTTGGGGCCTTGGTTTCGGTCACGGCACGCTCCGCTCTGGGGGTTGGATTTTCCGCCTGGCTTGCCCGGCCACGCTCTCTTCAGCCCGGAAAGCCTCATTACATACCTTTACCGGCCGCGACTTTTCTAGACAACTCCCCGAGGGCTGGGTATCATTCCATATTCAGACCCCAGCCTGCCCGTTGAATTATTCGCCCAGGGGAGTGGTTTGTGCGCCCCACTGGGTGAAAAATATGGGATATAGCCTAAATTGCCTGGTTTTGCAGCAGGTTACTTTCCAACCGGGGGGCAAGGAAAGGCTGACCCACAGCCGTCCCCGGCTCGGCGGACGGCTCCAAGCCGGCTGGCGCGCGATCACCCCCAGGCACTGAACAATTAAACTCCGCCCCCACAGGCGGCGGGATGGCATCCTCGCATTAGTCCAGGGGGTGAAATTTTCACCATCCTGCTGGCGACGCTGCACACGAAGGGACAACCATGAAGCTTAAACTGGGCGCCAAGATCGGCGCGGGGCTCGGCATTCTCATCCTCATCGCGGTGGCTCTGGGAGGCTTGGCCATTTTCTATATGTCCCAAGTGGGCCGCGAAGCCACCAACCTCGCCGAGGAATACGTTCCCGAGGTGGCGCTTTCCAACAACCTGGAACGGTATGCCCTTTTGGCCATGTACGCCAACCGCGGGTACGGCCTGTCCGAGGACCCCGCCTTTCTCCAGGAAGGCAAGGCCCAGCTCGCCCAGGTGAAACGCTACCTGGAAGAGGCCAAGACCCTGGCCAGCCAGCATGACACCCTGCAGAAGCTCCGCCAGTCCCTGGCCGAGATGGAGCAGGCCGTCAACGGCTATGACAACCTGCTCCTGGAAACCGAAAAGCAGATCACCGGCATGCAAACGGCCCGCCAGGCCTTGTCCGCGGCCGGTGAGACCTTCATGCAGAACAACCAGGTCTTTGAGGAGTCCCAGAAGGAAGCCCTGAGCCGGGAGTTGTTGGCCCCGCCCGCGCCGGACAAGATCGCGCGGCTGACCGAGCGGCTGAAAAAAATCTACGCCATCAATGAAATCATCGAGATAGGCGGCGATATCCGCCTGGCCACTTTCAAGGCCCAGGCCACCCGCAACCTGGAAATCCTGGAAACCGCCTTGACCAAGTTCAAGGACCTGGACCAGCGCTATGACTTCCTGAAACCCCTCACCCATCAAGAGATCAACCAGAAGCAGTTGGACACCTCCCGCCAGTCGTCCCAGAGCTACACCCAGGCCATGCGGGAAATCCTGGCCGGCTGGTCCGCCCTCCAGAAGCTGAACGGCCAGCGTGACGCCGCGGCCCAGAAGCTCCTGACCATGGTGCAGGCCACCGCCCAGGCCGGCATGACCCACGCCAAGGAAGTGGCCGACCTGTCCTCCGCCTCGCTTGCCACCTCCATGCTCATCATGCTGGTAGGCCTGGCCGTGGCGCTCTTGGTCGGCATCGTGGTGGCCGTCATCCTCACCCGGGGCATCACCCGTCCGGTCGGCGCCACCGGCCTGGCCGTGCGCGCGGCCAGCCACGGCGATTTCACCCTGCGCATGGCCGATGCCCATCTCTCCCGTAGCGACGAGCTGGGCGACATGGCCCGCGACGTGCAAAACATGGTGGAAAACCTCTCCAACACCGTGCGCGAGGTCTCCCTGGCCGCCGAAACCGTGGCCTCCTCCGCCGCCGAGATCAGCCAGGGCAACCAGGACCTCTCCAACCGCACCCAGCAGCAGGCCAGCGCCATCGAGGAGACCGCCAGCGCCCTGGAAGAGATGACCGGCTCGGTCAAGCAGAACGCCGCCAACTCCAGCCAGGCCAACGACCTGGCCAAGAAAACCGCGGTCATGGCCCAGGAAGGCAGCCAGGTGGTGGGCCGCACCATCACCGCCATGGAAGCCGTCACCGAGTCCAGCAAGAAAATCAGCGAGATCATCAACGTGGTCAACGAGATCGCCTTCCAGACCAACCTCCTGGCCCTGAACGCCGCCGTGGAGGCCGCCCGCGCCGGCGAGGCCGGCCGCGGCTTCGCCGTGGTGGCCGGTGAGGTCAGGAACCTGGCCGGCCGCAGCTCCCAGGCCGCCAAGGAGATCCAGGCCCTCATCACCGACAGCGTCGGCAAAGTGGAGCAGGGCAACGAGCTGGTGGCCGAATCCGGCCGGCTCCTGAACGAGATCATCAACAACGTCCAAGCCGTGGCCGACACCGTGGGCGAGATCACCGCCGCCAGCCAGGAACAGGCCCAGGGCATCGAGGAAGTCAACAAGGCCGTGGCCCAGATGGACGAAGGCGTGCAGCAAAACGCCGCCCTGGTGGAGGAAGCCGCCTCCTCGTCCGAAAACATGGCCTCCGCCGCCGAGGAACTCCGCTCCCAGACCGCCCAGTTCAAAGTCAACCACGGCAGCACCAGGGGCCTGACCCCGGCCCTGCCCGGGCCCGCCCCGCGGCCCGCTGCCCGGCCCACCGCCCGGCCCGCTGCCCGGTCCGCCGCCCGGCCCGCGGTCGCCGCGCCAGCCAGGAAAGCCGCGGCCAAGCCCACGGCCAAAAACAAGCCGGCCGAGGATGACTTCCTGGCCGACCCCGACCTGGAGGGCTTCGAAGAATTCTAGCCGCGTCGCCGCGGCTGGCGTAGCGGGTCGTAATTGGTTGCCATGAGGAGCGGTCTCCTTGGCTCCCGAAGGCAGGCCGTCTGATACTCTTTTCTCGAGGCCGCGTCGCCGCGGCTGGCGTAGCGGGTCGTAATTGGTTGCCATGAGGAGCGGTCTCCTTGGCTCCCGAAGGCAGGCCGTCTGATACTCTTTTCTCGAGGCCGCGTCGCCGCGGCTGGCGTCGCGGGTCGTGAAAGGGCCCGCCTCACGAGCGTAGCGCGTACGCTCCCGGAGTTGGCTTGGAGATCAAAAGACGGCTACGAGGCCGCGTCGCCGCGGCTGGCGTAGCGGGTCGTGAAAGGGCCCGCCTCACGAGCGTAGCGCGTACGCTCCCGGAGTTGGCTTGGAGATCAAAAGACGGCTACGAGGCCGCGTCGCCGCGGCTGGCGTAGCGGGTCGAAAAGGGCCCGCCTCACGAGCGAAGCGCGTACGCTCCCAGAGTTGGCTTGGAGATCAAAAGACGGCTACGGGGCCGCGTCGCCGCGGCTGGCGTAGCGGGTTGTCGGGCGAGGCTGTCAGGAAAAGTGGCCTCGCTCGCTCCCGGAGTTGGGCTGTAAAAGAGGTTTTCAACCGCCGAAGCAAAACGGGCAAGGTCACCGCGCGAGCGGGGCCTTGCCCGTCATCATTTTTAAGCCCGAAAGGTGGGGGGGATGACTCCGGGATGGGTTGCGCCGGGAACCCCCCAACCCCCCCGTTCCCTTGGCAGCGCCGGCGGGCGCCTCAGTCGCCCAGGCCGAAGGTCTGGCGCAGCCGGTCCATTTCCTCGGGCGCGTAGGCCGGAAGCTGGCCCAGCACCTTCTGGTTCCAGGCGGTGGCCGGGTTCATGGCTTGCAGGGTCCAGCGCCGGGCCCCGGCCAGGGTCACGGCCATCTTGGCCAGCTCCGGTTCGGGGTGCCAGGCCGGCAGCAGGGTCGTGCGGAACTCGTGCGCCACCCCGGAATCCTGCAACAGCCGCACCGAGCGCCCGATGCGCTCCAGATCCACCGCTCCCCCCGCTGCCCGGGCATAGGCCAAAGGCTCCAGGGGGGCCTTCAAGTCCATGGCCACCATGTCCAGCAAACCCTGGTCCAGGAGGCTCTCCAGCACCCCGGGCCGATAGCCGTTGGTGTCCAGCTTCACCTTGAACCCCGAAGAGCGGAGCACCCGGATCAGGGCCGGCAGGCCCGCGTGGATGGTGGGCTCGCCCCCGGTGATCACCACCCCGTCGATCCAGCCGGTGAAGGTTTTGAGGCGCTCCAAAACCAGGGAGAGCTCCAAGGTCTGGTACTGCTCCGGCCGGGACACCAGGGTGAAGTTGTGGCAGAAGGGGCAGCGGAAATTGCAGCCCGGCAAAAACAGCACCGCACTGACCAGGCCCCGCCAATCCAGAAAACTGGTTTCCAGAAAACCCTTGATGGGCGGCGGAGTCGCCGCGTCGCCGGCCGGAATACCCCCCGCGCCCGGCCCGGACCGGACGGGGACGGCCGGACGGGGGGCGGACTCAGGCAAGACTCACCCGGGAAAGATAGGACTTGATCTTGATGGCCCCACTGATGTGACTCATGTCGTCCAGCACCAGGATGGGCAGCTCCCGCTGGGCCACATCCACCAGTTCGTGCCAGGCCAGATGGGCCAAAGCGTCCGGATTGTCCTCGGCCAGGCTCTCCACCATCACCCCCATGGAAGCCAGGTCGAATTTACCGGTTATGTAGTGGCATTTGTCACATCCGGGTTTCGTGAATAGGGTCATTCCTCTCTCCTCCCGACGCCTGATCTGTTTTATCCCACTCCCCGGTCCGCCCGATCCGGCCCAGGGTCATAGCTTCCCGCGGGAAGCACCCTACACGACTTGAGGCTGGGTCGCGTCCTGGACTCCGGCCGAGAAGAAGCCCTGGTTGCGGTAGCGGTCCCGCAGCTCGCCCAGCTTGCCCTTGTTCCACGAGGAAACCCGGGTGAAGTAGCCGGTGATGCGGGTGATGTGGTCCAGGGACTCGCTGCCGCAGGCCGGGCACTTCTCGGTCAAGCCGCGCTCGTTGCGGCCGCAGGCCTTGCAGCAACTGAACTCGGGGCTGAACGCCACCTGGTCGTTCTTGGTGTCCCGGAAAATCTTGATCACGAAGTTGGCCAGGGATTCCTTGGAAGGCCGCGCCTCCCCCAACCACACGTGGGTGATGGCCCCAGCCTCGATCAGGGGATGGAAGCGCCCCTCCAGCTTCACCCGCTCGATGGGGTTCAAGTGGCTGCCCACGTTGAACAGGGTGGAGTTGGTGTAATACACCTCGTTGGTGAAGATGTCGCCCTTGACCACGTGCTTGGCCTCGCCGGCGAAATGCTTCAGATCCAGCTTGGCGAACCTATAGGCCGTGGACTCGGCCGGGGTCTGCTCCAGCACCAGGTGCATGCGGTGGCGCTGGCTGTAGTGCTCGCTCAAAAGCTTCATCTGGGCGATGACCTTGAGGCCAAAGCGCATGGCCTCCTCGGACTGGTGCAACTCATGGCCCAAATGCTTCTGCACCATCTCGTTCAAACCCACCATGCCGATGAGGTAGGAAACCCGGTGCATCCGGAGGTAGCCCTGGCCGTCCAGGTTCATGGCCAACAGGGCCAAGGGACCGGTGGGGCCGTGGCCCAGAAGCTCCTCGATGAAGCGGCGCTTTTCCAAGTGGGCCTGCACCGCCAATTCCACCCGCCGCCGCAAAATCTTGAACAGGGCCGTGTCGTCGCCCGCCGCCTCGTAGGCGATGCGCGGCAGGTTGATGGTCACGTTCTGCAAGGCGCTGTAGCGCATGCGCCACGGAGTCTTGGCGTCCTCCAGGTCGCTCTTCTCCAGCTTGAAGGAGAGCCGGCAGCACTCGCTGATCTTGGCCGTGTCGCCCCGGTCGAACACGAAGTAGGTGTTGCCCTTCTCGCTGGCCACATCGCAGATGTGGTTCAGGAACTCCATGTGCCCCTCGGTCTGGAAGAACTTCTCGGTGATGTGCACCAGAGGCTTGGGGAAGAAGAAG
>JAHLLK010000013.1 GCA_020444165.1 Deltaproteobacteria bacterium | reverse complement strand
TTGGGCTTGGGCATGCCGATGTAGTCGCGGAAGCGGCCGGGGATGGGCTTCCACAGGGTGTGGATCACGCCCAGGGCTTCGTAACAGTCCTTCAGCTCCTCCACGATGACCCGGAAGGCGATGAGGTCGTAGAGCCCGGCGATGTCCACCTTGCGGCGGATCATCTTCTGATAGATGCTGTAGAAATGCTTGGGCCGGCCGTAGATATCGCAGGCGATGTCGTGCTTGGCCATGGCGGCCTGGATGATCCCCTTGACCTCCTCGATGAACTTGCGGCGCTCGCTCTGGCGCTCGGCCACCCCGTCCTTGATCTCCTGGTAGACCTGGGGCTCCAGATAGAAGAGCGACAGGTCCTCCAGCTCGGCCTGCCAGCGCCGCACCCCCAGGCGGTGGGCCATGGGGGCGTAGATGTCCAGGGTTTCCTGGGCGATGCGCTGCTGCTTTTTGGCGTTCAGGTGGCCCAGGGTGCGCATGTTGTGCAGGCGGTCGGCCAGCTTGATCAGGATGACCCGGATGTCGTTGGACATGGCCAGGATCATCTTGCGGAGGTTTTCGGCCTGGCGGGCGGTGTCGGGCGAGGCGCTTTGCTGGCTGGGGGCGGAGAGCTGGGTGATCTTGGTCACCCCATCCACCAGGGCGGCCACCTCGGCGCCCAACAGGCTGGTGATATCCCCCAGAGTGGCCTCGGTGTCCTCCACGGTGTCGTGCAGGAGCCCGGCGCAGATGCTGGGCACGTCCATGTGCATCTCGGCCATGAGGGAGGCCACGGCCAAGGGATGGCTCAGGTAGGGCTCGCCGGATTTCCGGAGCTGGCCGTGGTGCATCTTGGCCGTGTACACGTAGGCCTTCTGAATGGCCAGCACGTCCGCGGTCGGGTGGTAGGCCTTTACCGCGTCTATGATTTCATTGATTCGCGCCATGCGCCCCTACAGCCGCCGGAAGGCTCCGCCTCCCTGCTTTCCCCCAACTACGCTCGAAAAAACCCTGCCCTTATCACGCTAACCAGCCCATCACAATGAAATCACACCGCCTTTCTTTTTGGAAAGGGGGTGCGGGGGGAATCCTTTTTCTTTGGGCACCAAAGAAAAAGGTTTCCCCCCGGGAACTTCCTAATCCAAACTCCGCCCGCCGGCCTCCTGAACCAGGGCGGCCACGGTGGCGGCGGCGGTGGGGAGGTCCAGCATTTGGGCCGGGCCGCCGGTGCGGGCCTTGAATTCGACTTGGCCTTTGGCCAGGCCTTTGGGGCCCACCACGATCTTGCAGGGTATGCCCATGAGGTCCACGTCCTTGAACTTGACCCCGGGGCGGAGGTCGCGGTCGTCCACGGCGGTGTCCACGCCCAGGGCTTCCAGTTCGGCGGCGAGTTTCAGGGCCACCTCCAGGCTTTCGCCGCCGGGCTCGATGGCCACCAGGGCCACGGACAGGGGGGCGATGGCGGCGGGGAAGATGATGCCGTAGTCGTCGTGGCCTTGTTCGATGGCCGCGGCCACGATGCGGGTGACCCCGATGCCGTAGCAGCCCATGACGATGGTCTGGGACTGGCCCTGGGCATCCTGGTAGGTGGCGCCCAGGGCCTCGCTGTACTTGGTGCCCAGGCGGAAGATGTGGCCCACCTCGATGCCCCGGGCGAACTCCATCTCGCCGCCGCAGCGGGGGCAGAGGTCGCCGGGGGCGGCGTTACGCAGGTCGGCCAGGCTGGCGCCCTGCACATCGCGGCCCAGGTTCACCCCGGTGAGGTGGTGGTCGCCCTGGTTGGCGCCGACCACCATGGCCGGCAGCTGCGCCACTTCGTGGTCGGCGTACACGGGGATCTTGAGGCCCAGGGGGCCGGAGAAGCCCAGGGGGCCGCCGGTGACGTCACCGATGACCACCGGCGGGGCCAGCTCCAGGTTCGCCGCGCCCAGCAGGTTTTTCAGCTTGATCTCGTTGACCTCGCGGTCGCCGCGGACCATGGCGGCCACGGGGCGGCCGTCGGCCAGGTAGATCATGGTCTTGACCACCAGGTCGGTGGTGATGCCCAGGAACCCCGCCACTTCCTCCACGGTGTGGGCCGCGGGGGTGTGCACCAGGGTCACCGGGACGGCGGCCGGGGCCGCGGGGTCGGCCGGGGGCCGCACCTGGGCCTTTTCCAGGTTGGCCGCGTAGTCGCAGGCGCGGCAGGAGGCGATGGCGTCCTCACCGGTGTCGGCCAGCACCATGAACTCGTGGCTGTAGCTGCCGCCGATGGCTCCGGAGTCGGCCTCCACCATGCTGAAGCGGAGCCCCAGGCGGGTGAAGATGGCCCGGTAGGCCTCGCGCATCAAGCCGTAAGAAGTTATGCTGCCGGCTTCGTCGGCGTCAAAGGAGTAGGCGTCCTTCATGACGAACTCGCGGGCGCGCATGACTCCGAACCGGGGCCGGATCTCGTCGCGGAACTTGGTCTGGATCTGGTAGAGGTTCAGCGGCAGGTCCCGGTAGGAGCGCACTTCGCGGCGCACCAGATCGGTGACCACCTCCTCGTGGGTGGGGGCCAGGCAGAACTCGTTGTCGTGGCGGTCGACGAAGCGCAACAGCTCGCGGCCGTAATGCTCCCAGCGGCCGGACTCCTGCCACAGCTCGGCCGGCTGCACCCCGGGCATGAGGATCTCCTGGGCCCCGGCCCGGTTCATCTCCTGGCGCACGATGCGCTCCACCTTGCGGACCACCCGGAGCCCCAGGGGCAGCCAGGTGTAGATGCCGGCGGCCAGTTTGCGGATCAGCCCCGCGCGCAGCATGAGCTGGTGGCTGACCACCTCGGCCTCGCTGGGGTTCTCTTTCAGGGTGGGAATGAGCATCTGGCTGAACTTCATGGGTTTTCCCCGCTCTTATCCTCTTCGGTGACTTGTTCCAGATATTGGGCTTCGGCCCGGGCCACCTCGGCCAGGAATTCGGCCAGGAGCCGGGCTTCGGGTACTTTTTTTATCACTTGGCCCCGGGCGAAGATGACCCCCTGGCCCCGGCCGCCGGCCAGGCCCACGTCGGCCTGGGCGGCCTCGCCGGGGCCGTTGACCACGCAGCCCATGATGGCCACGGTCAAAGGCGCCCGCACCCGGGCCAGCTCCCGCTCGGCCTTTTCGGCCAGGGAGAAGAGATCGATCTCGGTGCGGCCGCAGGTGGGACAGGAGATGATCTCCACCCCCCGCCGCCGGAGACCCACCGCGGCCAACAGATGCCAGGCCACCTCCACCTCCCGCACCGGGTCGGCGGTGAGGGAGACCCGGAGGGTGTCGCCCAGGCCTTCCAGGAGCAGCGCGCCGATGCCCACCGCGGATTTTACCGTGCCGGCGATGAGTCCCCCGGCCTCGGTGATGCCCAGGTGCTGGGGGCAGTCGGAGAGTTCGGCGAAGCGGCGGCAGGCGGCGAGGGTGGTGGGCACGTGGGAGGATTTGAGGCTCGCCTTGATGTTGGTGAAGCCCCGCTCCTCCAGCATGGCCACCCGGGAGAGCGCCGCCTCGGCCAGGGCCGCGGGGGTGGGCCCGCCGTGCTTGGCCAAGAGATCCTTCGGCAATGACCCGGAATTGGCCCCCACCCGGATCACCGCCCCGGCCGCCCGGGCCGCGTCCACCACCCGGTCCAGGGCCGCGGCGCCGCCGATGTTGCCGGGGTTGATCCGGAGCCCGGCCGCCCCGGCCTCGGCCGCGGCCACGGCCAGGCGGGAGTCGAAATGGATGTCCGCCACCACGGGCAAGGGGCTCTGGTCCACGATGGAGGCCAGGGCCCGGGCAGCCGCCTCGTGGGGCACGGCGCAACGCACCACCTCGCAGCCGGCCGCGGCCAAGGCCCGGATCTGGGCCAGGGTGGCCGCGGGGTCGGCGGGGTCGGTGGTGGTCATGGACTGCACCACCACCGGGGCGCCGTGGCCCAGGGGTACGCCGCCCAGGTTAAGGCGGCGGGTATGCTCCCGGGTGTGGATCATGCCCGGCCCGGCGCGGCGGGGGCCAGGGGCCGCCAGGCCCGGGCGCGGATCTCTTGCACGTGCACCCCCTGGCGGGCGAGCAGCGCGGCCAACACCCCCTGGCCCGGGCCGCCCTGGGGGTTTTCGCCCCGGGGGTCCCAGCCGCAGGAGGGCGAGCGGTCCTTCAACAGGGCCAGGCCCACCCCGGCCAACCACGCCAGGCCGGCGGCGCGGCGGGCGCCGGCCACAAAGGCCGGGGAGACGTCGCGGCCGGCGGAGTCCAGCAAACGGGCCCGCCCCTCCAGCACGTCCCGGCCCTCCCGCCCGAAACCCGCCCCCGAAAAATGGGCCGGCGGCCGGGGAACACCCAGGCCGCCCAAGATCTCCGGGCAAAGGGCCAACACCTGTTTACCCCGGCACAGGGTCCAGGCTTCGCCGGACAGGCTGTGGCCTCCGTCGTAGCGGGTGCATAGTCCCAAAAGGCAAGCCGAAACCAGAATCACTCCACGATCTCCACCGCGGGCTCCTGGGGTTCGCGGGAGGCGACCTCGCCCACCACGCTGGCGGTCTCCCCCATGCCGGTCAAGCGGTCCACCACCTCCTCGGCCTCTTCGCCGGGCACCACCATGATGAGCCCCAGGCCGGAGTTGAAGGTGCGGAGCATCTCCTCCTGGGATAGGTTGCCGGCCTTTTGCAGGAAGGGGAAAATGGGCGGCACGGGCCAGGAGCCCCGCCGCACCACGCCCTTCAGGGAGCCGGGCAGCACCCGGGGCAGGTTCTCCAGGATGCCGCCGCCGGTGATGTGGGCCGCGGCCAGCAGGTGGAAGTCCCGCTGGATGACCATCAGGGCCTCGGTGTAGATGCGGGTGGGGGTCAAGAGCACCTCGCCCACCGGGCCGCCCAGCTCGGGCACGTTTTCGTCGATCCCCAGCCCCAGGTCGTCGAAAATGATGCGGCGAACCAGGGAATAGCCGTTGGAGTGGAGCCCGCTGGAGCCCAGGCCCACCAGGGCCGCGCCGTTGCCCACGCTGGAGCCGTCGATGATCTTGCCCCGGTCCACCACGCCCACCACGAAGCCGGCCAGGTCGTACTCCCCGGGGGGATAGAAGCCGGGCATCTCCGCGGTTTCCCCGCCGATCAAGGCCAGGCGGGCCTGGCGGCAGCCCTCGGCGATGCCGGCCACCACGTCCTGAGCCACGCCCAGCTCCAAGGTGCCGGTGGCCAGGTAATCCAACATGAACAGGGGCCGGGCCCCGGTGATGGCGATGTCGTTGACACACATGGCCACCAGGTCGATGCCCACGGTGTCGTGCTTGTTCATGAGGAAGGCGATCTTCAGCTTGGTGCCCACCCCGTCGGTGGAGGTGACCAGGACCGGTTCCCGGAGATTGTCCAGGGGCAGGGCCATCATGCCGGCGAAGCCGCCCAGGTCGCTCAAGACCCCCGAGGTGTGGGTGGCGCGGACCATCTCACCGATGTTCTTAACAAATTGATTGCCTTTAGCGATGTCTACGCCGGCCTCGCGGTAACGGTCTTGACTCATGACGGACCGACTCCTCGACTGGATGGGGGGTAGTGCGGGTAAAGTTTGAGTTTAGCAGAAAAAGCCGGACTCCGAAAGCGCGCCCGGGCCGCCCGGCGGGAGCGAAGGAGGAGACTCCCGGAGAGTTTCGAAGAAATGGGAACGTGGGGGGAAGGGCCCTTTTTTGAAAAAAAGGGGACCTTGCCCCCCGGAAAAGCTTAGCTTTTCTGGGGACCCCGCGTCCTTCCCCCCACACCCCCCTTCCCTCAAAAAACTTCATAGTATTATCGAACTTGCGCCATAGCCATCGCCATCCCGCCTGGGGGTGCCCCAGCCGGGAGGCGGGTTGCGTCGGCTGCCCGTGCTACTCCCTCGATTGCTAAACCCGGGCCATTTCGTTATCTTGCTCTTTATTATCCCCGGGGGGAGCATCCCCCCGCAACCTGGGGGGAGAGCCGGGCCCGGGACGATTCGCCCCCGGACCACGCCCCCCAGAGAGTCGGCAGCCCATGGACATACCCCTTTCCCCCTTTCCGCTCTCGGAGCTGGCCCGCTCGCTCACCACCCTGCCCGGGGTGGGGCCCTCCTTCGCGGCCGGCCTGGCCGCCCGGGGGCTCCGCACCTGGGGCGACGCGCTGCTGTTTTTGCCCTCGCGCTATGAGGACCGCCGGGAGGTCACCCCCATCGCCCGGCTCACGGAAGGCCGGAACGCGGTGGTCAAGGGCGTGGTGCAGAAATCCGGCCGCCTGGGCAAGGGGGGCAAGGTGCTGTTCCTGGAGGTGGCCGACGCCACGGGCAAGCTCACCTGCCTGTGGTTCCGCTTCAAGAAGACCCAGCTCGAGGCCAACCCGCCAGGGCAGGAGCTGTTCCTGGCCGGCACTCCCACCGCCGCGCCCCGGGGCGGCCTGCAGATGGCCCACCCCGAGGTGTACCCGGCCGAGACTGTGGGCCCGGACCACCCCCATCTGGGCCGGGTGCTGCCCCGCTACCCCGAGGTGGAGGGCGTGCCCGCGGGCTCCCTCCGGCGCATCCTGGGCGAGCTCTTGCGCCGGGCCCTGCCCGGGGTGGCCGATCCCCTTTTCGGCCAATTGCCCCGGGAGCTGTACCCCCTGGCCGCCGGGGAGGCCCTGACCCAGGCCCACCAACCCACGGCCGAGGCCCCGGCCCGGGACCTGGACCCCCGCACGGCCGCCTGGCGGCAGAGCCTGGCCGTGAACGAACTGTTCTATTACGAGCTGGGCCTGTCCCTCCTCCGCCGCCGCGACCGGGAGCGCACCGCCCCGGTGATCCGCCCGGCCGGCCGGCTCTTGGCCCGCTTTCTGGAGGGCCTGCCCTTCCGCCTGACCCCGGGCCAGGACGCGGCCCTGCAAGAGATCCGCCGCGACCTGGCCAACACCCGGCCCATGTACCGGCTCCTGGCCGGGGACGTGGGCACCGGCAAGACCGTGGTGGCCGCGGCCGCCGCCGCCCTGGCCGCCGAAGCCGGGGTGCAGACCGCCTTCATGGCCCCCACCGAGGTGCTGGCCCGCCAGCACCAGGCCGGGCTGGCCAAGTACCTGGCCCCCCTGGGGGTGGGGGTGGTGTTGGCCGCCGGCGGGCAACCGGCCCCGGAGCGCCGCCAGGCCCAGGCCGCCGCAGCCCGGGGCGGGGCGGCCGGCGCGGTGGTGCTGGGCACCCAGGCGCTGCTGTCCCAAAGCCTGGACTTTCAGCACCTGGGCCTGGTGATCATCGACGAGCAGCACCGCTTTGGAGTGGAGGACCGCCTGGCCCTCACCGGCAAGGGCGCCCGGCCCCATCTCCTGGTGCTCTCGGCCACCCCCATCCCCCGCACCCTGCACCTGGCTTTGGGCGGGCACCTGGACCTCTCCGACCTGCCCCAGCGGCCGGGCGGCGGGCCCCGGGTGGCCACCCGGGTGCTGGCTTTTGACCAGCGGGCCCAGGCGGTGGAAGCCTTGAAGGAAGCCCTGGGCCGGGGGGAGCAAGCCTACGTTATCTGCCCCCTGGTGGAGGCCTCGGACCGGGTGGAGGCCCAGGACGCGGTGGCCACCCACCAGCGGCTGGCCGCCTATTTCCCCGAGGCCCCGGTGGGGCTGTTGCACGGGCGGATGAGCGGGGCGGCCCAGGAGGAGGTGCTGGATAACTTCCGGGCCGGCCGCTGCCGCATCCTGGTGGCCACCACCGTGGTGGAAGTGGGGGTGGACGTGCCGGGCGCCACCCTGATGATCGTGCTGGGGGCGGAGCGCTTCGGGCTCTCCCAGCTCCACCAGCTCCGGGGCCGGGTGGGCCGGGGGGAGCGGCCGGGCCTGTGCCTCCTGGTGGCCGGGCCCGAGCCCGGCGAACTGGCCGGCCGCCGCCTGGCCACCCTGGCCGCCACCACCGACGGCCTGGCCGTGGCCGAAGCCGACCTCGCCCTCCGGGGACCGGGCCTGGCCCTGGGCACCCGCCAAGCCGGGCTGCCGGATTTCCGGGTGGCCGACTGGCTGGGCGACGCGGAACTGCTGCCGCCCCTCCGGGAGTTCCTGGCCCACCTCCTGGCCCACGACCCCGACCTGACCGACCCGGCCCACGCCCCGCTCCGCGAAGAAACCCTCCGCCGCTGGGGCCGCACCCTGAACCTGGCCGCGGCCGGGTAAGAGTGTGTTGGGGAAAGAGGAAGATGTGGGGGGAACCCCCCTCCCCCCAAAAAACTTCATAGTTTCATCGATCAGATTCATAGACATCTTCAAGGCCTGATTCCTGACGTAGTTGGAAGGCAGGCCTGGACGCCCCCTTTTCTCCCCAGCTTTGCTTGACGATCACATAAATAATCGCTTATATATAAAAAGGTGCCCCGTGCCGCCGCCCAGGGCCGGTGAGGACCGATGTGGGCCGCGGGACGTGCGGCGGCCGCCGGCGCCAAGAACGCGTGACCAATAACAGAATTCAGGAAGTCAACATGGCCGGCAACTCGTCCGGAGTCTTTGTGGAAATCGTGGCCAAGAAAAAAGGCTGCATGCTGTGCGACCTGGCCGAGGCCATTTTGGAGGCGGCCCAAGAGAACCTGCCCCCGGACAGCCTGGCCTGGACCGTGGTGGACGCGGGCAGCCGCGAGGGGCTGCTGCGCGTGGAGGAACTGGCCGCCCTGTGCGGGACCCGGCCGCCGGTGCCCTCCATCGTCATCAACCAGACGCTCGCCTTTGACCACATCCCGGACATGGAGGCCCTCACCACCGCGGTGGAGGAGGCCCTGGCCGGAGACGCGCCCCCCGAGGCCTGAGCCCGGGCGGCCCGCAGAAACGAGGACGCGCCATGACCCTCTCAGGCAATCCGCCGCCCGCCGGGGCCGGGGAACTGAGCCCGGCGGACCGTGAGGTCATCCGGCAAGGCATCGAGGGCAAATACGCCCAGGTGGCCCAGGGCCCGGCCGGGCATTTTGCCTATCCCACCGGCCGCCCGGGCCTGGAGGGCCAGGGCTATTCCCCGGAGCTGTTGGCCTTCCTGCCCCCGACCGTGGCCGGGTCCTACTGCGGGGTGGGCAACCCCTTTGCCCTGGGCCCGGTGGAGCCCGGGGAAGAGGTGCTGGACGTGGGCTGCGGGGCCGGGGTGGACACCATCCTGGCGGCCCATATGGCCGGGCCCGCGGGCCGGGCGGTGGGGCTGGACCTCAGCCCGGACATGCTGGCCGCGGCTCAGGCCAACGCCCGGGCCGTGGGGTTGGCCAACGTGGGCTTCCAGCGCGCCGGGGCCGATGATTTGCCCTTTCCGGACGCCAGCTTCGATCTGGTGATCTCCAACGGGGTGTTCAACCTCACCGCGGACAAGGCCCGGGCCCTGGCCGAGGTGTTCCGGGTCTTGAAGCCCGGCGGCCGCCTGCAGATCGCCGACCAGGTGGCCCGGGGCCCGGTGGAGAAAAGCCTCAAGGAGCGGGTGGCCACCTGGTTCCAATGAGAAGGCGGAGCCTTACCGGGAATGGAATTCCTGGCCATGTTGCAGAAAGCCGGTTTCGACGGGGTGGAGCTGGTGGGCGAGACGGGCTACAACAGCTCGCCCAAAACCAAGGGCGTCCTGGTCCGGGGGCGGCGTCCCCCGGCCGCGGCCCAAGCGGAAGAAGGAGCAGCCATGGGCGATATGTTGGCGACCTATCAAGAGTTTTTCCAGGCAGCCTACGCCCCGGGCGCCCTGGACGCCAAGACCAAGATCCTCATCTCCCTGGGAGCCTCCCTGGGGACGGGATGCGAGCCTTGAACCCGCTACTGCCTGACGGTCGCCAGGCAGATGGGAGCCACCAGCGAGGAGCTCAAGGAGGCCATGGCCGTGGCCATGACCGTGGGCGCCACCCGCATCCAGATGCTGCAGGATACCCAGCAGCGGCTGGTGGACCAGGCCATGCCGGCGCAGACCGCGCCCGCCGCCGCCCCGGCCGGGCTGGCGGAGGCTACGGAGGAAAAGGAGGCGGAAGCCTGCTCCGCTTGAAGCAGCGGCGGAGACGGCTCGGTCTGAGCCGCTAGAGACGAAGCAGGAATCGCGGCCCGGGCCTTGGCGGCCTGGGTCCGCTTATTTCAGCCCCGGCCCGGCGTTGCCGCCCCGGGGCTTTGCTCTGGGGCTCCTGGTCGCGCGGAAGGCGGCGCCAGAGGCAGCGCCCTGGCTTTGCCCCCGCTCGGGCGGCCTTGGGTTTTCCCGCGGCCCCAAAAAAAGCAGTTTGGTAAAAAAAGGGATGTGGATCTGAGGTTGGGGTGATGCGGCGGGGCCTGGCGGGGCGCGGCCCCGGCCCGCGCCATGGCTGCTTGGCCTGGCCAAGGGCGTCGAGCCCCCGTACCCCGTCGCCCTTCCAGATGCGGGAAACTCCCGGGCGGGACCAACTCGCCGCAACCGCCGTGGGCCGCCTGGCGCCCGCCCAAAGACGCGCTCAGTCAGCGCCCGATCCCCTCTCCGAGAGCCTTCCGCCAGGACCAGCGCAGCCCGCCAGCCAGGACCGCAACCGGAAAGCCGGCCGCCCAAGCCGCCACCCCACCCTCACGGCCGACTCCCCCGACCCTCGGCCCACCGCGGCCGGTGGGGCGGGGAGCCGCAACCGGCCGCTTGGCCGGCCGCCCGCCGCCGGGCCAGGTCAACGCCGGGCCGGCGACCCTCGCACCCCCGGTGAAAATTCTTTCCTTCAAAACCTCTTTAAAAAACTTCCGCCAGCCCGCCGGACCGGACCTGGCCAGGTTGGCCCCCCGTTGAGGGTGGCGGTGGGCGGTTTCCGTCCCGAGACGGGGCCACCCACCCGGCAGCCTTTATCAAGAACCCGCCGCGTCCGGGGGAGGCTTGATCTCCAGGCGGCGGACCCGGGTCAGGCGCTCCCAAACCGTGGCCTGCTCGCCGTGGCAGGTGAGGAGGAGCACCTGGCGGCCCGCATCCGCGGCCGCGGCCAACAGGGCCAGGGTCTCGGCCAGGCGGCGGTCGTCGAAGTTCACCAGGGGGTCGTCCAGAATCAGGGGCAGGCTCTCGTGGCCCGCGGTCATCTCCTCGGCCAGGGCCAGGCGAAGGCTCAAATAGGCCTGCTCCCGGGCTCCCCGGGAGAGCGCCCCGGCCGGCCGCTCCGCTCCGCCGGGGCCGGGCCGCACCTGAAGCCCCGGCTCGCGGCGCTGGTCCGCCTGGAACATGTCCGTGCCCAGCCAGGCATAGGCCCCGCCGCTGGCCCGGGCCAGGTGGGCGGCCGCCCGGGCAAAGAGCCGGGGCTGGGCCGCCAGGCGGAACTGGTCCATGGCCCGAGTCAGGAGAGCCTCGGCCAGGAGCAAGGTGTCGTGGCGGCGGGCCAGGGCGCGGCGGGCCTCCTCCACATCGGCCAGGCGGGCCGCGGCCTGGGCGGCCGGTTCGGCGGTGGCCGCGACGGCCAGTTTCTCGTCCAGGGCCCCCAGGCGCCCGGCCCCGGCCGCCACGGCTTCCTCGGCCTGGGCCAGGCGCTCCCGGGCCGCGGCTTCGGCCTGGGCCGCTGCCTCTGGCGTCAACTCCTCTTCCGCCGGGGTCAATTCTCCCCAGCCGACCACCGCCTCATCCGCCGCGGCGCCCAGCGCCGCGGCCCGGCTGGCCCGCTCCCGGGCCTGGCTCAGCGCGGCCAGATCGGCCAGGCCGTGCCCGGCCAACAGGGCGGACAGCCCCGTCTGAGCCGCCGCCCCGCGGGTCTCCTCGGCCGTGGCCAGAGCCTCCTGGCGGTCGGCCTCGGCCAGGGCCGCGGCGTTGCTCTCCACCCGCGCGCGCACCGCGGCCCCGCGGGCCGCGCCCAGGTCCGGCTCCCGGCCGGCCAGACGGATCAGGTCCGGGTCCCAGGCCTCCCGTTCCCGGGCCAGGGCGGCTTTCTCGGCCGCCAACTCCTCTTGCCGCCGGGCCAGCTCCCGCGCCGCGGCCAGCGCGGTAGCCAGGGAAGCCGGCTCCGCCGCCGCCACCCGCAAGCCCAGCTCCCCGGTGCGGGCCGCCCGGGCCCCGGCCAGGCGGGCCAGGTCCTCTTCGGCCCGGGTCACCCGGCGGGCCAGGTTGGCCTGGCCTTCCTGCCAGGCCAGCTCCCGCCCCCGGGCTCCCCAGGCCCAGGCGGCCGCGGCCGCGCCCAGGCCCAACAGCCCCAGGCCCAAGAACAAGCCCAGGCCCGATACCCAAGCCGGCGGAATGGCGTCCGCCGGCAGCCACCGCGGCCAAGGCCCTCCCTGCCGGGCCCACCAGAGAGAGGCCCCCCCGGCGAGGAAGGCCCAAGCGGCCGTGACAAAGGCCCCGGCGCCGCGGCGGGGCGGCGGGGGCCAGGCGGAGAGGCGGGCGGCCAGGGCGGCCCGGCGGCGGATGGCGTCCCGCTCCTCCTGGGCCAAGGCGCTCAGTTGATAGGGCAGTTCCGGGGCCAAGGCGGCCAAGGCCGGCACGGCCAGGCCCCACTCCTCCTCCAAAGCCATGGCGCGGCCGGCCAGTTCCCGCCGGCCCGCCTGCCAGGCTTCCTGCCGGCCGCACCAAACCGTAAGCCGGCCGGCCAGACCCTCCAGGCGGGCCACCCGGGCGCGGGCCTCCTCCCGCTGCTCCGGCAGACCGGCTGCGCTGAGCACGGCGCGGGCCGCTTCCCGGGCCGTGGCCGCCCGCGTCGCGCCCTCGGCCGCCTGGCGGGCAAGCTCTCCGGCCTGGTTCTCCAACTCCGGCGGGGCCAGGCCCTGGGCAGCCAAAGCTCCGGCCTGGGCCAACAGCTCGGCCCGCCGGGCCAGGGCCCGCCAGCGCGCGGTTTCCTCCTGAGCCTGGTCCCGCCTCCGGCGAGCCTGGGTCACCTCCCGGGTCGCCCGCGCCCGCTCCTCTCCGGCCGTCCGGGCCGCGGCCTCGGCCTGCCGGGCCTGGGCCAGCTCCCCCCCGGCCTGGGCCAGGGCTTCAACTATCGCCTGGTCCTCCCGCCCGCTGCGGCGGTCCGGGCTGTAGAGGCTGGTGCGCTCCCGCTCCCAGGCGGCCAGCACCTCCACGGGGTTACGCACCTCGCCCCGGGTGGCCGCCTCGGCAAAGAAATAGCCCCGCAGGCTGTAGCGGGTCTCCCTGAGTTCCCGGCCGCCCTCCCCGCTCACCGCCCGGGTCAGATCGTCCAGGCCCAGGCAGGCCACGGTGCGGAAAACTCCCCGGCCCCAGCCCAGGTGCCGCACCCCGGGCTCCGGGCCGGCCGGGTCCAGGGCCAGGCCCGTCTCGTCCGTGAGGCTCAGTTGCTCGCCCCGCCCGGCCAGGTGCCGCCGCACCACGAATCCCTGGCCCCCGTCCAGCCGGTAGGCCAGGGCGCCGCCGGTGAGAGCGTCCGGGGCCGCGCCCCAAGGCACGGCCGGGTGCCCCGCCCCGTTGGCCCGGCCAAAGCCATAGAGCAGGCCCAGGATGAGCCGGGTCAGGGTGGTCTTGCCGGTTTCGTTGGGGGCCAGGACCAGGTTGCAGCCCGGGGCGAAGTTCAGTTCCAGGCCGGGCGGCAAGGCCCCGAACCCCTCCACGGCCAGGCGCTCAAGCTTCATCCGGGCCCTCCCCGCCCTGCCACAGGTCCCGGAGGCCCAGGTGCGCCGCCTGGTCCAAGAGCCCGGCCAAGCGCTCCGCCCGGTCCGCGGGGTCCAGGCCCCGGTGCAGGGGATGCAGCCGGGTTTCCAGCTCCCTGGCCAGTTCGGCCAGGATGGCGGGATCGGCCGCCGCCTCCCGGGCCAGGGCCAAGAACCGCCCCAGCACGTGGGGTTCCCGGGCCAGGGCCGCGGGATCGCCCGGGGGGCGCAAGCGGCTGATATCCAGCCCCAGACCGCCCAGGCCCAACTCCTGCCGCAGGGTTTCGGCCAGGGCCGGGCCCAGCCCGGGCCGCCCGGCCAGGGGCGAGGGTCCGGCCAAGGTGAGCCGCAGGCACCAGCCGGCCCCTGCGCCGGCCCCCGCCCCCGCGGGCAGGCCCGCGGCCACTCGGCCCACCAGCTCGCCGGGCGAGGTCACCTGGGCCAGGTCCGCCAGGGTCAGGCTCCAGAAGCATAAGGGGGCCAGGGAGTGGAACTCGTCCTGCCAGGCCGCGCCGTCCCAACGGGCCACCCGGGCGCCCCGGAGGCCCGGCTCGCCGGGGTGGGCCGCCTGCAAAGCGCCGGCATAGGCCACCAGCGGCCCCCGGCCCAGCACCTGGGGACGGTGCACGTGGCCCAGGGCCCAGTAGGAAAAAGGCCCGGCGGCCAAATCGGCCAGCCGGGCCGGGGCATAGGGCTCGTGGGCCCCACTTCCCGCCGCCCCGGCCAGGGCCGCGTGCAGCACCGCCACCCCCCGCCGTCCTTCGGGCGGCGGCGGCAGGCAAGGGCTCAGGTCCTGGGTGACCCGCGGGGCCGCATGAGCCGCCCCGGCCACCCACAGGCCCTCCTCCGGCAGGTCCACCCCCCCGCCCTCGGGCGGGAACACGGTGACCCCGGCCGGCAGCGGCAAAGAGGCCCAAACCGCATCAGGGGTGAAGGGATCGTGGTTGCCCGGAGCCAGGAACACCCGGACGCCCGACGCGGCCCAGGCGGCCAGGGCCCGCTCCAACAGCGCCACCGCGGCCAGGGGCGGCGTGGGGGAGTGGAACACGTCGCCGGCCAGGAGCACCACCCGGGCCCCCACCCGACGGGTCAACGCCACCAGGGCCTCCAGGGCCTGGGCCCGGGCGCGGGCGGCCAGCCCGGCCTGGGCCGGGTCCGGCGCGGCCACCGGACCGCCCAGGTGCAGGTCGGCCGCGTGCAGGATAATGGGCTCGGTCATGCCAAGAGCCTGTCGGAGAAATGGGAAGATGTGGAAGGACCCCCCTTCCCCCAAAAAACTTCATATTTTTTACAGGGTTTAGAAATGATCATTTTCAAGCCGCAATTCCTGCCAAAACTGGGGAACCAAGAGATAACAGCCTAATAACCCAGTCAGATCAGCCAGTTTTCAACCCAAGCATCCGCCTCGCTGAAATATCCGGACTAAGCCAAAAGCCGCCGGGCTCCCTCGCCCATAACCAGCGCCAGATCTGCGGGCGAAAGGCCGGCCTCGGGCGAAGAAAGCTCCCGGCGGTAGCGGCTGGCCGGCAATAAGGGGTAGTCCGTGCCCAACAGCACCTTGTGGGCCCCCATCAGCTCACAGGCCAGGCCGTAGGCCCGGGGGCGGTAGAGGAACGGCGCGGCGGCCGTGTCCAGCCACACGTTGGCCAGGGCCTGGCTCACCTCCTTTTTCAGGAGGGAGTAGAAGAACAGGCCGCCGCCCAGGTGAGCCAGCACCAGCTTGGTGGCCGGGTGGGCGGTGACCAGGCGGTACAGGGCCGCCAGGGTCATGGGCGCCTTGCCGGGATAGCGGTGGCCCACCGGCTCATTGGTGTGCAACAAGAGCGGCACCCCGGCCTCGGCCGCCAGGCGGCACAGGGGGTCCAGGCTGACCGGGTCCACGTCGCCGCCGTAAAAGGCCATCTCCCCCAGGCCGTGCAGCCCCAGCCCCAAGGCCCGCTGGGCTTCCCGCGTGGCCCAGGCCGTGGGGGGGTGGATGCTGGCCAAGGACCGCAGGCGGGTGGGGTGGGCCCTGGCCGCCTGGGCCAGGTAGTCATTGTGCAGGCGGGCGTTCTCCTCCCGCTCCCAGGGGAAACCCACGGCCCAGGACACGTCCACCCCTTCCTGGTCCATGGCCGCCACCAGGTCCTCGGCCGTGACCATGGGGGCGGCGGGGTCGGCGTAAATGGCCTGGAAAGCCGGCTCGCCCGGCAGGAAGCGCTCCCGCTCGGCCACCACTTCGGGAGGAAAAATATGGGTATGCACGTCCACGATCATGGCTTTTTCCGCTCCTCTCCCAGCGGGTCCTCCGCCGGCTCGGGCCCATTGTAGCAGAGCCCGCGGGCTGTGTACCATATATTGGGTGGGTTGATTTGACGCCTACCATATCCGCGAAACGGCCCGTGGAATTTGGCTTGACATGTCCGCGCCCGCGCCGTATTCTCCTCAACATAGGTTGAACTATACAGGAGATGATGCCATGCCGCCGCTGGGACTGGCCGATCTGGGCTGCTACGAAATCGAGCTGGAAGAGGTCGAAATTCCCCTCCTGGGCGAGGTGGCCGCCGGGCTGCCCCTGGAGGCCATGCCCACCGAGGGCTCGGTGTCCATCCCCCGGGACATGCTGGGCCGCTTCCGCTCCTTCGCCCTGGAAGTGCGGGGCGATTCCATGATCGACGAGCACGTCAAGCCCGGCGACGTCATCGTGGTGGAGGAGCGCCAGACTGCGGAAAACGGCCAGATGGTGGTGGCGCTCATCAATAACACCGACGTGACCCTGAAGAAATATTATTTGGAGCACGACCACATCCGCCTGCAGCCGGCCAACCCGGCCATGGACCCCATCATCCTGCGCCACGAAGAGGTGCGGGTCTTGGGGGTGGTGGCCGGGCTCATCCGCCACTACCGCCACCCGCGCTGCTGAGGGAGGGCTCCCTCCCGGGCCCCCCAGCCCCCCAGCCCCCCGGCCCCGCGGGCGACCCGCGGCACCGGGAAAGGCCGCGCCGCCCTGCCCTTCCGCGCGCTTCGGGCCGTTGCGGGTGGTCGGAGAGCCACGCCATAATTCCTCGCCCCAGGCCCCCCGCCGCCCCCTCGCCAGCTCCCCGCCGCGCCCCGCCACCGGTTTGCGCCGCGTCCCGAACCTTCCTGGCCGTCGCCGTCCGGTGCTCCCCGTCCCCCGGCCAAAGGCGGTTCTGCCGGCGTCGGCCGCCAAACCCTGCGGACAGGCTCAGTAAACTTGACAAAGCACCACAACTGAGGATAGCCTCGGCAAGGACCGACCCCATTGAGGAGGAACAGGTGAGGCAGGGCGGAATGATTTGTCGGAGTCTGGTTGCGGTGGCCATGTGTTTGGCCCTGGCGGGTTGTGGCGGCGTGCTGGCCGGGAAGATTGCCAACCCCGCGCCGGGTCCCGTGATCAAAACCGGGCTCGCCCCGGCGATGCCGCCGTTGTTGGATGCCCGGATCTGGCAGGCCGCGGCCTCCGACGAGGCTGCCGAGCTGAACGTGCGCATCTTCAACCCCGAGTTGTCAGATATCCTGCGGAGCGACCTGATTTCTCGCGGGTTGTTCCTGGAGTTGGCCAAGCCCGAAGGACCGGCCGCGCCCGGCGAATATCATCTGGAAGTCACGCTCAGCCTCCTCAGGCTGGGCTCCTTGGGCTTCAACTGGCTTTTCGCGCCCCAGGCCGTGGTCAATGGCACGCTGTTGCCCTTCTACACCGTGACCACCTTCGCCTCCCGGGGCCAGTTGGACCTGGGCGGCTATTACATCCCCAGCACCACCATGGGCGTGTCCAGCGCGGCCGCGTTCAGGCTCTATGAGTACATGGAAAAGCCCGCGGAGGAGGTCCAGGCCGTCAAGTCCGAGGGTTTGCAGCTGGTGCCGAAAGAAGAGATAAAGGACAAGGAAGATCAGGACCAGGAAGCCGACGTCGCCCAGAAAACCGTGCGCTTGTTGGTGCTGGACCGCTCTTACCGGGCCGTGCAGGTCATCGACCAAGTCAGCCAGCACCAGTTGAACGCGATCAGCACCGAGGCTTTCGGCGTGGAGCTCGGCAAGACCGAGGGCGTCAGGTCCCTGGCCCTCTTGTCCGAGCAGGCCGCGCGTGATCCGCACTGGGCCTATTTGAAAAGTTACCGCACCTTGGCCCAGATCAAATGGGTGATCGAAAAGCCTCCGAGCAAGGGCGCCAAACCCCTGGACGAGCTCAAGAGCAAGGCCAAAGCGTCAGAATCGCTCCTGGAGCTGTTCAAGCCCTTGCAGTACACCCCCTCGGAGGTGCAGGTCCTCACCGACGGCTTGTTCTCCGTGGGCATGCGCACCAGGCTGTTCAACGAAACCCGGGCCAAGAACCTGGGCCTGGAAGATCCCGAAGAGCTTCCCCCGGCCGAAGCCTTCACTGAGGACAAGACCCGGGAGATGTTCGACGATCCCGTGCTGGGCCGGGCCTCGGTGGAGTACGAATTGGCTCAGAAGTCCCTGGATCTGCTGTGGCTGGTCCTCACGCCGCCGCCCTCGCCGCAAACTCCGCGGCTCAAGAAGACCCCGCTCTTGACCCCCAAGACCCCCACCCTCTCGGGCGGCACCGTGGTGGACACCCCGGACCAGAAGGTCCGCCCCACCTCGCCCCAGGAATCCCTGCGGTTGGCCGAGGACAAGTTGACGCCCAAGGAGCGGGCCACCTTCCCGCCCACCCCCGAGCAGACCATTCCCTATGGGGAAAACGCCGCCGTGTTCGCGGTGAAGGACGCCTTGGCCAAGAAGGTGGCCCAGGCCTTCAAGGGAAAGCTGCTCCTGCAGAACGTCCTGGTGACCAAGGCCGATTTGGCCGTGGGCAACGCCTGGCCCCGGATGCAGGCCATCCTGGTGGCCGTGGATTCACCGGTCACCCGGCGCTACCTGGAACGGCGGACCGGTTCGCCCACCGGCGCCAACGCGACCAAGAGCGAGGAGTAGAGCCGGCCCAGCGGCAAGCGGGGAGCGCGCTTTGCGGATCATCGAACCGTCTTTTGAGATCCTGAACCAGCCCGATCCCCAGGCCCTTTTGGGCCTGGTGGAGTTGGCTGGCCGCACCTGCTACAAGTCCGAGGACCGCATCAAGCAAGGCACTGCCCCGAATTTCGTCCGGCGCATCATCGCCTCGGGCCATCACAGCGTCATCGAGCACGCCCACCTCACGGTGCGTTTCATCTGCGACCGGGGGGTGAGCCACGAACTGGTGCGCCACCGCCTGGCCAGCTACAGCCAGGAATCCACCCGCTACGCCAACTACTCCCAGGACAAGTTCGGCTCCGAGATCACCCTGATCCGCCCCTTTTTCTGGGAGACCGACTCGGCCGCTTATGCCAAATGGCAGGCCGCCATGCAGGCGGCCGAGGACGCCTATCTGGACCTCCTCAAACTGGGCGCCCGGCCCCAGGAAGCCCGCTCCGTCCTGCCCAACAGCCTGAAGACCGAGGTGGTGATGACCACCAACCTGCGGGAGTGGCGCCACGTCCTGGGCCTCCGCTGCGACCGCGCCTCCCATCCCCAGATCCGCCAGGTCATGCTGCCCCTGTTGCGGGAACTGGCCCGGCTGATTCCCGTGTTCTTCGACGATCTCCGCGAACACTTCCAGGAAGACCTGGCCCGGCTGGCCTAGCGGCCGCGTGCTGCGGCTCCCATATCGGGTTGTCTAATCGGTGCTAGCTTGTCAAGGGCTGCTTTCCCTTGGTTTAAAAAAATGCCGGTGTCATGGTTGTCTACGCGGTGGGCCGAGGGTCCCCGCATCATAAGGTTTGAAACTCCGGCCTCCAAAATGTCGGGCACGTGGTCATGGGCTTTTGGTTGGCCCACGCCTGCAACACGCTACACGGGATGACCGAAGTTTCGCACCGGCATAGGGTTAAGTATTTAAAAAGTATGAAGTACTAGCTGGCAGACGGTTGTGGTTTGTCGGACCACCTGAAATTGGCGCCATCCAGCCATATCCGGTGCATGATGACCGCCAGCTTTCTGGCCAGGGCCACCTTGGCCTTTTTACTGCCCCTTCTTTTGGCTATTCCCATGGCCCAGGCCTTGACCCTGGACCACTTCGCCACCCGGGTGAGCAAGGTGGTGGCCGCCTCGAATAGGTGGTAACGCAGCAACTTGTCTCCGCATTTGGAGATCCTGCCGTTGCGGTCCACCTCTCCGGATTGGTAGCGCCGGGGCGTCAGCCCCAGGTAAGCCCCCACGCTGGATGATTTGGGAAAGCGGCCCGGGTCGTCAATGACCGAGATGAAGGCCAAAGCGGTCATGGGCCCCACCCCCGGCACGGTCATCAGCCGCCGGCAGACCTCATCCTCCCGGGCCCTTTTCTTTATCCGGCTTTCCATCACCAGTATCTGCTCGGCGATGCGCTCCAGAGAGATCACCAGCGAACTCACCGTCAGCCCCAACTCATTATTGTCATTGGTTAACTCTTGGACTCGTTGGATGAACGCTTGGCCGGACACCTTGCCCACCACCAGGCCGAAGGTCTTGAGTATGCCCCGCAGGTGGTTGGTGATTCGGGTGCGCATGTCCACCAGCAAACGGCGGGAACCTATCAAAGTGCGCATCAGGTGGGAATCCAAGCTCTTGACCTGCACCTCCCGGTACCAACCGGTGCGCGTGATCTGCGCCAATCCCTCCGCGTCGTTAGCGTCGGTCTTATTGCTTTGCACGGATAAGGCCGCATGGGCGTGGCGGGCGTCCAGGCACACAACCGGCTGGCCCAGCTCGCGCAGACCATGCCAATGCCAGGTGGAAAGGGGGCCGCTTTCCAAACCCACTCTTACCAACTGCCGCGCCTTGGACCGCAACGTACGGTCGATGGCCGCAGGCGTCGATTCACATTTTCCGGACCACACCTTGCGCCCCTCCCGGTCCACCACGCAGACGAAAGTCTCTTCCAACGATACGTCCAATCCGGCATACTGCTCCATGGCTGCTCTCCTTTCGAGCCGTTTGGCTCCTTGGGGCTGATTTCTTTCAATCTCAGACCCCGTTATAAAGGAGAGCAGCCGCTTTTTTCAAAAACCGATTACCTTATGTCGGGGGAGGCCAACCTCCGCACCAAACTCACGCGCTCCCGCAGCAAGGCCAGGGGGCTGGTAAACCTTCCGCAACGCGCGCCGCGGGCTCGGGTGGGGGGACCCCAATGGCCACTTGGCCGTCCACCCAAGACCAGGCCGCCTGGTGGCGGCGCTGGTGGACCTCGCTCCCCAGGCTGCGGTGGAATTTTTTCCTTTCAAACCTCTTGGGAACTTCCGCCATCTTGCGAGAGATTACTCTGCCAGGTGGGCCCTCCCGTTCCTGACAGGCCGAACCTGTCCCGGGACGGGGGAGCGCCAAGTCTGAGATGGGGGGAGGCGGTGAAGTCAGGCGCCAGCCGTCTGCCGGCGCTCGGGTTTGGTCTGCCCGGCGGAGGGCTCCAAAGCGAAGGGCCCAGGGTCTCCCCCGGGCCCTGGGTCGGCACCCCTCCGCGGGGGCTTCCCCGGGCCGGGGAAGCCTACCAGCCGCTGGCCGCGGGCTTGTCCTCGGACAGCTCGCTCTCCTGCACCGGAGGCATGGGGCGGTAGCCGCTGGTGGGGGCCGCGGGCGGAGGAGTGGCGACGGACGCAGCCGCCGGCGCCGGGGCCGGGGGTGGGGCGGCCAGGCGAACCGGCTCGGCGCGACTGGTGTCGCCCCCGGCTTCCGGTCCCGGCGGCAGGGGATAGGCCGCGGGCCCCGGGGCGTTGGGGGTGTCCGTGATGGTGTCGCCGGTAAAGGGCGGCGGCTCCAGGCCCCGTTCCTGGGCGGCGATGGCCCGCTCCAACCACAGGCGGCGCTGCCGGGCGGCGCTCCGCAGATAGCTGGTGTAGGCCATGCTCTCCACGCTCAGGAAAGCGGCGTGGGCCTCCTGGTAACGGCCCTGGGCCAAAAGATCCTGGGCGTAGTCGTAGGTCCGCCGCTCCTCGCCCATGTTGAGCCAATTCTCTTCCACGGCCCTGGTGTTCATCAACTCCGTGCCGTCGGCGCATCCCCACAGGGTCAAAAGCACGGCCAGCCCCATTAGCTTCAGGACGTATATGCTTCGTGGGCTCATATAGCCTCTATCGGCCGGCAAGGGCCCGGGCTGAAAAGATTATCCCGGCCAGCGGAAAATAGCCGAGCTGGTCGCGGACCTATCCCCTATTGTATCTGTAAATCCAGTGTAGCCAAGACCTGCCGGTCGGACAAGCGTAAAGCTGGGCCGAGCCGGCCCCTGCCTCAGAGCTGCCCCCCCAAAAGCTTCTGGTGCTTCACCTTCATGCAGGTGTCTTCCACCACCACCAGCCCGGCCTTTTCAGCCTGGGCCGCGGCCGCGGCGTTCTTCACGCCTTCCTGCAGCCACAGCACCTTGGCGCCCAAACGCACCGCCTCCGCGGCGACGGGCTCCACCTGATCGGAGCGGCGGAACACGTCCACGATCTCCAGGGGACCCGGCACCGAGGCCAGGTCCGGGTAGCTCTTTTGGCCCAGGACTTCCTCCTCCACCGGATTGACCGGGATCACCTCATAGCCATGGTCCAACAAATAGCCGGCCACCCGGTTGCTGTCCCGCTCCTTTTTGGAGGAGAGCCCCACCACGGCCACCCGGTGGTACTTGGTCAAGACATCCTTGAGCACCTCGTCCGAGGGGCGTTTGGCTGCACATTCCAGCATCTTGTCCTCTCCCGGTTTGGCGGACCCGGCGCGCGGGGCGCAACCTAACCGCGGGAAGGCGCCGGCCCGGCGCCCCCTGGTGGCGTTATTTCACCCGCGTCTAATCAACGGTCCGCACATCCAGCAAATTCAACTCCAGATGCCGTCCCCCGTAAGACGAAATGCGGGGTGCGGCCGCCAGGTCCACCAGCTGCCCGGTCCCGGGGCTCTGGCCGGCCAGGCCGAAGCCAAAAGCCGGCAACCGGAAACCCCAACCGGGGCCGGCCTCGGCCGGGGCCAGCGTCAGCTTCAGATGCCCCTGGCCCACCACCCGCTGGGCCACCACCCGCGCCCGGCGCACGGCCAAGCGGGGTTCGGGATTGCCCTCGCCAAAGGGCGCCATCCGCTCCAGGGGCTCCAGACAGGCCGGTCCCAATTGGTCCAACTCCGCCTCGGCCTCCAGCTCCAAAAGGCGGGGCCCGCCCGGCGGGGGCAGCTGGTCCTGGGCCAACTCGGACAACGCCTCGCCCAGGCGCTCCAAATCCTGGCTGGCCACGGTCACCCCCGCGGCCATGGCGTGGCCGCCATAGCCCAGGAGCAGGTCCTCCAACTGGGACAGGGCCTTTTGCATATGGAATCCCGGCACCGAGCGCCCCGAGCCCACGGCCTTGCCGTTTTCCACGGCAAACAGGATGGCCGGCCGCCCCAGAGCCTCCACCAGCCGGCTGGCCACGATGCCCAGGACCCCCCGGTGCCAGCCGGGATCGCCCAGCACCAGGCAAGGGGCGTCCGTGAAGCGGGAGTCGGCGGCAACCCGTTCCTTTACTTCCTCGAAAACCTTCAGCTCCAGGCTGCGGCGGCGCTGGTTCAGGCGGTCCAACTGGCCGGCCAACTCCGTGGCTTCGGCCGGCGACTCGCTCAAGAGCACTTCCAAGGCCCGGGCCGGGTGGTCCAGCCGGCCGGCGGCGTTCAGCCGGGGGGCCAGGCCAAAAGCCACATCCCGCACGTCCAAGGCCCCGGCCAGGCCGGCGGCAGCCTTGAGGGCGTTCAGGCCGGTGCGGCCGGCCTCGTTCAACACCCGGAGGCCTTCGTTGACCAGGATGCGGTTGTGCCCCACCAGGGGCACCACGTCCGCGCAAGTGCCCACGGCCACCAGGTCCAGGGAGCGCCGCAAGTTGGGCGCGTAACCGCCGGCGAAAGCGCCCATATCCCGCAGGTGGCTGCGCACCGCGGCGGCCAGGTAGAAGGCCACCCCCACCCCGGCCAAGTGCGGCGCGTAGCCGCAGTCCTGACGCTGGGGGTTCACTACCGCGTGGGCCGGCACCAGGGGCCCGGGCGGCACCTGATGATGATCGGTGACCACCACCGTGAGGCCCAGCTCCTTGGCCCGGCTCACCCCGGCATGGTCCGAGATGCCGCAGTCCACGGTGACCACCACCTGGGCTCCGTCGGCCGCCAGGCGCTCGGCCCGCTCCGGGGAAAAGCCGTACCCGTCGGCCAGGCGGTGGGGCAGGTCCCACACGGTGGCCGCCCCCACCTGGCGGAAAAAATCCAGGAGCAGGGCCGTGGCGGTCACCCCGTCCGCGTCATAGTCCCCGGCCACCCCCAGGACTTGGCCCGCTTGCACGGCCTGGGCCAAAATCCCGGCCGCCTTTTCCAGGTCGCAGAAGCCCTGGGGGCCCGGCAGGTCGGCCAGGCGGGGGCTCAGGAAGTCACGGGTTTCGCGGGGATCTTTGAAGCCCCGGTGCCAGAGCACCTGGGCCATGACCGGCGGGATGTTCAATTGGGAGGCCAGGCGGAAGGCCTCCCGGGGGGTGGCCGGCTTGACTTTCCATTCCCATTTGGTAGGGGGCGCTGCCATGTCCGCAATATATAGTGGTTGCCCCCCCACGTCAACGGGATTGACCCGGGGCTGGCGCGGACGGCCGGGGCTTCCCCCGGGAGGCTGGCGGAACGGGGCCGGCCTCGATCCGCCGCCGTCCCGGCCCTCCTGCCCCCTGCCCCGCCGGCCCGGCCGGGGCCGGAGTTCAGCTCGCCATGCCCAAAAGGGACTCCGCCTCGGCCAAGCGGAGTTGCAGATCGGCCAAGGCCAGTTGCAGGCCCAACTCGGTGAGGCCCAGGGAAGCCAGGGCGTCTTCGTCCCAGGCCTGGGCCACGCCGTCGGCCCCGCCGCCCAGACCCAGGTTCTGGCAAGCCACGTTGGCCACGTAGAGCACGGCCAGGTCCCGGGAGCCGCGTTTGGGCGCGGGGTCGTGATGGTAGCGGATCAGGTCGCACATGTCCTGGCTGAAATGCCAGCCCTTGGCGATTTCGTAGCCCAGCTCGGCATGATCCAGGCCCAGGATGTCCCGCTCAGCCTCCAGGAAGGGCCGCCCCTGGCGGACTTCTTCCAGGATCATCTCGTATTTGTTGCTCACGAACTGGCTGAGCACCACCTTGCCGATGTCGTGCAGCAAAGCCCCGGTATAAAGGCTGGGGCCGGGAGTGTGGCCCACCTGCTCGGCCAGCACCTGGGTCATCAGGGCCGTGGCCAGGGAATGCTGCCACAGCTCGCCCTTGTCCAGGTCGTAGCCGGCCTGGCGCTGGGACAAAAGCTCGGCCGAGGCCGAGGAGAACACCACTTCGGCAAAGGGGCGGTTGCCCAGAATGGCCAGGGCCTGGGAGAGGTTGTCCACCCGATGGATCACCCCGTAAACCGGGGAGTTGACCACCTTGAGGATATTGGAGGTCAGGGAGGCGTCCAACTGCACCACCTCTACCAGGGAGCCCACCCCCACGTCCGGGTCCTGCAACAACTGCAGCACTTTTTCCGCCACCCGGGGGAAAGGGGGCAACTGGGCGGCGGCGCGGCGGATCAGCTTGGTAATGACTGTGCTCATAGATTGATTACGCCTCCCCCCTTGATCTTGATGGTGATGGCGCCGGTGCCCACGTCCAGGTGCACGGTGCGGTGGGTGGTGCCCCCCACCTCTTCCGCCGCCACCATGACGTTGTTGCGGTAGAACAATTTGCGGGCCATGGCATAGTTTTTCTGGCCTATGTTGAATACGCCGTTGCTGTCCATGGTCTGGGCCCCTCCCACCAATTTGACCGACAGGGCGGGCTTGCTGGTGCCCAATAGGTAGGCTTCCTTGAAGAGAAGGGTTATGCCCGTATCGCCGAACATATAGGGACGCTGCCGGGCCTTGTCCGGGGCGATGGCGGCTTCGGGCAACATGTAATGCAAGAGCCCGCCGATTTTGAGCTTGGGATCATGAATGCAAACGCCCACGCAGGAACCCAGCGCATGGGTCACCAGGACGTTGCCGTCGCCTTGGGCCAATTTCATGTCCGCTACGCCTACGATGATGTTCATTGGCTTCGCCCTGGCTATATGTGCCAGATTTGTGTGCCCGGAGGTAGTCCGTAATAGACCCGCGGCGCCAGGGGCCGGGCGCAGGAGACTAGGACAGGTACAACCGGGAGTGGGTGACTTGCCGGGGCAGGCGGGATGGGCTAAGCATACCCTGTACCCGCCAAGCATGCCAAATATGCCCGCTCAGAAGCAAGGTGATATTTGTTATCATTTTTTGGCCCCTTCGGAAAGGGGCTGGAGGCGGAAAACCGGGCAGAACCTGGGAATTGGCCGGGGCCGGAGTGTTCTGGGCATTGCTATTTTCCCCCAAATACCTGATATGATGGGTAGGCTGAAGCGAGGCCGGTTCATTTGGCGGTGATTGCGCCCCCGGCTGGCCCGGCGGGCGCCCCGCCAACGGGGAGCCGGCTGACCTCGCGGGGGGTTGATCTTCTGCCTACTTAAAAATGGGAGCATTCTTGCCCTCAGAAGAAAACAGCCTGCGCCGCCGCCTGGGTGCCGGAATCCAGGCCATGCTCCGCTCCGCCGTCCTCCCCGGTGAGGGTCTTTTGCATTGGCGGGAACGGATCGTGGCCGCCATCTATTCGGTGGGCGTGGTGGGCGGAGTTCTCACCATGATCCCCCTGACCCCCTTCCTGTTGGACCGGGGCCAGAAACTCGTGGTGGCTACCGATTTCACGGTGCTGGCCCTGTTGGCCGGCATTTTTTTGGGCCGCCGCCGCCTGGGCTACCCCCTGCGGGCCGGTTTCCTGGTGGTGGTCACCTATGGCCTGGGAGTGGTGTACCTCCAGCAGATGGGCCTGTTGGCCGGCGGCATGCTGTGGCTGTTCGCGGCGGCCGTGCTGGCCGTGGTGCTCTTGGGCCTTTCGGCCGCCGTGGTGGTCCTGGTGCTCAACTTCCTCACCCTGGTGGCCTTCGCCTGGTGCCTGGACCACGGCTATCTGGCCTGGGCCCGGGGCCTGCCCGACATCATGCGCCTGTGGACCGTGGTGGGCTACAACTTCTTCCTGCTCTCCGCGGTGGTTACGGCCTCGGTGGCCGTTTTGGCCCGGGGCATGGAAGAGGCCTGGCGCGAGGAGCAGCGGGCCCGGGAAAAGGTGGCCCGGGAGCGGGACAAGCTGGACCTGGCCTTTCAGCGGCTCCGGGGGGAAAGCGACCGGCGGCGGCAAAGCCAAGAGGAGTTCCGGGCCGCCTTTGACAGCGCGCCCATCGGCATGCTTCTGGTGGCGACGGACCGCAGGATCCTCCGGGTGAACAAAACCCTCGAGGATCTCTTGGGCTATCGGGAAGACGAGTTGGTGGGCCGCTCCTTCAACGACTTCACCCATCCCGACGACCGGGGCGGGGGCCGCAGCCGTTTCGGCCGCATCCTCTCCGGGGCCGAGCAGCGGAACTCGGCGGAGAAGCGCTATCTCCACAAATCCGGTCAAGTGGTGTGGGTGTTGGCCAGCAATTCCCTGGTGCGCGACGAGAACGGCCAGCCCCTGCACTTCGTTTGCCATTTGCAGAACATCACCGAGCGCAAGGAGGCGGAGGAAAAGCTCCACCAGAGCGAGGCGCGCTACCGCTCCCTGGTGGAGGACATGCCCTATGGCCTGTTCCTGGTGGAACTCCCCTCGGGACGTTTCCTGTTCCTGAATTCGGAGATCCAGCGCATGTTTGGCTTTGAGCCGGGCGAGCCCATCACCCGCACCATCTGGGACGTGATCGCCCCCCGGGACCATGAGCTGGTGGCCAAGCGTTTTGCCCAGCGCCTGGCCGGCCAAGGCGTGTCCTCCAGCTACACCTACACGGCCTTTCGCAAGGATGGCACCCCCATGCGGGTGGAGGCCACCGTAACCCTCACCGAGTACAACGGCAAGATGGCGGCCCAGGGCTTTGCCCGGGACATCACCGCCCAGGAAAACCTGCAGAAGCAGCTGGAGCAGGCCCAAAAAATGGAGGCGGTGGGCACCCTGGCCGGCGGCGTGGCCCATGAGTTCAACAACATCCTCATGGCCATCCGGGGTTACTCCCAGCTCCTGGCGGGCCGGGAGGGCCTGGCCGCGCCTCACCGCGAGCACCTGACCCAGATCGACGAGGCCACCAAGCGCGCCTCGGACCTGGTGGAGTCCATGCTCAACTTCTCGCGCCTGGAGGGCGGTGGGGTGCAGGCGGTGGAGCCCAACCGGGTGGTGCAGATGGTGGCCCGGCTGCTGGAACGCACCCTGCCGCCCAACCTTTCCCTGCAGCTCAGGCTCGGGCCCGAGTTGCCCCTGGTTATGGCCAACCCCCACCATCTGGAGCAGATTCTTTTGAACCTGGCGGTCAACGCCCGCGACGCCATGCCCGACGGCGGAGTCATCACCATCCGCACCGGCAACCTGGTGGTGGATGAAAAATTCCTGCGCGGGCACCCCTGGGCCAGGGCCGCCAACTACGACTGGATCGCGGTGGAGGACCAGGGGGTGGGCATCCCCGCCGAGGTGCTGCCCCGCATCTTCGAGCCGTTTTTCACCACCAAGGAGCCGGGCAAGGGCACCGGCCTGGGGCTCTCGGTGGCCTACTCCATGATCAAGACCCACCAGGGGGAGATCGAGGTGGACTCCCGGCCGGGGGCCGGGGCCGTCTTCACCCTGTATTTGCCGGGCGACCCCGAGCTGGAACTTCCGGCCCCGGAAGAGAGCCGGGACACTCCCCTGCCCCAGGGCCGGGGCCAGCGCATTTTGGTGGTGGATGACGAGGCCGCGGTGCGGGACATTTCCCGGGAGGCCTTGGAGAGCTTCGGCTACCAGGTGGCTTTGGCCTCCCAGGGCCGGGAGGCCCTGGAACTCTACACCGCGGCCCAGGAGCGGGGAGAAGCTTATGACCTGGTCATCCTGGACTTGTCCATGCCGGTTATGGACGGCCGCCAGTGCTTGGCCGAGCTGTGGCAGGTGGATCCCGGGGCGCGAGTCATCGTGGCCACCGGCCACATCGCCGATCACCGGGAGCTGCCCGGCCTGGGCCTCGAGGTGACCGGGGTTTTGGGCAAGCCTTTCGACCTGGCCGAGCTGCTGCAGGAGGTGCACCAGGCCCTGGCCACACCCCGGGTTGGTTAGGGGGGACGCCCCGGCAGGGGGCGCCAAGTCCCCGCCTCGCCCGGATATTACCTGGGGTCTGGGTGGTTGGATCGACCTCGATCAGATTTGAATCGGCTTTTCCGTTGAGGCCTTCCAGTCTTCCTGGTCACGGTTGGTCACCTGGACCGGCCCAGCCTGGTGGCGGCCGGCAAGGCGACGGACAAGCGACCACCGGAGGCGCAGCCAAAGCTACGTCGCGGTTGGAGCGCCGGCCGTGGGCGCAGCCGGCGGGCATCTGGCAAAGCCGCCCCCGTCCTCAGGAAATGTCCAGCCTACAGCCGGATCAGGTAGCGCACCATCACCCAGAAATGGCAGAAGCTGCCAGCCAAGACGAACACGTGGAAGATTTCGTGGAAGCCGAAGACGCCGGGCCAGGGATCCGGCTTTTTGGTGGCGTAGATCAGCGCCCCCAGGCTGTAGGCCACTCCGCCGGCCAGGAGCCACAACAGGCCTCCCAGAGGCATGGCCTGTAGCAAGGGATAGATGGCCACCAGGCAGATCCAGCCCAGGCCCAAGTACAGGGTGGTGGAGAGCCAGCGCGGGGCGTCCAGCCACAGGAGCTTCAGGGCCATGCCGGCCAGGGCCAGGCCCCACACCACCCCAAAGATGCTCCAACCCCAGGCGCCCCGGAGGGGCACCAGGCAAAACGGGGTGTAGGTGCCCGCGATCAGAAAATAAATCATCATGTGGTCCGCGGTCTTGAAGATCCGCGTACCCTTTTCCGACAAGGGCAGCAGGTGATACAAGGCGCTGGCGGTGTAGAGGAGCACCATGGAGGAGCCGTAGACCGAGAACGACACCACGTGCCAGGGTGTGGCCCGCATCGCGGCCAGGGTCACCAGCACGGCCAAACCGGCCAGAGACAACAGCGCTCCGCCCAGATGGGAAAAGCCGTTGAACGGTTCCTTCACGCAGGGGGTCATATTCTCTCCCAGCCAGCGCGGGGGCTGGCCATTGAGCGGTCTAGCCGGCTGTTTTGCCACAGCCGGTCAGTTTTGCACCATCTGGCAGGGGCTGTCCAAGGGCTGCTCGCTGGAGCGGTCCAACACCTGCCGCGCGTTGCCGCCTTCCAGGGTCAGCCACATGCGGTACTGCCCCCCGGCCGGCACCGTCCCCAGCTGGTCGCAGGGAATGAACAGCACATAATGCTCCCGGTTCACGTCCTGAATCTGGCGGTGCAGCCGGAGGGGCCGGCCGCCCTCGGTGAGCCCGCGGCCCTGGGAGTCCTGGGGCAGCACGTTGACGCAGAGCCACATGCCTTCCCGGGCCGACAAGCCGTGCAGGTTCAAGTCCACCTGCAAAAGGAGGCCCTTCTTGCCGGCGTGCTCTTTTTCCGGGGCCAGCCAGGCCCGCTTGATGCGGCCGTTCTCCCCCTGCTGCTGGTCCGGGACCGCCAGGGGGAGGGCGGGGCGCTGCACCGGCGGGACCAGGTCGCGCCCCTCCACGTCCGGGGTGTCCCAGAATTTCCGGGGCGCCTGGGCCACCGGCTGGGGCGGGGTGGGCTGGGCGGCCCGGGGCGGCGGGGCTTCGTGGCAGGCTTGGGCCAGCCAGAACTTGTCCCCCTCCTCGTCGTCCTTGCCGCTGGGCCCCAAGAGGCTGACCCAGGTCAGGTAGGCGCCGTCGGGCGGCAGATCGGGAAGCTGGGGGCAAGCCACGAACAGGATGAAATAATCGCGGGAAACGTCGTCAATGCGCTGGTAGAGGCGCTTGGTCTTGCCCAGGATCTGGGGTTTCCGATCCGGGCCCAGGCGGGCCGGGGCGAGGTTCAGGGCCAGCCAAAGGCCTTTCAGGGGGTTCAGGTCGGCCACGTCGGCGGCCACGTGCACCATGATGCCCCGCTGCCCCTGGTAGAGCTTGTCAAAGGTCACCCAGTTGCGTTTGAGGCGGTGGTGGGGTCCCTGTTGCACCGTGATCACCTCGCCGCCCAGGGGAGGCGAAGGGGCCCGGTCGTTCAGAAAGGGCTCCGCCGCGGCCAGGATGCGCTCCTCGGGCACCAGGCCCAGGAAGCTCTTCACCAGGCGGCCCTGGGGATCGATGACCAGGGTGGTGGGCAGGCCCTCCACCCCGTACTTCTCCTTGGCTTCGTCCATGTCGCCCAGGACCACGGGGAAGGACAGCTTCAGGCGGGCCACGTAGGGCCGGACCGCTTGGCGGCCGCCCTCGTCCACGCTGTAGCCGATGACACTGAGGCCCCGCTTGCCATAGGTGCGCTGCAGGTCATCTAGCCGGGGCATGGCCCGGGTGCAGGGGCCGCACCAGGTGGCGAAGAAGTCCAGGATGACCACCCGCCCCCGGAACTTCTGCAGGGACAAAGGAGCGCCATCCAGGTTGGGCCGGGAAAAATCCGGAACCATCCCGCCCTCGGTGGCGGCCCAAACGGGGCCGGCCATCACGAGGAGCGCCACCAGCCATACCCCCCCCAACCAGCCTCGGCCGAGCGTCAGCTTCATATACGAGCCTCCCGAAAGTTCATCAAATGAATACACCATCGCCGCTCGGGGGGCAAGTTGACACCCCTGGGGCAGCCCGGTACACTGTTTTTCATTTTGTTTCCCGCCATAGCTGGACCTAATGCTTGACCCCACCGGACATCTCGTAGAGTTTATAGACAAAAATCGCATCAACCTTGGTGTGGTCCAGGTCGCCAAGACCTCCCGCTTGAACGTGCTCAGCGCGGCCGACCGCGAGGTGGCCCTGTCCCAGGGGCGGGTGCTCCTGTTCACCCCGCCCACCGCGGCGCTGAAAGGGCCGCGCCATGCCCTGGTGGGCGAGATGCGGCGGCTGGAGGACAAGCGCGAGGAGCTGGCCGGCCAGGTGGACGTACCCGGGCTGTGGGAGCTGGTGCACCAGGAGGAAGAGCCCCTGGGCCTGCCCGACCTGGCCGAACTGGTGTTCCCCGCCCCCCTGACCCCGGATCATTTTTCCGGCGTGCTGCGGGCCCTGTTCAACGAACGGCTGCATTTCCGCCTGGCGGGCAGCGCTTTCGTGCCGCTCAGCCAGGAGCAGCTGGAGCAGAAGCAAATCCAGCAGGAGCGGGAGGAAGCCCACCGCTCCCTGGTGGATGATTCGGTGGCCTTCCTGCGTGATCTGCCGGCCCAGGGCGAGCTTCCCGAGCCCCCTCCGGAGCTGGCCCGCATGTTGGCCGACCTGGTGGTGCTGGAAGAGGAAGCCCCCCAGAGCAAACTGGCCAAGGAGATCGTCACCCTGGCCGAGGTGGGCGGCCGGGCCCAGTTGTTCCGGCTCCTGGTCCGCCTGGGGGTGTTCCAGCCCCACGAAAACCTGGCCCTCCGGCGGGAGGGTCTGTCTAAATCCTTCCCCGCGGCGGTGGAGGACGAGGCCGCCTGCCTGGCCGCCGGGCTGGACCCGAATGACGGGCGGGAAGACCTGACCGAGCTGTACACCTTCACCATCGACGGCGCCTTTACCACCGACTTTGACGACGCGCTCTCCTTTGAGCCCACGGCAGACGGCGGCGGCGTGTTGGGGGTGCACATCACCGACGCGGCCGAGCTGATCCGCCCCGGCTCGCTCCTGGACCGGGAGGCCCTGAACCGGGGCAGCTCCCTGTACCTGCCCGACGACCGCATCCCCATGCTGCCGCCCCGGCTCTCCGAGGACGCCCTGTCGCTCAGGCAAGGCGAGCTGCGGCCGGCATTCAGCACCCTGGCCCGGCTGGACGCCGCGGGCGACCTGGTGGACTACCGCCTGGTGCGGAGCCGCATTCAGGTCAAGCGCCGCCTGACTTATGACGAGACCGACCACCTCCTGGAGAGCGATCCCCATCTGGGCGGGCTCTACACCATGTGCGAGGCCCTCAAAAAAAAGCGCCAGGCGGCCGGGGCCTACTTCCTGCCCTTGCCCGAGGTGCTGGTGGGGGTGGACGAGGAAGGCCAGGTGTGGGTCCGCCGGGTGGACCGGGAAGGCCCCAGCCGCGAGATGGTGGCCGAGACCGCCATCCTGGCCAACTGGCTCATGGCCTCCTTCCTGGAGAGCCAGGGCGTGCCGGCCCTGTTCCGGCGCCAGCCTCCGCCCCCCGAGGCCTTCCAGGCTGGCGATCCCGCGGACATTTATTTGCATTTCCGCCAACGCCGTCTGTTGAACCCGGTGGATCTCTCCACCAAACCGGGCCTGCACAGCAGCCTGGGTGTGGAGCCCTACACCCACGCCACCAGCCCCATCCGACGCTATCTGGACCTGTTGATGCAGCGCCAGCTGGGGGCGGTGCTGGCCGGGTTGCCGCCCATGTACTCGGAAAAGGAGCTGAAGGACCTGGCCCAGTTCGTGGAGCCCCAGGTGCGGCGCGGCGGCCGGGTGCGCAATTCCCGCCAGCGCTACTGGATCCTGCAATGGCTCCTGGAGCGCCGCGGCCAAGTGCTGCCGGCCCTGGTCATGGAGCAGCAGCAACGCCGCTGGCAGCTCCTGATCACCGACGTGATGCTCCTGACCACCGTGCCCCTGCTGAAGGGCCTCAACCTGGAGCCCGGCCAGGAGATCGGGGTGCGCATCGAGCAGGCCAACCCCTTTGAGGACATACTCAAGGTCAAGGTTGTGTAAGCCCGCAGTTGCGGAAAAACCACAAGCTAATACTTTAAGGCGACAGCGGGTCCCGGGAGAGCATCTCCCGGGACCCGCTATATTAGCGGCTGGAGCCACGCGGCGTTCCCTGGAAAACCAGGAAGTTTTTTGGGGGATGGGGGGTGTGGGGGGAAGGACCCTTTTTTTCAAAAAAGGGTCCTTCCCCCCACATCTTCCCGCTTCTCCCAAAAGCCTCCCCCTCCTCACCAGGCCGCGGCCAGGGGCGGGGCGCCGAGGGCGCAGGCGGCAGCCAGTTCGGCCGGGGTGGACTCGGTCACCAGGCGGCCGTCGGCCAGGCTGATGATCCGCTGGGCGGTGGCGGCGCACTCGGGGCTGTGGGTCACCATGATGATGGTCATGCCCTCCTGGCCCAGCCGGGAGAGCAGCCGCATGATTTCCCCGCTGTTGTGGCGGTCCAGGTTGCCGGTGGGTTCGTCGGCCAGGAGGATCGGCGGCTGGTTCACCAGGGCCCGGGCCACGGCGGCCCGCTCCTGCTCCCCGCCGGAGACCTGACCCGGCAGGCGGGTGACCTTGTCGCCCAGGCCCACCCGGGCCAGGGCTTCCCGGGCCAGGTCCCGCTTCTCGCTGCCCGGCAGTTTTTTGATCACCAGAGGCAGCATCACGTTCTCCAGGAGGCTCAGGTAGGGCACCAGGTGGAAGCTCTGGAACACGAAGCCCAGGTACTCCCGCCGGAAGTCGGCCCGCTGGTCCTGGTTCAGCCGGTACACCTCCAGGCCGTCCACCGTGAAGGCGCCGGAATCCGGGGAGGTCAGCCCCCCCAGGATGGAGAGCAGGGTGGATTTGCCTGAGCCCGAGGCCCCCATCACGGCCACGAACTCGCCCTCGGCCACGGTGAAGCTCACCCCGGCCAAGGCCGTGACCCGGCCTCCGCCCTGACCGTAGGATTTGACCAGATTTTCCGCTGTGATAAAGCTCATGAAGCACCTTCGCTTTCACAAAGCCCGGAGGGCTTCCGAGGGGTCCAACTGGGCGGCCAGCCAGGCGGGGTAGAGGCTCGCGCCCTGGCCCACCAACAGGGCCAGGAGCAGGCCGCCGCCGGCCAGCCAGGGGTTGAACAACAGGGAAGCCGGCTCGCCCTGGCTGAAGAGCGGCAAGGCCAGGGCGGCCGTGCCGAGGCCCAGAAGGCAGCCCAGCACCCCGGCCAAGGAGGACAGGAGGAAGGACTCGGTGAGCACCACCCGCATGATGTGACTCTGGCGGAAGCCGATGGCCCGGAACACCCCGATCTCCTCGGTGCGCTCCTTGACGCTCATCATCATGGTCACCAACACCACCAGGCTGGCCAACAAGGCCACCAGGGCGCTGATGCCCAGGGAGAAATTGCGGAAATGATGCAGGGTTTCCATGCGGCCCTTGACCACCGACTGGATGGCCACCACCTTGGCCCCGGGTAACACCCCGCTGATCTGGTTCACCATTTCGGCCACGGGGCAGTCCTTGCACAGGGCCGCCACTTCCACCATGGAGACCATCCCCGGCTTGTTCAACAGCTCCTGAGCCGCGGCCAGGGGGGTGAACAGGAGATTGTCGTCCTGGGTGCCGGTGGGCTCCAGGATGCCGCTGACCACGAAGTCCCGGCCGTTCAGTTGGCGCTGATCGCCCACCCGGAGGTTCAGCACCCGGGCGGCCTCGGCCCCGGCCAGGAACTGCCCGTCGCCAGGCCGGGCTCCGTCCACCTTCCACCAGGGTTTGAGCAGCGCGGTCTGGGAGAAGTCCACCCCGGCCAGGAGCACCGGGCGGCTATTGACCTCCACCTTGCCCAGCACCACCGGGCCCACCGCGGCCACGTTGGCGGCGTTTTTGATGTGGGCCAGCCTGGCGAGGTCGGCCTGACGGATCTCCTTGGTTTCAAAGGAGAAGCCACCCAGGCTCACGCCCCCGTAGTTGAGGGCCAACTCCTGGGACTCCGGGGTGATGAGGATGTTGGCCCCGTACTTCTCCAGCTTTTGGTTGATCTGGTGGGCCAGGCCCTCGGCCAGGCTCACCAGGGCCACCAGGGTGGCCACGCCCAGCATGAGGCCGGCCAGCACGAAGGCGGCCTTGCCCTTGCGTCTTTTCAGGTTCAAAAGGGCGATGTCCTGCAGCTTCATGTTCCTGTTCCTTTCAGATGAAGCGTTTTCGGCGCGCAGGTTCCGGCCCAGGGCCGGGCAGAGGAAACAGGCTTACAGGTTGAAGTAACGCCGCCCTTCCAGGACGTCGGACACCTTGATCGTCACCCGGTCGCCGGCCAGGGTGCGGGTCAGGGGCGCGGGGTTGCAGCCGCCCTGCACTTCGTTGACCTGCACCGAGGCGAAATGCCGGCCGCAGTTGTTGCAGACCATGTCGTCGCCGGACTGGGTGTAGCCCAGGCCCGCCCGCCAGCACACGTCGCAGGCGTCAAAGGCGGCCCGGATCACCCCATCGCTGCTCTTGACCACGAAAAAGCGCACGGTCAGGCCGTCGGGGGTCTGGTGGGAGTAGTGATGGGCCTTGCCGTCGGCAAAGTCGGCCGCGGCAAAGGTGAGGGTGTCGCCGGCGGCCGGGGTTTCCGCGGCCTTGGCCGCCGCGGTGGCCGCGGTACGGCCGGAGGGGGACGTCAGCTGCCAGGCCACGGCGCCGCCGCCGGCGATGGCCAGCACCACGGCCGCTATGAGCATGATCTTGGAGAGCGAGCCCTGGGGACCGCTGGAGTCGCCCAAAACCTCGGCCTTCTTCTGGGACAGGTTATTCGCCTTGGCGGCGTTCTTCTTCTGGGACATGACGTAGTTCTCCTCAAAATCCAGATAAGTTCGGCGTCTTCCCGCCAGGAACGGGAACATCTATTATCAACAGGGGATTTAGACCACGGCAAAGCGCGGCCAGAGGAGAAGCTAGATCAACAGGCTGGCGTGGCGCAGGTAAAGGGGGCCCCGCCAGGGCTCAGGCCCGGCGGCCAGGGGCGATTCCCCGGGGCAAAGGGCAGGCCCGGCCGCCGCGAAAGCCGCGGCGCCGGCCAGGGAAGAGAAAGAAGAGCGGAAGTTCAAGTGAACCGGCTGCAGCAGGGTAGGCTCTTCCCCGCGCATGTGGCAACGCGCCCCCACCGGGCAGCAGGAGCACGCGGGCTGGCTCATGACCGGGACCGCAGCCGGACCGCAATGGTCCTCCACCGGAGGGGCGGAGGCGTGCTCGGGGCAATCCACCATGCCGCTTTCTGCCGCCCGCACCGGCAGGGCCGGGGCCAGGAGGATCAGGCAGATTACGAGGCGGAGAAGCTTTTGCACCACAGGCACCCCAAAGCGTGAGAACCGATTGGAAGAAATATCGGATGCCCGGGCCGCAATGTCAAGCAGTCTAGTAGGTTTTAGGGAGCGATGCGGGAGATAAAAGCTATTTTTTATTCTGATTACAAGGACATTTCTGGAAGAAAAATTGCCCGGGACCAAGCAGCGCGGCCCGGTAAGGCTAGCCTTATCGAGCCGCGTCGGCGGTTCTTCGCCCCATCCGCAGGTTTCAAGCAGACTCTCCGCCGCGATAAAACAACTGGTGCTCCCTCCCTTTCACAAGGCCCGGAGGGCCTCCGAGGGGTCCTGCTGGGCGGCCAGCCAGGCGGGGTAGAGACTCGCGACCTGGCCCGCCACCAGGGCCAGGAGCAGGCCGGCGCCCAAGAGCCAGGGGTCGACCAACAGGGAGGCCGTCTCGCCCTGGCTGAACAGGGGCATGACCAGGCTGGCCGCGCCCAGGCCCAACAGGCAGCCCAGCACCCCGGCCAGGAGCGAGAGGAGGAAGGCCTCGGTGAGCACCACCTGCATGACGTGGCTCTTGCGGAAGCCGATGGCCCGGAACACCCCGATCTCCACGGTGCGCTCCCTGACGCTCATCATCATGGTCACCAACACCACCAGGCTGGCCAACACGATCACCAAGGCGCTGATGCCCAGGGAGAAATTGCGGAAATGATTCAGGGTGTCTATGCGGCCCTTGACCACCGACTGGATGGCCACCACCTTGGCCCCGGGCAAAACCTGGCTGATCTGCCGCACCATGTCCGCCACCGGGTGGTCCTTGCCCGGGGCCGCCACCTCCACCATGGACACCACCCCCTCTTTGCCCAACAACTCCTGGGCCGCGGCCAGGGGCATGAACAAGAGGTTGTCGTCCTGGGTGCTGTTGGGCTCCAGGATGCCGCTGAGCAGCAAGTTCCGGCCTTTTATTTGCCTCTGGTCGCCTAGCCGAAGCTTCAGCACCCGGGCGGCCTCGGACCCGGCCAGGAACTGCCCGCTCACGGGCAGGACCCCGTCCAGCTTCCACCAGGGTTTCAAGAGCGCGGTCTGCCTGAAGTCCACCCCGGCCAGGAGCACCGGCCGGCTATTGACCTCCACCTCGCCCAGCACCACCGGGCCCACGGCGGCCACGTCGGCGGCGCTTTTGATGTGGGCCAGGCCGGCCAGGTCGGCTTGGGAGATCTCCTTGGTTTCCAGGGATAAGCCGCCCAGGTTCATGCCCCCGTAGTTCAGGGCCAGTTCCGAGGACTCCGGGGTGATGAGGATGTTGGCCCCGAATTTCTCCAGCTTTTGGTGGACTTGGTCGGCCAGGCCTTCGGCCAGGCTCACCAGGGCCACCAGGGTGGCCACGCCCACCATGAGCCCGGCCAGCACGAAGGCGGACTTGCCTTTGCGTCTTTTCAGGTTCAGCAGGGCGATGTCCTGCAGCTTCATGTTCCTGTTCCTTTCAGGCGGTCTTCCCGGAGCACCTTGGTCACTCTACGCGCAGGGCGGCTGGGGTCAAGAGACGGCCGAGAGAGGCTCCGAGGCGCTCGGGGGCAGCGAGCAAGCCGAGGCCAGGTCCTCCTCGGTGGCCAGGTGGCCGTCGGCCAGGCTGATCAGCCGCCGAGCCGCGGAGGCGCAACCCTGGCTGTGGGTCACCATGATGATGGTCATCCCCTCCTCGCTCAGTTTGGTCAACAGCTTCATGATCTCGCCGCTGTTCTTGCGGTCCAGGTTGCCGGTGGGCTCGTCGGCCAAAAGTATGGGCGGCCGGTTCACCAGGGCCCGGGCCACGGCGGCCCGCTCCTGCTCGCCGCCGGAAACCTGGTTGGGCAAGCGTTTCAGCTTGTCGCCCAGGCCCACCCGCGAGAGCGCCTCCTCGGCCAGCTCCCGCTTCTGGGCGGAGGGGAGCTTTTTGGTCACCAGGGGCAGCATCACGTTTTCCAAGAGGCTCAAATAGGGCACCAAGTGGAAGCTCTGGAAGACGAAGCCCAGGTACTCCCGCCGGAAGTCGGCCCGCTGGTCCGAGCTGAGCTGGTAGATGTTCAGGTCATCCACGATAAAGGAGCCGGAGTACGGGGAGTTGAGCCCGCCCATGATGGACAGGAGGGTGGACTTGCCGGAGCCGGAGGCCCCCATCACCGCCACGAATTCGCCGCGGTCCACCGTAAAGCTCACGCCGTCCAGGGCCCGGACCGCGGCCTCTCCCTTGCCGTAGGTTTTCACGAGATCTTCGGCCTGGATGAAACTCATATCGCCGCTTCCTTTCTTGGCAGGCTGTTGGAAAACAGCCTGGAGCGGGCCATGGATGGACTTTTTCAACATCCTGTCATAGCGCCCGGAGGGCTTCCGAGGGGTCCATTTTCGCGGCCAGCCAAGCGGGATACAGGCTGGCCAGCAGGCCCAACACCACCGACAGGCCTACGCCGATGCCACTGACCAGAGGGTCGAAAAGGAGGTAAAAATACACATCCCCGCCCTCGGAAAAGAAGGGCAGGATCACCCGGGCCGCCCCCACTCCCACGAGACAGCCAAGGACGCCGGCGACCAGGGAAAGCAGGAAGGCCTCGGTGAGCACCACCCGGATGACGTGGCTCTTGCGGAAGCCGATGGCCCGGAACACCCCGATCTCCTCGGTGCGCTCTTTCACGCTCATCATCATGGTCACCAGGACCACCAGCCCGGACAAGAGGGCCACCAGCCCGGCGACGCCCAGGGAGAAGTCGCGGTAATGCTCCAGGGCCTTGACCCGGGCCTCGACCACGGACTGGATGCTCACCACCTTGGCCCCGGGCAGCACCCCGCCGATCTGCTCCACCATGGCTTCGATGGGGCAGTTGTTGCAAAGCGCCGCCACCTCCACCATGGAGATCAGGCCCACCTTGCCAAACAGACGCTGGGTGGGCACCAGGGGAGCGAACAAAAGACCGTCATCCTGGGAGCCCGAGGGCTCCAGAATGCCGCTCACGGTCCAGGTCTGGCCCTTCAGCTCCACTTGATCGCCGATCTTGAGGCCCAGCACCCGGGCCGCTTCGGAGCCGGCGATGAATTGCCGGTTGCCGGGCACGGCTCCCCGGAGCATCCACCAGGGCTTCAGAATGCCGGCCTTGGAAAATTCCACCCCGGCCAACAGCACCGACTTGCCATGCACCTCCACCTTGCCCAGCGACACCGGCCACACCGTGCCCACGTTGGCCGAGTACTCGATCTGGTTGATCCGCACCAAGTCCACCTGACGCAGCTCCTTGGGCCCCAAAGAGAAGCCGCCCAGCTTCAGACCGCCGTAATTCAGGACCAGCTCCTGGGATCGCGGGGTGACCAGGATGTTGGGGCCATATCTCTGGAGGTTTCCGTTGATCTGCTCGGCCAGACCATCGGCCAGGCTCACCAGTCCCACCAAAGTGGCCACCCCCAGCGTCAAGCCGGCCAGGACGAACAGGGCTTTGCCCCAGCGCCGCCGGAGATTCAGGATGGCGATATCACGCAGAGTCATCATTTGCTCCCTTGGGGGGGACGTCCCCCTTCCCACCGTTCACCTTTGCCGCTAGGGCCGCGACCTCCCCAGGCGGGACCGTTCCAGTCCGGTTCAGCTGACCTGCGGCGCGCCGTGTTCGGGTTCCCCCTCCCCGCGGCCAGGGTGGGGGCAGGAAGCGGACCCCGCGCGTCCCCGCCGGCGTGGCCGGCCGGCCTATTTGGCCTCGGTCTTGGGCAGGTCGAAGTATTTACGGCCAGCCTCCATGTCCGCCGTCTTGATGATCAACCGGCCATCGGCGATGGTGCTTTTCAGGGACACGGGGTGGCAGCCGCCCTTTTCCGTGTTGAGCTTGTCCACGGGGAAGCGCATGCCGCACTTGTTGCAGATCATGTCGGGGCCGTCCTGGCTGTAGCCCAGGCCCGCCCGCCAGCAGACCTCGCAGGCGTCAAAAGCGGTGTGGAGCATGCCGTCCGAGCCCTTGATGACGAAAAAGCGGATGGTCAGGCCGTCCTTGGTCTTGTGGGCGAAATGCCGGACCTTGCCGTCGGCGAACTCGGTCACCGGGAAGGTCATTTCCTCGGGGGTTATGACGTTGCCGGTGACCGCGGTGAGGGGCGCGACCTTGGGGCTGGCCTTGAGCCGCCAAACCACCACTCCGCCTATCCCCAACGCCACGATCACCAGGGCCACCAACAGGGTTTTGTTTACCCCAGTTTTTTTGCTGCCAGCGTTACCCAGCACTGCGGCTTTCTTCTGGTCTGTGCTCTCCGGCCCCCCGGGCGCACCACTCGTCTGGGACATGTACTCCCCTCCCAATTTAATTCGTTAATTGCGTTAGGTTCCCTCGGCCCGGGAAATCCCAGGCCGTAAAATTGTGCAAGCTGACTACAGGGAGAGCTAGATCAGGAAGGAGGCGTGTCGCAAATAGATGACGCTGCACCACAAGACCGGCGCGGCGGCCTGGGCAGGTTCCCGGCTCCGCAAAGGGTCCGAAACCCGCGGCAGGCTCTCGCCGCCCGGCGCCGGTTCCTCCAGGAGCCGGCCGCTGGAGGCAACATCAGGGGCGGGAGCGGTTCCCCGTCCGCTCCAACGCGCTGGGAGCCCCGGCCGGCAAACGACCAAGCTCCCCACGGCGTCGTTCCCTCCGCCCCGCAACCCACTGCTCCCGGCGCGTCGCGTCGCCAGGCCCTGCCCCAGCCCCTCTCCGGCTCTCGCCGCCGGCAAGGTAAAGGCCGGCAACAGGAAAAGCACCAGAAAAACCAGGAAATTCGCCAAATGGGCAAGCCTGCCGACCACGGTCACCTCGTTGCAGTTGGTTACTGTTTATCAGGGTAGGGCCGTGTCGGGCGGGTGTCAAGCACCGTAAGTGACTTAAATATTGGCTAACGATGATAAAAGGGTTAACGACCTATTTTCATGCAGGATACCGGGAATCCACCACTTCGGCCAATTTCACCGGCCAACTGAGCTGGCTCTCCCCGGTCTTCCGGGCCAAAACCGTGTTGGCCAGAAAGGCCGGTTGCTGGTCCAGGCCGTTCAAAAGGGCGTGGCTGAACACCGGCACGATGGCGGCCGGTTCGCCCAGGGCGGTGTCGACGATCTGGAAACCGGTGGCGGAATTGAACAGGGCTTGCCAGGCGTCACCAGAGTATCGCCAGAAGTCCCAAGGCTGGTCGTGCAGCGGGAAGGTGTGGTGCGTGGTGATCATCACCAGGCCGCCCGGGGCCAGGATGCGGTTCATCTCCAGCACCACTTTCCAGGGCATCAGGAGATGCTCGAACACGCTCATGGAAAAGATGGCCGCGAAATGCCCGGCCGGAAAAGCCGCGGAAAGCTCGTGGGCGTCGCCCACCACGTCCACGTTCTCCCCGGGGGCGATGTCCATGCCCACGTATTCCAGTTCCGGGGGGATGAGATCGCGCCGCGAGACCCCGGAGCGGGCCCGGGAGCCCACTTCCAGCACCCGGCCGGAGCCCAGGGAGGGCAGGGTTTCGTGGAAGAAGCGGTTGACCAGCAGGTGATAGGGGTCGCCGGCCAGGTTGTTTTGCAGGCCCTCCACCGTGAGGCACCGGCCGTCGGCCAGGTGGACCACCATCCACCAGGCGCCGTAGCGGGGGCCGTCGGCCAGGCGGCCCGCGAGCCGGAAGCGGCACTTGGCCGCGGCCGGGCCGTGCTGCTGGGCCACGTCCGGGCTGGGGTCAAAGGCCTCCAGACGAGCGGCCGGCTCCTTGTCGCCCAGGTGGAACTCAAGGGCCTGGATGGCCGGGCCGCGGCTGAAAGCCCAGCCCGCCAGATGCCAGGTGCCCCGGAAAAAGGTGGCCAGGTCCAGGAACCAGACGATTTCCTCCTGGTCCCCCTGCCCCCGGCTCCGGAACAGCCGGCCCGCCGCCCGCGCCAGCGGCGCGGCCCAGGAACGCAGCTTCTGGGCGGGGGAATCAGGCATACAGTTCGATGGCCTGGGCCAGGTCCAGGGTGCCCTCGTAGATGGCCCGGCCGGTGATGAGCCCGGCCAAGCCCAGCGGCTCCAACTCCTTCAGGCGCCGGACGTCTTCCAGGTCGTGCACCCCGCCGGCCGCGATCACCGGGCGGGAGATCGCCTGGCACAGACGGCGGGTGGAGTCGAGGTTGGGTCCCGTATGCATGCCGTCCCGGGCGATGTCGGTGAACACGATGGCCGCCACCTCGGGCACGTCGAAGCGCCGGGCCAGATCCAGGTAGTCCAGCCCGCTGTCCTCGGTCCAGCCGGCCGTGGCCACCTTGCCGTCCCGGGCGTCGATGCCCACCACCACCCGGGCCGGATGGCGGCGGGCCGCCTCCAGGGCCAGGTCGGGCTGGCGGGCGGCCAGGGTGCCCAGGATGACCCGGTCCACCCCCAAATCCAGGGCGGCGGCCAAGCCGGCCAGGTCGCGCACCCCCCCGCCCAACTGCACCGGAATGGCCAGGGCCCCGCAGATCTCCCGGATCACCGCCGCGTTGGCCGGCCGGCCTTCCACCGCGCCGTCCAGGTCCACCACGTGCAAACGGCGGGCGCCCACCTCCGCCCAGCGCCGGGCCATGGCCACGGGGTCGTCGCTGAATACGGTCTCATCATCCATGCGGCCTTGCCGGAGCCGCACGCAGCGCCCCCCTTTCAGGTCCACGGCCGGAATCAACTCCATAAGCCTACTTCTCCGCGCCGGTGGGCAGGGGAGTTTGCTCCTCCAGGCCGGGCTTGCGCCAGGGGAAGCGCTGCAAAATCCGGGTGATGCCGATGTGGGCCAGCTCGTCGGCGCTGAACCAGCGGAGCCCGTAGCGCATGTACTGCCCCACGTTCAACAGGTCCTCGGACAAGGCCTGCTGCTTCTCGTCAAAGGAGTTTTTCCAGATCACCTGGCCGTCCTTGGAGCGCACCACGGCCAAGTCGAAGGTGACCGCGGCCGGCGATTCGGCGGTCATGGGGCCGCCCACCCGCTCCACATAGCGGTACACGTAGCAGGCCATTACCGCGTCAGCTCCCACCTTGCGCCCCATCTCGGCGATCTGCTGCCGGGTGCCGATGTCCAGCCGCCGGCCGCCCACCGCCATCAGCACCCGCTCGGACTGGTCCGGCGGCACCAACTGCAGGGTGGTGGTGGCGTTCAGCTCCTGCATCAGGGCCACGCCCAGCACCTTTTCGGCCTCGGGGGCGATGTCGCCGGCCTGATAGCAGGCGCCGGTGACCGGGCAGGACACTTCACTGCTGGTGGGGTTGTCCGGCAGAATCCGCTCGAAAGGCAGCACTGCCATCTTGGTGATGGGCGTGGCTTGGGCCGCGGCCCGTTCCTGATCGGTGGGGCCGGTCGTCGAGCAGCCCAGGGCCGTGAGCCCCAACAGAGCCGCCACGGCGAACAAAGCGAGGGTCGGGAAGAACTTTTTCATAACACCCCCTTGGTGGAAACCACGCCCCAGGAGCGGGCCTCGTGACCAGTGGCTTGGTCCAAGGCCCGGCCCAGGGCCTTGAAAGCGGCCTCTAGTATATGATGATCGTTTTGACCGTAATGCAAGAGCACGTGCAGGGTCAGGCCGCCGTGCAGGGACAGGGCCCGCCAAAACTCCTGGGCCAACTGTCCGTCAAACCCGCCGCAAGGCCCAGGCAGCTGGGCGGCCTGCACCACCAACAGCGGGCGGTTGCTCAGGTCCACCACCACCTGGGCCAAGGCCTCGTCCATGGGCACCATCGCGTTGCCGTAGCGGGTCAGCCCGGAACGGTCGGCCAGGCAGTGGGACAAGGCCTGCCCCAGGCAGATGCCCACGTCCTCCACCGTGTGGTGGGGGTCCACGTGCAAGTCGCCCTCGGCCGTGAGCTCCAGATCAAAGAAGCCGTGAAAGGCCACGTGGGTGAGCATGTGGTCGAAAAAGCCTATCCCCGTGGAGATCTGGCTGCGCCCCTCGCCATCCAGCTCCAGGGAGAGGGTGATTTCCGTCTCCTTGGTGCGGCGTTTTATCTCGGCCCTCCGGCTCATGAAACCCCTTTGCCCCCTTCGCGCTTGGATTGTTCCCCGGCCCGGCGCTCCCCGCGCCAGGGCCGTGCCCAACCTATCATTTTCCGGCCTCTTTGTCTAACCAAGCGAAGCGCCGGGCGGAGTCTACCCTCAGGCGGGAGGGCTCGGCCCGGCAGCCTGCCCTAACTAACCCGTAAAGGCGGCCAAAGGCAAGCGGTTTTCCATGGCTCCCCGCCCGGGGCGCACCCCGCGGGTTGCCGGGCCGTCCCCCCGGCAACCCTCCCTCCTCCTAAGCCTATTCTGGGCTGGCGGGGCTCCTGGCCCAAGCAAAAAACCCGCCCTTGCCAGCGGCCCGTTCAGTTGACTTTCCCTCGCCGGCCCGGTAATATCCAACACCTGCGGGCAGGGCTTCCCTTACCCGCTGGAATCACTGCCTTAGCAACCGGGCCAAGGGGCCGAGGTTAAAAGCGCTGCCCAGGCCAGCCGGGCCGAGGTTAAGGGGCCAAGAGGCCGGGGGTAAAAGCGCTGCCCAGGCCAACCGGGCCGGGGGTAAAGGGCCGAGGGGCCGGGGGTAAAAGCGCTGCCCAGGCCAGCCGGGCCGGGGTTAAAGGGCCGAGGGGCCGGGGGTAAAAGCGCTACCCAGGCCATCCGGGCCGGGGTTAAAGGGCCGAGGGGCCGGGGGTAAAAGCGCTGCCCAGGCCAACCGGGCCGGAGCCAAGGGGCCGAGGGCGAAGGGGCGACAAAGCCGGCGTGCTGTGGGGCAGGCCCCAAGCCAGCGCCGAGTCCGCGACATAGTGGGGACGTAGCTCAGCTGGGAGAGCGGTGCGTTCGCAACGCACAGGCCGGCGGTTCGATCCCGCTCGTCTCCACCACACAAAAAGTTCAAGGCCGCTCCCCCCAGGGTGCGGCCTTTCCTGTTGCCTTCCGGGGCCCAACCACCAGCGAGCGGAGGCTGGGCCCCCACCTATTTTCAGTTCTCGTCCCACCACACCCGGGTGCGGATGGAAGCCACCTGGGCTCGCGGCACTCCGGTGTACTTTAGGTCGAAGCTGCCCGTGGCCCCAGGCGCCAGCGCGGTGTCGGTTTCGATGCCGGAGATGGTCCCCATCTGGCCGTCGACATAGGTGAAATCATCGCCGATGTAGTCGCCGGCCTCGTTGAAGAAGTCCACGTGCACCTTGTTGAAGAAAGACCACTCACTGCCCGTGTTCCGCACCAGACCGCGGCCGGCCCACTCCGCCGGGCGTTTGAGGTACTTCCACTTGAAGGTGTATTCGTTCATTTCCGTCAGCTCAACCTGGGTCAACAACGGCTCGGCGTCATAAGTGGACCAGGCAAAAGACTTGGCTCCGGCCTGGACCGTGTCCACCTTCCAGTCCGTGAACTCGATATCAAAGGTGGCGGTGTCGCCGGGAGCCAAGGTGGTGTCAGTGGTGATGCCGTACTGCGTGCGGGCCGTCTCTCCGTTGATATAGCCGAATTCATTGGCCACGAAGGCGCCGGTTTCCTTGTCAAAGAGATCGATCTTGACCTTGCCGAACCATATCCGTTCCGTGCCCTGGTTGACCACCTGTCCCCGGGCGCCCCAGTTGCCGTCGCTGTCCACGAACTCGGTCCATTGGGTCAAAACCAGGTTTTCCGTCTGGTCCTGGGCGACATCGTGGCTGTTGAAATAGGAAAGACTGGCGGCGTCGAGCCCCAGGGTCTGGGTTTGGCCGGCCAGGAACGGGTCCGCCTGACCCAGAGCCCAGCCGGGCCCGGGCAGGCAAAACACCCATAGCGAGAGCATTGCACGGGGCGTCCTGCCCCGTGCAATGTCGGCTTGGCAAAAACGCGGTTTTGCCAAGCCTCACAAATTGCAAGCTTTTTGAAGCTTGCAATTTGGCGGGCCATCCTTGGCCCGCATCGGCCATTGCCCGCCGTAATCATGTTTCACAGCCATTTTTGGCATAATATCAACACGTTTTATGTGTTTCACCATGCAATGGCCTCATACCGCCGCCAAAACGAGAAGACGTCTCATGATACCCCCCAAGCAGATTTTTCAGGTGTGACAGGAAATTTCCGAGGCGTGGCCCCCCCGGACCTGCGGCAACCTAACAAACCGGGGCGGGGAGCACAAGGCGAAACCGGGGCGAGCAGCGGGGATTGACCGCCCCGCGCGGCTCAGAGGAAATCCTTGTGGGGCTTGTCCGGGTCGGCCAGATAGTCGAAAAGCTGGTTGTAATGGTCGTAGCGCATGTAGGAGGTGCGGCCCAGGCACAAGGCCCGGCAGGAGCCCCGGTCGATGCCGGCCAGGATTTGTTTTCGCCGCTTGGACTCCCAGATTTGGGCGAAGCTCTGCTTCTTGAGGGAGCCGTAGCGGAAGCCCTGGTTGCCCCGGGTGGAGCAGCAGGCATACATCCCGGCGTCGGCGCAGACGATGGCCACCAGGTGGTGGGCCTTGCAGAGCCGGTAGGGCTGGGGCTCGTCGCCGTTGCCCAGCTGGTACACCCGGGAGCCCATGACCTGGAAGGTGGGGGTTTCCAGTTCTTCCTTGGCGGCCAGGTAGATATCCTCCATGGCCCGGAGTTCCCTCGCGGTGAAGTGCTTGCCCGGCAGCACCGCCTGTTTGAAGGCGAGGTAGCGCGCCCCGAGGTCCCGGCCCAGGCGGGCCACCTCGGCCATCTCGCCCAGGTTGGGCCGCCCCACCACCATCACCAACCCGGTGAGCACCCGGGGAGCCACGGCGGACAGGCCCCGCAGGGTCTTGCCAAAGGTGTCCCGCGCCAGGGGCCGCTGGATCAGGTCGTGGGTCTGGGAAGTGGCCGCGGCCAGGCTCACCCGCACCCAGGAGCAGCAATCTATCACCGCCTCCAAGTGGTCTTCCAATAACTCGCCGTTGGTGATGAGCCCGCACTCCAGGCCAGCCTCCCGCGCCCGGTAAAGCACCTGGTCGATGTCCGGGTGCACCAGGGGCTCGCCCCCGCCTTTCACGGTCACCGCCTTCACCCCCAGGGAGCCCAGCTCGTCCAGGAGGCGGAAGATCAACTCCGCGGGCATGGTGGCCGGCGGACCGTTGCGCAGATGGGCGTCCAGGCACCAAGGGCAGCGGTGGTTGCATTCGTTGGTGGGGTCCAGCTCCGCGGTCACCGGCAGGGGCAGCTCCCCCCTGAGGACGGCCTGGAAGCGGTCGAGATGGTTGATGATCTTGAACTCGCTGAATTCCTTCATGCTTATCCAACCGGAGGATCAAGGGCGGCTGCGGCGGCCAGGGCCGCCTCATAGGGGAAAAAGGTCAGCACCTCCCCGGGATACCCGCCCGCCTGCCAGGCCCGGAGGTTCATCTGGTGCGCGCCGGGGGCGGGGTTGGTGGTGAGGAACACCCGGGCCCGGGCCGTGGGCAGCGCGGTCAGGGGCCGCACCGGCGCACCCCGCCAGGCGCGCTTCTGCCCGGCCAGCAAGGGATCGAACACCGCCTCCACGGTGATTCCCGCCTGGCGGGCCGCCGCCAGATACCGCCGGGTGTCCCGGGTGTAGTTCACCAGGCCCAGGGGACCCTCACCAATCTTATCGGCAAGTTGGCGCATTTTTTTAAGAATTATTTCGTCACCCAGGATCTGGGCCCAGGTTTCCCGGGGCAGGAGCCGCCGGGTGGCCAGGGCCAGGGGCAGCCGTCCCAGACCGGCGGCCGTCCCCCAAAGCCAAGCCGGCAGCACCCCTTCCCGCCGCGCCACCCGCCAGTAGCGCCGGGTCACCTCCAGGCTCTCGGCCAGGGCCGGGCCCAGGGGCAGAAAACGCGGCCACAGCCAGAGGTTGTTGCGAGTGAGATAGCGGATGATCCGCCCCAGGTCGCGCCCCTGGGCCGCCTGGCGATGGAGCACCTCCAGGTCCCCGAACCAGCCCACCTGCCAGCCCCGGGCCAGCAGCCGGAAACTCACGTCGTACTCCTCCACGTAGTAGCGGTAGCCCCGGGGATAACCGCCCACCTCCCGCAGCGCGCCCGTGCGGAAGCCCACCCCGCAGCCCACGAAAGCCGTGCGGTGCCCCCCGGTCTCCTCTTGCCCGCCGGGGAGCCGCACCCGGAAGGCGGCCGCCCCCAGGCGGGGCCGCGCGGCCATGACCGCGGCCAGGCGCTCCAGGCTGCCCGGCAGCGGCGTGGAGTCGTCATCCAGCATCACCACCAGCTCCCCCCGGGCCAGGGCCAGGCCGTGGTTGCGGGCCCGGGCCCCCCGGTTGCGGGGGAGGGCCACCAGGCGGACCGCGGGAAACTCTGCCCGCACCAGTTCCGGCGTGCCGTCGGCCGAGCCGTTGTCCACCACGATCACCTCCAGGGGCCGGTAGCCCAGGGCCAGGACCTGGCCCAGGGTGCGGGCCAACTCCGCCCGGCGGTTCCAGGAGAGGATCACCAGGCTGATGAGGGGCGGGTCGTACGTCACGCAGGGATTCCCGGTTGGCCGGGCAGGGGAAAGCCCAGTTCGCCCAGGTCGCGGCCCAGGAGTTCCCCCAGGATTTCATTGCTCCGGGCGAACCCGGCCCGCAGCTGGGCGCGCTCCGCCGGGCTCAGGGTGTCCAGGGGGGAGGGCCAACTCGGGCGAAGCCGGCGGAGCCAGGGGTCCAGCCCGTTTTCCAGCAGGCGAAAACGCATAAACTGGTGCCAGGCAAAGGGTAGCGGCCCCCAAGGCGCCGGGTTGAATGGCTGCAGGAAAAATTGATTCAAACAGCGTTTCACGATGCGGCAGGGCGGGGTCAGGCTGGAATTGGCCCGGCCCGCCGGGGCCTGGCCGCCCGGCCAACCGGGAAAGCCCCCCAGGCCCAAGAACCGCCAGAGCCGGTCCAGGAAGCCCACCTCGTCCCGGCGCAACTCCTCCGCGAAGCCCACCAGGACCCTGTCCCGGCCGAAAATCTCGAAATACATTTCCACCAGGCGGTGGTAGGCCAGCTTCTCCACCACCGCCGGACCGGCGATGAGCCGGTCCTGCAAAAACCGCCTGAACCCCAGCGTGCCGCCGTTTTTCACGTACTGATCGTAAATGGAGGCCAGCATGGCCGGTTGCGCACGCAGAAGCAGCACGACCTTGATTTCCCCCAGGCAGAGGGCCACCCGGCGAGCCAGGCAGGCCGCATCCCGGCTGTGCAGGAGTCCGCCGGAAAGCCGCTCATAGGACAGGCCCACGAGCCCACCTGGCGGCGTGGCCTCGACGAGATCCCGGAAAAGGGGCCGGAAATCGTCCGGCGAGAACAAATGCTCGGCCCGTTCCATGAAGCGCCAGAATTCCGGCGAAAATTGATGCAGGGGGACCAACCGGATGTCCGGATGGGTGAAGGCCGTGGTTTGCAACCAGGTGCTGGCAGCCTTGGGCAAGCCCAGGTGCACGAACGCGATGGACCGGCTCAAACCCGGCCCTCCTTGGGGGCCGCCAGGGCCCGCCAGGCTTCGGCGGCCAGGCGCTGGTCCGCGGGCAGCGAGGCCAGCCAGGCGCCCACCCGGGCCAGATCCTCCGGGGTGTCCACCGTGAGGCGGCAGGAGGCATGATCTCCCCCCAGGCGGAGCCCCAAACAGCGGAAACGCTCCGGGGCGGCCAGGATGGCCTCGTTAACGTGCTCGCGGTCCCCGGCGGAGAGTTCCCGCTGGTTCAGGTCCCACAGCACCCGGCGCGAGAAGATCTCCACCCCCACCCCCAGGGGCAGGCCGGAGCCGAACTCCTCCTTGGCGCTGGAGTAGTCCGCGCCATGGGCCAGATGGGCCAAGAGCAGGGTCCGGGCCAAATCCTGGTCCAGCATGGGGTTGTCCGCCGTGAGCCGGAGCACCGTGTGGGCCTCCAGAGCAAGGGCCGCCTGGCAATATCGGTCCAGCACGTCGTCTTCGCTGCCCCGCAGGCAAGGCACCCCCTCCCGGCTGCACCATTCCACCAGGGGCCGGTTCTCCTCCCCCGCGCCGGTGATCACCGCCACCGCCACCTGGGGGGCGATCAAGCGGGCCCGGGCCACCACCCACCCCAAAAGCGGGCGTCCGGCCAGGGGCAGGAGCACTTTGCCGGGCAACCGGGTGGAGCCCAGGCGGGCCTGGATCAGGGCCCAGACCCCCTGGGGTGGGATGAGGCCGGCTGGGGGGTTCATCGCTCCTCCCCCGCGGGGGCTTGGGCGGCCAGGAGGCGCTCCGGAGTCTGCACCCGGGCGGCGTCGCAGGCCCGGCAGGGCGGCAAAGCCGCCAAATCGCCGGCCAGGTGGGCCTTCCGCCAGGCCACCAGTCGGGGGTGGTTCCAAAGCTCGCTCAAGGGAGCCTGGCCCAAACGGGCAAAACAAAGCTCCGCCTCGAAATCCACGCAGCAAGGGGTGAGGCGGCCGTCGTGGCACACCACCAGGCGGTCCCAGAGCATGCGGCAGGGCCGGCGCTCCCCCGGCCCGGCCCCCTCCGGCGCCCCGGGCCGCACTTTGCCGCCCAAGTTCACCGGCCAGGTCACCAGGAGATCGTCGGCCCAGGGCCCGGCCAAGGCCCGGAAAGCGGCCAGCCCGGGCAGATTGTCCCGGGTCTGGACAAAGGAGCAGATAATCCGGGGGCGGCCCAGCTCCCGGGAGATTTCCCGGATCCCGGCCAGATTGGCCAACACCTGGTCAAAGGCGTCCCGGCCCTTGATCCGGCGATAGGCTTCCCGGTCTCCGGCGTCCAGGCTCAGCTTCAGGCTGTCCAGCCCCGCCTCGGCCAGCCGCCGGCCCAGGTCAAGGGTCAGGGCCAGCCCGTTGGTGGTGAGATAGGTGTAGAACCCCCGCTCCTTGCCCAGGGCGGTCAGCCGGTCCAGCTCCGGGTGCAACAGGGGCTCGCCGGTGCTGTACAGGGCCAGCTCCCCGACTCCCAGGTCCCGCGCCTGATCCAGGGCGATCCGGGCCAGGTCCAGGGACAGGTAGCCCCGTTCCCGCCGCGCCTGGCGGTTGTAGCAGAAGCGGCAGGCCAGGTTGCAGTGGTTGGTCACTTCCAGCATGAGCACCCGGGGCGGACCCTGGGCCAGGGGGGTCAAGCCCTGATCCGTGCGCTGCCAGTCGGCCGCCATCTGCTCCGCCAGGCGTGGTTTCATGCTATTTGCCGTGCCCTTCCCGGTTCAGGGCGCAACGCCGGCAGTTGGCGTACTCCTGGGTGCGCCGCCCCCGGCGTTGCACTTCCCGGGCCCGGTGCAGGGCGGGGCCGCGCCACACCTCGCGCACGGTTTGGCGGTTCAAATCCCCCAGCACGCTGTCCTCATACTCATCGTTGATGCACATGGGCACCGTGCCGTTGTAGTGGACCATGAGCCGCTGGAAAGGCAGGGGGCAGGTGTAGGCGGCCATCTGGGTCCGGCCGTCAGCGGCCGCGGAGTAGTCCTTGAAAAAGATGAAAAAAATGTCATCGGCCAGAGGCTGCCACTCCCGGAGGTAGGCCGCCTCCTCGTCGGGGGGAAGTTGCACGGACTGCACCCTGACCAGGGGCTTGGCCCGGCCCCGGGCGGCCTTGGCGGCCTGCAACCCGGCCACGATCTCCTGGATCTGCGCATAGCGGCCCGGCCGGCGGATCTCCTGGTACTTCTCGGCCAGGCCGTCGATGGAAAACGACACGAAATCCATCCCCGCGGCGAAGAGGCTCTCCATGAGTTCCGGGGTCAGGAGCAGGCCATTGGTGATCATGGCCACCTCCCCGAATTTCTTGCCCCCCAGATAGGCCAGAAAGCGCGGCAATTCCGGGTGGAGCAGGGCCTCGCCCCGGCCGGTGAACTTCAGGCTGTACACCCGGCCCGCCACCTCGTCGATGATCTTCTTGAACAAATCAAAGGACATGAACCCCTGGGAAGGCAGGGGGCGGTGCTGGCGGAAACACATGGGGCATTGGAGTTGGCAGCGGCTGGAAAGCTCCAGGTCCAGGTGCAGGGGATAGTCCTTCAGGAATTTCAGGCGGGGGTAGTAATGCCATTGGAAGCGATTGACCAAATAGCCCCAGGGGCTCCGCTGACTGCGCCAGCGATGCAGGTTTTTGGCCCAGGTGGAGCGGCGCACCACGTCATGATTGATTTTCATGATCTGTCCTCCGGGCCACCAAATTCAAATAGTTGCCCCAGAAGGGGGGCGAAGCCAAGTCCTGGGTGGCGAAGTCCCGCTGCCGTCCGGCCCAGCGCATGGCCCACAGACGGGCGTACTGGCGCGGCAGGGCGGCAAAGTCGCGCCAGCTCTCATAGCCGGTGCCGAAATAGGGGTAATGGGTTTCCAACAGCTGAAACCCGGCCTTGACCAGATAGGCCGCCAACGTGGGGCGGGAAAACAGATAGTTGTGCCCCTGCTCGTAAGAGCGAACCCGGCCCCGGAACAGCGCGCCGCAGGGCCCGCCGCGGTGGTTGGACATGGTGATGGCCAAGCCGCCGCCGGGCGCCAGGAGGCTCCGGGCCTTCAACAAGGCCCGGCGGGGAGAATAGGCGTGATGCAGCGAGGCCCGAAAGCAGATCACGTCGAAAATCAGGTCGCCGAACTCCAGGTTCTCCAGCTCGCCCAGGTGCACCCGCACTCCCCGGCGGGCAGCCCCCTCCAGGGCGTAGGTGGAGATGTCCGAGCCGTGCTTTTCCCATTGCCCCCCCAGGCTGGCCAGGAAATATCCCTGACCGCAGCCCACCTCCAGAATGCGCCCCCCGGACCAGCGCCGCTCCAGAAGCTCGGCCTCGGCGGCGTAACAGCGAGCGCGGGCCCGCTGCATTTGGGGGGTGTGGCGGCTGGGCGGCTCGAAATAGGAACTGCCGTACAAGAGCCGGCCCTTTTGCTCGGGATCGGCCAGACGGGGGCTGGTGAAAACCAAGCCGCAACCCCGGCAGCGCACCAGGCGGTTGCCCCTGGCCCAGTCCCACACTTCCAGGTCGCAGCCGCCGCAAAGGTCGCAGGGCACTTCTTCGCGGAGAGCTTCCGCCGGGAGCCGCCGGGTCTGCATCATGAGCCGTGCCCCTCGCCATTTGCGTGGATCTCCGGAAATTCACTGGACGCTTGTCTCAAACCGCCGGCCCGGTTCTCCCCGGCCCCGGCCGGGATTCCCGGATCCAGGAGCAGGCCGGCCATGCGCGCCGCGTTGCCCGGCTCCCGCCGGGTGTCGAACTCAGCCAGGAACGCCTCCCGGGCCGCGGCGCTGGGGCGGGGCCAGCGGCCCTGGCGCAGATCACCCAGCATGGCCTCCACTTCCTCGATTTCCCATTGCGGATAGGCGCCGTGGCGGGCGTAGGGGGGCCAATCCGTGCCGTCGTGGCTCACCAAGACCCCCACGGGCACCTCCTGCAGCAGGGCCGCCACCACGGCGGAACTGGTGAAGGTGATGAGAGCGTCAGCCACCAGGAGGACCTCTTCCAAGGGACCCTCGGCCGGCAGCACCCGGCAGGGCCCGCCGGTCCGGGCCGCGAACTCCGCCAGGCCGTCCAGGGTGGCCAGCTTGTCCCGGGGATGGCAGCGCAGCACGAAGAAGTAACCCGCGTCCGGAGGGAACACTCGGGCGATGCCCTCGATGAGCCGGCGGTTCAGCCAGCGAAAATAGGAATACACCTCCTCCACCTCGGGCCGCAGGGCCACCAGCACCACCCGGGCTCCGGGCGGCGCGGCCAGTTCTTGGCGCAGTCGGACCAGGTTCTCCGGCCGCCGCCAAGCGGCCGGGTCCAGGTCGGTCTCCGGCGCGCCGCTGGCCAGCACCCGCTCCGGCGGCACGCCCATGCCGGCCAGGGTGTCCTGATTGTGGCGGCTATAGGCGAAGTAATGGCTGGACATGACGGGGAAGGCGCCGTAGGGGCGGGAATACCCGCCGCCATGTTGCAGGGAGTATACCGGTATGCCCCGCTCGCCGGCCTCCTGCAAGAGGGCCAGGGTGGGATAGAGGTACTCCAGGTCGTGCAGCACCGCCGCGGGCCGCAAGCGGTCCAAGATATTCCGGGCCTGGCCCAGGGCCAAGACAAATAGATTGTGATGCGCCGGGTCCCATATTTCCCCCACCAGGAAACGGGGCCAAGGGAAACCTGCCGCCAGGGTCAATTCCCGGAGGTCTGACGGGGTCCCCCCGGCCAGACTGCCGGGCCGGGGCCGCCAGGAGGCTTCCCGGGCCGACTCTAGCCGATATGGGGCCTGCACCAGGGGCACGGGCAGGGGCTCGGAGGAAAAATCATCCAGCCGGGCGAAATAGGTATCCCGGGGACAGCCCAGGCGGGCGGCCTCCTCGGCCAGGAAGCCCGGCAGGTCCGGAGCCAGGGAAAGGAGCACCGTCTCCGCCCCCCGCGAGGCCAGCTCCCGGGCCAGGCCCAGGTAGCGCCGGAGGGTCATGCGCTCGCCCCGGGCCACCATGAGCACCCGGCCGCCCGGAGCGGGGCTCTCCGGCGGCGGAAGCAAGCTGAGCCCGGGGGCGGGAGCGGCCGCCGCCTCCGGGGGAGGCGCGGGCCGCGCCTCCCCGGCTGCGGCGGGCACCCCGGCTGGTGGCAGGCGGTGAAGCCGGAGACCATGGGCCTGGGCCAGGGCCGCGACCAAGCCCTGCGCCCAGCCGTCCGCCTCTTCCAGATAAATGATTTCCGGGGCTTGGCTGGAGAGCAGGCGGGAGATCGCCTCCAGGGGGGCCAGGTACTTGCGCCCGAAGCTCAAGAGAGCGTTTATGAGGTAAAAACTATCCTTCATCCAGGGGGGCAGGTCGTCGTGACCAGGCGCGGCCAGAAGCTCACCGGCCAGGGCGGCCACCTCGCGGTAATGCCGGAGCGACCAGGCGTAGAGCCCGGAGGCGGGCAACTGGAAGCTGAACCAGTTCACCGCGGGCGGCAGGTCCCCGGGCAGCTCCACGAACCAGGGGAACTCCCGTCCCAGGCCCAGGGCTGCCGGGTCCTGGCACTCCGCCAGCCGCCCCGCGCTCAGGTGCTCCCGCAGGGCCGCGGCCCCCGTGGTGAAGATCAATTCTCGCATACGCCGCCTTTTTCGGAATTGTCCGCCAACAAGATGTCCGCCAAACGCCCCACGCCCTGCCCGTCCACCAGATCCCGGCCCTGCCTGCTCATCGCCTCCCGCCGGGCCGGATCGGCCAGGAGGTGGGCCACCGCCTCCCGGATTTCCTGGAGCCCGGTGGCCATGCCTTTGCCGAGGTTCCAGGCCGCACCCCGCGCCGCAAAGGCCTCGCCCTGCAACGCCTCGTGGGGGTCTTCCCACAGGACCAGGGCCGGAACCCCCAGGGCGGCCGCCTCGTACAGGGTGTTGCCCCCGGCCGAGATCACCAGATCCGCCCGGGCCAGCCGCCGGGCCAGGTCCGTGACCGCCCGGTGAAAGCTGAAGCCCGGGGCTCGCCCGGCCGCCAGCCGGTCCAGGGCGGCCTGGTGGGCGAAACCCGCCCCCAGGATGACCTCCTTGGCCACCCCCGGCCCCAGGCCGGCCAGGGCCTCCACCACCCGCAGGGTGGCCCCGGTGCGGTCCACCCCGCCCAGGGTCACCAGCACCCGGGGCGGGGCTCTCCGGGGTTCCGGTGGGCGGCCGCGCCAGGCGCGGAACTCCGGCCGCAGCAGCGCATAGGCCGGCCCCAGGCAGAGGCGGGGTTCTCCCTGGGGGAAGTCGTAGCAGAGCCACGGGGGCGGCAGGGAGGGGTTGACCAGGACCTGGCAAATAACGGGCTTGCCGCCCAACTGGTCCAGCACGGCCACTTGCCAACCCTGGGCCTGGAGCGCCGCCAAATGCGGCCAGGCCGCCGCGCGGTGATCCACCACGCACCACCTCTCCCCGGCCGCCCGCCAGGGGGCCAGCCGCGCCGGCCCCTCCGCCAGGGGCGCGGCCTCCCAGGCCAGGCCCGCCGCGTCCAGGATCTCCCCGGCCGGGGCGTATGGGGTGATCAGATAACGGCAGGCCGCGCCCCGGGCCCTCAACTCCCCAGCCAAGGCCAGGGACTCCATCAGGTGCCCCAGGCCGATGCCCTTGGCCGCCTCGGCCCAGAAAATCATGCCCCGGCCGTCCCCTCAGACCGCATCCCAGGTCACCGGCTCTTCGGCGGCCAGGTCCCGCCGGGCCACCCGCCCCACCACCTGGGGCAGGTACTTGGGCAGGATGCCCAGGCCCGGGCGCTTGATGGCCACCATCTCTCCGGTGATCACCGTGCCTTGGGGGATGGCGGCCACGGTCACCAAGCCCTTGCGGTTGTGCCGCCGGGTGGAGCTTTCCTGGGCCGCGGGCCGCTTCACCCCGTCGCCCAGGGCCGCCTCCACGGTGCGCACTCCCTGCACCAGGGCCGTCATCTCGGCCGGGTCGGCCGAGAGCATGTGATCCGGCCCCTCGGCGCCCTTGTCGTGGGTGAAGTGCTTTTCCAAGAGGCGCGCCCCCAGGGCCGCGGCCGCCACGCAGCACAAGGGCCCCAGGGTGTGGTCGGAGTAGCCCACGGGCAGGCCGAACTCCCGGGCCATGGCCGGCACGCAGGCCAGGTTCACCCCCGCGGGCTCGCTGGGGTATTGGCTCACGCAGTGCAACAGGACCAGGTCGGGATTGCCCCGGCCCAGGATCACGGCGACCGCCTCCCGCACCTCCTGCAAGGTGCACATGCCGGTGGAGACCACCATGGGCTTGCCCAGGGCGGCCACCTCCTCCAGGAACGGCAGGTTCACCGCGTCGTCCGAGCCGATCTTGTAAGCCCCGCAGTCCAACTTCTCCAACAACTCCACGTCGCGCATGTGGCTGGGGGTGGAAAACAGGAAAATCCCCTTTTCGCGGCCATAGGCCCAGATTTCCCGGTGCAGGGGCAGGTCCACCTCGTATTTCTTGAACAGGTCGTACTGGCTGATCACCCCGGTGTTGGGCATGTCGAAGAGGGCGGAACGGCTGGCGATGGTCTCAGCCTCGAAGGTCTGCAGTTTCACCGCGTCCACCCCGGCCGCCACCGCCAAGTCGATCAGGCGGGCGGCTCCCGCGAAGTCCACGAAGTTGTTGCCGATCTCCGCCACGATATACACCGGGGCGCCTTCGCCCACCGGCTTACCGCCCAAGTTCACGGTTCTCATGCTCCCCACCTTTCCGTGGCTAACCCGGATATTTCAGGAAATCCAGGCGTCCGGCTGTGCCGGTCAAAGTGACCAAACGTGACCTCAAAAAGCGGAAGTCGTCAACCGTAAAAACAAACACATAGAGAGCATTGCACGGGGCGTCCTGCCCCATGCAATGTCGGCTTGGCAAAAACGTGACTCCACCCCAGCAAGCAGAGCTTGCCGGGGGCCCGGTTCTTGCCAAGCCTCACAAATTGCAAGCTTTTTGAAGCCTGCAATTTGGCGGGCCATCCTTGGCCCGCATCGGCCATTGCCTGCCGTAATCATGTTTCACAGCCAGTTTTGATATAATATCAACATGATTTATGTGTTTCACCATGCCCTGGCCTCAATTTAGTATTCGCCATATACCTCTGGTTTGGCCCTACTCATCAATACTCAGGCTGAAGCCTGATTTTGTCCAACAAGATGTACTCAAGTTCGAGTTTATGGCGAAGCTTTTCCAGGGAAGAAGGGGCAAACACCTCCTGATATTTGGCTTTTCTCAAATGAACAGGATCTAGGTTAAATCCCAGTTTCTCCGAGAGCCCAGCCAATCCTTCACTGAACCGTTCCAAGAATAAATAGTAGTCCAATTTTGAAATATTTTCGACCGCCTGGTCGATATCCAATTTGGGAGAAAACATATAAATCTGATTATACAGGTGGTTGCGTGGAATGTTTTCAATGAAGTCATCCAGACATCCACCCAGCCAAGGACCTTCTTCTTTCATACAGGGGTGATTATGATTAGTCATTTTAAGGTGCTTGAGCATTTTGTAGTGAGAAATAATCCTCTGAACCGGGTCTCGAAAACAGGTAAAGGTAAACACTTCCGACGGTAACTGGAGCACATGTGCAGGAGCGTGTGAAAAGGCATAGAAAAAACCTCCCTTGTTTATCTCGTCGACATTCCAGCCCACAAACTTCTTTCCATCCTGGATAATTTGGTTATTGGGGGCCCGCACAATCTGTCGGTAATTTTCTCTTGAAGGGGCACTGCCCATGGATAAAAAGATATGATTTAGTGACGTACCCCCTGCTTTTCTTATGTGGAAAAAATAAATGCTAGGCTGTCTGGACAATTAAGGCTCCGTTACGCGGTGGATTCATGTAAACACTGATTGAATAATGCTCGATCAGTGAAATCATTTTTGCTTGGACGATCTGCCCCTAACTACTGTACTGTGTTTAGAGTCAGTAATTGGTATAATGAAGGCCACCCCAAATGATAACGGCTTATGGATGAGGATATGGCCTTTCTGAAGCGTCTCCCGCAGTGCCTTTGACCAGGTGAAACCGGGCTCATTCACAAAGCGAGAGCATTGCACGGGGCGTCCTGCCCCGTGCAATGTCGGCTTGGCAAAAACGTGACTCCACCCCAGCAAGCAGAGCTTGCCGGGGGCCCGGGTTTTGCCAAGCCTCACAAATTGCAAGCTTTTTTAAGCTTGCAATTTGGCGGGCCATCCTTGGCCCGCATCGGCCATTGCCTGCCGTAATCATGTTTCACAGCCCTTTTTGACATAATATCAACATGTTTTATGTGTTTCACCAGGCAATGGCCTCAAAGCGTCAAGTCTCCCAGGGAAGAATGAGGCTGGCTATAATTGTAGCCCCGCCTCCAAGACTCGATCCTTGCTCTGTCCACGTCCAAAGACAAAAACCAGTTCACATTGACGCCTTCGATCATGTCTTTACCCGCAGGCTTACCTATGCGGGAAAAGTCCAAGTCCACCTCTTTTTCTCCGGAGCCGCAACGCGCAAAAAAAGTAGCATGCAGCCAAAATTGCGAGGATCTTTGCCAGGCCATCAGTCAGCTGAATAGATGATGGTAATAGCCCAACAAATCAAATCGTTGTCGCTCGAGCCACCCGGCCCCATGAAATATCCCGGCTAGGGGTTCGCGTCCGCCCGGCCGCCCGCCAGCACTTCCCGGGCGCCGGGGCCCAGGTTGAGCCAGAGGTCCACGGCGGAAAGCCCCGGCAGGAACGGCCCCGGATGCAGCTGCGGATACACGGGATGCTGGAAATCCTGGGGCACCAGCCGGATGCCCCGCGCCCGGAAGTCCTCCTCCCGCAGGTAGTTGCCGCCCAGGCTCCCCACCAGGTAGGCGTCGGCCCCGGTCAGGGTGGCGATCTCCAGGATCAGGTCCGAGCCCTGGGCCGTCACCCCCAGTTCCGAAGAGCGCCGGGTGACCCCGGTGAGGCCGAACCAGCGCCGCAGCAGTTCGATGACCGCCAGGTTGAAATCCACCAGCTTGGTCCAGGGCCGCGAAAGCACCAGCTCGCAAAGCTCTTCGCCGCCGGGCGACCAGTACGGGGCGCGGCCGTAGGCGTGCCGCAGGGTGGCAACGAGCTTTCTGGTCCAGGGGGCGCTGTTGTCGATCTCCACCTGGTTGATGGGCTGCCCGTCCCGCCCCTTGGTCAAGACAGGGGTGCGGAGCCAACGCCAGCCCGTGTGATCGCGCACCTTGTTGCGGTTTTCGAAATAGCGCTTCTTGAACTGTACGTGATCCAACCAAACGGTGGTGTCAGCCTGGTGGAGTTTGTCCAGAAATCCCAGCCAGGGGAAATACTCGGGCTGCTGGATGGATAAAAGCAACGTTTCCCGCCTTCCGGCTCAGTCCAGGTATTTGACCAACTGGAAGGCCTCGGCATAGGGCACCCCCATGCGTTGGCCATTGTTGCGCGCCTCGTTGCGCCAGAAATCCAGCCAGCCCGCCCCGAATTTTTCCACCTCGGTCCGGTGGGCCAGGATGCCCTGCATCTTCACTTCGATAAAATTAGATATGTCTCGGTAATAGTTAGCAAAAAACTGGTGGGGCGTCAGGTAGAGGTTGCTCCGGTACATGAGCATGCGGTTCACTTTGCGCCCGGCCGCCAGGGTGGCCCGGCCCACGGCCTGGTGATCCTGGTGCACGTCCTGGTCCCAATGGGTGTAGATCATGTCCACTTGGTAATCGTCCACCACCCGGTTGATGGTCTCCACCAGGGCGTTGTTGAACGTCAACTCCAGGGTGGTGAACTCCGCACAGATCAGTTCCTCATAGCCGATGATCGCCGCCGCGTCCCGGCCTTCGGCCAGGGCGGTTTCCCTGGGGCGCAAGACCTCACCCATGTGGTTGGCGTATTTGGAGTTGGTGATCACCAGGGCCACCACCCGGTCCCCCTGCTGGACATGTTTGGCCAGGCTGCCTCCGCAGCCCAGCTCCAAATCGTCGAAATGCGCGCCTATGGCCAGTATGATCAATTGGTTGAATCTCCTCTTATGCGTCGCACCCATGGCCTATCAAGGTTGCAGGGCGGCCAGTCCCTGCAGCATTTCCTGGAATTCGGCCTCCCGGGCCCGGGTCATTTCCCCCTTGACCCAGTATTTGGCGAAAAAATCCCGGGAACGCTCCTCCAACCCGGTCTCGGGCGTGAAGGTCAGATCTTCCTCCAGGTCGGGATAATGCGGTTCAAAAAGCGCCCGGATGGCCAGGAACCATTTCTTTTCCTGCCGGGTGAGCCCCGCCTCCCGGTCTATCGTGGCCGCCGGAGGCAGAAGGTCGCGGCCCTCGGGCCGTTTGTGGTTCAGATTGCCCATGACCTCCTGCCCGAAATAGGTGGGACGGTGGAGGTTGGGGTGGTCCTCCACTTCCAGAAAAGCGGCCAGCCGGGCCAGCCAGGCCGCCGGCTCGGCCAAAAGGTCTTCCATGCGCAGACAAAAATGGCGGGGAGACTTCCCGGCCAGGCCTTCCACCAGGCTGAGGGTCTGGTGAAAGGCGCGGATTTCCTGATAGGAACGCGAGAACACCGAATGGGAAAAAACCTCCGGAGCCAGGGAGTAACCCCGGGCCCGCCGCCGGAGCTTGGAGAGGTAAACATCCACGGGATGGCGGATGATGAACACGAAGCGGGCCGTGGGGAACTGGCTCAAGTAGTCGTGCAACCAACTTGGTTCGTTGGATTTATTGCAGAACATGGTCTGGGCGGGGTCCCAAAGAAAGGCCTGGGCCACGGCCAGATAGGCCTCCCGGGCGTTCAGGGATTCCTGGCCCCGGGCCGCCAATTTGGCGGGGAAGCCCGGATTCAACTGGTCCAGCCGCGCCACCGGATAGGGAGGGCGGCTGTCCGCCGGAGTCAGCTCGTACACCGGCCGGAACTTGCGGGTATCGGCCAAAAGGTCCGCCACGATGCGGTCCAGGAGCAAGCGCGCGGCCAGATCACGGGACACGTGCTGCCGATAGAGCGAAAGATACGGCCACTCGTTGGGCCACACGGCCAATTGGGGATGGGAATCCAAGAGATCGCGCAACAGCGTGGTGCCCGATCCTCCGGGGCCGGCCACAAAAAGCAAATCAGGATGTGCCGCAGAAGTCATGCCGCCTTGCCGAGTCTGGGTAAATGCCGGGACGGGGGTGAACGCCACTCCGGCGGCTCCCGCCGCCAAACATCTTAACGTCCAAAAAACCGGAACACTTTAATGTTTTTTTGCCCCACCCGCCATTGCCCGTCCGGCGGGGCCGGGCCCCGGCGGCCTGGATTTTTGGCTGGCGGCCGGCGTGGGCCCTGGTTACACTGGAGTTAAGGTACCATTCCAACCAGATAACGCATCCCCGCGGTTGAAAAATTACCACCACCCGGCGTGGCGGCCTTCCAATCCCGCCCTCATCTGGGCCCGCCTCGCCACGACCAGCCGCGTGGACCGGACCCCGCCGGAAGTCACCCGGCGGACGCGGACCAAACCGGGCAAGAACTTCCTCCCTTTACCCCCCCTGGAGACAAGAATATGAGAACCTGCGTAAAAATGGTCACCCTGGCGATCATGGCGGTGTTGCTGGCCGCCTTGGGCCTGGCGGGCCCGGCCTCGGCCAAGGAGCACCTGGTGATGAAGGGGCCCAAGGCGGTCAAGGCGTTCTTCTATTTCCGGGACGCCGATCCGGCCGTGGCACTGGTGCATCTGCAGCTGATTCAGAAGACCTACCATGACAAGGACTTGGCCAAGATTTCTCCCCAGCCCAAGTTCGTGGTGTCCATCCTGGGGCCTGCGGCCAGGCTGGTTTCCTCCCAGCGCGAAGGCTTCACCCCCGAGCAGGGCCAGATCCTGGACCAGATCGCCGCCCAGCTGGACCAGATGCACAAGGAGGGAATCAACCTGGAGATTTGCATGGCCGCGGTGGAGTATTTCAAATTGCCCCCGGACTCCCTGTTGCCGGTGCTGAAGAAGGTGTCCAACGGTTGGATTTCGGCCATCGGCCACCAGGCCCACGGCTACGCCCTGATTCCGGTGCCCTGACAGGCCGGGGGCTGCTTCAGGTTTTTTGAAACACCGCGTAGAGGGTGTGGCCGAGCAACAGGCGGCGTAACCCGCTCCGCGCCAAAAAGGCTGCGGCCCGGGCCTGGACCGGAGGCCTCAAAAGGGCTCCGGCCCCGGGCCAGCGCGCCTCCAGTTCCGCGGCCTTGGCGGCCAGATAGAGGGGCAAATGCACCTCGGCCAGGGGCTCCTGGCGGAGTTCCACCAACTTGAGCGGCAGGAAGCTCGTGATCCAGCCCAGGCTGGCCGCGTTCCAGCGGGTCAGGTGATGGGGCGGCATATCCAGGATGTTGTACTGGCGGCCCAAGGTGCTGTCCCGGTTGGGCACCCCCAAGAGGAGCAGCCCACCAGGAGCCAGGCAAGCCACCGCCGCGGTCAGGAACTCCCGCGGCCGGGCCAGGTGCTCCAGAACCTGAAAGGCGCACACCGCCTCCCAGGTCGCGCCCCGGGCGGCGATCTCCGTGAGGTCCGCCGCCTCCACGGGAAATCCGGCGGCGCGGGCTTGCTCCAGGGCCCAGGGGTTCACCTCCAGGCCCAAGAGCCGGGCCCCGGGGAGGCGTTGGCGGACCCGTTCCAAGAAGCGGCCCGGCCCCGCGCCCACCTCCAGGAGCGAGCCCCGGCCGGCCAAGTCCCGGAGAGCCTGGCGGAACTCCCATTTTTCTTCCTGGTAGAACAAAGGGTGCCGGGAAAGGGCCTCGTACAGGGCAGGCGAGCCCGCGGCTTCGGGGGGATGAAAGAACTCCAGCCCGGAGGTCTCGCAGCGGAAAAGCCGCAGCTCCCCGAGCCCGGCCAGCTCGCCCGCCAGGTCCACCCCCAGGCCGTCCCGCCATTGTTGCCGGATCGGGTCCACGGGATAGGTGCGCACCAGGGTGATCGGCCCGCCGGAGGCCAGGGGGCTCTGGGGGAGGCCGATCACGCCGCCCCGCCGTGCCGCCTGAGCGCCGCGTTCACCCGCCGCAGCTCGGGCAGATAGGGCAGGTCCGCACCAAAGGTTTTCTGCTCCGGGTGCACCCGGTAGCGCACCAGGGTGTCGGGCAGGTGCAGGATGCGCGCCCCGGCCCGGGCCAAGCGCACCCACAGCTCGTAATCCATGCTGAAATACAGGTCCTCGGCCAGCCGCGCCCCGGCCCGCCGCCAAATCTCCCGGCTCCAGAACACCTCGGGCTGGTAGAAGAAATCGCCTTGGAGCCAGGCCCCGTCCAGGTCCAGCAGCCGGTCCAGGGGCAAGGGGCACACCCGCCCCAGGGGCAGGGCCGGGTGGTGCACTTCATGGGGCCGCGCCTCCCCGGTGCGCCACAAGCCGCAGCCGCCGGCCACCATGTCCGGCCCCCAGGCGTCAAAGGCCAGGGCCACCCGCAGCAGCGCCCCGGGCTGGTACACGTCGTCGGAGTTGAGCCAGGCCAGGATGTCGCCATCGGCCCGGGCCAGGCCCTCGGCCAGGGCCGCGGCCTGGCCCCCGTCCGGCCCGGAGCGGCAATAGGCCAAATGGCCGCGGTAGCGCTCCAGGATGGCCGGGGTTTCGTCCGTGGAGCCGCCGTCCAAGACCAGGTATTGCAGGTTGGGATAGCCTTGGTGCAACACCGAGAGCAGTGCGTCCTCCAGGAAGCGGCCCTGGTTCAGGGTGGCGGTGACCACCGAGATCCGGGGCCAGGGCCGGCCCGTGGGCGTCCGCTCTGGCAGCCGCCAGCCCGGGGCCGGGCCGGGCCAGGCCGGGGGGTCGTAGAGCGAGACCGGCCGCCCCGGATCCTGCCACGCCGCCGGCGCCGCGGCCCGGGCCAGGCCGTGGGCCGCTTCCGCGGCCGCCGGCCAGCCCCCCGGCAGTCGGGCCGGGGCCGGGCCGGCCTCCCGCCACAAGAGCCGGGCCCCGGGGGCCAAGCGCCCCTTCAGGAGCCGGGCCTCCTCCGGGTCCTGGCCGCCACCCAGCCACACGCCGTCATAGGCCAACAACTCCGTGGGCTCCCCCCGGGCCAGCCAGGGCCCCAGGCCCAGGGCCTCGGCCCGGCAGCCCAGCTCGCGCCAGGCGGCCAAATCCTCCCCGCCCGAGCGCAGCACGGTGACCGCCGCCCCGGCCGCGGCCAAAAGGTACACAGCCGGACGGTCGGCCGGGGCCGGGTCCAGGGCCACCACCCGGGTCAGCTCCCCGCCCCAGGAGAACAGCCGCTCCAGGGCCAGGTCCGGCAAGTCCCGGCCCATTTGGCGGGCCACCACAAAGGCCTCCACCCGGGGCGACTCCAAGCCCGGGGTCAGGGCCGCGGCCTCGCCGTTCCGGGAGCGCAAGGCCAGGTCCCGGGCCGCCACCCGGCGGCGGAGCCCGGCCACCGTGGCCTCCAAGCGGGCCGTGGTCTCGTCCAAATAACCGGCCCGGCCGTACAGCCCGGCCGCGCCGGGGCCCGCCAGCGGCACGGCCTCGGCCGTGAGCACCAGGAGCCACAGCCGCCGCTCCTCGGGGTGATCCGCGGTGAGGCGCAGCTCCAGCTCGGTCACCCCGGCCGCCAGCTCGGCCCGGGCGGTAAGAAGCGCGTCCCGGCCCTGGCCCGTGGCCGGCACCCGCGCCGCGGTCAACAGCTCGCCGCGGTAGTACAGGCGGGCCGCGGCCAAGGGCTGCATGACCCGGCAGCGGATGATGATCTCATGCGGGCCCGGCCGGGGGACCTCCACCCGGAAGGTGCCCCGGGGCTCCACCAGCCAGCACACTCCGGCCGGCAGGTGCCAGGCCGGATACGGGCCTTCGGGGTGGCGGAAGCCCGCAGCCGGGCGGAGGGCCAGGGCGGCTTGGGGCTCCTCCGGGCCCAGCATCAGGGGCGGGGCCAGGGGCCGGGGCGGAGAATCCGTGGCCCGGGCCAGGGCCCGGGCCGCCTCGGCCAGGGTGGCCAGCGCCAGGCGGTCGGCCACCTGGGCCACGGCCGGGCCGGTACGGGTGTCCCAAACCCCGGGCGAAGCCGGGGATCCGGCCGGGCGCGGGGTGCTTTTCCGCGCCGGCGCGGGCGCCGCGGCCAACAGTTCCTCGGCCAGGGCGACATAGGCCCGGGCCTGCACCGGCAGGTCAAAGCGGGCCACGGCGTCCGCCCGGGCCGCCCGACCCATCTCCGCCCGCCGCGCGGCCGCGCTCTGGGCCAAAATGTCCACCAAACCGGCGGCCAGGCCGGCCGCGTCCTCCGGGGGAGCCAAGAGCCCGTTGACCCCGGGCGTGACCATCTCCGGCACCCCGCCCACCGCCGTGGCCAACACCGGAGTGCCGCAGGCCAGGGCCTCCAGCACCGTGTTGGGCAGGTTGTCCTCCCGGGTGGGCAGCACGAAGACCTCGGCCGCGGCGTAGGCCCGGGCCAGGTCCGCCTCGGCCGGCAGATGCCCCAGGGCCCGGAAAGGGAGCCCCAGCCCCGGCGGCGGGTCCGAGCCGAAGCCGAAGGCCAGGACCACGAGCCGGCCCGCGGCGGCCAGGGCCCGCCAGGCCGGGTCGTCCCCGGCCCGGGCCAGGGCCGCCAACAGGAGATCCAGACCCTTGCGGGGATCGGCCAGGTTGTCCGCACCATAGAGAATGGTCAGCGCGTCGGGCGGGAGGTTCAGGGCAGCCTTGGCCGCCTCCTTGGGCTGGGGCCGGAACACCTGGCAATCCAGGGCGTTGGGGATGGCCTCCACCCGGGCGTCGCGGAACACCAGGCTGGCCCGGGCCCGGCCGGCCAGCCAGCGGCTGGGGGCGACCACCACCGGCGGCGGGGCGGACCACAGGGCCAGCTTGTCGGCCAGCACCCGGGCCGTGAGGTCCAGGGGGTCTGATGCCACCATGGGGTCTTGGGCCACCAGGGGGCAGGCGGCGCAGTCGGTCGTAAACTTCCGGCAGTCCCCTGGATAGGGGCAGCCGCCGGTGAAGGCCTGGTGGTCGTGCAGGGTCCAGATCACCGGCTGGCCCAGGCCCAAGAGCCCGGCCACGCTCACCGGCGAGAGGAAGCCCTGCACCCAGTGCAGGTTCAACACCTCGGCCGCCACGATTTCCGGCCGGCCGGTCACATCCAGGCCCGGATAGGGGAAGTACAGATCCCCCCGGGCCCCGGGCGCTCGGCGGGAGCCCCAGTACAGGGCGGCGACCCGCTCCTGCCAGAGTTGCGCCGGGGTCTTGTCTTCCGGGGCCGCCGCGGCCGGGCAGGCGGTCACCGCGGGGTCGGACACGGTGCGGTGGCGTACCAGCATCCGGGAATCCCAGCCCAGGTCGGCCAGGCCCCGGTGCAGGCGGAAGGCGGCCCGGGCCGCCCCGCCCTGGCGGTCATAGGTGGACAGCAGGGTGATTTTCCGGCTCATGCCTCTCCCCAGCCCGGATATGTCTTAAAGGCCGGGCGCCTGGTTGTGCCGGTCCAAGTGACAGAACGTGACCTGAAAAAACGGAAGTGGTCAAACGCAAAAACAAACCAAATCAAATTTTTTGCCGATCCAACCACCCGGCCCCCCGTGAAATATCCGGGCCATTGCCGTTGTTGGGCATTTCCCCACTCTAGGCGGGAAGCACGCCTTGAAGCTGCTTCTTTTCCAAGCCACGGAAAACTAGAAGGTTTTTTTGGGGAAAGGGGTTTCCCCCCACATTATCTTCCCATTTCTCCGACCGCCTCCTTGGCCCGGCCGGCTCACAGCGCGAGCCCGGCCAGATAAGCTTCCCAGCGCCGCCCCTGGGCCTCCAGGGTGAACTCTTCCTCCACCAGCGCCCGCCCGGCCTGGCCCAGCTCGGCCCGCAAGGCCGGTTCGGCCACCAGGCGGTTCACCGCCCGGGCCAGGGCCGCGGCGCTGATCTCCGTCACCCCCAGGGCGTTCCGGCCCGGCACGGCCACCTCGGGCATGCCTCCCAACTGGAAGGAGGCCACCGGCTTGCCGCAAGCCGCCGCTTCCAAAATGGTCTGGCCAAAGGCCTCCTCCAAAGAGGTCATGACAAAGAGGTCGGCTGCGTTGTAGAGGAGCGGCATCTTGCGGTAATCCCGCAAAAACCCGGCCGAGAAGCGGCCTGGCGCCTCGGGGGTCTGGGCCCCGAAAAACAGAAACAGCGGCTCGCCCGCGATCTGGGGCATGAGCTCCTGGATGATGGGCCAGCCCTTCCTGACCTCGCTGAAATTCACCGCCCCAAAGAGCACGGCCAGGCCCGCTTCCGGCAGGCCCAAAAGCCGCCGGCACAGGGCCTGGTCCATGGGCCGGAACAGGGTCTCGTCCAGGCCATAGGGGAGCACGGCGCTGTTTTGGAGGCCGGGGAAGGCGGCTTGGGCCAGGCCCAGGGTCCAGGCGCTGTTGGCCGCCAGGGGGATGCCCGTGGGGGTGTTGAACAAGCGCTGCCGGAGCCGCCACTCGGCCGGGATCAGGTCCGGGGCCAGGGCGGGGTACTCCCGGGGGGTGGGGCACAGGGGCGTGCAGCCGCTCTGGAACTGGCGGCAGTCGCCGGGGTAGGCGCAGCGGGCCGTGGCAAAGTGGCAGTCGTGCATGTAGGCCACGGTGAGGCTGTCCAGCTCGGCCAAATCCGTCAAGATCTCCAAAGGCCAGCCCGCGCCGTGCAGGTTGCCCACCACGATGAGGTCCGGGTCCAGGCCCGCGGCCCGCTCCACCACCACCCGCCGCAGTTCCTCCCGGCCCTTGCCCTGCTCCCGGGAGTGGTCCGGCAGTTGGATCACCCCCCGCCAGGCGCCCCGGGCCCCGGGCGGCGGCACCGGCAAGGCGTCCGGCGGTCCGGCCCGCCAGCACAGGGCCGTGGCGTTGTGCCCCCGCGCCAGGAAGGACTGGAGCTGCCGGAGCTGGGCCAGGCCGGCCCCGAACTGGAAGCCCCGGTCGTTCAGGAACAGGACCTCCAGGGCAGTCCCCCGGGCCAGTTTGGTTTGGACGCGGCGGGCGTTCATGAACCGGCGTTTTCCGTTGGTTTGCGACCCCCCAGCTTTTCCCGGATGATCTGGTCCAACCAGGGAGCCCGCTCGGCAAAAGTGTGCGAGGTCAGGGTCTTTTGCTGGCCGGCCCGGGCCAAAGCCCGGCGTTCCGGTTCGTGGGCCAAGAGCCAGGACGCCTTTTCCCGGGCCTCCTCGGGGCTCTGGTAGGTGGCCACTTCCACCTCCGGCGCGAAAACCAGGCCCAAGTCGGGCTGGGCCTCGGTCAAAAGGCAGGCCCCCATGCCCGTGGCCTCGAAAAGCCGCATGTTGGAAGCGTGGTTGCCGGCCAGATCGATGTGGTTATTCAACACCACTTGGCTGCGGGCCAAGCAGCGGTACATGTCCAGACCCCACAGGCCGGGTTTGAGCCGGGCCAAGAACTCCAGCGGAATGCGGTACTCCGGGGCCACGTCGTCCTGGGGGTCAGCGGGTTCCAGGGGCCGGGTGCAGCCACCCCTCCCCGCGGCATAGGCATCGCCCCAAATTTCCAACCAACCGTCCCGGGCCAGGAACTCCAAGAGCCGGACCCGAGACCGGTGGGCGTTTGGCAGATGCACCAGCGAGCCCAAAAAGGCAAAAGCCACCTCCCGCGGGGAGTCAGCCTCCACCAGTTCCGCCACTTGCGGGGCGAAGGCGTGGCGCAAAAGGCGGCTGTCATGGCCCTGCCGCCGGAAATCTGCCACCACGCTTGGTATGCAGGAGAGCACCACGTCGTAGCCCTTGAACACCTCGGGGTCCTGATAGGGCGCGCCGCACCAGCCCAAAATCAGCCGGAGCGAGGGGCAATCCCGGCGCAAGTCATCCAGGAAACCCCGGGAGAAGGTTTGGAAATCATTGACCAGCAGGACTTCGGGCGCGTAGTGCCGCACCTGGGCCCGGGTGATGTCCCAAAGCCAAGTGTTTTCCGCCCAAGCCACCCCCTGCTCCCGGGCCCAAGCCTCCTGTTGGGGCCGCGCGTTGGACACCGGCTCCCAGGCTTCATAGCCCAAGGGCGCCAGGGCCCGGCCCCAAAAATCAGCCCAGCCAAAGCAGTCGGCCAAGAGGGCCGCGTGCTGCCGCCGGTAGGGCCAGGCGGCCTGCTCCGGCCGGCGGCGATGAAAATCCGTGAGGTATAGCTGGGAGTTGGTGGTTATCCGCATCAGGCGCATCTATATTTTTGCCCTCCCCGCATTATTGCCCTCCCCGCCGATCCTTCCCCGGGAACTCCGCGCCCGGTCGGGTCCTCTGGGCAACCTATCGGCCGCCAGGCAGGAAACGAATAGGACAAAATGGTCCGGCAGGCCGGAAAAAGCCCAAAAATCTCAACCTTCTTCTGGCAGGGCGGCGGTTTTCCAGTTTTGCCAGATGATCCGTATCATCCACCGGAACAGGGTGGTGTGGTTGAAGCGCTCCACCACCACCCGGCGCGCGGCCAGGGCCAGATCGCGGCGAGCTGGGGGATCAGCCAGGAAGCGGGCCAGCTTGGCCTCCAGATCGGCCCGGTCGCGGAAGGAAATTTCCGCGGCCTGGGGAAACAGGAAATCCGCGAAATAGGCCGCCAGCCCCAGTTCATGATTCCGCAGTTGGAAACGGGCGTCCTCCCTCAGACGGGCCGCCGCCTCCGCCGCCGGCAGGGCGAGGTATTTGGCCGCCAGCTCCCGGATGAAATGGGCCAGATCCGGCTCCCCGGCCGCGGCCGCCAGCATGTCCCCCAGGTCAGCCGCCCCCTCCCCGCCCCCCAGGGTCAGAAGCCTGGCGTGCAAACAGCCGGCTTGGTTGACAAAGGGATGATGGTTCAACAGGAAAAAGCCCCCCGCGGCGGAGCCGTCCAGGAAACGATGGTGCAAGAAGCCGTTGTGGCACATCACCTGGAGGTTGATCTGACTGGCGTTGTATATGGCGCAGAGTTCCGCCCCGTTGTCCGCCACGCCCCGGGCATGCCGGGCCAGGGGGGGACATTTCTCCCAGCCCCGGCCCCATAGCTGGAAGTCCACGCCGGTCGCGGAGACCCAGGTCAAGACCTGGTGACGCAGGTAAAAATCATTGACCTGATTGTAAATCTCGGCCGAGAGGCGGTCCTTTTCCACCGGATCCAGGGACGAGGCGGACCAGGCTGCCCCGCTGAGGTCCTCCAGCTCCTGGCGCACCCGGAGCAACCCGCCCTGGGCATAGACGGCGGCCAGGGTCTCCAGGAGCGCCCCGGCCAGACGGGCCTGGGGGGTGTCCGCGCCGTACCGGCGGCCGAGAGCCTGGCGATACGCCGCGGCCGCCTCCTCCGGCAGGCGGGACTGGTGGGACACATAGGACACCTGGCAGCCGTAGCGGGCCTGGTCCGCGGCGGAGAGCCGGAGCGGCCGATACACCCGCGGGTTGGTCACCAGGGTGGAAGAGACAAGTTGTTTTTGGGGGAAGCCCCGGGCCGTGAGGCTCTTCACGTCGGCATAGATCAGGAAATCCCGGGGAGCCAGGAGCTTCAACCCCTCGGGCTCCAGATGGGGGGCCCAGCTATCCTGCACCCAGGTCACAAAGGGCGCCCGGGGCGGCCGGGCCGGGCCCAGCCGCGCGCTGGGATAGTTGACGGTCAGAAAAACATCCGGCCGGAACTCCAGGGCCTCCACCATGGCGGCCAAGCTGATGGAGGATACGTCGTCCGGTTCGGTCAGCAGCCGGGTCTCCCAACCCAGGTTTTGGGCCGCCATTTCGCAGTCGCGCACCGAGTGCTGGGCAAACGCCGTAAAGCGGCTGGTCAACAGAAGCAAACGTGGCGGCCCGCCCCGCTCGTCCTCACAGGCGGCCACCAGGTGCGGGAACTTGCCTTTCCGGGCGAGCCGCTCCCAAAAATCCCGCTGGGGCGGGGCCTCATACCAGGCCAGGAGCTCTTGCAGACGCTGCCACAGGGGCGCCTCGGCCCCCTGCCGGGCCTCGTGCAGCCGGGCCAGCAAGGCCGTGGGCTCCAGGCCGCCCCGCTTCTGCCACCCAGCCCCGCTCTCCCCGGGCCGGGGCAGGGCGGGATGCACCTGGCTCGGCATCTTGAGCCCGGGCCGCGCGGCGAAGAGCCGCCACAGATCCTCGGCAGCCCCGGGGCCGGCGAAAAAGAACACCCGCTCCGCGGCCAACAGCGGGGTCAAGTCACGGTGCAGCAGGTGCCAGGCCAGCACCGCGGGCCGCGCCTCCACCACGTAAATGGGCACCTGGGCCTGCCCCGGCCCGCCCTGGGTGAGCTGGCTTAGAAGGTCCAGCTCCAGGCCCGTGCCCAGGCCGTTCAACAGGATGGCGTGGGAGGCGCGCTCCTCCGGAGTGTAGGGCCGTTGCCGCGCCCACCAGGCGGCCACCTCGGCGGGCAGCGTGTAATCCTGGGCCAACCACGCGCCGGTGGCCTCCACCAGTTGCCAGCCGCCCCCCGGCGCAGTAAAGCCCCGCAGCCCCTCGGCCGCGGGGTCGGTTTCGGCCAGGCGGGCGGCCAGCGCGGGCTGGGTGCGGGCCAACGCGGCCAGGTTCTCCCCGGGGTCAAAGGCCGCCGGCTCGGTCGGGCTCCCGGTGATGCGCGCCAAATCCCGGGCCAGGCGGGCGGTCTGTTCCCAGGCCGCGGCCGGGGCGCCTTCCCGGGCCTGGGCCAGGTGCTCCGCGGCCAGGTCCTCCGCCCCCAGGATCAGATACAACCGGGCCAACTCCAGCGCCGCCTCCGGGGCCAGCGCCGCCGGGGCACCGGCCAAGAGCCGCCCGGCCTGGGCCGCGTGGTTCCGCCAGCGGAAGGCCTGACGCAAATCCCCGGCCCAGTCCACCGGCGGCTCCGCGCCGCCCAGGCGTTCCGCCAAGGCGATAAGCTCCGCCGCCGCGGCTTGGCCGTGGCCCGCGGCCTGCCAGAGGCCGGCCAAGAGCCTCAGCGGCTCCGCCGGGGGAGGCGCGCCACCGCTTTGGCGCAGCCCGGCCGCCAGGAGACTCTCGGCCTCCCAGGTGCGGCCCTGGGCCAACCGGTCCCCGGCCAGACGCCAGAGGCGCGCCGCCGGTTCGCCGGGGGGAGGGGGAGCAGGGAGAAGCGGAGTCAAGCTGGCGGTCCTTTGCCTGGGGGCCGGGAGCCGGGCGGGGACCTCCCCCGGCCGCTCCGGCAAGCCCACGGGATATCTGAGAATCTAGCCTATTTGCCCGGGTTTGGCAATCTCCGCGCCCTGGCGCAACCAACGCGGCCCCTGGCCGCCCCCCGGTGGGACTGCTACAATAATGGGCTGTCAAGCTTAAGAATTTCCGGCCCCTTGCCGAAAAAGTACCTGGACCCTGCCAAGTTGGTCCGCCCTTGCCCTTGGTCACCGGGAGAAGAGCCAAGCTTGTCGAACGCCACCCCCCTTAGAGTCACCCTGCTGCAGGCCCCCAAGTGGTTCATCCATTGCCCGCCCTACAATGTGGCCCTCTTGACCGGGAACCTGCGCGCCCAGGGGCACACCGTTTTCCCCAAGGACTACGACGTGGCCTTTTACCACGCGGTGTCCGAGGAGGATAAAGCCCTGTGGAACGACGAGAACCTGAGCCTGTGGTTCGACCGCGCCAAGGTGGAGGAGTTGGCCGCCCGCTATCCGGAGTTCCTGGACTGGTGTGTGGCCGATATCCTGGCGGACGACCCCCAGGTGGTGGGCTTCTCGGTCAAGGCGGGCTCCAAATTCTTTTCCCTGCTCCTGGCCCAGCGCCTCAAGGCGGCGGCGCCTGCGGTGTTCACCATCTTCGGCGGGCCGGATATGCTGTTTTCTCCGCATCTCCACCTGAAGGGCAACCGGGGGGTGGACGCGGTGTGCCGCCAGGAGGCGGACCTCTCCCTGCCGAACTTCCTGGCCAAGTTCGCGGCCGCCGGCCTCCGGCCCCAGCCGGAGCCGGGGTTTCTGTTCTGCGACGCGGACGGCAACCTGGTAGACGCCGGGGACATCAAGCAAATCCCCGATCTAAACGCCGTGCCCTTTGCCGACTACCGCGACTTTGACTTCACCCAATACCTGCACCCCCAGTCCTTTGCCATGGTCTGGAGCCGGGGCTGCATCAACCGCTGCAGCTATTGCTCGGAAGCGCTTACCTTCAAGAGATACCGCTCTGTGAGCGCCCAGCGCATTCACCAGGAAATCACCTGCATCCGGGACACTTCCAACGTGCAGCGGCCCCTGTACCTCCGGCTCAACGATTCCCTGTTGAACGGCGATTTGAACCAGTTGGCGGAGCTGACCAAGCTGCTCACGGCCGAGCCGTTCCCAGGGCTCCATTTTGACGGCTTCTTGCGGGCCCGGCCGGACATGAGTGACGAACTGATCCATAAGCTCGCCCGCGCCGGGCTCTCCACCGTGTTCATCGGCCTGGAGACCGGCAGCCAGGCTGTGTCCGAGCGCATGCACAAGAACATCTCGCTGGTCGAGGCGGTCCGCATCGTGAAAACCTGCGCCGCGGCGGGCATCAAGGTGAACCTCTCGTTCATCTTCGGCCACCCCGGCGAGACCGAGGCGGAGTTCCACCGCTCCCTGGACTACATCCGCCGCCTGGCCCCTTTTGCCAGCGTGGTGTTCCTGAACCCCCTGAATCTGCACTACGAGAGCCTGATCACCCGGCATCCGGGGCGCTACGGGGTGGAGCTGGCCGACCGGGTGCGCTGGACCGCGGACCAGGGACAAAACACCCTGGAGATCCGGGAGGGGCGGCTGAAGCTGGCCGCTGCCCTGTTGGGCGGGAAAGCCCAGGTATTCATGGACCTGGGCGACACCTCGGAGTATTACGATCCCGTGGCCGCGGCCCTGGCGGCCCGAGCCGGTTGACGGCCGGGCCCCCGCCGCCCCAGACCCAAGCAGAAGGAGACGGTTTTTCATGGGCCTGAAAATCCTGGATGACGGTTTCATCACCTGGCTGCGCTTCGCCAACGCGGGCATGATGCACGGCGGCAACGTCTATTGTTTTGACTATGTGCTGGAGCGCCTGGTCAGCGAGGCCCCCATCCTGGAGATCGGCTCCTTTTGCGGCCTCTCCACCAACGCGCTGACCCATTTCAAAGCCAAGCACGGCCGCGCCAACCGGCTCATCACCTGCGACAAGTGGGAGTTCCAGGGCGCGGCCCCCGGCGCGCCCCTCGGCCTGTCCGACATCACCCACGACGAGTACCGCGAGTTCGTGCGCCACACCTATCTGGGCAACGTGGGCTTTTTCAGCCGCCGGGACCTGCCCTACACCGTCGAGATGCTCTCGGACGAGTTCTTCGGGGCCTGGGCGGAACAGCGGCAGGTAAAGGACGTGTTCGGCCGGGAGCTGACCCTGGGCGGGCCGGTCTCCTTCTGCTACATCGACGGCAACCATGAGTACGAGTTTGCCCACCGGGACTTTGAGAACTGCCACCGCTGGCTGGAGCCGGGCGGCTATATCCTGTTCGATGACTCCGAGGACGGCTCGGACTGGCCGGTGTGCCAGGTGGTGGCCGAAGTGGCGGGTTCCGGGGAGTACGAACTGGTGATGAAGAACCCCAACTACCTGTTCCGCAAGATGTGAGAGGGAAAGTGGCCGGCGGGAAGCTTCTGAACCTGGGCTGCGGCGGCCGGCATGACCCGGCCTGGGTCAACCTGGACCTGGCGCCGGTCGGGGACGGGGTGCTGGTCCACGACGTCCTTACCCCCCTGCCCTTTGCCGCCGGCGAGTTCGCCGCGGTGTACCATTCCCACCTCCTGGAGCACCTGCCCCGGGACCGGGCCCCCTGGTTTCTGGGTGAGTGTTTCCGGGTGCTCCGCCCCGGCGGGGTTCTCCGGGTGGCGGCGCCGGATTTCGAAGCCATGGCCCGGCTCTATCTGACCAACCTGGACGCTGCCCTGGCCGGCGACGAACAAGCCGCCCAACGCTATCACTGGCTCTGTTTGGAGATGTTCGACCAGATGGTGCGCCACCGCTCCGGCGGCCTGATGCTGGATTACTGGCGCCGGGACCCCCTGCCCGCCGAGGAATTCGTGGTGGCGCGGATGGGAGCCGAGTTCCGAAACGTGCGGGAGACCCTGCGCGGCATCCCCGGAGCGCCACCCGACCCGGCCCCCGACCCTCTGGAAGTGGGCCGCTTCCGCCTGGGCGGCGAGGTGCATCTCTGGATGTACGACCGCTTCTCCCTGGGCCGGCTTCTGACCGAGGCCGGATTCAACGAGGTGCGCCGGGTGGGGCCCGCGGAGTCGGCCATCCCGGACTTCGCGGCCTATCAACTGGACGCCGGGCCCGGCGGCCGGCCCCACAAGCCGGATTCCTTCTACATGGAAGCGCACCGCCCGGTTTGAGCCAGGAGCGCGGAGAGAGAGGGGAGTGTGGGGGGAGGCCCCTTTTTTTCAATAAAAGGGGCCTCCCCCCACACTCCCCTCCCCCCAAAAGCTTCATATTGCCAATGGTTTGACATCTAGGTTGGAGCGCAAGCCCGGGCTTTCTTAAAAGTTCGGGTTAGCCCCACCCGGGCCACACCGGGCCGGGAAACACCACCTCTTCCCCCGAGTTCCACATGGTTTGCAGCCGCGCGTTCATGTCGGCCAGGCCGTAGTTCACTTCGATGAAGCGCCGCGCCTGGCGGGGGTCGCCGCCCCGGGCGGCCAGGGCCGCCAGCTCGTCCAAATTGCGCCAGAGATGGCGGTGGTTGTAGATGGTCTCCGCCCCGGGGAAGTGGTTCACCAGGGGCAGGCAACCGGTGGCCATGGCCTCCATGATGCCCAGCCCCTGGCTCTCCGACAGGCTGGTGGAGATGAGAAAATGCTTGTCCGCCAGCCAGGCCGGCATGTCCGCCACCCAGTCGTAAAAGGTCACCGCATCCGTGAGCCGGTTGGCCTCGAGGAACCAGCGGCAGGCCGCCTCAAAGGGAGGGTCCTGGAACTTGCCCGCCACGTGCAGGCGGAAACGGGGGTCGGCCCGGTGCAGGGCGTAAAAGGCGTGCATCAGGACCATGGGGGCTTTTTTGTAATTGAGATAGCCCACGTAGGCCAGGTTGTGCCCCGGCGTCCGCTCCCGGAAACCGAAGCGCGCCAGGTCGAGGCCGGTGGGGATCACGTGGATGCGGGGCACTTGTTCCCGGACTTCGGGCCGCCGGGCCAGGAACACGTCCCGGAAATGGCGGCACACGAAGATCAGGTCCGTGACCGCCCGGTAGTCCAGGCGGTCGGCCAGGCCGGTGAACACCTCGAAGTGGTGGATGCGCACGAAGACCCGCTTGCCGGCCAGGCGCTCCCGGGCCTGATTGGTCAGGGCGGCGGCCAGGTCGTGGCCCCACTCGATCCAGATTTGGGGGTGGCGCTCCACCGCGGCCAGGAAATCCTCGCCGCGCTCGGCCACCACCAGCTCCAGGGGGGTGTGCGGGGAAAGGCCGTCCACCACCGGGCCGATGAAAGCCTCGGAGCCCTTGACGCAGAGGATGGCCAAGCCGGGCGCGGCCCCGGAGGCCGGACCTCTCCCCGCGCCCTTACCCGGCTTCCCACCCGGCCCGGGGCTCATAAAAACTCCCAGCCGGGCCGCCGGCCCCGCAGCTTGCAGGGGCGCTCGGGGTCAAAGTCATTGGCCCGGGTGTTCTTGGGCGGCAGGTCCCACTTGGCGAACAGCCGCTCGTTGTCGGCCCGGGCCCGGGCCTCGTCCCGGCGGCGGCGCGTGTCGTCCTTGCAGTCGTGACAGATCAGGGCCTCGGGGCAGCCCTTCACCTCATAGCCGGCCTCCCACACCTTGAGCGAGAAGTCGGGATCGCCGCCCCAAAAATAGTAATTATGGTCCCACCAGCCCAACTCTTCGAACAATTCCCGCCGCCCCAGGCCGAAGTTGGCGTAAAGGGTGCCCCGCACGTGGAACACCCCATAACCTCGGCCGTCGTGCTCCACCTGGTCGGCCCAGTTCCGCTTCACCTCCCAGGTGTGGTACAGGGCGGCCAGACCCACCTTGCGGTTCTCCGGCCGCTGCAGGAAATCCATGGCCTTTTGAAATGCCCCGGGCAGGGGATAGGCGTCGTCGTTCAGCCAGGTCAGCCACTTGCCGGTGGCCGCCTGGAAGCCCCGGTTGAAGGCCCTGACCGCCCCCTCGGGCCGCTCCTCCAGGATGAGCTTCAAGTCCCGCCGGCCGGCCAACATGCGCCGGGTGGGCAAGTCCCCGGTGCTGGCCACCACCAGGATCTCCGCCTGGCTGTCCGCCGCCTGGGGCAGGGCCTCCAGACAACGGGCCAGGCCCTCCGGGCGGCCCAGGGTAGGAATGACCACACTCAGTTCCGGACCACGGAAGCTCATGGGTGCTGCTCCCCAAACTAGGGTTGAGTAAACGCCTGCGGTTCCAGCTTAACATGCCTGGCCCCGCCGTCGCGAGCTTCCCGCGGGCGTGGGCCTTGGCCCGGGTTTTTGCCCCCGGCCGCCGCGAATCCCCCCCGGGGATGCTGATTTGTATTAGAATGTCCTCGTCCGAAGCGGGGTTCGAGACGCGTAGAGGTTTGCCTGCCGGGCCCCATGCAGAGGGCCAAGACCAAACACGAAAGGATAATAGGTATTTGTACGTCACCACCCTGGGCATAGCCGGTCCCTCCGGCGCCGGCAAGACCACCCTGGCCCAGGCCCTGGCCCAAAGTCTGGCCGCCCGGGGCCCGGTGGTGTTCCAACTGGATGCCTATTACCGCGACTTGGCCGCCCTGCCCCCGGCCCGGCGGGCCGCCGAGAACTTCGACGTCCCCGGAGCCCTGGATTGGGAGCTTTTGGTGGCCCAGCTCCGGCGGCTGCAAGCCGGCCAGGCGGTGGAGCAGCCGGTGTACGACTTCGCCCGGCACACCCGGGACGCCGGGGTGCGGCCCCTGGCCCCCGGCGGACTGCTCATCGTGGAAGGGCTGCACGCCTTGCACGACCGCCTGCGGCCCTGGTTGGACCTGAAAATTTTCGTGGACCTGGACCAGGAGGCCTGCCTGGCTCGCCGTCTGGCCCGCGACACCGCCACCCGGGGCCGCAGCGCCGCGGGGGTGCGGCAACAGTTCGCCGCCACGGTGCGGCCCATGTTCGAGGCGCACGTGGCTCCGCTTCGGGCCTGGGCCGATGTGGTGGTGGCCGGCGACCGCCCCCCCGCCCAGGCGGTGGCCCGGGTGACGGCGCGGTTGGCCGGACGGGTTCCGGCCCGGGAGGCCGGGGCATGAAGGCCGTGCTCCTGGCCCTGGGCCGCTCCCCCCTGCTGCGCCGCACCGGCGAGCGGCGGCCGGACTTTCTCATGCCGCTCATGGACCGGCCCTTTGTGCTGCACGTGCTGGACCGCCTGGCTGCCCAGGGCTTCCGGGAAGTGCACCTGGTGGTGGACACGGCGGTGGAAAAGGCCCAGAGCTGCCTGGGCGACGGCTCCCGCTGGAATCTCCACCTCCACTACCTCACCACCGGCAACCCGGCCCGGCCTTTCGAGGCCCTGGCCCCCCTGCCTTGCCCCACCCGGGAGCCGGTGCTGTTGGCCCAGGCCAACCGCCTGCCCTGGCTGAACCTGGCCGCCTGCCGTCCGCCGGCCGGGCGCTCGCTGCTGATCACCACCGGGCTCCAGCGCGAGTTCAGCGGCTGGGCCTGGCTGGAGCACGGCCTGTTCCGCCGCCTGGACCCCTCCTGGGGGGAAAAGGAGCTGTTGGACCAGCTCCAGCAGAGCGTGGCCCGGGTGGCCCACACCCACTGCCAGCTCTCTTGCCGCAGCCACGCCGAGCTTTTCGAGTCCCACCGCCAGATCCTGGCCGGCAAGGCCCCGGGGCTGGTCCTGGGGGCCCGGCAGGTGGAGCCGGGAGTGTGGCTGGGCCCCGAGGTGAACCTGCACCCCACGGCCCAGGTGGCGCCGCCGGTGTATCTGGGGCCCGGTTGCCGGCTGGAGGCCGAGTCCCGGGTGGGGCCCTGGGCCGTGCTGGGCCAGGGCGCGGTCTTGGAGCGGCAGTCCCGGGTGGAGCGCAGCGTGGTGCTGGCCCACAGCCGCCTCACTCCGGGGGTGCAGGTGCAGCGCGCCCTGGTGGACCGCGCCCTCATGATCCGCATGCAGCCCGACGCGCCCAAGGGCGTGTGGGAGGGGGCCTGCCCCGAGGGGCCGGACCGCTCCCGCCTGCAATGGGGCCTCAGGCTGTTGGTGAACCGGGGCCTGGGGGTGGCCCTGTGCGTCATGTGCCTGCCCCTGACCCTGGCCTCCCTGGCCTGGCACGGGCGGCCCCGGGGCGGGGGGCTCCGGCGCTTCGAGGTCTGCCGCCTGCCCCTGGCCGAATCCGAGGCCCCGGCCACTTTTGACCTGTGGTCCCTGGAGCCGGGGCTGAACCACCCCGGCGCCTGCAATGGCCGGCATTTTTTCCGCCGTTTTTTGCCGGGGTTGTGCGCCGTGGCCAAGGGCGACCTGGCCCTGGTGGGCCTGGCGGCCATGACCTCGGAAGAGACCGCGGCCCTGGCGCCGGACCGCAAGGCGCTCCGGCGCCAGGCCCCGGCCGGGCTCCTGGACGCGGCCAGCGTGCTCCTGGGGCCGGACGGCGATCCCGAGGAGGTGTATTCGGCCGAGGCCTGCTATCTGGTGCGCCAGGGCCCCCTGGGCGACCTGCGGATCATCTCCCTTTATCTGGCCAAACTTTTGGGCCTGTCCCCCCGGGGGCCGGCCGGACGGCCGCGGGAAGCCCGGCCGCTCCGACCGGCCGCGGCCCCGCGGCGCTGGGAGCGCCGAACCGCCGGCAAATAATCAAGCCATTCCTTGCATTTCTTGGTTGAAATCACTTACTATCGGGGTGGCTCAAATGGCGGTCGAGGTGCGTAACACCCTACAAAAAACCTACTTTTACGTTTAACTGAGCCTGGCATGGGCTCTACGGTGCATGCCTTTAGGCTGCAAGCGGGCCGGGGATTCACCCCAGGAAGCTCACTGGTCAGGAGGCCCGGGGGGAGGTTTAGCTTCCTCACGGGAATACGTGTCTTAACGGTCTGAGAGTCGAGGTAAAACCCTCTTTGCCCCAGACTCCCGGATGCCCGGCGCCCAACCCGCCCGGCATCTCCCGCAAAGCAGGATTCCTGGCTCTCGAGCTTCCCCAACCCTGCCCGACGTACTCCTCCCCTGCCCGGGGATGCGCCGGAAACCCCCTTACGCGGGCTGACTTGGTGAAACTTATGTCTTCTATTCTTCTTAAGGTTCGTCACAAAAACATAGCGCCGTCCCGCTGGGTCCGGCCGTGGGGGGCGGCCCTGGCCGTTGCCGTCTTGCTCATGAGCACCGGGTGTTTGGTGGGCCCGGACTACCAGGCTCCGGAAGTGAACGCGCCGCCCGCCTGGAAGCAGATGGAAGACCCGGCCCTGGTCACCGGACAGGCCGAGTTGACCACCTGGTGGACCGTGTTCCACGATGACACCCTCACCAGCCTCATCGAGCAAGCCGCCCGGGAGAACCTCGACCTCAAGACGGCGGTGGCCCGGGTCAGGGAAGCCCGCGCCCGGCTGGGCGTGGCCCGCGGTTATCTCTACCCCTCCCTGGACGCCGCCGGCAGCGTGGAGGAGAATCGCAACAGCGAGAACTACGGCTCCCCCGCCGGGGCGCGCTTCACCGCCTACCAGGCCGGGTTGGACGCCAGTTGGGAAATCGACCTGTTCGGCCGCGTCCGGCGTTCGGTGGAAGCGGCCCAGGACGACCTCCAGACCAGCGTGGAGGACCGCCGCGACGCCCAGGTCTCCCTCTTCGCCGAGGTGGCCAACACCTATTTGTCGCTGCGCACCGCCCAGGCCCGGCTCGCCTCGGCCTTTGGCAACATCAAGTCGCAGATGGGCGCCCTGCAGCTCACCCGGGACCGCTTCAAGGCCGGCCTGGCCACCGACCTGGACGTGGCCCAGGCCGAGCGGATCCTGGCCAGCACCGAGGCCGAGGTGCCCCCCCTCAGGATCACGGTAACCCAGTCCATCAACGCGCTGGCCGTGCTCCTGGGCACGGTGCCCAGCCGGATCTTTGACCAGTTGGTGATCCCCCAGGACATCCCCGCCCCGCCGACCCGGGTGATGGTGGGCGTGCCCACCGACCTCTTGCGCCAGCGCCCGGACATCCGCAGCGCCGAGCGGCAATTGGCCGCCCAGACCGCGCGCATCGGCATCGCCACGGCCGATCTCTATCCCACATTCTCGCTGTTGGGCAACTTCGGGTTCTCCACCACCAACTCGGCCAACTGGTTTGACTGGAGCAGCCGGGCCTACGGCATTGGGCCCTCCTTCTCCTGGAACATCTTCTCCGCCGGCCGCATCCGGGCCCAGATCAAGGTGCAGGACGCCCTGACCGAACAGGCGCTGTACTACTACGAAAAGACCATTTTGACCGCTATTTCGGAGGTGGAGAGCGCCTTGGCCGGTTTCACCGGGCAAAAGGAACGGGAAAAGGCCCTGGGCGTGTCGGTGGAGGCGGCCAAGCGCTCGGTGGAGCTTTCCATGCAGCTTTACCGGGACGGTCTCACCGACTTCCAGACCGTCCTGGATTCCCAGCGCGACTTGTTCAACTTCGAGGACCAGTTGGCGCAGGCCCGGGGAGCTGCCTCCAGCAACCTGGTGTCCTTGTACAAGGCTCTGGGCGGCGGCTGGAACCCGGCCCTGAACGAGGCCGTGCCCTTTGAGCCCGCCCCAGCCCCGGCCCCCACGGGCCAGGCGGCCCAAGAGACTCCGCTGTTTCGGGCCGTACCTGCCGCGGCCCAGAACTGAGTAGATCCCAGAGCACCGGCCCGGGGCGGCGAGCCCCGGCCGGAGCCCCAACCAATCGCCTTTTGCACGGGACCGGACCATGACTGCAATGCACAACTCTTGGGGCGGCTGGGCCCGGACCGGCCTGGCGGCCGCCGGCCTGTCCGCTCTTTTGGTTATCGCGGCCTGCGACAACAAATCCGACACCTACCAGGCCCCACCTCCCCCCAAGGTCACCGTAGCCGCCCCGGTGGTCCGGGACGTGGTGGAGTATGCCGATTTCACCGGCAACACCGCCGCGGTCAAATCCGTGGAGCTGCGGGCCCGGGTGTCCGGCTTCCTGGACAGCATCAACTTCGAGCCCGGGGGCATGGTGAAAAAGGACCAGCTCCTGTTCGTCATCGAGCCGGAACCCTTCCGGGCCAAGCTGAATCAGGCCAAGGCCGACCTGGCCACCGCCAAGGCCCAGGAGGAGTTGGCCAAGGCCACCCTGTTGCGCAAGGAAAACGCCTACAAGACCCGGGCGGTGAGCGAGGTGGAGGTCTTGACCGCCCGGGCCGAGCTGGCCAAGGCCAAGGCCGGCATCCAGTCCGCCGCGGCTGAAGTGGAGAACGCCCAGATCGACCTGGGCTACACCAGCATCACCGCGCCCATCTCCGGCCGCATCAGCCGCAACCTGGTGGATGTGGGCAACCTGGTGGGCTCGGGCCAGGCCACGCTCTTGGCCACCATCTACACCGATGACCCCATGTACGCCTACTTCAACATCAGTGAAAACGATATTCTGAGCTACCAGAAAGCCCTGAAGTCCGGCCAGTTGGCCCAAGCCGGCCTGGAGCCCTACGCGGTCTACATGGGCACCGCCGATGAAGTGGGCTACCCCAGGAAGGGCAAATTGGATTACGCCGACCCCAACGTGGACCAGTCCACCGGCACGGTGCAGGTGCGGGGGGTGTTCGACAACGCCGACCAGAGCCTCCTGCCCGGCCTTTTCGTGCGGATCAGGATCCCCATGCAGCGGTTGAAGGATGCGGTTCTGGTGCCGGAGTTGGCTGTGGGCATCGACCAGGGGGGCAACTATCTCTTCGTCATCGACGACCAGGACGTGGCCCAGTTCCGCCGGGTGACCATGGGCCCCAAGGAAGACACCTTGGCGGTGGTCCGCACCGGCCTGAAAGCCGGGGAGCGGGTGGTGGTCAACGGGCTCTTACGGGTGCGCCCGGGCCTGAAGGTGACCCCGGAAACCGCCTCGGCCGCCGCGGCCCCGGCCAAAGCCGCCTCCGCGAGCGCCCCGGAAAAGCCGGCGGCCACCGCTCCGGCCCCGGACAAGGCAGCCAACGAGGCCTCCAAAAACTGAGAGGGGCGACAAATGTTTTCCAAGTTCTTCATCGAGCGCCCCATCTTCAGCGCGGTGATTTCCATAATCATCGTGATCGGCGGCGCGGTCACCCTGTTCAGCCTGCCCATCGCCCAATACCCCAACATGGCCCCCCCCACGGTGACCGTGTCCACCAGCTACCCCGGGGCCAACGCCCAGGTGGTGGCGGACACCGTGGCCGCGCCCATAGAACAGGAAGTCAACGGGGTGCAGGACATGCTCTACATGTCCAGCACTTCGGCCGCCGACGGCTCCTATAACCTCACCGTGACCTTCAAAACCGGGGTCGACCTGGACATGGCCACGGTGCTGGTGCAAAACCGGGTCGCGGTGGCCCAGGCCAAGCTGCCCGAGGACGTCAAGCGCCTGGGCGTGACCACCAAGAAGAAATCCCCGGACTTCGCCCTGACCGTGAACGTCTCGTCCCCGGACGGGCGCTACAGCGACATCTACCTGTCCAACTACACCTATCTGAACCTCAAGGACGAGATCAGCCGCATCTCGGGGGTTGGCGATGTGGTGGTCTGGGGCGCGGCCGAATACAGCATGCGCCTGTGGTTGGACCCCAACCGCCTGAAGTACCTGGGGCTTACCACCGACGACGTGGTGAACGCCATCCAGGAGCAGAACGTGCAGGTGGCCGCCGGCATCGTGGGCCAGGCCCCGGCCCCCAAGGGCCAGGCCTTCCAGTTCACGGTGACCACCCTGGGCCGCCTGGAGAACGCCGAACAATTCAAGGACATCATCCTGCGGGCCACCAACGACGGCCGCATCATCCGGGTCAAGGATGTGGGCCGGGTGGAGCTGGGCGCCAAGGACTACACCTTCTCCTCCCAGTTGAACGGCAAGTCCACGGTGACCCTGGCCGTGTTCCAGCTCCCCGGGGCCAACGCCATCCAGTTGTCAAATGATGTGCAGGCCGCCATGAAGCGGCTGTCCGAGAAATTCCCGGAGGGCATGGAATACGTGATTTCCTATGACGCCTCGGACGTGGTCCGGGCCTCCATCAAGGAAATCATAACCACCCTGCTCGAGGCGGCGCTCCTGGTGTTCCTCACGGTCTACATCTTCCTGCAGGATTTCCGGGCCACCATCGTCCCGGCCATCACCATCCCGGTGTCCTTGATCGGCACCTTCTCGGTCATGGCGGCCCTGGGCTTCTCCCTGAACACCCTGACCCTGTTCGGATTGGTGTTAGCCATCGGCATTGTGGTGGACGACGCCATCGTGGTGGTGGAGAACGCCACCCGCAACATCGCGGAAACCGGGCTGCCGGCCAAGGAAGCCACCATCAAGGCCATGACCGAGGTCACCGGGCCGGTCGTCGCCACCACCCTGGTGCTGTTGGCCGTGTTCATCCCGGCTTCCTTCATGGCCGGCATCTCGGGCATCATGTTCAAGCAGTTCGCCCTCACCATTGCCACCGCCACGGTGTTCAGCTCCATCAACGCGCTCACCATGAGCCCCACCCTTTGCGCCCTCTTGCTGCGGCCCGCCCGGCAGACCAGGAACCCCGTGTTCAAGGCCTTCAACTGGGGCATGACCAAGAGCACCAACGCCTACATGGGCATCGTGGGCTCCGCGGTGCGGCGGCTGATCATCGGATTCATGGTTTTCGGCGGCCTCTTGGCGCTCATGTATTTCAGCATGACCTCGACGCCCACCTCCTTTGTCCCGCCGGAGGACCAAGGGTACGCCCTGGTCAACATCCAGCTGCCCGACGGGGCCAGCCTGGAGCGCACCCAGATGGTGGTGGAAAAGGTCAACAAAATCATAGACGAGACTCCGGGCATCGCCAACAACATCGCCCTGATCGGCTACTCGCTCTTGGACGGCACCAACAACGCGAACATGGGCGGCAACTACATCATCTACAAGCCCTGGGACGAACGGGCCGGCAAACCGGCGGAGTCCCAGGCCGCGATCATCGGCCATCTCCGCAAGGAGCTCTCCAAGATCCAGGACGCCAATTGCGCGGCCTTCGTGACCCCGCCCATCCCCGGCGTGGGCCTGGCCGGCGGCTTCCAGATGATGCTCCAGGACCGCGGCGCCATGGGCCTGCCCGCCCTGCAACAGATGGCCCAGGAGATCGTGGAAGACGGCAACGCCCAGCCCGGCCTGGTGGGGCTTTACACCACCTTCCGGGCCGGGGTGCCCCAGCTTTTCGTGGACGTGGACCGCACCAAGGTGAAGACCCTGGGCGTGCCCCTGAGTTCGGTGTTCAGCACCCTGCAAGCCTACATGGGCTCCACCTATGTGAACGACTTCAACAAGTTCGGCCGCACCTACCAGGTGCGGGTCCAGGCCGACTCCAAGTATCGCGCCCAGGCCGAGGATATCCGGAAGCTGGATGTGAGGAACGACGCCGGGGCCATGATCCCCCTGAGCACCCTGGCCAGGATCGAGGACTTCTTCGGGCCGCAGGTGATCTTCCGCTACAACCTCTACCCCTCGGCCTCCATCTACGGCTCGGCCGCGCCGGGGTATTCCTCGGGCGAGGCCCTGAACACCATGGCAGCGCTGGCCAAGGCCAAACTGCCCTCCGCCATGGGCTACGAGTGGACCGGGCTTTCCTACCAGGAAGCGACCGGCGGCTCAGGCGCCTTCATCTTCGTGCTGGCCGTGGTCTTTGTGTACCTGGTGCTGGCGGCCCAGTATGAAAGCTGGAAGATCCCCTTCGCGGTGATCCTGGTGGTGCCCATCGCGGTGCTGGGGGCTTTCTTGGCCATCATCATCCGCGGCCTGGACTTCAACGTGTACACCCAGATCGGCCTGGTGCTCCTGGTGGGCCTGGCGGCCAAGAACGCCATCCTCATCGTGGAGTTCGCCAAGGAGGCCCGGGACCGGGAGGGCAAGGGCATCATCGAGGCGGCCCTGGAGGCCTGCCGGCTCCGTTTCCGGCCCATCCTCATGACCGCCTTCTCCTTTATCCTGGGCGTCATTCCCCTGGTCATCGCCACCGGGGCCGGCGCCGGCAGCCGCCGGGCCATGGGCACCTCGGTCTTGGGCGGCATGCTCCTGGCCACGGTATTGGGCGTGGTGTTCACCCCCATTTTCTACGTCACCCTGGAGAAGTTGGGCGAGTTCTTCCAGAAAAAGCCCCAGACCACTTCCGCTGCGGAAAGTAAGGACAGGTGATGACTTACGGCTCAGGGACCCTTTCACGCGGCCTGCCCCCCCGGGGGGCGGGCCGCGCCTGCCTTGTCCCCAGCGGGGCGGGCCGCGCGGGGCGCGGCCTGGTCTTATTCCTCGGCCTCACGCTGGGCCTGGCCCTGGGCCTGGGGGCCGCCCCGGCCCGGGCCGCCGGTCAGGACCCGCGCCTGGCCCGGGCTCTCAAGGACCTGGCCACCCACGCCGAGCAGGAGCGCCAAGCCTGGCAATCCCCGGGCCTGGCCGTGGCGGTCACCAAAGGCGAGGAGATCGTCTATCTCCACGGCTTTGGCCAGCGCTCCCTGGGGGGGCCGCCGGTGGACGGCGACACGGTGTTCCAGATCGGCTCCCTGTCCAAGGCCTTCACCGCCACCCTGGTGGCCCGGCTGGTGGACGAGGGCCGGCTCAAATGGACCGACCGGGTCATCGATCGGCTGCCGGCCTTCCGCATGTGGGACCCCTGGGTGACGCGGGAGTTCCGGATCACGGACCTCTTGGCCCAGCGCAGCGGCCTGCCCGAGCACGCCGGCGACAACCTTTCCATGCTGGGCTACGACCGCAAGGAACTGATGCACCGCATGGCCTTCCTGGAGCCGGCCACCAGCTTCCGCCTGGAGTACGCCTATCAGAACCTGCCCTTTTTGTGGGCTGCGGCCCTGGTCGAGGAGCGGACCGGCATCTCCTGGGAGAACCAGCTGGAGAAAAACCTCTTCCCCCTCCTGGGGATGAAGCACGCCACCACCACCCTGGCCGGCTTCCGCGCCTCCCCCAACGTGGCCCAGGGCTATATCCTGGACGCCAAGGACGGCACCCGCTCCACCCTGCCCCCGGATTCCCCCTATCAGAACTGGTGCTACCTCCTGGGCCCGGCCGGGGGCATCAACGCCTCGGCCCGGGACATGGCCCATTGGGCCATCGTGCAGGCCAACCCCGGCTCGCGGCCGGCCGACCGCATCCTGAAAAAGGAGAGCCTGGAGTTCCTGCAAGCCCCCCAGACCCCCATCCCCGGCACCAAGCAGGGCTACCGGCACAGCTACGCCCTGGGCTGGGTGCGCACCGAGTTCAGTCCCTACCCCCTGGTCTGGCACACCGGAGGCACCCTGTTGTTCTCCACGGCGGTGGCCGTGATGCCGGCTGAGAAGCTGGGTATCGTGATCCTGTCCAACTGCGCGGGCAGCGACCTGCCCCTGACCCTGGTGTTCCGCTTCTTCACCATGTGGCGGGACGGCCGCTCGCCGGATTTCTGCTCGGAGGCCCTGAACGCCGCGCGCCGCAAGCGGGAGAAGGCCCGGGAAAAAGAGGCGGCCCGGCCCCCGGGGCGGATCAACCCGCCCTTGAGCCCGGCGGCCTACGTGGGGGTGTACCACAACCAGGGCTATGGTGATTTCCGGGTGAAGTCCGCCCCGCGCAGCACCCTCACCTATGAGCTGGGCGCCCTGCCGGCCACAGGTCGGCTGGTGCCCGTGGACCGCGACCTGTTCCGCCTGGACCTGCCTGATCTGGGGGATTTCGGCGAAGCCGCCTTTGAACTGGACGCCGAGGGAGTGGCTCAAGCCGTGCGGCTCTCCAACTGCGAGGACGCCGGCCAGGGCCATTTTATCCGGGTGAAGTAAGGCCCCAGACCCGGGGCCGGCAGGTCCGGCCTCGGAACTTGGTCCCGGGCCAGGGGGCTTGCCGGGCAGAGGGGCCGGGGGTCTCGCTGGGCGCCAGCGAACCGGGCCGGGGTCAGGCGGGGCCGGGGGGCCTGGGAGGCACCGGGCTCCGGGTAAGAAGCCTGGGGTTGGTCGGGTCTGGGCCTGGGTCAAACCGGGCCCGGGCTTGGGGCAGGCCAGCTCTGGGAGAGAGTGCGGCTCCTGGGCTGGGCCGCGCTGCGGCTGGCCGCGTGTCCCACGGGCCCGAGTCGGCCCGCGGCAATCTCCCCCAACACCACGGCGCTCCGCAGCCGCGGCTGCCCTCCACGCCCCGGCCCCGGCGGTTCTCTGCGGCCAGGGCCTCGACCGGCGGCGGAGCCAACCGGGTCCCGGGGACAACCCTCCCCCGCCCGGGCCGGCGGGCTGGGCGGCTCCAGCGCGGTTTATCCCCGGACCTAAAGCGAGAGCATTGCACGGGGCGTCCTGCCCCGTGCAATGTCGGCTTGGCAAAAACGTGACTCCACCCCAGCAAGCAGAGCTTGCCGGGGGCCCGGGTTTTGCCAAGCCTCACAAATTGCAAGCTTTTTGAAGCATGCAATTTGGCGGGCCATCCTTGGCCCGCATCGGCCATTGCCTGCCGTAATCACGTTTCACAGCCATTTTTGATTTAATATCAACACGTTTTATGTGTTTCACCACGCAATGGCCTCAAAGCCAACGGCCTCTTCCGCGGCACCGCGGCTCCCCGCGGCCCCTTCCCTCTCCTTTTCCTCCCCACAAAAAAAACCCGGCCGGCGTTGCCGCCGGCCGGGAAATTGGCTCAGAGAGGTAGGGGCAGAAAGGCCTTAGGCGGCCAGCTTGCCGTTTTCCTTCTCGTAGTCGTTCTTGACCATCTGGAGGAACAGCACTACGGGGCGGTAGGCCAAGTGCGCCCACTTGGCAAAGGGCACCTCCAAGGTCAGCATCGGCACCGCCACTGCGATGTGGATGGTGTAGATCACGTAGGTGGCCAGGGGCGCGCCCAGGTAGACCAGCACGTGCACCAGGATGCCGGTGATGGTGGTGGCCTGCAGCAGGATCAGGAACATCCAGTCCGTGCCGTGGGAGTTCTTGTAGGGGGCCTTGGACTTCTTGATGCGGCCGATCATGGCGTAGGTGGTGCCGTAGAGGATGGCCGCGGTGGCGTAGTAGCCCACCAGGGTCATGATGATGCTGACCGTGGGCCAGGCCGGGTCGATGACGTGGTCCCGCTGGAACCAGCGCAGGCCCACCACCACCATCAGGAACACCGAGCTGTAGCCGGTCATGATCAACAAGTGGACGATCCACTGCTTCTTGTCCGTGCACTTGCTGAACTGCTTCTGGCTGACGAAGTGGACCAAGAGATCCTGCAGCTTGGCGGTGTAGTACTTCAGCGGAATCTTGGTCAGGTTCTCGCCCATGGACATTTTTATACAGCGCCAGACGTTGCTGAGCAGCACCGCGGAGAGGCACACCGCCATGATGAGGTCCAGGATCTCGATCAGGTGGTTGGGCGCGAAGACGTTCAGGGCGACGCCGTACTTGGCGGGGTCCAGGGCGGCCAGGCGCATGCCCTCGGACCATTGGCCGAAGATCATGAACAACAAGGTGACCAGGGCGGCCACCCCCAACACGGCCATGACCTCGAAAGCCTCAGAGGTGTAGAACTTGCGGGCGAAGCCGGTCCAGTCGTACTGGGAGGTCAGATAGCGGCGCATGACCATCATGGTCTCGCCCGGATCCGCGCCCCGGGGGCATTTGTCCGAGCAGTCACCGCAGTAGTAGCAGAGCCAGGGCTCCGGGGCGGTGACGATCTTTTCCTTCAGGCCAAGCTGCGCGTAACGCACCAGGCGGCGGGGGAAGGGGTTTTCAGGCGTGGACAGGGGGCAAGTGGCGGTGCAGTTGCCGCAGTGGAAGCATTTGTTGGCGTCCTTAAGCCCGAACTCCTCGAGTTCTTTCATCAAATGCGGGTCGACCTTAATGCTCATCCCTCGGCTCCTCGTTCCTGGCGGGAATTTTTCATAACCTTGCCCCAGGGCTAGGCTCCCCGGGGCATGGTGGTTTCAATCTTTAAAAAGTAGGTTAGGGCCGGCTCCAGCCGGGCTTGGGCCGGGTCCGACCAGGAGAACTGCCAGAAGGCCTGGCGGGTCCCCTACCGTCAGCGCGGTTAATTGTGTGTTGTATCACAATCGCGATCATTTCAGCCACATCAAAATGCAGAAAACCCTAACTGAACGCTAGGCCCTGCCTGCCGAGCCGGAGCCCGCCCGCCAGGACGCCGCGGGCAATGCCGGGGCAGGGGCCCTTCAGACCTCCTGCTCTTGCTGGGCGGCTTGCCGCGCCGCCACCACCTCGGGCCGCAGGGTGAGGGTCGGCTCCCCGAACAGGGAGAACCGAAGCCACTCAAAGGCGAACTTCAAGAGCTGCAGGTCATTGGTCCGGAGAGCCTCCAGGCGGGCCGGGGGCATCTCGAACATCCGCAAAAAAGGGCTCTCCACCAGGAAGCGGCGAAATGCCTCCTGGTTGTAGCAGGCCATGAAAAACATCTGCATCTTCTGCTGGGCTTTTTGCACGCTGGGCGCCGGGGCCTGGCGGGTGACCAGGGGCAGAAACAGATCGTTGATGGCGTTGTAGTCAGCCAGGCCCTGGTCGGCCATCCAGTCCCGCGGCGCCCAGGTCGGCCCGGCGGCAAAGCCCTGGCAATGGGGCTCCCGCACCAGGAAGAACGCCTCCTCCACCGTGCCCGCGGCCGTGGCGCCCTTGGTGGCGCGGCCCAGGGGGTACATGCGGCAGGCCCCGGGCCGGTCGGGGTAGACCGTGCAGCCGGCCGGGCTCACAAAGGGGCAGGCCCCTTCGGCGTCCTCGTTCATCTTGAGGCGCGGCAAGGGCCAACCGTTCTGGCCCGGCTCCACGATGGCGTGGCGCTCCAGGAACTCCAGGCAGGTGAGGCCCAGATGGGTTCGGAGGCGGAGCACGTCATAGGGGGTGAGCACCAGGTTCAGCCGGCGGCAGCATTCGTTGAAACAGGGGACTTCGGGATGGCAGGCAAAGGAGAAATCCCGGCCCTTCAGTTCCTCGAAGACCCCTTCCTGACCCTGGGGCAGCACTAGACGTTCTCCTGCCCAGCGGCGGCCTGCTCGCTTTCCAGCTTCTTCTTGTAGTTTTCCTTCAGCTCCAGGGATTTCTGGCCGAACAACCCGAAGCGCACCCAAGCGTAGCCCAGATCCAACAGGGCCGGGTCGTCGGTCTTGACGGCAAAGACGGTGTCATCGTCCAGGTCGAAGCGCTCCAGGAAACTGGAGTTCAATACGAAGTCCCGGAAGCGGTCCAGATCATACAGGGCCATGACCACCATCTGCTGGATCTTGGGGTTCTCCACCTCGTTCAGGGCGCTCATGCGCACGTGGGACACCAGGGACTCGTAGCTGCCGTCCATTTCCTTGGACTGGGTGGCGCCCTGGTCCTTCAGCCACTCCCGCACCTTCCACTCGTCGGGCTCGCCCAGGCCGTGGCAGCGCTCCACGTTGGTCACCACCTGGAAGCCGCCCACCGCGGCCTCGTCCAGGGGGAACATGCGGCAGGCCCAGGGACGGTGTTCGTACAGGGTGCAGCCGTGGGGCGCGTTGACGAAGTAGCATCTGTCCTCGTTGTCGGCGTTCATCCGGAGCTGCACCAGGGGCAGCACCTTGCTGTGCACCTGCACCAGGTGGGTATATTTCTTCAGGAACTCGCCGGAGGTGATGCCCAGGGCCTTGCGGAGCCTGAGCACATCGTAGGGAGTCAGCATTATGGTGACGTCGCGGCAGCAGGAAGTGAAGCAGTCGAGACCGCGGCGGCAGGCGAAATGGAATTGATCATCCAGGCTGAGCTGGGGCTTGTAGCACCGTTCCTCGCTCATGGGGATTCCTTATGGCAGGGGCCGCCCGGAGCGGCGTTATTTTTGGCTTTTATTCATAAATTGCCGGGTAGGCATTATTTACCAGTCCGAAGACGGAGGGTCAACGGGATTGCCCGGCGGGAAAGGGCTGGCCGAGAGCCCTGAACAGGCCGTCATAGCTCGGCGTAAGGAAGCCGGAAGGCAGCCAAAAGGGAGAAATGCCGCCTCGCCCGACCGGGGGCCGGGCGGGGCGGCTCCAGCAGGTTCAGCGGACGAACAGGGTGCGGCAGGCGGCCCGGCGGAATACCTTCTCGGCGCTGCTGCCGAAACGGAGCGCCCGGACCAAGGCGCTCCGCCCCTTGGCGCCCAGCACGATCAGGTCCGCCTGCTCCTCCCCGGCCACCTCCAGGATCTTCTCCCAGGGCACCCCCAGGGCGATGCGGGCGGTATGGGGCAGGCCGGCCAGGTCCACCTGGCCCAGGAGCTCCCGGAGCTTCTCGGCCCGTTCCTCCTCCAGGGCGGCGATGGCCTGGTCGGCCACCCCCTCCAGGCCGCCGATGCGGCCCTGGACCCGCTCCAGGCCCTCGAAGAGCCGCTCGTTCACCACGTTCATGATGACCAGATGGGCTCCGTACTTGCGCGCCAGGTCCACCGACTGCTCCAGGGTGGCCAGGGTGATGTCCGAAAAGTCCACCGCGCAGACGATCTTGCGGATTGGTTCCAAGTTCATGCGGCACCTCCGGCCTTGGCCGCGTCGTGCAAGGCGCGCCGTTCTTCCAAAGGCAGGGTCAGGTTGGGGTTGCTCTTGATGCGGTACTTCTGGATCAGCCACACCAACAGCCACAAACCGATGCCCGCGAAGTCGGAAAACAGCTTGGGCACGTTAAAATGGAACAGCCAATCCGGGAATTCCGGGAAGAACAACAGCAAGGTGGCCACCGCCATGAGGGCCCACTCCACGATGGTCATGGGGCACAGGAAGTACCCCATGGTCAGGGAGCCGAAGGCGATGGTTCCCAAGACAATGGTCAAGATAGCCAGGATGACGTTGTACCAGGTGCCGAACAAGAGGAACCCCGGCGCGAAGGCGAACAGGAAGGGGCCCATATACAGCATCTTGGCGAATTTGAACGAGGTCCAGCCGGTTTTCCAGGGGTCGGCGCCGGCGATGGCCGCCCCGGCGTAGGCCGCCACGCACACCGGCGGGGTGATGTTGGAGTCCTGGCTGAACCAGTAGACAATCATGTGCGAGGCCAAGGTCACCCAGGTCGCCCACACGGTGAGGTCGGTGTTGATCGTCAGATCGGCGTAACTCATGTTGAACCAGGTCATGGACAACATGTTGGTCACCGCCTGTTGGGTGAGCACGATGGTGATCAGGTAAGCCGCGGTCACCGGCACGCCCATGCCCAGCACCAGGGAGGCCAGGCCGATGAGGATGATGGCCAGGGGCAGGATGCCCTGGGACAGGTTGATGATGATCTCCGAGAACTTGAGGCCGATGCCGGTCATGGCGATGGCCCCCACGATGATGCCGATAACCCCCACCGTGGCCCCGATGATCAGGGTGTTGCGGGAGCCCTCGATCATGGCCAGCATGATCTCCTTGGGGCCCATCCGGTGGTCCCCGGTGAACCAACTCACCACCACGCAGGAAATGATGGCCAGGAAGGCGGCCATGCCCGGCGAGTAGCCCAGGAGCATGATCACCACGATGATCACCAAAGGCAGCGAGAGGAACCACTCGGCCTTCAGGATCTGCCAGGCCGTGGGCGCGTTGGGGTCGCGCTCCCCGCGGATGCCGTAGCGCTTGGCCTCGAAATGGACCATCACGTACACCGACAGGAAGTAGATCACCGCCGGGAACACGGCCATCTTCATGATTTCCACGTAGGACACGCCGGTCATCTCGGCCATGATGAAGCCGCCGGCCCCCATGATGGGCGGCATGAACATGCCGCCGATGGACGCGGCCGGCTCGATGGCCCCGGCCACGTGGGGTTTGAACCCGGTGCGCTTCATCAAGGGGATGGTAAAGGCTCCGGTGGACACCGTGTTGGCGATGGCCGAGCCCGACACCGAGCCGAAGAAGCCCGAGGCGATGACCGCCACTTTGGCCGGCCCGCCCACGGAGTTGCCGGCCAGGGCCAGGGGCAGGTCCAGGAAGAATTTGGCGCAGCCCGAATACTTCAGGAACGAGCCGAAAAATATGAACAGAATCACGTAGTTGACCAGCACGCTGGTCATGATGCCGAACACGCCGTCCTGTTTCAGGAAGATGTCGGTCGTCATCTTCTTGAAGGTGGTGCCCTGGTGCGAGAAGGCGTCCAGCACGGGGATGCCCTGCAGCACGTCGCCCCATAGGCAGTAGCACAGGAACACGACGCCCACGATGGTCATGGACGCGCCCAGCACCCGGCGGGCCACCTCCAGGGAGATGAGGATGCCCACCGCGCTCACCGCGATGTCCAGGTTGGTCTCGGCTCCCATGCGATAGTTAAGATCCGCGTACTCGTGGATGTAATAGCCGACGCAAAACACCGCCACCAAGGCCAGGAGCACGTCCAACACGCTGGGCCGGTCTTGGGGCGAATTGCGGAGCATGGGGTAGGAGAGGAAAACCATGGCGTAGGTCAACAAGACATACACACCGAAGTAATACTGGGTGTCCACCGACGCTATGCCGGCGTTATACATGTAGAACACAACCATGAAGGTGCCCATGCCGGCCACCAGCCAGTACCAGAACCCCGTGAGCCCGCGGCCCGACTTGGAGTCCTTGGAGACCAGCTCCTTCAGGGTGTCCTTGTCGGCCTCGCTATCCAGCTCGGGCAGATCCTCCTCCACCTGGGGCTGGGCTATCTTCTGCTTGACCTCTGGTTTTTCGTCCATGTTTCCTCCCGCCGAGGGGGGAAAACGGGGGAGGGAGCCTCGGCCCCCTCCCCCGGGTTAGCTGTCAAAGGGCCATCACCGGCAGGCTAGGGATGAATAGCCTCCAAGGCACACCAGTGATGGTCTTTCGCAACACCCTGTCAGTCGACGGGCTGCAGTTTGGCCGGAATCTCCTTGCCCATTTCCTTCCAGAATTTGGCCGCACCCTTGTGCAGGGGCACGCTGGAGCCCTGGAAGTTGTTGTCCAGGTTCATCTCCTTGAAGGTCTTCTGGGCGGCGGACATGGCCTCCATGCCCTCCTTGGACCACAGGGCCTTCATGACGTTGTAGACCACGTCCTCGGGCACGCTCTTGTTGGTGGTCAGGATGGTGGAATCCTGGAAGGTCTGGCAGGCGGGCATGTCCTTGCCGTAGACGCCGGCCGGGATGGTGGTGGGGGCGTAGGCGAACTCGTTGTAGAAGCCCGACTCCTCGGCCAGCTGGCCCAGGTTCAAGAGCGCGATCTTCACCTGCACCGAGGCCTCGATGATGGAGCGGTTGGGGTAGCCCACCAGCACCCAGAAGGCGTCGATCTTGCCGTCCTGCAGGGCGCTGGCCGCGGCGGAGTAGCCCAGGAACTGGGGCTGGAACTTCTCCCACACCCCAATGTGGCGGAAGAAGCGCTCGGCGCTGGCCGCCGCGCCGCTGCCGGCGTTGCCCACGGCCACCTTCTTGCCCACCAGGTCCTTGGCCGATTTGATGCCGGCGTCGGCCCGGACCACCAACTGGGCCGGCGCGCCGTAGAGGAAGCCCATGGAGCGGGTGTTGTCGTACTTGGTGTCATCCTTGGGCAGCTTGCCCTTGGCCGCCAGGGCGGTGTCCACGGCATAGCACATGCCAAAGGTGAACTCCCCGCTGTTGACCAGGCGGACGTTCTCCACCGAGCCGCCGGAACCCACAGCGCTGGCGGTCACGTCAGTGATGTGTTTGGGCAGGAAAATCGCCATGGCATTGGCGAAGGTGTTGAAGGTGCCGCCGGTGGGGCCGCCGCCGATGATCACCTTCTGGGCGGCGCATACGGGCAGGGCCAAAAGCACGGCCGCCGCGGTCACGGCGACCGCCATCAACAACCGGGAGTGTTTGGCTTTGGTCATCTAGCTTCCTCCTTGGGACCACAATGGTTCGCAAATATGCCGATTACCTGAACAGGCCCGCGCACCCTCTCCCCGGTGGCAGGCAGACGTTCCTCCGCAGACCAATTGTCAGACAAACAGCTCCCGCGGGCGAGATCCCGGGAAGCCGGCGGCGCTCCCCAGCCGCACCATTAGCCCTCCTACCAGGCAAGAGTGCAAGTTGGCAGCCTTTCCGGCGCTAAGACCTCATGGTCATCGTAGTCACTATCACCTTACTATGTCGGCCCTCTGCTAGGCAACTCAAACAAAACCTCCCCCAGGTCTGGAAAAATGGTCAGACCAATTCTCAGGCTCTTCCGGCTGCCGGCCACCGGGCGCGCCGCCCCGGGGTTGATCCTCTCCGTGCCAAGTGCGAAAAAATCTGTCAAAACCTGCCTGTTCTGATAAATATGGAGTAGCTGTCGACAGGCGTCCCCGACGAGTTGGCCCGTAACTTGGCCCGCTCTCCCAGGCCCAGAGGAACTGCCGGATACGCCGCTGAGCCCACAGGCGCCTCCCCGAGTTGGCGCCGGGGCGGCCCAGCCGCCCCGGACCCCGGAGGAGCCGCCGGACACGTCATGTCTTTCACGGCCTGTTGGTGCCATGATCCCGCCATGGCCTGGTCCACCCCCCTGGAGCGCGCATGAGCCGTATGGCCGATCTTTTGACCGAAGACGAAATATTCGAGGATAACGACATCCTGGAAAGCCTGGAGGAAAACCGGGACGACGAGGAGGAAGAGGAAGAAATCCCGGAAACCCTGCCGCTCTTGCCGGTCAGGGACGTGGTGGTCTTCCCCTACATGATCCTGCCGCTCATGGTTTCCCGCGAAGGCAGCGTGGCTGCGGTGGAAGCCGCCATGGCCCGCGACCAGCTGGTGTTCCTGGCCGCCCAGCGCGACCAGGCCATCGAGCATCCCAAACCCGAGGACCTTTACAAGGTCGGCTCGGTGGGCATGATCATGCGCCAGCTCCGGCTCTCCGACGGCCGGCTGAAGCTTTTGGTGCAGGGCCTCACCCGGGCCGAGATCACCGACTGGATCCGCAAGAAGCCTTTCTACGAGGTCGCCATCAAGGCGGTGGACGAGCCCCCCGAGGAAGAAGCCACGGTGGAGGTGGAGGCCTTGATGCGCAACGTGCGCGAGGCCAGCGAAAAGATCCTCTCCCTCCGGGGGCTCCTGTCCAGCGACGTGGTGGCCATCCTGAACTCGGTGGAGGAGTCCGGCCGCCTGGCCGACATGGTGGCCAGTAACCTGCGGCTGAAGCTGGCCCAGGCCCAGGAGATCCTGGAGGAGCTGGACCCGGTGGAGCGCCTCAAGCGGGTGCACGACTACCTGGGCAAGGAGCTGGAGGTCAGCACCATCCAGGCCAAGATCCAGTCCGACGCCCAGGAGGAGATGACCAAGAGCCAGCGCGAGTACTATTTGCGCGAGCAGCTCCGGGCCATCCGCCGCGAACTGGGCGACGCCGAGGAGCGCTTGCAGGAGATCCTGGACCTCCGGGAGTCCCTGGAGCAGAAGAAGATGTCGGCCCCGGTGCGGGAGGAATCCCTGAAGCAGCTCACCCGCCTGGAGCAGATGCAGCCCGAAGCGGCCGAGGCCACCATCATCCGCACCTACCTGGACTGGATTCTGGACCTGCCCTGGTCCGAAGGCACCCGCGACCGCCTGGACATCCCCCGGGCCAAGAAGATCCTGGACCAGGACCACTATGACCTGGACAAGGTCAAGGAGCGCATCCTGGAGCATTTGGCCGTCCGGAAGCTGAACCCCAAGATGAAGGGGCCCATCCTCTGCTTCCTGGGCCCTCCCGGCGTGGGCAAGACCTCGCTCGGCCGCTCCATCGCCCGGGCCATGGGCCGCCAGTTCGTGCGCCTGTCCCTGGGCGGCGTGCACGACGAGGCCGAGATCCGGGGCCACCGCCGCACCTACATCGGGGCCCTGCCCGGCCGCATCATCCAGGGCATGAAGCAGGCCCAGGCCAACAACCCGGTGTTCATGATCGACGAGGTGGACAAGGTGGGCTCGGACTTCCGGGGCGACCCCACCAGCGCCCTGTTGGAGGTGCTGGACCCGGAGCAGAACCACTCCTTCAGCGACCACTACCTGAACCTGCCCTTTGATTTGTCCAAGGTAATGTTCCTCACCACGGCCAACATGGACGAAACCATCCCCGAGGCCCTCTTGGACCGCATGGAGGTCATCGAGATCCCGGGCTACACCGACGAGGAGAAGGTTATCATCGCCCGGCAACACCTGTTGCCCCGGCAGATCAAGGAAAACGGCCTGAAACCAGCGCAGGTGAAGATCAGCGACCAGGCCATCTTCGAGGTGATCCGCTCCTACACCCGGGAGGCGGGGCTCCGGAACCTGGAGCGGGAACTGGCCTCCATCCTCAGGAAGGCCGCCCGCCGGGTGGCCGAGGGCAAGAAAGGCCCCTTCAACATCACCGCCAACTCGGTGCACAATTACCTGGGGGTGCCGAAGTTCCTGCCCGAGGACGAGCGGGGCGAGGGCGAGGTGGGAGTGGCCACCGGCCTGGCCTGGACCGCCTTTGGCGGGGAAGTGCTCCGGGTGGAGGTGAGCCTGGTGGAGGGCAAGGGCAACCTGACCACCACCGGCCAGCTGGGCGAGGTCATGCGCGAATCGGCCCAGGCCGCCCTGTCCTACGCCCGCAGCCGGGCCGCGGCCTTGGGTCTGAGGCCCGGGTTCTACGAGGACATGGACATCCACCTGCACGTGCCCAGCGGGGCCATCCCCAAGGACGGACCCAGCGCGGGCATCACCATCTGTACGGCCATGGTCAGCGCGCTCACCGGCATCGCGGTGAAGGAAGAGGTGGCCATGACCGGCGAGATCACCCTCACCGGCAAGGTGCTGCCCATCGGCGGGCTCAAGGAAAAGGCCCTGGCCGTCCTCCGGGCCGGGCTCAAGACCGTGTTGGTGCCGGGCAAGAACCAGAAGGATCTCTCGGAGCTGCCGCCCCGGGTGCGCCGCAAGCTGGACATCCATCTGGTGGACCACATGGACCAGGTGCTGGAGCTGGCCCTGGCCGGCAAGCCGACCCCCCTGAAAAAGCGGGCGGCCCGGAGCCGGAAAAAAGCCGAGGAGTAAGGCGCGGTGAGCAAGATCTTGTACGTGGACGCCTGCGGCGGCGCGGCCGGCGACATGCTGGCCGGCGCCATGTTCGATCTGGGCTGGCCCCTGGCTGAGCTGGAGTCCCTGGTGGCCGCCATGGAGCTGGGCGAGGTGACGCTCCGTGACGAACCGGTGCAGCAGGGGGCCCTGGCTGCCCGGCGGCTGGTGGTGGAGGCTCCGGAAGAACAGCCCCACCGCCACCTCTCCCAGGTGCTGGAGCACCTGAAACGCCTGCCCGAGGAGGTGGCCTCCCAGGCGGCCTGGGTGTTTCTGCGCTTGGCCGAGGCCGAGGGCAAGGTGCACGGCATCAGCCCGGACAAGGTCCATTTCCACGAGGTGGGCGCGGTGGACGCCATCGTGGACGTCACCGCCTTCTGCGCCGCCCTGGTGTGGCTGGGCCGGCCGCGGCTGGTGTGCTCTCCCCTGCCCTTGGGCCGGGGCTTCGTGGAGGCCGCCCACGGACGCCTGCCCCTGCCCGCGCCCGCGGTGCTGAACCTGCTCTCCAACGTGCCGGTGACCCCCTGGCCCCTGCCCCAGGAGACGGTGACCCCCACCGGGGCCGCGCTCTTGTCGGTGTTGGCCCAGGATTTCGGAGACCTGCCGGCCATGCGCCTCAAAAAGACCGGCCTTGGCGGCGGCTCGCGCCCCGGGACCTATGCCCCCAACGTGGTGCGCCTCTTGCTGGGGGAGGAAGCCGGCGAGGACCAGGCTGATCAGGTGGTGGAAATCGTCTGCCATCTGGACGACGAATCCCCCGAGGACCTGCCCATCGTGTTCCGGCGGCTCCTGAAGGCCGGAGCCCTGGACGTGGCCGCCGCGCCGCTCTACATGAAAAAGGGCCGCCCCGGTCTGGCCCTCACCGTCATGGCCCAGCCCTCCCAAGCCGAGGAGCTGGCCCATTTGGTGCTGGAGCAGACCAGCACCCTGGGGGTACGGCTCCGGCGGGTGGAACGGCGTCTGGTCCCCCGCGAGGTGGTGAGCCTGGAAACCCCCTGGGGCCTGGTGCGGGTGAAAAAGGCCCTGAAGGGTGGCCAGACCTGCTGGCATCCCGAGGCGGACGACGTGGCCCTCATCGCCACCCAAACCGGGCTGCCCCCCCGCCTGGTGCGGGAGAAGATCATGGCCCAGTTGGCCCAACTCTGAGCCCCGGCGTTTGCGGCCCTGCCCGGCCGCGCAGGGCCTGGCGAGCCGGAGCCGCCCGGACCCCGGTTGCGGTGTCGCCTGCCCAGGAGGATATTCCCGGGTTCCCCGGGCGCCGGGCCGCTAATTCACGATTTCCCGGATTTATTTGCTATAATGCGGAAACGCAGCCTCCCACCGGGAAGGGATAGCCATGCCTGCCAGGGTCCTCTTGATCTCCCCGGCCGGGGCGGAGGTGCCCCCTTTTCCCGCTTCCGCGGATCTGGTGGTGCTTCACGCCACACTGGCCGGCGCTCCGTCGGCCCTTTCCCCCCTGGTCACCGAAGTTGACGCCTTACTCCTTTACCTGGTCCCCGGGGCTCCCCTGGGTTTCCCGGCGGTGGCCTGCCTGGCGGCGGCCTATCCCGGCACGGCGGTGCTCACCCTGGGCCAAGCCCTCCCCCAGGAGGAATTCCTGGCCCTGGTGCGCTCCGGGGTGCAGGATCACCTGACTCCCGAGGAGCTGGCCCGGCCGGAGTTGGGGCGGCGGATTCTGGCCGCCCGGGAACGCCAGCGCCGGGCGTCCGGAGCTGGCGGGGCCGGCGATCCCGCGGGCGCGGCCCTGGATCAAGGCCTGGACCGAGGCTTGGACCGAGGCCCCGGCGCCCCCCTTCCCTGGAGTCCCTCCCTGGTGCCGGCTCCCCTGGCGGTCATTGACCGGCATTTTGTGATCCAGCGGGCCAACCAGGCCTTTTGGGAGCGGCTGGCCCCCTTGGTGGACCGGGTGGAGGGGGCCAAGTGCTACGAAGTGGTGCACGGGCTGGACGCTCCCCCGCCCCAATGCCCCCATTTCACCTGCCTGGCCAGCGGGGTGATGCAGACCGCGGAGATGCCCCTGCCCCGGCTCCGGGGCTCGTTCCAGATCATCGACGCACCCATCTTCGCCACGCCGGGGCAAGTGGTGGGCACGGTGCATCTGTTGGTGGACATCACCGAGTTCAAAAAGGCCGAGGAAGCCCGCCTGGAAGAGATCATCTCGCTCAGGAACGTGCTGGAAGGGGTGCAGAAGCTCAGCAACTTCATCACCCTGTGCGCCAACTGCAAGAAGGTGCGGGACGAGTCCGGCCAGTGGCAGATGATCGAATCCTACATCCGGCGCCACACCGGGGTGCGCTTCAGCCACGGCCTCTGCCCCGCCTGCTCGGCGGAGCTGTACCCCGATCTCTGGGACGACAACGACCACCTGAAGCCCTTTGGCAGCCGCTGAGGCCCCGGCTCCGCCTTGGCCCGGCCCAAGAAAATCCCGGCGGGGGCCGCCTGGCCCCGCACCGGGATGACGATTTGCGGCGAAAGCGCGGTTAGTGGTGCGCGGCGGCCGGGGGCGCCCCAGCCGGAGGCGCCTGGGCCGGAGGCTCCTCACCCTCCACCATTTGCTTCTGCTGTTCAGTCAACAAACCCATGACCGCTTGGCGGTACATGCGGCCCTGGATGAGCATGCGGCCCCTCGTTTCACCCATCTCGGCGTAAAGCTTAACGATCTCCTCGGGCTTGCTCTGGGGGTTCTCGGTCAGGAAGGTGGCCCGCAGATGCAGCTTGCGGTAATGGGCCGACATGTCCTGCATCTTGTCCAGGTTTTCGAAGATCACATTACGCAGCTTGTCCCGCTGCTCCGGCGTCAAATTCAGCCGGCCCAGGGGCAGGTCCAGCATGCCTGCCGGACCGCGATGCCCCATGCGCATGCCCGGGGACGCGGCCTCCAGCATCTGGTGCAGCATGGCGCTCATCTGGCCGCACTCGGGAGGCCCGCCCAGGCCCATGCCCATTTGGCCGCGGCCCATGCCCATTTCCTTGGGGCAACAGGAGCCTTCCTTCATGCCTTCCTTCATGCCCTCCATCTTGCCGCCCATCATGCCCATCTTGCCGCCCATCATGCCCATCTTGCCGCCGCCCTCGGCCTTGGCCTTTTCCATCATCATCTTGCAGCACTCGGGCATCTCACCCTTCATGCCCTTCATGGGCGCCATGGCCGGCGGCTGGCCCGGGGTCATGCCGGCGTGACCCGCATGACCCGGCTGGGCCGGCTGCGGCGGTTGGCCCATTTTGTGGCCCATGTCGTGACCCGCGTGCCCGGCGGGCGGAGCCATGGCGGGCTGGGCCGGAGCCGGGGCTGCCGCACCGGGGGCGGGGGTGGCCGGAGCCGCGGTGGTGGTGTCCGCCGCGGCCCAAACCAATCCCGCGCCAGTGGAAATCAACACCGTCAGCCCCAAAATCATCAAAGACCTGCTTTTCATGCTCCGCCGTCTCCTTTGATACCTCTGAATTACTTGGGAAATTAAATTTATTGAACTTGATAAATACAGGATGAGTGCCCTCCGCCATGCGAGTCAAGCAGTTCATGTGCAAAAAAACCGGAGCCCCCAAGGGCCCCGGTCACCGTGCAACAAGGCGTTGGTGCGCCTATTCTTTACGTTTCAGGTTCTCCTTGATGAAGTCGATGATCTCGGAGGTGCGGGTGCCGGGGCCGAACACGCCGGCGATGCCCAGTTCTTTCAGGCTGTCCACATCCTCCTGGGGGATGATGCCGCCCCCCAGGACCAGGACGTCGTCCATGCCCTTCTCCTTCAGGAGCGCCATGACCTTGGGGAACAGGTAGTCATGGGCGCCGGACAGCACCGAAAGACCGATCACGTCGGCGTCCTCCTGCATGGCGGCCGCCACGATCTGTTCCGGGGTCTGCCGGAGCCCGGTGTAGATCACTTCCATGCCCGCGTCCCTGAGGGCCGCGGCCAGCACCTTCACGCCCCGGTCATGGCCGTCCAGGCCGGGCTTGGCCGCCAGGACTCGTATCTTGCGCATGGCCTTCTCCCTCTATATGGTCATGGGGGCTTGATACTCGCCAAAGACCCCCCGCAAGGTGTCGCAAATCTCCCCCAAGGTGGCGTAGGCCCGGACGCCGGCCAGGAAATGCGGCATCAGGTTGCCGCCGTCGATGGCCGCGGCCTTCAGGGCGGCCAGGGCCGCCTCCACCGCCTGGCTGTCCCGCTGGGCCCGCAGGTCGGCCAGGGCCTGGGCCTGCTCCTCGCGGACGATGGGGTCCACCCGGAGGATTTTCGGCACCTCTTGTTTCTCGGTCACGAACTTGTTCACGCCCACCACCACCCGGGCGCCGGCTTCCACGGCCTTCTGGTAGTCATAGGCCGCCTCCTGGATCTCGCGCTGCACGAAACCGCGCTCCACCGCCTCCACCGCCCCGCCCATCTGGTCGATCTCGGCGATGTATTTGGCCGCCCTCTCCTCGATCTGGTCGGTGAGGGACTCGATGTAATAGGAGCCGGCCAAGGGGTCGATGGTGTCGCCGGCCCCGGTCTCGTAGGCGATGATCTGCTGGGTGCGGAGGGCGATGGTCACCGCCTCCTGACTGGGCAGGGCAAAGGCCTCGTCCATGGAGTTGGTGTGCAGGCTCTGGGTGCCGCCCAGGGCCGCGCTCATGGCCTGGAAGGCCACCCGCACGATGTTGTTCTTGGGCTGCTGGG
>JAHLLK010000171.1 GCA_020444165.1 Deltaproteobacteria bacterium | reverse complement strand
ACCCGGTGAAGACAAGTCCCGCGCCTGATGCAAGACTCGCCACACAGAGCCCCGCAAGTATTCTTTTCAGTTCTCTGATATCCATGAGTTCCCTCCTGTTCCATTTGTACAGATAAGGCGCCATTCCCTTTGTCCCTCCTCCGGATAGAGGAACGCGGCAATCTTCTGTGCCTGTGTGCCTGAGTCAGAGTACTGGTTGGAAGTACGGTTGGATATAAGGTGAAGCCTGTATTTTTTAGCGGAAAGGGCACTATTTTCCCATGGATTCCATGAACCTCCATGACCCGTGAGGCGCAGCGAACGATCAAAACGAAATCCAGGGCGTCGCAGTCTCTGTCCGGATGAGGGAATGAGGAGGCTTCTCCTTTGCTTTCTCACTCCTGGATGCAAAAAAAGATTCAGGTTCAAATCCAGGGATGTTATACTTTCAATGTGGGTTTGATTCGGTCCGGTTCGCTGTAAGGCCCGGATGAGATGGAAAAAATTTTCTTTTGGAAATGGTTTTTCTTATGTCCCTGGAAACTTCAGTCAAGGCTTCCCCGACCGCGGAGATCGATGATCCTTCTCTTCGCGCCTCCGTTCGTGATGGAGTAAGCCATGCCGTAATGCTGGGGTCGGGGGAAACCTATCTGGGGCCTTTCGGCATCTTTCTTCAGGCGACAACCCTTCAGGTGGGTCTCCTGTCCACCCTTCCACAGCTTTTCGGTGCGGTGATGCAGTGGGCTGGAGCCATCCGTATGGACCGCTTCCCAAGCCGGCGCAGGGTGATTGTAACAGGCGCCCTGTTTCAGGGGCTTCTGTGGATACCCATCTGCATTCTCCCATTTCTTTTCGGAAGGGGTGAAACCGCGGTGTGGCTCCTGATGGGGCTTGTTCTCCTCTACCAGGGTTCCAACGGCGCGATCGTTCCTATTTGGAACAGCCTGATCGGCGATTTGGTTGACCCCCGCATAAGAGGCCGGTTTTTCGGGAACCGCAACCGGCTGGCCGGAATGAGCACATTCGTCTCTCTTCTCATGGCTGGGCTTGTCCTGCACCTCTTTGCCCGGTGGGATCATGCGGCGACTGGGTTCCTGATTATTTTTCTTGCAGCTTTTCTCGCCCGTCTGTATTCCGTCCACTGGTTGAAAGGCTATGCTGATCCGGAATTCCGGCTGTCTGCTGAACAGGTATTCACATTCAGGCAGTTCTTGAGGCGTTCGCCCCATTCTAATTTCGCAAAATTTGCATTCTTTGTGGCCGCCGTCAATTTTGGGGTCTCTTTTTCTGGACCTTATTTTGCCCTTTATATGCTTCGGGATCTCCATCTCACCTATCTGGTGTTTACTGCCGTAACGGCATCGGCGGCCGTCAGTCAGTTTCTCACCTTCCGTTACTGGGGAGATTTGAGCGACCGTTTCGGCAACAAGAAGATCCTGAATCTCTGCGGATGGGGTGTCGGCGTGATCCCTATGCTCTGGCTGTTTTCCCACAACCTGGGATATCTGATGGTGATCCAGGCGTATGCAGGATTCGTGTGGGCGGGATTCAATCTTTCTGCGGCCAATTTCATGTTTGATGCGGTTACCCCTCCGAAGCGGGCCAGATGCGTCGCATATCAGGGGTTGGTCAATGGGGTGTGCGTTCTGTTCGGTTCGCTTTGCGGGGGAATTGCGGCCGACCAGCTTCCGGATTCTTTTGCCTTTGGTTCCTGGATCTGGGCGCCCGTCTCGACTCTTCCGGTGATCTTTTTCCTTTCCGGTCTCATTCGATTCGTGGCCGCGGGTCTTTTGCTTAAAAAATTCAGGGAAGTGCGCCCTGTAGAACCGATCGGCCACGGCCAGCTCATCTTTCGAGTGAGCCAGATCAGACCTATCGCAGGGGCCTCCTTCGGTCTTTTCACGGGTCTTTTCAGAAGCCAGAGGCGCCCGGGCCGCGAAGACAGGAAATCGGAAAGCGGCTCAGGGAAACAATAACTTCAGCAATTTAAAGAATGGATGGACGCTGTATATTCTGTCGTTGAATGAGGAAGAGGAGGGATTAAATGGAAATGAAATGGGGACGGAGTTTTGTTGCGGTTCTTCTGACGACGTTTGTTTTGACGGCTGGAAGCGCTTTTGCAGAGGTGGACGACCTGGCCAAACAGGCCGACAAGATCCTCCGCGATGCGGAAAAAATGATGTTCAGTGGAAAAAATGCAGAGGCCGATGCCTTGCTTAATGAGGCCGGCGAACTCATCGAACAGGGAAAGGCGGAAGATCCCAACAACAAAAAGATCTTGCAGACCGAAAAGAAATTTACGCGCATTCGAAACAATGTGGATAAAAAACTTGGCAAACTCGATGCGAAACCGGCATCTTCGGAACAGGGACTTCCCCCAAAACCTGAGCCAAAAGCCATGCCGACAAAATCTTCAGGACCTGCCGTTGCAGCAAAAACGGCCGCCACAGACAAACTCCCCGCCGGGGTAACAAAAAGGCTGAAAGATATTACCCGTCTTCTCGACAGCGCCGAGCGGTACGTCGGCAGCAACGCAGAAAGTGCAAAATACAACCTCCAGCAGGCGGCACAGTTCTTTGGCGAAATTGAAAAGAACTACGGCGGACAGTTCGATCCGGCCAATCCCCAATTTGCCGCCGTGCAAAACCGCTTCGAGGAGCTGAACGAAAAGGCCCGGGAACAAGGAGCTGCAGAATCCAAAGCCAAAGCCGACGCCGTCGGGGCGAAAGCTGCTCAGGAACAGCAGTCCGCGGAATGGGTGGCCCGGTTCCGTGAATATCTCTCCTACCCCGGACAGGAGGGGCATAACCCTGACATGCTGGTGTTCGTGCCGGGCACATCCGAACCCGAAAAGTTCGCCGAAGCTCAGAAGCGCTGCGATGCGTTTAAAGTTTTTTATGAGGAGTACAAGAAAACGGAATTCCCCAACGGCAAGACCTGGCAATTGGAAGAACTGGCCGACAGGGAAGCTCCCCTTCGTTTAAAAAGCTTTGAGGAAGGTTTTGCAAGCCGTGTCGAGTCCGTGACGGGGGACGCAGAGAAAGAAATCGCCGCCGCCATGGCCCAGTTGGAAAAAGACAACGGGTGGAAATCCGATAAGACCATCAAACCAAATCTGGTGGATCACAAATGGATGACGTCCATTCGGGAAATCACAGAGAAGGTCACTGCCGCGCTGGGGGAATCCGATCCGAAGCGAAAAGAGATCCAGGCCGAATTCGACGCCCTGGTGGCTAAAGATCAAGAGAACCGCCGGATTCGAAAAGAACGTACCTTCATGACGCCCGATCGCTACACCGGCGGAGACATGGACGAACTGAAGAAAAAAGCTGAAACCCTGGTAAAAAATGATAAGAAAGACGGGGGCGACCCGCTGCGCTGCACCATCATTTCGGAAAATTGGCAGGAACAAACCGTGGAGGAGTGGACAGACACCACGAAAACCGCCTGGAGACGCCGTACCACTCGAAGCATAACCGCCCAGGTGGCAGCCAAAACCTCCGACGGCGCTCGGCTGATTACCGTGGCTCTGGCCAAAGACAAACAAAGCGATGGAAGCTGGAGCGCCCTGTACGGGAACCTGCACCAATATTTCGACCCCATGCTGGAGTCGAATGTCAACAAATAGGAATCTAAAAGATGATGGTCTCGTAAAAAGTCCGAATTTCGGATTTTTAACGCAGATAACCTATTGAAATCATTATGTGCGTTTTTCGCATTTTTGACTTTTTACGAGTGCATCAAAAGATACCTCCCAAACGAAGGGAATGATAAGCATGGTCGGGATACATCGCGGAAATATTAAAGCGGGAATGCAGGTTTTCATTGTGTTGAAGAAGGACCAGCGATCAGGGAACCTCACGGAAGGGGTCGTAAAAGATATTCTCACAAAATCAGCTACACATCCTCATGGCATCAAGGTTCGTTTAGAGAGTGGCCAAATTGGACGCGTGAAAGAAATTGTGAAAGTCAAAGACTCGAATGGATAGTAAAAGGAACACGGTTTCCGGTTCGTGAGCATTCACCAAATCGGTTTGTTTTTTGGGCTATTTTCCCCCGATCCTTAAATACTCGTTCATGGTGCCGGAGGCGCCATATCTCAATTTATGGACCAGATACAGGAAGAGGCAGGCCGTTTGCAGGGCATCCTGAAGGGCGTTGTGTTCCTCAAATTTCGGAAGGTGAAACTCTTCACTCAAGGCCGAGAGTCTGTAGGAGTTCTGCTTCTCACGATGATCCACATGGGGGCCGTTTAATGCTTCCTTATAGGCCATGGCAAGCTGCATGGTGTCAAGGCTGGAACTTTGAATCACGCCGCCCAGATAATTTTGACAGGCGCGATTCACGAAACTCAGATCCAGAATCACGTGATGCCCCACCAGAAACGCGCCTGCACAGTAATCCACAAAGCGCGGAAGAACGTCCGCAACGTGTTTGGCCCCCGACAATTCACGCGGCGTAAGGCGATGGATGAGGGTACTGGCGTTGTAGAGCTTTCCCTGTGGTTTGATAAGCGCGTAAAATGTGTCCCCGCAACAGATTCGCAGATTTCTTATACGTACGGCGCCGATAGAAATGATCTCATCCCTGCGCTGGTTCAGGCCGGTCAATTCGGTGTCAAAGACCACAAATTCACAGTCCCGTACCGGGACATCCCTGTTAGAGGCGACGCTGATAAGGTTATTGGCGACGATTGAGGGATGCGCCGGCTTTTTAGAGGGGAAGAGACGTGTTATGTATTTTGGAAGCGGCATGAATCGTCAACGGGGGCAGGTAAAGGTTTCGGCCCGGCAATTTACAGATCATCCAGAAGTCCAAACTCGTGACGCGCAAACGCCTGCAAACGCCTGATCACCTCAAAAGTCTCTTTCAGGGTTTGTTTTTCCAGATCGGAAAGATCGCCGGGATGAACAAGATTGTTCGGCTCCTGTCCATCTTCTATCAAACGGAGTTGGTGAACCAGCCTCAGATGCATTAGGAGTTCGTAGGCTTCAATCAGTTCAGAGCCCAGGTCTTTATGTATGCGCTGCTGCTCCAGGAGCAAACGGAGTCTCTCTATCGTATTGGTCTTGCTGATCCCGTATTTCAGGGCCATAGCTCGTGCAAAAGCCACAAAAAAGAACAGCGTCTTCCCTTCCACATCAAAGACATCGCTGTATTTCCCATCCTTTTCTACCACAAAATTGCCATAAAAAGAGAGAGGCGGCTGCATGGAAATGCAGGGCCTCACAAGAAAGCGCAGAAATGACTGCTCTCCCCTCGTCAAGACATGCACTTTCTCCCGCAATGCTTCCTCAAACCCGGTACTGCCGGCCCCGGATCTGAAATCGAAAAAGAGGGCCGTATCAAAATGGCTCTCTCGGCCTGGAAATTTGCACCATTCCTGAAAATACTTTTCCCACACCGATTGAGGTTGCCGCCATTTGGGGTCTGTGGCCGTGTTTTCACCATGTCCGGACGAATATCCGCAGGCCATAAGATGTTTAACCGCCTGCTCGGACAACATCCTGAAATAGGCTTCCGCTTCCTTGCAGGCATCATCCCCCCCGCCGTCTTCGTAAATGACGGCATTCGCCTGAGTTCCCTTGAAAATATTTTCCTGACGCCCTTCGCTGCCGGTCAACAGCCAGGAAAAAGGCACGGGAGGGGGACCAATCTGCTCCTGCACGAGTGTGAGCAAACGGTCCAGAACATGATCGTTCAATATGGAAACCATTCTGGTTACATGGCAGGCCTTTGCTCCTTCTTCAATAAGCGGGCGTACAGATCGCTCACCTGTCTCTGCGCTCGAATTTCCCGAAAAAGGAAGTAGGGGGAACTGCCTTGAGCCACCATGATATCGTGGGTGGTGAGCATCTTTATAATCTTTCCATTTTCTTCAACGGCAAGATGGTGAATACGGTTTTTTATCATGCTGAGCAACGCGTCAAAACAGACGGACTGCCCTGAAATGGTCTGCACCGGCGCAGCCATGATTTCGGAGGCCCTGGTGCGGTAATCAAGCCCCCGCGCAACAACCTTGCCGCGAATATCTTTGTCGGTGACAATACCGACGATCTCCTGCTGGTCATTTGTCAGAAGAAGAGACCCGATCCGTTTTTCCGACATGAGCAGGGATGCCTCCTGCACCGAGATTCGTTCCGGCGCGGTAAAGAGCCTCTCCTTGGAAATTTCGCCGACCCTGGCGCTGAAGAGAAAAAGGGCGCCTTCCGCACGGGGCGGAATTTTCTGCTGCCGAAGCTGGGCATACACCGGCTGGACCATTTTCTCAGACATGGTCCGAAGGTAATGCTGCTTGATTTTGTGGTTTGTTTTGAGAAGATCCAGGAAAGTTTTTTTTTCAAAGAGAAAACAGAAGGTGTCGTCCAGGGTTTCAACATTAAGATTTGCCCTGGTATTTTGAATAATGGGAAGGGCGCCGAAATGTTCCCCTTCCCCTCGGAAATCTTTTAAGGTCAAGTTTCCAAAGGCGTCTACGCGGTAGCAGCGCACCCCCCCTCTCTGAATAACGTAAAAGTGAGTCACTTCCGTTTCGCCCTGCCGAAAAATGAGGGTCCCTTTTGGAAAAAAATCGATGGCGGCTCTCTGGGCGAACCTCAGCAGGTCTGACCGCGCCAGTGCATTGAAGGGAAATCTGCTGCCTAAAAATTCCAGAACGACCGCATGCGGAACAGCATTTGTGTCCATAACACCACCCAACCCCGGGAAAAATGGACGTCAAAACTTTTCAATGATTATTCAGCCTTTTTCTCTGCAAGAGCTGGAATCAGATCCTCTTTTGGAAACAGTTTGAAATATAGGAACAGGGAAAGGGCAATCATCGCAAGTACAAAAATAAATTCCGGAAAATGCCGATTCTCCCGATGAATAAAAGAGAGCGCAGACAGTATACACAAGAACAGGTAGCCGTTCCGCCGAAAAAAAATGATCTCTTTTAGAATGTACATATTGATCATGGGAACAACCAGAAGAACGAGCATGAAAAGGCCCTTTGCGTAATAGACCACCCCGAGAATTTTACTGGTCGTGACGAAGAGAACGATTAGAGATAGTAGAATATTTACATATCTATACGTTTTCTTGTCCTTTAACAGGGCCTTATTATTCAGATATTGCCGCAACCTGAAAATATTGTCGCTGCTTTTCAGACGTTTCCATATCTGGAATCTGTCGTTGCCTTCTGAAAGCAGAAAGTCAACATGATCATTCAGTTCATCTTTCATTATGATAGCGCCAAATGAAGCGGGATGTGAGTGAATAAACGGGGCTGCGTGCGACATAGTGAAGGCCCTTTATCGGCCCTTATATTCCTTATGGACACAACAAATAGCATAAATGCACAAAAAAGTACAGCTTTTCTTTATTTTCTGATAAACTGATGTGGTCGTTGTGCTCCAGATCTACTTTTTTTAAAAACCGGATCTGGCACAACGCATTTACAGCGAGAAAGTGCAGCCTGTTTATTACCTGAATGTAAAACGGACAGCCCAATACAATACAGAGACAAACATGGTTCAAAAAACCCACTGGGCCGATCAATATGTCGAAAAAAAGCGGAACGCTTTTGACGCGATGAAGATTATCAGGGGGGGACAGCGCGTTTTTATCGGCTCCACCTGCGGCGAACCCCAGCATCTTGTCTGGGCTCTTGCGGAAACCTCTAATTGCTTCTCCGATATTGAAATCGTTAGATTAATGGCCCTCGAGAGCACTCCCCTGAGCTTAATTGCCAATAAGACCATGTGCAGGGCCATGAATATTCGGTCCTTTTACCTGGGTTCTGCAAAAACAAGCAGCATTCGCCAGGAGATGCGATTCATTACTCCGATCAACCTTTCTGAAATTCCGCGTCTTTTCAAGAGCAGACAACTGCCCATTCATGTGGCGTTGATTCAGGTCTCCCCTCCGGATGACTTCGGCTGGATGAGCCTGGGCGTTTCCGTGGATATCACTCAGGCGGCCGCGCTGTCCGCGGATATGGTCATCGCCCAGGTCAACGTCAGAATGCCGCGCGTGCTGGGGCAGAGTTTTATTCATGTGAATGATGTGGATGTGATTGTTGAACACGATGAGGAACTTCTGACTATCAATCAAATGCCGGAAATGGAAACGGCCAACATTATCGGGCAGCTTGTGGCCAGACTGGTGGATGATGGATCAACCCTTCAGATTGGACCGGGCGTCACATCACAGGCCACGCTGCTGGCTCTCTCCGATAAAAATGATTTAGGCGTTCACAGCCAGTATATCACCGAAGACATTATGCATCTCGTGGCACGGGGCGCCATTACAAACCGGAAAAAGGGTTTTAATGACGGAAAACTGGTTGCAAGCAGCGCCATCGGCAGTCAGCTGCTCTACGAGTTTATTCATGACAACCCTTCCATAGATTTTTACCCTTCCGATTATGTAAACGATCCGGGAATCATTGCAAGACACAACAAAATGGTGTGCATTAATGTGGGCATGTCCATAGATTTGACCGGACAAATGGCGGCAGATGCCCTTTCTCAAAACTATTATTCCGGAGTCACCGGCATCCTTGATTTCATGAGGGGCGCATCCCGGTCACCGGGCGGCAAATCGATTGTACTGCTCACCTCAACCTTTGCGAAAGGGAAACAGAGCAGAATTGTTCCCATGCTCGAAAATACCGCCGTGGTTGTGCCCCGGGGGGACGTGCATTATGTGGTGACCGAATATGGCGTTGTAAACCTTTTTGGAAAAAGTTTTCAGGAACGCGCCATGGCTATGATCAGCATTGCGCACCCTGATTTCAGAGAGGAACTTTTTTTTCGGGCAAAAGAGATGGATCTGCTTGGGCCGGACCGCACATTGAGCGAATCCATCCATGGGATTTATCCCATGAGACTGGAGGAAACCAGAAGAATTGACGGAGAAGACCTGGTTTTTCGCCCCGCAAAACCTGTGGATGAAAGACGCATTCAGGAACACTTTTACTCCCTGAATCAGGATGATGTGGTCGCCAGGTTTTTTCATAAGAAACACAGCTTCTTCAAAGACGATCTGGCGGAAATGCTTCAGATCGATTATGACCACGACATGACCATGCTGGCCGTGGTCGGGGAAGTAGGATTCGGGCGGGTCGTAGGAATTGGGGAATACCTGCTTGTTCCTTCCACAAATATGGCTGAGGTGGCTTTCTCCGTAAGCAGAGAATATCAGGGAAAAAAGATCGGAAAAATTCTCCTTTTAAAACTGGCCCAGGCCGCCCTTGAAAACGGGATTTCCGGTTTTTTTGCAGTCACATCGCCAGGCAACCTGGGAATGGTTCGGCTTTTCAAAACCCTGCCTTACAAAGTAAGAAGCGTATTTGAGGAAGATATGGTCGTTCTGAAATGCCGTTTCGACGAACCCGCGTAAAAAAAATCCCTTTGTCATCCCGGTAAAACAGAAAATTCTGATTTGACGCTCCTCTTGCCTCTTTACTCCAAGGTGATTTTCTCGATGAAGAAAGGTTTTACGGGAAAACTCGTGGTTGCAGACGACATTTGAAGCGCGATTCCAGACCTTGCGAGAGTTTATCAGAAGGAAGAAAAATTTTTTTAAAATTGAGAATTGCTGAATTTTTTATTGACTAATTGCCTCAAGGCAATTTAAAAAGGTAATGGCCTAAACGAGTACCTGCAAAACGTTGCGTCCTACCGTCGCTCTTTTAAATGATCGTCCATCTAAAAGCAGCTGTTTTTTTGGCAATCAAACTCATTTTACTCGAACAAGGAGAAGGAGGGTGCAGGCATGTCGGAAAAAGAACGTGTGGAAACTTCTGAAGCGCAGATTGCTGTTCACTGGCAGGAAGAAGGGTATTATTATCCATCAACCAAATTCATTGCCCAGGCCAACATGACGGATGAAACCATGTATGAAAGGTTCAGCCTGGAAAATTTCCCCAACTGCTTCAAGGAATATGCAGACCTCCTCGAATGGTACGAATATTGGCACACCATTCTTGACACCAGTGACGCTCCCTGCTGGAAATGGTTCGTAGGCGGCAGGATCAACGCAAGTTACAACTGCATCGACCGACATCTCAAGGCCTATAAAAACAAGACTGCCATTCATTTTGTTCCGGAACTGGAGAACGAAAAAATTGAACATATCACCTACCAGGAACTATATGTTCGCGTAAACGAGTTTGCAGCCATTCTCAGGGATTTCGCCGGTCTCAAAAAGGGA
>JAHLLK010000127.1 GCA_020444165.1 Deltaproteobacteria bacterium | reverse complement strand
TAGAAGTCCTCGTTGCGGTCCATGGCCCGGATGTCGATGAAGTAGATGGTCACCTGAGCGTCGTCATATTGGGAACGCACGTAGGTGGCCTGCTTCAGACTGGCCAGGCAGCAGATGGTGGAGCAGAACGGCAGGTGGTTGATGTCCCGCGAGCCGGCGCACTGCACGAAGGCCACGTTTTTGGGGGCCTGGCCGTCGCTGAGGCGCTGGATGACGCCGCCGGTGGGGCCGTTGGCCGCGGCCAGGCGCTCCATCTGCACGTTGGTGATGAGGTTGGCGTTCTGGGCGAAGTTGTAGTTTTCCATCTTCTTGGGGTCGTAGGGAGTCCAACCCGCGGCCCAGATCACCGCGCCGACCTTGAATTCCAGATCCTGGCCCTTGTCACCCAGGTCCACCGCGCCGTAGGGGCAGGCCTCGGCGGCCTTCTTGCCCTGCTCGCCGCCGGCGATGGAGGGATCGATGACGAACCGGGACGGATAGGCCATGGGGTGAGGCAGGTAGGCGGCCTTGATCTTGCTGAGGCCGTAGTCGAAGGGGTTGTCGATCTCAGCGGAAACGGCTTCGCCGCACTTGCCGCAGAGCGTGCACTTGTCGTTAACAAAGCGCGGGCTCTGCTTCACCTTGACCGTGTAATCGCCGGGCTGGCCGCTGATGGCGGTGACCTCGGCCAGGGTCAGGACTTCGAGGTTCGCGTTGGACTTGACCCTCTTGAAGTTGATTTCCAGGCCGCAATACGGCGGGCACAGCTTGGGGAAGTATTGGTTCAGCTGGGCCACCCGGCCGCCCAAATAGGGGTTTTTCTCCACCAGGACGACTGGGTATCCCGCTTCGGCGGCCTCCAGAGCCGCGCTGAGCCCGGTAATGCCACCGCCGACCACCATAATGGCCTGGCCCATCGTGCTCTCCTCTGTCATTAGGCACCTCCGGTCTGGTTCTTGGTGCCCGCCCGGGGGGAAATTTTGCTCCTGCGGGGGAGCTTGGGTGTTCGTGTACCCGGGGGGCGGTGGACGGGGGGTGGGCTCCCCGTCTGGTTTCGTACCAAAAGTTACAAGTCAGTCAATATACAACGCCGCCACCCGTCAAGTCCACCCTCAAGGGGGATTTCCGGACGGGTTGGGACGGCTATGTTCACCCCGCTGCCGTCAGCGCCAACTGCCGGCGATGACTGCATTTTGTCCACCTCGGAACGCGGAGGACGCGGTCCGGGGCGGGCAAAAAACTCCAGGCGCCGAAAAAGGCGCCTGGAGTAGGATCAGGCTAGTCCATGGCGACTACTTGAGTAGGTCGACCACGTCCCGCTTGCAGAACTGCCACTCGCCATCCTTGTACACGCAGTTGGCGAAGCACTTCCAGTTCGCTTCATCCATCTTCGGCGTGTCGGCGCGGAAGTAGTAGCCGGGCCAACGGGTCTCCTCACGGAACAGCATGGTGCGGATGTGAACCTCGGCCTGCCACATGCGGTGGGTGTTCTCCCAGCAGCGCTCCAGCTCGTAGGAGTTCTCGGCACCCAGCTTCTCGGCGTCTTCCTTCAGCATCGCCATCAGTTCCAGACCACGCTCCAGGAGGGGCTTGGAGGTCTTGAAGGCGGAGGACACGCCACCAGCGTACTCGTCCATCAGCTTCTGCAGACGGAACATGAACTGCATCGGGCGGATGTAGTTCGGGTTGATGTCCGGGTCGGTGGTGAAGCCCTTGTTGGACGCGAAGCGCTCCATGGGGGCAAAAACCTTGGCCTTCAGGGCGTCGACGTCGGCCACGTTGGGCTGGCTGTTGTTGTCCACGATGAATTTGATGGCTTGCTTGCCAGCCCAGCGACCCTCGGCGTGGGAGCCGGAGGAGAACTTGTGGCTGGAGGCGCCAGAGCCGTCACCCGCGGTGAACAGGCCCTTCACGGTGGTCATGTTGCCGTAACCCCACTTGTAGGGGGTCTCGAGGTCTTCGGGGCCGGAAACCCAGGCACCGGAACCGCCGGAGTGGGAGCCGATGAAGTAGGGCTCGCAAGCGGCGATCTCGGACCGGCTGGCCTCGGGGTAGATGTTGCTGGAGGCCCACAGAAGCGCCTGGGAGCAAGTCATGTCCAGGAAGTCTTCCCAAGCCTCGGACTCCAGTTCCTTCATCTTCTTCTTGAAGGCCTTGGGGTCGTTCTCTAAGGCCTTGGCCAGGTTCTGGATGGCCTCGGCGGTTTCCATGTATAGCGGGCCCAGGCCGGCTTCGACGTCGAGCATGCCCAGGTAGTTGCGCAGGTTGGCCGGGATCGGTTTCACCAAGCCATAGGGAGCCCAGTTCTGCAGCTCGTCCTTGCGGACAGCCATGTACTCGCCGCCCACCGCGCTGGTGGCGCGGGATTTGAACAGCAGGAACCACGCGCCGACCGGACCATAGGCGTCCTTGAAGCGCACGGGGATGAACCGGATCTCCTGGCAGGTCATCTCGGCGCCGGCCTGGATGGTGAAGAAGGTGGTGGCGCCGCTGTTGAAGGGCGGATACCAGGAGCGGCCCAGACCCTCACCAGTGGACCGGGGACGGAACACGTGGACCGCGCCGCCCATGCCGGCGTACACGGCCTTGGCTTTGAACACGTAGAACTTGTTCTCGCGGGTGCTGAAGCCGTAGGCGCCAGCAATGCGATCGCCGTCCATGATCGGGCCGACGATGAACACGCGCTCGTAAACCTCGAAACCAGCCTCGTTCATGGCGTTCAGGGCGGCCTCAGCGACGATGACCTTGTAGGACTCGCCGTTGATCATGACCTGCCACCGGCCCTCGTGCACGTATTTGCCGGCTTCGTCCTTCCAAATGGGGAGGCCCCATTTTTCGAACAGATGCACGGAGCTGTCCACGTGGCGGGCGATGTTGTAAACCAGGTCGTCACGGGCGATGCCCATGAGGTCCTGTTTCACGTAACCCACGTAGTCGGCCAGGGTGTTGTCACCGGCGGCGTAGCCGATGTACTCGTTGATGGCCGAAAGGCCCATGGCCACCGCGCCGGAGCGGGTGGGGACGGCTTTGTCCACCAGGGTGACTTTCAAGCCGTTCTTCTTGGCCCAATAGCTGGCTTCCACGGCGGCACCGCAAGCGCTCATGCCACCACCGCAGATCAAAAGATCAGTGGTAACCTCTACGGTTTCCCAGTTTTCCATAAGTCTCTCCTCCTCCCGATACTCAGGGGGAAAATTATTCTTCTAAGGTATCGACTACGGGGTGGGCAGCTTGGCCAGGCCAGCGCCGCAGGAGGCGGGCTCGGTCATGAGTTCCATGGAGCTCAGATCGCCGGCGCCTTCGCCAAAGCCACCCATGGGCTCGGCGGAACCCTCGGGAGTGGTGCGGATCGGGAACTTGAACCGTTTCACCGCGCCGTCACGGAATTTCACGGTCCACATGATGTTGTCGGAGCCGCGGAGCGGAACCACGCTGGCGCCCATGGGCATGAAGTCGGCGTAACCGCGGACGTCAATCGCCTGCTGGGGGCAGATCTTCACGCAGTTGTAGCACTCCCAGCACATGGAGGGATCGCGGTTAAAAGCCTTCATCTGGCCGTAGCCCAAGGACCCGTCCTTGTCCAGGAGCATCAGGTCGTTGGGGCAGATGTACATGCAAGCGGTCTTATCCTGACCCTTGCAGCCATCGCACTTTTCAACCATTACGTAGCTTGGCATTCAGTTCCTCCGTTGGGTCGTTGGTTGCCGTTTAAACAACCTACTTTTTCGGTCACGGGTCGTCTCCCGTGACCGACCACCATGAATAAGGTTTTAGACCTCTGGTGTCCGCGCCCGGTCTACCGCCGGCTGCCGGGGGTAGCGGCGCCGTGTGGCGGTAGGGAGCTTTGTGCGGTTTAGAACAATCTTATACTCAACCCTAGCTCGTTTGTCACCAAAATTTTTAGAGCCCCTCACCGCCGCCGGCGGTCACCCGGCGCCTGGCTCTCTAGATTGCTCTGCAACCGTCTATCACCTGGATTTCTTTACAAGCGGGGTTGTTTCTTCTAACTCAGCCCTAGTATTCTTGTCAAGAAATTTTTCACGAGCTTCCCGCCCTGCCGGCTGCCTCGGCCGGGCCAAGGCAAAGCCCCGTTCCATGGGGGCTATTATCTTCAAATTCCGCCTTAATTTGAAATCATCTCCCGGGTGCTTCCCCGGTCCTCCCCCGCGGGCGCTCCGGGGCCACGCGCCGCGGCTGGGGCGGCGCCTTCCGCCCCGCTTGCCCCGCGACCGGTGGGTCGGTGCTGCGCGGGGTGAGCGGGGTGAGCGGGATCAGGAATCCTGGACGCTCCCCTCCCCGGCCAGCGGCGGGACCTGGGGCTCCGGGGCCGCGGCCTCTTGGGGAGGCTGTTCCCGGGGCGGTTGGTCCTTTGGCAATTGAGCCTGGGGCGGAGCCTCCTTGACCGGGGCCTCCTGGGGAGGAGCCTCCTTGAGCGGGGCCTCCTGGGGCGGAGCCTCCTTGACCAGGGCCTCTTGGGGAGGAGCCACCTTGACCGGGGCCTCTTGGGGAGGAGCCACCGGGGACGGGGGCTCGGAGTTCCGGGGCTCAGCGGCCCGGGGCTCCGGGGATGGCTGATCTTGGGGAGATTCCGTTTGGGAAGATTCCGTCTGGGAAGAGGGCTCCTGGGAAGTGGGCGGCTGGGACGACGACTTCCGGGACGACCTCCGCCGGGAGCGGGGCGCCCGGCCCGAGGCCTCTTTGCCCGCGGGCTCCGGGGCTGCGCCGGCGGGGGCCGCCGCCTCCGGGGCGGGGGCGCCCCCCTCAGCCTCGGCTGTCGCCTCCGCCGCGGCCTGGGCGGCGGCCTTGCTCTTGCGGCGGCGCGAGCCGGAGCGGCGGCGGCGTTTCTTGGGGGCCGCCGGGGCGGCCTCGCCGTTATCGCCGGCCGGAGCGGGCCTTTCCTCGCCGTTGGGGGAAGCGGGGGAAGCGGGGGAAGCGGGGGAAGCGGAGTCGGCCGCGTCGGCCGGCGGAGCGGAGGTCGCAGCTTCGGCCGGGGCCTTGTCGGCCGCGGCGGCGCTCTCCTTCTTGCGGGAGCGGCGGCGGCCGGAGCGGCGGCGCGAGGATTTCTTCTCGGCCGGGGCCTTGTCGGCCGCGGCCCTTTCGACCGGGGCCTCCTCCGGCGCGTCTTCCGCGTCCTCGTCCCAGTCTTCGTCCAGGTCCTCCGGCAAGAACCCGGCCTCTTCCTCGCCCGGCTCGGGATAGGGAGCGGGCTCGGGCAGGACGCTGGCCGGGTCGGGCAGGGGCCAGCCCTCGGCGAGGCTGTCCACCTCCACCTCGTCCCAGGCCAGGCTGGGGTCGGCCACCAGCTCCAGGCAGGCCCCGTAGCGCAGCTCCAGGGACAGGATCTTGCCCCGCTTCTGGTTGGCCAGATAGCGGGCCATGTCCGGGGCCAGGTGGACCACCAGGTTGCGGGCCTTGTTCTGCATGAGCCTGAGCTCGAGCTGGCGCCAGGTCAGACGGGCCACCGCCTCGGGGGTGCGCCGCAGGCCGCGGCCCGCGCAGTGGGGGCAGACCTCGGTGGCGCCGAAATCGATGGGGGGGCGGATGCGCTGGCGGGAAAGCTCCAACAGGCCGAAGCGGCTGATGGAGCCCACCGTGGTCTTGGCCTGATCCTTTTTCAGCTCGTCGCTGAAGACCTTTTTTACCTGGCGCTGGTGGGAGCGGTCGCGCATGTCGATGAAATCCACCACCACCAGGCCGCCCAGGTCCCGGAGCCGGAGCTGGCGGGCCACTTCCACCGCGGCCTCCAGGTTCACCTTGTAGGCGGTTTCCTCCAGCTGGCTGCCGCCGTGGGACTTGCCCGAGTTCACGTCCACCGAGACCAGGGCCTCGGTGGGGTGGATGACGATGCTGCCGCCGGAGGGCAGGCGCACCTCGTGCTGATGGATGGAGCGGATCTGCTCTTCCAACTGGTGCTTGGCAAAGAGCGGCCGGTCTTCCTTATAAAGCCTTACCAGGGACTTGCGGCGGGGGCTGATGGTGCCCACGAAATGCTCCAGCCGGCTCGCCACCACTTTGTCGTCCACCAGGATCTCGTCCAGGTCGGCGGTGAACAGGTCCCGCACCGCCCGCACGGACAGCTCCTCCTCGCGGTGGATCAGGCAGGGGGCCTTGGCTTTGGCGCCGCGCTTGGCGATGTCCTGCCACAGCCTGAGGAGCACCGAGAACTGGCGGTTCAGCTCTTTCTTGGAGCGTCCCTCGGCCGCGGTGCGGGCGATGACCCCCACATCCTCGGGCCGCTTGAGGGCCTCCAGGGTTTCCTTCAGGCGGGTGCGCTCGGCCTCGGATTCGATCTTGCGGCTCACCCCCAGGCTCTCGTGGCCGGGGGTCAACACCAGGTACTGGCCGGGAATGGAGAAGAAGGTGGTGAGCGCCGCGCCTTTGTGGCCGGTCTCCTCCTTGGCCACCTGCACCAACAGCTCCTGGCCCGCCTTCAGGGCGTCCTTGATGCCCGGCCGTTCCTTCTGGCCCGCTTTGGGGCCGTAGAGGTCGGGGCGCAGATCGTCCAATTGGAGGAAGCCGTGGCGGGGATGGCCGTAATCGATAAAGGCGGCGTTGAGCCCCTGCTCCAGATTGGCCACCCGGCCTTTGTAGATGTTGCCCAGGCGTTGTTCGCCGCTGGGCGTCTCCACAAAATAGGCCTCCAGGCGGCCGCCCACGACCACCGCCACCCGCAGTTCGCCGGCTTCCTGGGCATTTATAAGCATTTGTTTCTTCATGGCGGCATAATACCCTAAAGCCGCGCGGAGTGCTAGACGTGGCTCAGGGCGAAAAAACCTATAATTTGCATGGAGCCCGCTACCTTGACTCCGCCGCGGCCGGGGCCGGGAACCCCGGGCCCCGGGCCGCCTTCCCCGGCCTGGCCGCTCTCCGGAAATAATCACCAACACGCCTCAATATCGTTAAAATGACAGGAAGGGACCCCGGCGGCCGGCCGCTCGCCCCAGCGGTTTGCCGCACGGACCCTCGGGTTCCCTTCCGCCCCCTCAAGCCCGGCCGGGCGCCCGGTTTCCGGCCCAAAGGATCGCTTTTGGATATACCCCTGCCATCCGCCGGCTCGTTGTCCGTGGCCGTGGTGGCCCTGTTTGCGGCGGCGCTGCAATACTGGACCTATCGCAAGGAGCGCTCCCAGACCTGGGAGTTTTGGGGCGCGCTCATGTCCCTGGACGTGGCGGCCTACGCCCTGGCCCAATGCGTGAACTACAACACCCAGGCGGGGTTGGCGAACCGCCTGGCCGAGCAGGTGGAGTACACCGCGGTGCTGTTCTGGCTGCACCTGGCGACCACCGCCTGCCTGGCCTACGCCGGCCGTTCCGCCGCCCGCTTCCACCGCTGGTTCGGCCCGCTGCATCTCACCTGGCTGGGGCTCCTCTGGGCCACCCCCTGGGTGATCAGCCGGGAGTCCGTGGCCCGGCACCTCTGGGGCATGCCCCAACCTTTCATCGAGCCGGTCCTGGGGCCCCTGGGGCGGGGGCTCATCATTTACGGCCTGATCTACGCCACCACCCTCTTCCTGGCCGTGTTCCGCTATAGCCGCCGGCACCCCCGGGAAACCCGGCTGTTTTTAGCGGGGTTCGTGGTTTGGGCCGTGCTGGCGGCCCAGGACGCCTTCACCACCCTGTGGGGCTCCCCGAAGATCTTCGTCATGGAGTACGGTTTCTTCGGCTTCACCCTGGCCCTGGTGGGGGCCACGGCGGCCCGCCAGGCCGAACTGACCCGGTCCTTGCGCCGCTCCGAGGCCAGCTACCGGGACCTTTTCAACAATATCAGTGATTTCATCTGCCAACACGACCTGGAGGGCAGGCTGTTGGCCATCAACCCCCGGGCCGCCTCGGAGCTGGGCTTTCGGCCCGCCGAGTTGGTGGGCCGCGATCTGCGCGAGTTGATGCCCCCCGAGCACCGGCCCTTCTTCGCGGAGCGCTATCTGGACGTGATCCGGCGGGAGGGACGGGCCAGCGGGGTGTTCACCGTGTTGGAGAAAAGCGGCGCCCCCCATTACATTGAATACCGCAACCTCCTCCGGGAGGAGGCGGGGCAGCCGCCCCGGGTGGTGGGGGTGGGCCGCGACATCACCGAGCGGCTCCGGGCCGAGAAGGAATTCCGCCTCCTCCAGGAAAAGCTGAACCAGGCCGCCAAGATGGAAGCCGTGGGCACCCTGGCCAGCGGCATCGCCCACGATTTCAACAACATCCTGCAGACCATCGGCGGCTCGGCCGAGCTGTTGGCCGCGGACCCCGAGGCCGGCCCCAGCCAAGTAGAGGGCCTGGCCGAGATCAACCAGGCGGTGGACCGGGCGGCCCATCTGGTGCGCCAGCTGTTGGCCTTCAGCCGGCGGGTGGAGGTCCGCCTGGAGTCCCTGGACCTGAACGCCCTCATCAAGGACACCACCGGGCTATTGGAGCGCACCATCCCCCGCATGATCACCCTGACCTGCCGCCTGGCCCCGCACCTGCCGCGGGTCAAGGCCGACGCCAACCAGCTGGGCCAGGTGCTCTTGAACCTGGTGGCCAACGCCAAGGACGCCCTGCCCCAGGGCGGCGAGATCGTCATCGAGACCTCCGCCGCGCCGTGGCGGGCCGATGGCGGCCCGGGCGGGCCTCATCTGAAACCCGGGGATTACGTGCGCCTGACCGTCCGGGACAACGGCCAGGGCATCGCTTCCCGGGACCTGGAGCACATCTTCGAGCCGTTCTACACCACCAAGGCCCTGGGGCATGGCACCGGCCTGGGACTCTCCACGGTGTTCGGCATCGTCAAGCAGCATGGCGGGGACATCGTCTGCCAGAGCCAGCTGGACCAGGGCTCGGTGTTCCACATCTGGCTGCCCGCGGCGCCGTCCCCGGCGCGGGCCAGCCTGCCGGCCCCGGCCACCCCGGCCCGGAACGCGGAGCTGATCGGCGAGGAAACGGTGTTGGTGGTGGATGACGAGGCGGCGGTGCGCGAGGTGGCCCAACTGTGGCTGACCTCCCACGGCTACACGGTGCTCACCGCGGGTAGCGGGGAGGAGGCGCTCGTCCGCCTGGCGGAGTCCGGCTACGCGGTGGACCTGGTGATCCTGGATCTCGGCATGCCCGGCCGGGGCGGTATGGACTGCCTCCGGCGCATCAAGGAGCTGCGGCCGGAGATGAAGGTGGTGGTGGCCAGCGGCTACGGCTCGCCGGACCTGGGCCGCCGGCTGTTGGAAATGGGGGCGGAGCGCTTCATGCAAAAGCCCTACCGCCTGAAGGATCTCCTGCGGGCGGCCCGGGATCTGTTGGACGCCCCCGGGCCGCGCTGAGAGGAGGTGTGCAAGGCGGAGCCGGCCTTTTCAGCCGCCCCAGACCAGGCTAGGCCGAACGGGCCCGCCGAAACTCGGTCACCTGGTGCATGAAGGCTTCCAGGCGGATGCGGTTGCCGCCTTGCTCCTGGCCGTCCATGGCCAGCGGCAAAAACGGCAGGCCGCCGTGGGCCTCGCGGAAACGCTTCATCAGGGCGTTGACGATGTTGCCGGGCATGCAGGTGAAGGGGAACACGTTGATGATCCCCACCGCGCCGCGGCGGAGCATGTCCTCGGCCTTGCCCAGGCTCAGGATGGCCTCGCCCTCGTAGGTGGGGTGCAGGTAGGGCCCGGCCAGCTCCATGATGGCGGAGGTGCGGGGGTCGTCCAGGCGCTGCAGCCGCCCCCGCCAGGGCTTGGCCAGGTGGTGGATGTCCTTGTGCTGGAAGAAGTCCTCCAGCCGGGTCTTGAACAGGGCCCGCCAATTGTGGAACACCTTGGCCCGCTGGCTGGCCGTGAAGTTGATGTAGAGCACCCACTCGGCAATGGGCGGCATCCAGGCCTCGCCGCCCAGCTCCTCCACGGTGCGCACCACCTCCTCGTTGGCAAAGCGGTTGGCCCGGGTGTAGATCTCGCCCACCACCCCCACCAGGGGCCGGCTGCCGGGCGCTTCCACCGGGATGGCCCGGAAGGCCTCCACGGCCTGGGCCATGACTTGGTCCGCGGATTTGCCCTCGGCCATTTGGCGGCAGAGCTTGGCCAGGAAATGGCGGTAGGCCCGGTCGGCCGCGCCCGGCATGGTCTCGTAGGGCCGGGTCTGCAACAGGGCCTTCAACAATAGATCCACGGCCACCAGCCCCTGCCAGCCCCGCCGGGTGAAATCGCCGCCCATGAGCCCCAGCTCCTCGTAGAACACCTCGGACTGGTGGGGGCTGTAGATGGGCACGTCTTCAAAGCCCAGCTCGTCCAGGATCTGGCGGTGCAGGCGGTGGTACTGGCCGAAACGGCAGGGCCCGGTGCCGCCGGGCATGAAAAAGGCCACCCGGTCCGGGTCGGTGCCCGCCTGCAACAAGGGCTTCAGCATGTCCCCGGTGGTGAGCGCGCAGGGGTAGCACTCCTTGCCCGAGGTGTACTTGAGCCCCAACTCCCGGGTGCGGGCGTCGCTCTCCGGCAGCACGTAGGCCTCCACCCCGTTGGCCTGCAAGGCCGCGGCGAGGGCCTGGCTGTGGTCGGTCATGGGCGGGATGTAGATGGTGCGGCCGCCCGTGTGCACCTCGCGGCGGCGCACCGGACGGTCCAAGGGCGGCCGGGGCGGCGCGTTTTTCAGGGAGTCCAGGAAGGCCTCCAGCCGGGTGATGGCCCCCACGTCGGC
>JAHLLK010000012.1 GCA_020444165.1 Deltaproteobacteria bacterium | reverse complement strand
AGCTTTGGTGCGGAGGTGGGCCTCGCCCGACCCGTAATGGGAGCCGCGGCACGCGGCCACCATGGCGGTGAGGCGGTCCCAATCGACGCTGGCGGCGCGGCAGTTTTTGGCGCGGAGCAGCACGCCTTGCAGGGCGGTGCCGGAGGCGGGGCCGGCGCCGCGGTAGCCGCGGCGGCTCACCTTGTGGCGGGTGAGGAGGCGTTTTTCCAGGTGCCAGGCGCAGGTGACGCCCAGGGCGGCGGCGGGCTGGTGCTCCTTGATCTTGCCGGAGATGAACTCATCGCTGGCCAGGAGGTCGTGACCGCGCATGATGCGGGAGCTGGGCACCACGTAGACCCGGCGGTAGCCGAGTTTGAGGGCGAGGATTTTGAGGCGGCCCAGGCGGCAGTCGGGGCAATCGGCGTGGCAGACCAGGCCTTCGTCGCGGTCGACCCCGGCGGAGCAGTGGGGCGGCCGGAGGCAGAAGGGCAGGAACAGGAGCCGTTCTGAGAAGGGGGTTTCCCGGAAGCGGCGCCGGAAGTAGCGGTTGCCGGCTTTGACCAGGAGATCCAAGTCCAGCCCGGGGCGGAGGCGGTTCAGCACGGCGCGGAGGGGAGCGCCGACCCGGCGGAACAGAGCCACGGTGAGGCCGGGGCTGAGCATGCGGCCGGAGAGGAAGAGGCCCAGGGGCAAGAGGGCCAGGGCCAGGGCCAGGCAGAGGATGATGGTTAACCAGGACACGCGGTGTTCCGTTCCAGCTGGGTGTATTTCGACAGCCTGCCGGGTTGAGCCGGAGCGCAACTCTCCGGAGGTTGACCTCAAAATGAGGCTGGGGCAGGGGGCCGGACGCACCGCGCCCCGTGGTCAAATTGTGACGGCGGAACGCGGTTTTGCCAAATCATTTCCCGCGGGGTGGTGGTGGACGCCGGCGGCGGGCGCCGGGTGAGGGGCGGGGCGGCGAGGATTGCGGGGACTGGAGGGAAGAAAAGCGGGGCCAAAAAGAGGCCGTCCCCCCAGAGGGGGGACGGCCCAAAGACCATGGTCTAACTTATGGAAACGTCAAGTGGGGGAACTAGTAGTTCCACTCCATCTTGTCCATCAGCTTCTGCTGGATGGCGGCGTTCCACACGACCTTGCCGTCGGACTTCAGAGCGGTGACGTTGATGGCGTTGTACTTGGGGCTCTTGGCGCCTTCAACGGTGACGGACTTGTTGATGAAGCGGGACAACAGGGCGCGGCTCAAGTTGGGCAGGGTGTACCAGCCGTCCTTGGTCACGAGCACGAAGTCCTTCTCAACCTGGGCCAGGGGGTCTTCCATGTCCACGGGGCAAACTTTGCCCTCAGTGGCGCACTGCAGACCTTGGATGGTGCCATCCCACGTACCAGCCATAGCCATGACGGGGACCAGCGCCAGGCCCAACACGATCACCAAGGTGACCAAGCTTTTCTTCATTTCCTTTCCTCCTTTATCAATTTTACTGTCTGCCGCCTGCCGGGTAAGGCAGAGGACGCCCTTTCCCCCTGTCCATACTCGACCGGCGGCACTTAAAACAAGCCCACGTGACCAGCTTTGGCGCGCCAGGCAACATCCTTAGTATAACCTAAGCGCGCCATATCCCATGGACTCCCTCTATAGCCTGCAATTTCCGGGACCCTGTTGTCAAAGCAAATTTTTTAAAAATGTAGCATTATCCGAGGCGGTACGCAAGGATATACACGCCGTCCTCGTGTCCGCTCCGGCCTGCCACCACACCTAAGTCCCGGCCGGGACGCCCTCAATGCCGCTGGGTCCGCACGTACCGCTACACGGTTTCAGGGCGAGTCCGTACCCTCTTTGATAGCACAATTCTTTCATGGGGAAAAGGATTTGTCCACCCTTCCCCCAAACTTATGCCCTGGTGGAGGGTGACCTTACCGGGCGCGGGGGGCGAACAATAGCTCCGGGAGCGAGCCAGGAGGGGGCGGGGATTTGGGGGGCCGAAAAAAGCCAAGCAAAATGAGATGATTGGCAAAAGGGCCTTTTTGCCGCCTGGCAAAGAAAACGGGCGGAGGTTTGTTTTTCGGCCCGGGGGCGCGCTCAGCCCTGATGCAACAAGGCGGCCCAAAGCCGGAGCCGGCCGCAAGGGGTTTTGCGGCAAAGCCGGCGGTGGCGCTCGGGAATCCCGCCGTATTTGCGGCCGGCCAGGATGAGCTTGGCTGTTTTTTCCCGTTTGGCCGCCCAGATCACCCGAAGCCCCCGGCCCAGGGTGCGCGCCCCGGCCCGGGCCAGGTAGGGGGCGTAGGCATAGGGCCGGTCGCGGAAAAAGCGGCGGCCGAACAACAGGTTCAAACCGTCCACCGGGGTGAACAGGTTGATGAGCAGGGTGGACCAGAACCCCAGACGCACCGCGGAACGCCGGGGCAGGACCCGGGGGAAGGATTTTCTGGCAGACATGCTAGGCCTCCCGAGGCCGGGGGCCGGGCCGGGCCCTCCGGCCCCGCGCCGCGCCGACCAGGGCTTCAGCTTGCCCGCCCTGGGTTACGGAAACGTGGCCGCCCGGTGAAACTTCCCGCTCTGCCGCGCGGTTGGGAGGCAGGAGGGCTCAGCTTCCCGTTGGAGAGCCAAGCCGGGAGAGTTAGGCGGCGGGCGGGGCGGGCGCGGCCTCCGCGGCCCGGGGCCGGTCCGGCCACACCAGGCGGAACTCCGCGCCCGGGCCCGGCTGGTCGGCGTAGGCCAGGAAGCCGCCGTGCTCCTCGGCCACTTTTTGGCAGAGCAAGAGCCCCATGCCGGTGCCGCCGGCGCCTTTGGTGGTGTAGAGCCCGGTGAGGATCTGCCCCCCGGCCCCGGGGTCCAGCCCCGGGCCGTTGTCGGCCACGGCCAGCACCCAATGCCCGGCCGGGTCGCGGCGGCAGGCCAGGGTCACCCGCCCGCCCCCGGGCGGCGGCGACCCGCCGGCCAGGGCGTCCAGGGCGTTGACCACCAGGTTGGAGACCGCGCGCACCAGGCCCTCGGGGTCGCCGGTGGCGCGGCAAGAGGCTGGTTCCGCGGCGATCTCCAGGGTCACCCCGTCCCGCTCGGCCCGGGGGCCGGCCTGGCGGGCGGCCGCGGTCAGCACCTGGCTCAGGTCCACGGCCACGGGCCGCTCCAGGCGGTAGTCGGCGTAGAACAAAAGGTCGTTGGTGACCCGGCCCACCCGGTGCAGGCTCTGGACCACCATGCGCCAGCCCCGGCGGATCAGGTCCTGGTCCCCGGCGGCGAGGCCCTCGTCCACGATGTAGGCGGCGTTGCCCGAGCCGTGCACCAGGTTGCGGAGGTAGGGGGCCAGCCCGGCCACGGTGCGGCCCACCGCGGCCGCGGCGGCCTGCTTCACCAATTGGGCCTCCAGATTGCCCCGCTCGGTCACGTCCAGGAAGTTGCCCACCACCCCGGCCTCGCCTTCGGCCAGCTCGATGCCCCGGAAGCGCCCCTCCAACAGCCGGGTGCGGCCGTCCTCGCCCACCAGGGTGAGCCGCAAGAGGCTGCACACCCGGTGGGGCCCCAGGGCCTCCTCCACCGAGCGCAGCACCTCCTGCCGGTCCTCGCGGCCCACCAGCTCCCACAGGGGCCGGCCGGCCAGGGTGGTCTCGGGCCGTCCCAGCACCCGCCCGGCCTCGGGGTTGGCCAGGATAACCCGGCCTTCCTGGTCCAGCACCAGGATGGCGTCGGGCGAGTCCTCCAGAAAGCGGCGGTAGCGCCCGCGCTGGGCCTCGGTACGCCGGGCCACGGCCTGGGCCATGAGGTTGATGGACTCGGCCAATTGCCCCAGCTCGGCCGGGGCTTCCACCGCGGCCACGGTGAAGAGGTCGCCGGCCGCCACCTTGGCCACCTGGGTCCGCAGGCGGCGGACCGCCCGGTTCACCGTGAGGATCACGCTGCATCCAATGATAGTGGACACGGCCAGGAACAAGAGCGCGGCAAAGCCCAGGGTCCAGCGCCGCTCCTGAGCCAGTTGGGCGTCCATCCCGGCCAGGCCGAGCTGCACGTCCAGCACCCCCAGCACCTTCTTGCCGGGGTCGTGGGCGTGGCAGGGCGCTTCGGAACAGGCCGGGCGGTTATAGAGCGGCAGGATGGTGCCCAGGTAGCGCCGGCCATGCGGGCCCCGGAACACCCGGCTGCGATCGGTGCGGGGCAGATGGGCCAAGGGCAGGGGGCCGGTGTGGCAGGCCAGGCAGGCCTCGGCGCTCATATCCACGCTTTGCCCCGCCTCGCCGCTGTGGGTGGAGAAGCCGATGACCCCTGCGGCGTTGTAGATGCGCACCCGGTGCACTCCGGGTTGGTCGGCCAAGTCGTGGATGATCTGGTAAAGGTGGCCCGGCTGACCGGCCGGCATGTCGCGGAATGCCGCGCGCTTCAAGGTCTCGGCAAACCCCTCGCCTTCGGCCGAAACCCGCTCCAGGGCGCGGCGCTCCTGGAAGCCCAGGTTCAGGTAGGCCGCGAGGGCCACGGCGGCGAAGATCACCAGCCCCACCGGGAAGGACAAGCGGAAGGACAGGGAGCCCAAGGTGCGGGAGAACAATCCCCGCGGACCCGGTTCCGGAGTGCTCGGCGGCGTCTGGGCGGCCATGCGCGTTTATCCCTCAGGAGTCTGACGGAAGAAGGGGAAGATGTGGGGGGAGCCCCTTTTTTTGAAAAAAAAGGGGCTCCCCCCACACCCCCCTCCCCAAAAAAACTTTATAGTTTTCATTTGCTTGCGCAAAAATATCCTTGAATCCGGAATTCCTTTCCAACGCGGGAAGTGGCCCCAAAAAGCCATGGGATGAATGCTCCGTCAAACTCCGCGCAGGTGGTTGGCAACCTTCCCGAGAGGCCCCCCCGGAGTTTGGTCCTCATATAGTATAAAGAGGGCTGCCAACTGGTCAATCGGAGGTGTGAAGGGCTCCGGGCCCGGCAACATCTTGTTGGGGCACTCCGGGTCTGCTAGCATGGTCACTTGGCGAGGGCCGGGGCGGAAGGCGGGGGCTGCGGCCATCCGGTTCCGCCGGAGCCCGGCCCACGGCGAACCCCCGAGCGGCGAGGCAAAAGGCGTGAGGCAGTTCTGGGCAAGCGTTGGTGTCCTGGTGTTGCTGGCTCTCTGGGGGCCGGCGGGGACAGCCTCGGCCGGCGCCCCATCGCCCGCGCCGCCCGTGGCCGCGGACCCGGCGGCCCGGTTGGAACAAGGCCGCCAGGCTCTGCAAAAATCCCTGGAGGACCTGGACGCCCTGGTGGCCGGCGCGGCGGTGTCCCTGGGCCAGACCGGCCTAAAGGGCCGGCCGGCCGAGGAGGTCTTGGCCGGGCTGTGCCGCCAGGCCGCCCTGGCCAGCGACTGCGCCGCCCTGGGGCCCCGGGGGCTTTTGGCCGCCCGGGGGCCGGCGGGTTACCAGCGCTTCACCGTGGCCGAGCTGGACCGCGAGCCCTGGCAGAAGCGCCTGCGGGAGCAGCGGCGGCCGGTGCTCAGCAAGCTGTTCTGGACCACGGAAGGGGTGTGGGGCGTGGACCTGGAGCGCCCGGTGTTGGACGCCGACGGCCAGTTTTTGGGCTCGGTGAGCCTGGTGTTCAACCCGGCCCGCCTGGCCGGCCAGGTGCTGGAGCCCCTCCGGGACCAGAGCCGGCTATCCTTTTACCTGCTGCAGACCGACGGCATGATGCTCTACCACAGCCATCCCGAGGAGATCGGGCTCAACGTGCTGGAAGTGCCGTTGATCAGCCAGGACGAGGCGGCGGCCCGGGTGGTGCGCCGAGTGGTTTCCCAGCCCCGGGGCGACGCCGGGCCCTGCCCGGTCCTGAGCGAGGGCCTGCCCGCGCCGGAGACCTGCTCGAACCTCTGGACCACCGTGACCCTGCACGGGGTGGAGTGGCGCCTGGGTGTGGCCGCCGGGAAGCCCTGAGCCCGGGCCCGCCCTTTCCGCTTGCCCGCCTTCCCCATCATCGCCCGCACGGCTCTAAACAGAGCGAGGAAAATATGTTTTTGATGAATTGGCAAAAAGACGGCGCCGTGGCCATCCTGACCATGACCAACGGGGCCAACAAGATGAACCTGGACTTTGCCCAGGCCCTGCTGGCCGCCCTGGACGAAGTGGAGGCCGACCAGGAGGTGAAGGCCCTGATCCTCACCTCGGACGACCAGAAGAACTTCTCCCAGGGGATCGACACCGCCTGGCTGGGGGCCCGCTTCAACGCCGGCGAGCTGGAAGTGGTGAAGAGTTTCCTCTACGGCATGAACCAGATATTCACCCGCCTTTTGCTCTTTCCCCTGCCGGTGATCGCGGCCATCAACGGCCACGCCTACGGCAACGGCGCCATCATGTCCTGCGCCTGCGATTTCCGCTTCATGCGCGCGGACAAGGGCTTTTTCTGCTTCCCCGAGGTGAACGTGGGCATCCCCTTCCTGCCGGGCATGCTGGCCTTCGTGTCCAAGGCCGTGCCCCAGGATCTCTTGCAGGAGATGGCCCTCACCGGCCGGGCCCTGGGCGCGCCGGAGCTGGCCGAGCGCCGGGTGCTGGTGGCCTCCTGCGCCGACCTGGACGACCTGATGACCCGCTCCCTGGAATTCGCCAAGGGCTTTGACAAGAAGCGGGGCATCTTCGGCGAGATGAAGCGGCGCTTCTATGCCCGGCAGGTGCAGGTCATCGCGGATGAGGACCCCAAGTATATCGAGCCGTTGAACGTCATGGTCGGTTATTGATTCCGCTTCCCGAATCCGTCTGCCATCGCCGGGAGCCACTCCCGGCGATTTTTTTGTCGGGCCTGGGCGGGAGAGGCGGGAAGCGCCCCCGGCTGGGCGCGCCAGGGGAGGATTAGTCACCATTCCCAGGAGGGTGTTGCCAAGCCGGGGGAGGTGCTCCCGCCCTTCCAGGCGGGGCCGTACGGCAGGCTCTTCCAAAATTGTCCCCAATCTATTCACAGGCGCCAATCCCGGCCAGGCCCCGGGCTATGAGGGGTCTCCCGGGCCGGGGAGCGCGCTGCTCCCTCTCCTTCCGGCCCACCAGGCACAAACGGCTTGACACACCCCCGGCACCCGGTCCGACACTATAGAAGGAACTGGTCACACCCGTGGCCGGTCAGGGGGGCCTCCCGGAGAAGGCCCGGGGCCGGCGCCCGCCCCCGGCCAAAGGGTCGGCCCCGGGGGGGGAACCACAACTTACTCCAGTTCACTCTCGCCCACGCAAAGGGGATTCTTACATGCGCCAGTACGTGATCATCGGCAATGGAGCGGCCGGGGCCTCGGCAGCTCAAAAAATACGCACCGGGGACCCCGATGGCCAGATAACCATCTATACCGACGAGCCGCTGGGTTACTATTACCGCCCCCGGCTCATCGACTATCTGGCCGGTGAAGTGCAGGTCCCGAGCTTCACCCTGCACGACCAGGCCTGGTACGACAAAAACAACATCACCCTGCGGGCCGGGGTTACGGTGAACGCCGTGGACCCCAAGGACGCCTGGGTGGAGGCGAGCGACGGCAGCCGGGAGGCCTATGACGCCCTTTTGCTGGCCACCGGGGCGCGCTCCTTTGTGCCGCCGGTGCCCGGATCGGACAAGGCCGGGGTCTTTGCCCTCCGGACCGTGGCCGACGCGGACCAGATCCGCGAGGCGGCCGGAGGAGTGGCCCAGGTGATCCTGGTGGGCGGCGGGCTCCTGGGCCTGGAGGCTGGCGCGGCTCTGGCCAAGCTGGGGCTCCAGGTGCAGGTGGTGGAGTTTTTCGACCGCCTGCTGCCCCGCCAGATGGACCCGGCCGCCGCGGCCATGCTGCAAAAGCTGTTGGAGGGCCGGGGCTTCAGCTTCTATCTGGGGGCCCGGAGCAAGGAGATAACCGGCGGGGCGCGGGCCGACGGCCTCACCCTGGAGGGCGGCGCCCACCTGGCCGGCGGGCTGGTGCTGTTCTCGGCCGGCATCCGGCCCAACCTGGACCTGGCCCAGGCCATGGGCCTGGACACGGACAAGGGCGTGAAGGTGGACGACCGGCTGCAAACCAGCCGCGAGGGAGTGTGGGCCGCCGGCGATCTGGTGGAGCACCGGGGCCGCATCTACGGCATCTGGCCCGCCTGTCTGGAGCAGGGTCAGGTGGCCGGGGTAAACATGGCCGGCGGCGCCGAGCTTTATCAGGGCACGGTGATGTCCAACTCGCTCAAGGTGGTGGGGGTGGACCTCACCGCGGCCGGGGAGATCGACGCCGAGGGCAAGTTCCCCAGCGCGGTGTATCAGGACGCGGAGAGCTACCGCAAGATCGTGTTCCAGGACGGCAAGATCGCGGGGCTCATCTTCTTCGGCCTCACCGCCGGGGTGAAGGAGGCCCTCCAGGCCATGAAAGCAGGCGCGGAAGCAGCCCACCTCCAGGCCCAGATGCAGGAAAAAGACTTCGATTTCTCCCGCCTCACCGCCTGAGCCTGCGGTAAGCTAGAAGGCTGTTGGAGGGAGGGGAGAAGATGTGGGGGGAAGGACCCTTTTTTGAAAAAAAGGGTCCTTCCCCCCACACCCCCCTTCCCCCCAAAAAACTTCATAGTTTCCCCTGGCAGGCTTTCAAAAAATAAGCAAATTGAGCCAGGAGGCCCAACCCAGGCCCCCAGCGTGCTTTGCCTGCGGGGCGAAATCGTGGATTTGCCGCCTGGCGATTGAACAAGGCCAGGGCGGCCTTTTTGCCCCCGCGCCCCCGGCGCGGGGCCGGACCCTGCGAGTAACCTCATGAGTCTCGACTTTCTGCCCGGCCTGGAGCCGCCCGCTGCGGCGGAGGCCGGGATCTGGTTCGTCTTCCGGGGGCGGGAGATGCTGGTGGACACCAGTGATGACCAACCCCGGCCTCCCCGCCTGGCCGCGCCGGACGAGCTGGGGCTGTGGCTCCGCCGCCGCAACTACCTGGGTCTCCTGGATGGCCTGCCCGCCTACACCGCCGAGGCCGGCCCCGCGGCCCAACCCCCCGCGGGCCTGGCCTTCCTGGGCCTCCGGGACCTGTACATGATCCTGGACGAGGAGATGTTCAAGCTCACCGCCCGGGCGGTGATGGTGTTGGACTGGGACCGCAAGAACGTGTACTGCGGGCGCTGCGGGCGGCTGTTGCGGCCGGACACCCACGAGCGGGCCAAGCGCTGCCCGGCCTGCGGGGCGGTCGTGTTCCCCCGGCTCTCGCCGGCGGTGATCATGGCGGTGGAGGACGGCGACCGCATCCTCCTGGGCCGCAACCCCGCCTGGCCCAAGGGGCGCTACAGCACCCTGGCCGGGTTCGTGGAGCCGGGCGAGACCCTGGAGGAGACGGTGGCCCGGGAGGTGTTCGAGGAGACCGGGGTGCAGGTGGGCGAGGTGCGCTACTTCGGCAGCCAGCCCTGGCCTTTTCCGGACTCGCTGATGGTGGGCTTCACCGCCCGCTACCTGGGCGGTGAGATCCGGGTGGATGGCCGCGAGCTGGAGCACGCCGCCTGGTTCACCCCGGACAACATGCCCCGCCTGCCCCCGGGGCACACCATCTCCCGCAAGCTCATCAACCACTTCCTGGCCCGCTTTTCCCGGCCGGACCCCTCGCCCGGGGTGCCGCTGGATCTGAAGTGAGGCCGCGGCCCGGGGCGGGTCGCTCCAAGAGGGGCGGAGAAAAAGAGAGAGGCCTCGGGGATCCCCCGGGGCCTCGCATTCTTTCCGCGCCCAGGACTCAGGCCGGGTCGGCCGCGTTCTGCTGGGCCTCCCGCGCTTCCAACACCTCCCGCAATATGGCCAGGGCCTGGTTCACCACGGGCATGCCGGCGTAGATCCCGGTCTGGAAGATGGCCTCGGCCACCTGGGCCGGCTCCAGGCCCACGTTGAGCCCGGCCCAGATGTGCAGCCGCAGCTCGTCCTTCCGCTCCAGGGCGGTCAGCGCCGCGATGGCCACCAACTGCCGGGTGGGGTGGGGCAGCTTTTCCCGGGCGTACATCTGGCCGGTGATGAACAGGCTCAGGTCCTTGGCCAGACCGGGGTCGAAGCTCCGCCAAAGATCATAGGGACGGTCCCAGGGATAGCCCTCGAAATAGGCCTGGGCCGTGGCGGCGGTCTTTTTCTTCAACTCGTCAGGGTTCACGGCGGTCCTCCAGGGAAAAGGGTGAAGGCAGCATAGGCCGGGAGGGGGCCCGGGGCAACCGGGAAATGGCGGGAGAGAGGGGTAGGAGGACCAGGGAGGGCCGGGCTTGGCCCAGCCGCCCTAAGATAATTTAGGTTGGGAAAGTTGCCTCACACCGCAGTGGGCCCAAGGCGCGGCTGCGGCGAATCAGGAGCGGGTTATCAGCAAGCTGGCAAGCCCTGGTGGTCTGCAGGCTGGCGAGGCCGGAAAGACAATTTCACTTCAATACCCTGGTCCAGCTTGCCCAGGATGGTGATCAAGCGATCCAGGGGGAACCGTTCCAGCTTGGCGTTGCGTATCCTGGAAAACTCGGAGTGGGATACGCCGGTGACCCTCTCCGCCTCCCGGGTGGACAACTTACGTTCTTCCAGCGTACGAATAATCTTGGCGGCCATTAGGGCCCGGGCCTGCTCGATATCGGCGTTGGGCCGGCCGAAGTCGCGAAAGACATTGCCGCTTCCACGGATCAGTTCAAAGTCGTCGTGCATGTAGGGCCTCCTTTCATTATTCCTATCAATTATCGATGCTTGAATCATAGGGTAAAGGTAGTTTGCTATTGCTTGTGTGGTTGCTGATTTTCTAAAAATGGAGACCATTGCAACCAAAAACTATCAAAAAATCAGATAAGTGATTGTTATTATAATTGTTTGTCAGAAAATACCGCGCAATGGTCTCCAATGGCGACATATTTGACAACACGTGTCAACCAGGTCCTGCTGCGGTTGTTTGCTGAAAGATAACTTGCAGTTATGGAATGGATTGACTGAACGGAGCGGTTGCTTGAGGATTGGATCGGGCAAGAGCTTGCCCGAATTACTCCGGGCAAGCTCGCGAAGTTGGATTCCGAAATAGGCGTGTAGCCTGAATCAGTTGGGATGCGCCAGGGCGATGGTGGTGAACAAGAGCGAATAGCTGTCCACCTTGGCCCGGTTCATGTACAGGGCCAGGGCGGCGCGGCCGGCTTTGGGCAGATGGGGCCGCACCGGCCGGGTGATGCCCGGCGGGTCTTCCAGCGGGCGGCCGGGGTTATTCTCCAGGGCGATGCGGGCTTCCAGGTAGTCGCCCAACACCGCGAGGCCCGGACGGGCCAGGATGGCCACGGCCTGGGCCGGGTTGATGGGAGAGAGGTTGCCGCCCTCTTTGGCGCGCTGCATGATCATCCTCCAAGAAACGTGGACGACGGGCCGCCGTCGCCGCCTTGCGGACGGGCCGCCGCTGGCCCAGGGCTCGGAAGCCCCGGCCGGGGTTGGCCGGGGCGTTCCCTGCCCGCGGCCGCTTGGGAAACCCCGAGGTTTCCCCGCCTGAGAGGATGCAAGTTGGATGCCCCGGGGAGGGTTGGGGACAACTGATTGTAATGGTGGGGATAAGCCGGCCTGGTTCCGGACGGAACAGCCCGGAGGGGCAAGATTTGCTGCGGCGGGTTTGCCTAGCGGCGGAAAATTTCGCCGGTGGGCCGGGGCCGGGGGGTCCCAGCGCAAGGCCCGGCTTGGCAGGCGGGCCGGACTGTACTATGCTAGGTGGGTTCCCCGGGGCGGCAAGCCCTGGGAATCGCCGGGCGAGTGATGGAACCGGTAGACATAGGAGACTTAAAATCTCCAGGCCGCAGGCCGTGAGGGTTCGAGTCCCTCCTCGCCCACCAATCCTCCTTCCGAACCCCCCGCCCCAGGGGGAGAGGCTTTCCGGGAGAACGCCATGCGGTTCCTGAAGATACTGGTGGCCTTCGCCCCGTGGCTCTCCTTTCTCATCATCGGGCACGGCAGCCTGTTCCGGCTGAAGCTGGGCCTGGTCGTGGCCCTGGGGCTCAGCGTGGTCATGGGCTTCACCCGGCTGCACCGGGGCCTGATCCTGTGGGCCGGGCTGCTCTTCTTTGCCGCCGCCGCCGTGCTGGTCCTTGGCTTCGAGAACCAGTGGACCGTGCGCCATATGGGGGTGCTGGCCAACGGGGCCCTGGCCATCGCCACCTGGCTCACCCTGGCCGTGAAAAAACCCTTCACCCTGCACTATGCCCGCGAGCACACCGAACCGGTGTTGTGGGACAACCCCATTTTCATCCGCACCAACCTGATCATCTCGGCGGTGTGGGGCCTGGCCTTCACCCTGAACACGGGCTTGGCCTGGGGCAAGATGCACGGGTTTTTCCTGCCGGACCTGGGCTACGAGCTGATCACCTACAGCCTCATGGTGGGCGCGGCGCTGTTCACCAGCAAATATCCGGCCCGGGTGCGGGCCCGCTATATCCCCGGGGCCTGAGCGGGGCGCGGGCCGGGGGAGCGCGCCGGCGCCGGGGGCCCGGCAGCCAAAGCGCCGCCGCGCGTGGCTAAGCGTTGACCCCCGGCCCGTTAATGTGCTCAGATGACCGGGACGCAGGGGTGACCACAGCCACTCCCGCTTGCCGCCCCCAATACCGGGCGGGGGAGAGACATGGACCTCCTAGCGGCCTATTTCATCTGGTTTCTCATCGGCTTCGCCTTTATCGTGGCGGAGCTGACCGTGCTGCCCGCCTTTATCCTGATCTTCTTCGCCCTGGGCGCCTGGCTCACCGCGGGGCTGGTCTTCTTCCAGCCCCTCAGCCTGACCTGGCAGATCATCGTTTTCATGGTCTCCTCCCTGGTGCTCCTGGCCCTGTTGCGCCGCTGGGGCATCCGGGTGTTCCGGGGCCGGGTGGACGACCCGGCGGCCGACGGCCTCGCGGACCCGGCGGCCGGGCAGCGGGCCGAGGTAACCCAGGCCATCGCCCCGCCCCTGCCGGGGCTCATCAAGTACCGGGGCAGCTTCTGGCCGGCCCGGGCCGCCACGGAGATCCCCGTGGGGCGCTCGGTGGTCATCCTGGGGCAGGAACCCGGCGACCACACCACTTATCTGGTGAAGCCGGCGGAAAAGGCTTAACCCGCAATGTCATCTTTGCCGCGAAGGGGAAATCATGGACACGGTCGTCAACGCTTCCCTGGTCATCGTCATCCTGCTGGCCATCCTCATAATCGTCCTGTTGTTAAAGGCCGCGGTGGTGGTGCCCCAAAAGACGGAGGCCATCGTGGAGCGGCTGGGCAAATACAACAAGACCCTGGCCGCGGGGTTCCACGTGCTGATCCCCTTCCTGGACCGGGTGGCTTACCAGCGCTCCCTCAAGGAGGAGGTTCTGGACATCGGCTCCCAGGTCTGCATCACCCGGGACAACGTGTCGGTGGCCATTGACGGGGTGATCTACATCGAGGTGGTGGACTCCAAGCAGTCGTCCTACGGCATTGACGACTACAAGCGGGCGGCGGTGCAACTGGCCCAGACCTCGCTCCGCTCGGCCATCGGCAAGATCGACCTGGACAAGACCTTTGAGGAACGGGAGAACATCAACCGCCAGGTGGTGACCGCGGTGGACGAGGCGGCATCCACCTGGGGGGTCAAGGTGCTGCGCTACGAGATCAAGGACATCACCCCGCCGGAGTCGGTCATGGCCGCCATGGAATCGCAGATGAAGGCGGAGCGGGAAAAGCGGGCCCAGATCGCGCTCTCGGAAGGCGAGCGCCAAGCCAAGATCAACCGGGCCGAGGCGTTGCGCCAGGAGGCCATCCTCATGTCCGAGGGCGAGAAGACCAAGCGGATCAACGAGGCCGAAGGCCGGGCCCGGGAGATCGAGCTTTTGGCCACGGCCACGGCCGAGGGCCTCCGCCAGGTGGCCCTGGTCCTGTCCCAGGAGGGCGGCCAGACGGCGGCCAACCTCAGGGTGGCCGAGAAGTACCTGACCGAGTTCGGCAACCTGGCCAAGGCCGCCAACACCATGATCATCCCCAGCAACCTGGCCGACATCGCCGGGGTGGTGGCCGGGGCCACTTCCCTGTTCGAGGGGGTGAAGAAGTAAGCCCCGGCCGGGGCGGCGGGGGCGGAGGACCGGCGGCCCCGCCCGGCCAAATTTTGCGATTGCTTGCAAAATGGAGTCAGTTAATTTCAAGGGGGGAGTAATCATGAAGTTGACGTGGCTTGGTATAAAAAACTTTAGAGTCTGCCAGGATGTAGTTCTGCAAATTGGAAATATGCATGCATTGGTGGGTGCAAATAATGCCGGAAAGTCGACAGTTTTGCGGGCACTAGACTTCCTGTTGAATCCAAGCAAGAAAATGCTAAACAGGGAATCTTTTTGGAATATGAATACCACGAGAGAGATTAGTGTTGAAGCAATATTTTCAGATTTGACTCCGCAGGAGAAGAGGGAATTTGGTAGTTATCTTGACACAGACGGTACGTTTCACATGGCCAGAATTGCAACGATGGACACGAAGAACGGCAGCGATGAAACCGAGGCGGATCAATCTGATGCTGGTATTGTTATTAGTCAGAAGTACAAAAAAAACGTTCCCGAGGTCGAATGGCTACGAGAAGACGACATAAACGCAGCTAGAATTAAAGAATGGTGGGGAAAAAAAGAAGATTTGGTTGTAGGGGATATTAACTTTTCCGATGGTTTCAAGGGGGAAAGAGTTCCACAAGTTGGGGAATGGAAAGAAAAAGCTGCCCAATTTGTAGAGCAGCATATTGATAAGTTGCCTATGGTGGAAAAATGGATGGATAATCCAAAGGGCTATGCTAATGTCTTGAAGAAGAATTTGCCATTTTTTGTTTTTGTTCCTGCGGTTAGAGACGTAACTGAGGAATCAAAAGGGGCAAAAACAAGCCCCTTTGGTAAGTTATTATATGCAATAACAGATATGATAAGTGAAGAAAAAAGAGAAAGTATCGAGAGAATACTGAGCGAAATATCGAAACAAATGAACCGCAGTGGTGGTGATGATCGTGTATCTTTAATTGCGGATGCCGAGAAACACCTTAATTTTCTTCTGAATGATTTTTTTGTGGGGTGTGATCTCGAGATAGAATTTGAAACACCAACGCTGGAAGTGCTTCTTAGTTCGCCCAAGCTTTATATTGACGATGGGATAAGGAATGCCGTTGAAAATAAAGGCCACGGCTTACAACGAGCCGTAATTTTTACGATACTTCGCAGCTATGCAGAGCATGTGACGGCGGATCATGATGGTAAGAAGCGTACGCTGATTTTAGGCATTGAAGAGCCGGAGCTATATATGCATCCGCAAGCACAGAGAACTATCAGAAGGGTCTTTAGGAAAATATCGGGAGGCGGTGATCAGATACTTTTTTCAACACATTCTTCCTTACTTGTAGAGGTCGAACATTTTGATGAGATTGTTCGTATGGAGACAGTCTGTGATGATGGAAGTTGTGGGCGTACAAAGACAAGTACGGCTTGGCAGCTAACAATGGAAAGAATGATCGACGATATAAAAATAAGGTTTCCTAAATTATCGGACAGTGTTACACCAGAATCAATTAGAGATAGATATTCGCATGTTTATAATCCGCGTAGAAATGAAGGTTTTTTTGCTTCAAAAATAGTTTTGGTCGAAGGGGCTACAGAAGAGTATTGCCTTCCAATTTATGCCGATTCTATAAGTAACTGTTCCTTTGATCCACTAGGTATCAGCGTGGTAGAATGCGGAGGCAAGGACTCTATTGATCGTCTTTTTAGGATTTTTAACGAGTTGCATATTCCTTGTTATGTCATATTTGACTATGATAATTCAAGCACTGTTAGCAATTCAAAAAAACAGTCCCAATTCCTACTTTCTTTGGTTGGAAAACCGGTTGAATGCCCAGGAGATGTTTATGTAGACGATGTAATAGCATTTTTCCCTGACAACTGGGAATCCACTTTAAGGGAAGAAGTAGGCAATATTGATGCGCTAACACAAGAAGCTCGAAAAGTGTTGGGGTTGAGGGATGATACCGGTAAACCGTTGATTGCCCGTTATATCGCTCGCAAGCTTATCGCATATGATCCGCCACAAGTGCCTGACACTATAAGAAAAATTATCGAGCGGGCTGTAAGCGTAAAATGGACTGCCAGTTGCCTTAAGTGCTAACAAAGCTTTTTTAGGTTTTTGGCCAATAATAGTCGTTTCGTTGCAAGGATATCGGGACCTGATATTTCTCATTTGTGCTACTCCCTGAGCCCCAGATTCCGGCTGACGATCAGTTTCATCACCTCGCTGGCCCCGGCGAAAATGGACAGGGCCCGCACATCGCGGTACAGGCGGCAGATGCGGTACTCCTCCATGTAGCCGTAGCCGCCGTGCAGTTGCAGGGCCTGGTAGGCCACCCGGTTCACCATCTCCCCCAGCCAGTACTTGGCCATGGACACCCGCTGGGTCACGTCATCGCCCTTGAGGAAGGCCAGGATGAGGGAGTCCAGGAAGGTGCGGCCCAATTCCACCTCGGTGGCCATCTCGGCCAGGCGGAAGGCGTTGGCCTGGTGCACCCCCACCGGCTTGCCAAAGACCTCCCGGGTCTGGGCGTAGGCCAGGCCTTCCTTGAAGCACTCCTCGGCCATGCCCTGGCACTTGATGCAGACCTCCAGGCGCTCCTGTTGGAGCTTGGCCATGAGGTACTTGAAGCCCGCGCCCTCCTGGCCCAACAAATGCCAGGCCGGCACCCGGCAGTCACTGAAGAACAGCTCGGCCGTGTCCTGCATGTGGGCGCCCAGCTTGTTCAGCTTGCGGCCCCGGGAAAAGCCCGGCGCGTCCCGGTCCACCAGGATAAGGCTCACCCCCTTGTGCCCGGCCGCGGGGTCGGTCTTGCAGGCCACGATCACCAGGTCGGCGAAATAGCCGTTGGTGATGAAGGTCTTCGAGCCGTTCAGCACGTAGTGGTCGCCGTCCCGCACGGCGGTGGTGCGGATGGCGGCCAGGTCGGAGCCGGCCCCGGGCTCGCTGAAGCCCACCGCGGTGATGACCTCGCCGGTAACGCAGCCCGGGAGCCAGCGCTCCTTGGCCGCGGGCGTGCCGTAGCTGGCCAGGTACGGCGCGGCCACGTCGCTGTGCAAGGGCACCCCCACCCCGAAGCCATCGCCCCGCATCAGCTCCTCGTTGATGATGACCGAGTACTCGAAGCCGAGCCCCAGGCCGCCGTACTCCTCGGGCACCCAGGGGCAGAGAAAGCCCTGCTCGCCCATCTTCAGCCACAAATCCCGGGGCACCGCCCCAGCCTCTTCCCAGGCAGGGGCGTTGGGGGTGATCTCCTTGGCCACGAAACGGCGGAAAGAGTCGCGGAAAATCCGGTGATCCTCGGTGTAGATTTCAGACAGCACCAGCTACCTCGTTGAAAACTATGAAGTTTTTTTGGGGAAGGGGGGTGTGGGGGGAAACCCCTTTTTTTTCACAAAAAGGGGTTTCCCCCCACATCTTCCTCCTCCCCCAACAAACTCAGCCCGCCAGTTCCTGGCGGAGGTTTCTTTTCAGGATCTTGCCGGTGGCCGACTTGGGCAGTTCGTCCACCAGGTAGAAGGCCTTGGGCACCTTGAAGGAGGTCAGGTGTTCCTTGAGGAAGGCTTTCAGGGACTCCGGGGTGAGGCTGGCCCCGGGCTTCAACTTGATCGCCGCGGTCACCCTTTCGCCGTATTCCCGGTCCGGCAGGCCCACCACGGCGCACTCCTCCACCTCGGGCAGGGTGTAGAGGAGCTCCTCGATCTCCCGGGGGTACACGTTCTCCCCGCCGGTGATGATCATGTCCTTGATGCGGTCCACGATGAACAGATAGCCCTCGTCGTCCAGATAGCCCACGTCGCCGGAGCGGAACCAGGGGCCGTGGAAGGCGCGGCGGGTCTCCTCGGGCTGGTTCAGGTAGCCCTGCATGATGTTGGGGCCCTGGATGCAGATCTCGCCCTCCTGCCCCGGCACCAGGCGGTGGCCGGCCGGGTCCAGGATGGCCACCTCCACCGTGCCCACCGGGGTGCCCACGCTGCCCACCTTGTGGCGGTAGTAGTGGTTGTAGGAGACCATGGCCGCGGACTCGGTCATGCCGTAGGCCTCGTGAATGTCGAGGCCGGTGGCCTCTTTCCACTCCCGCACCAGTTCCCGGGCCATGGAGGCCGCGGCGGAGAAGGTGTAGCGCACCCGGCCCAGGCGGCCCCCGATGCCGGGCTGGGCCAACAGCCGCACGTAGATGGTGGGCACGGCGTAGAACTTGGTGACGCCGCCGTGCTCCAGGGCGGCCAGCACCTGCTCCAGGTCAAAGCCGGGCAACAGGTCCAGGGAGCCCGCGGTGAGGATGGTGGAGAGCATCACGTGCACCTGGCCGAACACGTGGTTCAGGGGCAGGAAACACAAGACCCGGTCGTCCTCGGTGGAGCGCTCCTGGCGGGCCACGTTGTGGGCGGAGGCCAAAAGGTTCTGGTGGGAGAGCATCACCCCCTTGGAGCGGCCGGTGGTGCCGCCGGTGTAGAGCACCGCGGCCAAATCGCCCCGCTCCCGCTCCACCGGAGCCAGGGGGGTTCCCCCGGCCAGGGCCAGGAAACCCTCCCAGTCCAGGTCGCCGCCCGGGGCCACCACGGTGTGGAGATAGGGCCGGTCCGCCCGGTCGCCCAACAGGGCCAGCTTCTCCGCCGTGGTGATGAGGAGCCCGGGCCGGCAATCGTCCAGCACCTGGGCCAGCTCCTCGCCGGTCAGGGTGTAGGCCAGGGTGACCGCCGCGCCGCCGGCCCCCTGGAGGCCAAAATAGGCGGCCAGCCAAGCGGGGCCGTTGGGCAGGCAGATGGCCGCCAGGTCCCCGGGGGCGACCCCCCGGGCGGCCGCGGCCGCGGCGGCCAGGCCGGCCTCCTGGGCCAGCTCGGCGTAGGTGATCTCGCGGCCCGCGGCCAAAACCGCGGGGCGGGCGGGGAAGAAGCGCGCCGCGTTCGCCAGGATGCCAGCCAGATTCATGGAAATCCTCCTATATCAGCGCGGGCCCAAGAGCAGGTTGGGCACCGCGGTGGACAGCCAGGGCACGTAGCACAGGATCAACAGGCCCACGATGTAGATCACCAGGGGGCCCATGATGGCCTTGGAAACGGCCACGAACTCCAGGCGGGTGATGGCCTGGGCGGTGTAAAGCAGGAGCCCCAGGGGCGGCGTGATGTAGCCGATGCCCAGGCCCACGGTCAGGACCAGGCAGAAGTGGATGGGGTCCACCCCCATCTGCAGGGCGATGGGCAGCATGATGGGCACCAGGATCATGATAGCGCCGATCTGGTCCATGAAGGTGCCCAAGATCAACAGCACCACGCAGGTGAACAGCATGAACACGGCCTGGTTGGGGATGTAGGCCATGGAGATCTCCAGGATGGTCTGGGGAATCTCCCGCAGGATGATGTACTCGGAGATGACCCCCGCCCCGGACACGGTGATCACCAGGGCCCCGGAGACGATGCCCGCGGAGATCAACAGCTCTTTCAGGTCCCGGAGGCTCACGGCGCGGTAGATCAGCATCTCCACCAGGAGCACCATGGCCGTGGAGACCACCGAGGCCTCGGTGATGGTGAAGGCCCCGGAATAGATGCCGCCGAACAGCACGGTGATGATGAGGAGCGGGAAAAAGGCCTGACCCGCGGCCAGGCCCAGGCTGCCCAGGTTGAAGGGGGCCAGGGATTCCCGGCCCAGGCCCTTGCGGCGGGCTTCCCACCAGGCATAGAGGGACAACAAGAGCATGATGAGCCCGCCGGGCAGATAGCCCGCGGCAAACAGCCGCACCACCGACTCCCCGGCCGTGAGGGCGCAGATGATCATGATGATGCTGGGGGGGATGATGATCCCCAGGATGGCCGCGCTGGTCACCAGGCCCACGGAGAAGGCCTGGGGGTAGTGGTGCTTGTTCAGGTGGGGGAACATCACCCCGCCGATGGTGACCACGGTGGAGATGCCCGAGCCGCTGATGGCCCCGAACACCCCGGAGGAGATCACCGCGGTGATGCCCAGGCCGCCGGGCACCCAGGAGACCAGTTTCCAGGCCAGGTTCACCAGGCGGCCGGCCGACTGGCCCTTCACCATCACCGCGCCCAAAAGGATGAAGAAGGGAATGCTCAACAGGGAGAAGTTGTCCAGCTTCTGCAGCATGGTCTGGGCCACGAAGCTGAAGTCCAGGTCGGTGAAGATCCACAGGCCCGCCACCCCGGTGAGGTAGAGGCAGATGTAGATGGGGATGCGCAGGAACAGCAGCACGAACAGGATCAGGAGCAGGGTCAGGGCTTCCATGGTTTAGGCTGCTCCCTCCCGCCGGCCGGCCCAGAGCTTCCACAGGGCTTCCAGCGAGCGCAGGGCCAACAGGAGGCCGAACAGGGGCAGCATGCCGGCAATGACGGTGTTGGGGATCTGCAGGATGGGGGTCACGGTCTCCATGTCTTTCTCGACCAGGAGGAAGTTCCAGCCGGCCCAGAGGAAGGTGAGGCTCACGCCCAGGCGGACCAGGTTTAGCACCACGTCCAAGCCGAAGCGCCAGCGGGGAAAGGCTTCGTACAGGGCGTCCACCTTCAGCTCCTGGCCGCTTTTCACGGCGGCGCTGGCCCCCAAAAAAGTCATGAGCATGAAGAGATAGGTGGTAAGTTCATCGGGCCAGGTGAGGGGCCGCTGGAACACATAGCGGGTGGTTACGCTGATGCATAGGGCCACCAGGCTGCCCGCGAAGCAAACCAGGATGCCCCAGCGCTCCAGGCGGTCCAGGAGGGCGAAAAAACCTTGCATGGCCGGGCTCCGTGGGGGGCCGGGCCGCCCGGCGAAGGGCGGCCCGGACGATCCTTGGATAGAGGTTGAAAAAGTCCATCCATGGCCATTTTCAACCAGACTTGGCAAAAGCGCGGTTTAGCCAAGTCTGACAAATTGCTTGCTTTTTCAAGCCCGCGCAATTTGGCGGGCCGTGCAAGCCGTTTTTCAACAGCCTGCCAGGGCTATTCCTTGACCGTGGCGGTGAAGGCCTGCACCTTGTCTAGCCACTCCTGGCCGATCTCCGGCGCGAACTCCTGCCACACCTGCTTCTGGCTGGCCTTGAACTTGGCCATTTCCGCGGGGGAGAGGTCGATCACGGTGACGCCCTTGTCCTTCAACGAGGCGTCGGCAGTCTTGGTCAGCTCCATGCTGGCTGCCCGGGCCTTGGCCATGTCCTGGGCGATGATCTGGGCCACGCCGGCCCGGGTGTCGGGGTCCAGGCCGTTCCACCACTTCTGGTTCACGTACAGGACAAAGAGCCCGATCATGTGCTTGGTGCGGGTGAAGTACTTGCACACGTCGGCCAGGCGCAGCCGGGTGACGTTCTCGGTCTGGTCGGTGCCGTCCACCACGCCCTGCTTCAGGGCCGGGAACACGTCACCCCAGGCCATGGGCACGGGGTTCACGCCCAGGGCGTTCCAGAAGGCCAGGGGGTAGCGGGCCTGGGTGGTGCGCATCTTGAAGGACTTCAACTCCTCCAAGCTGTTCACCGGCTTGGTGGTGGCGAAGCCGTAGGAGCCGAAATAGGAAATATCCAGCACCAAGAGGCCCTTGTCGGACAGGCAGGTGAAAAGTTCATCGCGGAGGGGCTGGTTGGCCAGGAAGCCTTCCCACTTGGGGTAGGTGTCCATGCAGTAGGCCAGGGTGGCGATGCCGAACTTGGGGTTCAGCTCGGGGGCGTAGTTGCCGGTGGAGATGCCGGCCTGCAAAGTGCCCATGCGCACCTTCTTGACGATCTCGATCTCGTTGCCCATCTGGCCCGAGTGAAAGAACTTGGCCTTGATCTTGTCCCCCATCTGCTCATTCAGGTCTTTCTCGATCCAGAGGCCCACCTCGGCGCCGGGCTCGTTGGGGGGAATGAAATGGGCAAAGGTGAAGCTCTTGGGGCCGGCCACGGCGGGGCCGGCCAGGGCGGCCAGCAGGGCCAGGGCCAGGCTCAGGGTCAGCAGGCTACGGAATTTCGGCATGGGCTGTTCTCCTAAAATCGCTTTTGATGGTTACGGGGTAGGCCCGGCCCGCCGCCGCTCCGGAGGGAGGGGAGTCGGAGCGGCGGCGGGCGGGCCCTAAGAGCACCTTGGTCCCCGGCCAAGCAGGAGCAGCGCGAGCATGGAGCAGCAAGGACGGCCCCTGGACTTTTTACCGAACGAACGGTAGAACTACCTGCCGGGTGGTAGAATTGCTACACCGTGCCATAGCGGCTCGCGGCGTGTCAATGGGTTTTCAGGGGGGCCATAAGGCGCAGGGGGTTGATATGAGGGATATATTTTTAAGAATATATCCATGGAGCATTCGGCTTCGCCAGATGCCCGCCGGCTGCGCCCGGAACTGCGCGCCAACCTCGACGTGCCGATAGCCATATTGCTGATAAAGGCCGTCCTGGCCTTTATCGAGGCCATTGCATGGTGAAACACATAAAACATGTTGATATTATGCCAAAAATGGCTGTGAAACATGATCACGGCGGGCAATGGCCAATGCGGGCCAAGGATGGCCCGCCAAATTGCAAGCTCAAAAAAGCTTGCAATTTGTGAGGCTTGGCAAAACCCGGGCCCCCGGCAAGCTCTGCTTGCTGGGGTGGAGTCGCGTTTTCGCCAAGCCGACATTGCACGGGGCAGGACGCCCAGTGCAATGCTCTCTTATCAGCTGTTCCTTGGCAAAAGTGTGATTTTGCCAAGGAACACGAGCCACGGCGATTTTGGCAAATCGTCGTGATTCGGCGGGCCATCCATGACCCACCCCAGGCTGTTTATCAACAGCCTGGGCTGCGCCTCCGGCTGGCGCTCGTCCGTCGCCTTGCCGGCCGCCATCTGGCTGTGCCGGTACGGGGTGACTAAACGCGACCTGGAAAACCGGACGGCATCAAAGGAAAAACTGATCCAAATCAGATCATTTTCGATATAACCACCCGGCCCCCGTGAAATATCCGGGTTAGGCGGACCGCTGGGGCAGAGATACCGACAGCCCGGGGCGCGCCGGGCGAAGGAGGAGGCCGGCATGCTGACCCGCCAGGAGATGGCCCAGGAGAGGGCCCGGGAGATCCACCTGACCGCCAGCCAGGTCTTTTGCGAACGGGGCTACGAGCGGGCCTCGCTGCGGGATTTGGCCGCGGCCACCGGCCTGACCAAGGCGGGGTTGTACTATTACTTCCAGAGCAAGGAGGAGCTGCTGTTCCTGATTCTGGACGGGTACATGGACGAGCTGTTGGCCGGGGTGGCGCGCATCGCCGCGGGGGTGCGGGACCCGGAGGAGCGGCTCAGGGCTTTCATCAGCTTCCAGACCAACATGTATTGCCGGGACGTGCACCGCAGCAAGCTGATCATCCACGAGGAGAACTGCCTGTCCGGGGAGTGGTACGCCACGGTGAAGGGCAAGCAGAAGGAGTACCTGGGCTATTGGCGGGACGCCCTGGCCGCGTGGGCCACGGAACGCGGGCGGGAGATTCCCTTCCTTTCGGCTCACGTGATGCTGCTGACCGGCATGGGCAACTGGATCTACCAGTGGTATGACCCCAAAGGACCCCTGGGGCCCCAGGCCCTGGCCGAACTGATCTTCGGCATCTTCACTCGTGGCAGCGTGCCGGCGGCGTCGCCGCCGCTCGCATAACGTGTCGGGGCAGGTTGCCCTCCGCCCGAAGTCGCGTTCGCTCCCGAAGTGAGCTTGGGGCATTTGGATGGTGTTGCCTGGGGCGTCCCAAGCGAGTTGGCTTGTCCCTCAATCCAACCGAATCACCGCCACGTTCTTCCCCAGCAGCGTGCCGCTGCTGACAATGCGTGTCGTGGTAGGTTGCCCTCCGCACGTGAACTTGCTCGCTCCCGGAGCGAGCTTGGGGCTTTTGGATGGCATCGGTGCGGCGTCTCGGTGCGGCCCACCGCGCGGAGACTCCCCACTTAATCCAACCGAATCACCGCCACGTTCTTCCCCACCCAGGCCAGGGGCAGATAAATCCTCCCGCTCTGCCCGCTCAGGGCCACGCGTTTCCTGATGACCTCATTGCCCGCGATGGTGCAGCGGGAAATAGCTTCCACGGGAGCGGCTTCCCGCTCAGGTTCGTTGCCGTTCTCCACCAGTTTCGGGAGCATCATTTTTCCTTTCATCATCCCGCTCACCAGGGCTTTTCATAGCCTAACCTATGCTTTTCCTTTAGGAAGGGGGTGTGGGGGAAACCCTTTCCTTTTGGCTTCAAAAGGAAAGGGTTTCCCCCACATTCTTCTCTCCCTCTCCCTCTCCCTCCCCCTCTCCCCTCTTAAGCGCTGCCTTCCTGCTTGCGGCGTTCTTCGTCGCGGATTTCGCGGCGGAGGAGTTTGCCGACTTTGGATTTGGGGAGCATGTCGCGGAATTCTATGTAGGAGGGCACCTTATAGGAGACGAGGTGGTCGCGGCAGTAGCGGATGAGTTCGGCGGCGGCGACGCCTTTGGCGTCGTCTTTGAGCACGACGATGGCTTTGATGCGTTCGCCGACTTTTTTATCGGGCACGCCGACCACGCAGGCGCCGACGACCACGGGGTGGTCTTGCAGGATGGCTTCGATTTCGGAGGCGGAGACGCGGTAGCCTTTATGTTTGAGGATATCGGCGGAGCGTTCCACGTAGAAGATGGCGCCGTTTTCGGCCAGGCGGACGTAGTCGCCGGTGCGGTAGTAGACCGAGCCATTGAGGCGGACGAAGGAGCGTTCGGTTTCGTCGGGGCGGTTGAGGTATTCCTTGACGGCGTGGCGGGAGGTGACCAGGAGTTCGCCGACTTCGCCCAGCGGCACTTCTTCCAGGGTGGCGGCGTCGACCACTTTGACCTGGCGGGAGGGCAGGGGGAGGCCGACGCACATGGGTTCGGGTTCGCCGCCGTCCAGGGGGCTATAGCAGACGTGGCCGGCCTCGGTGGAGCCGTAGACCTGGAAGATGGGCACGCCGACGCGTTCTTTCCAGCGGGCCAGCACTTCGCGGGGCAGGGCGTCGCCGCCGCAGTAGCAATAGCGCAGCGAGGAGAGGTCATAGGTGGCTTGGCGGTCGTTTTCCAGGATCATGCGGTAGAGGGCGGGCACGCCCAGCATCCAGCGAACTTTATAGTGCTCGATGCCGTCCAGGATGGCATCCACCAGGGGCTGGGGCATGAGGACGGTGGTGTTGCCCATATTGAGGCCCACGGCCATGAACAGGCCCAGGGCCATGATGTGGAACAGGGGGTTGATGGCCATGTACACGTCGCCGCCGGCCATGAGATGGCCTTGGAACACCTGGTCGGTGATGTCGTTGACGTAGGAGACCTGGCCCCAGTGGTTGCCGGGCACGCCTTTGGGCAGGCCGGTGGTGCCGCCGGTGTAGAGGATATAGGAGAGATCGGCGATGGGGTCGATCTCGGTTTTCGCGGTGCGGGGGGGATTGGCCAACAGCTTCTTGAAGCGGATGGTTTCCGGCCCGGCCTTGACGTTGCCCTTGGGCATCTTGTCGAACATGATGGCCACCAGGCGCTTGGGGGCGGAGACCAGGTCCATGAGGTTGGTGACGATGATCTGCTTCAGGGGGCCTTTGCCGAAGATCTCGCGCACGTAGCCATAGTTGGTGTCGTGGCAGACGATGGTGGAGGCCTCGGCGTCCTTGACCATGTAGGCGATTTCGTGGCTGGTGTAGATGGGCGAGACCAGGACCACGACCACGCCTAGCTTCTGGGCGGCCAGGAAGGCGATGACGAACTGGGGGCAGTTGGCGAGGTAGAGCACCAGGCGGTCACCTTTTTTCAGGCCCAGCTCGGCCAGGCCGGTGGCGAAGCGGTCCACCAGGTTGTTGAGCCTCTTGTAGGAGAACCGCTCGCCCAGGAAGATGACGGCCGTGTTGCCCGGGTGCCGGGCCGCGGCTTTTTCAAAGCGGGTGAAGGTGCATTCCGTTTCCACGACCTCCTCCAATCAATTGCCAAAGTAGGCGGAGCGCACGTCGGGGTTGTCCATCAGCTCTGCGCGGTTGCCTTCCACCACGGCCGAGCCGTTCTCCAGGATGTAGCCGTAATCGATGATGGGCATGATGGGCCGGGCGTACTGCTCGGACACGATGATGGCCACGCCCCGCTGATCGCGGATTTCCTTGATGCTTTTGGCCAGCCAATATTGGATGGCCGGCGACAGGCCCAACAGCGGTTCATCCAGCAACAGGAGCTTGGGCTGGGCCATGAGGGAGCGGCCGATGGCCAGCATCTGCTGCTCGCCGCCGGAGAGGAAGCCGCCCAGGCGGCTTTTCAGCTTGGTCAAGGGGGGGAAGATGTGGAAGACGTAGTCCAGGGTTTCCTTGGCCTGTTGGGCGGTGGCCAGATAGCCGCCGATCCTGAGGTTTTCCAGCACGCTGGATTCGGGGAAGATGCGCCGCCGCTCGGGGCAGAGCACGATGCCGGCCTTGGCCCGGGCGGCCGGGGCCTCGCCCATGACCTCCTGGCCCAGGTAGTTGATCTTGCCGCGGAGGGTGATGCGCTCGCCGCCCTGCATCTGCTCCTTGCGCTGGATGTCCAGCATGAGGCCGGACAGCGTGTACATCAGGGTGGACTTGCCGGCGCTGTTGGCCCCGAACACCCCGATGATCTGCCCGGACCCGCAGGTGAGGCTCACGTTGTTCAAGGCCAGCATGTTTTCGTAGAAGACCATCAGGCCCAGGGCTTCAAACATACTCGAAGACCTCCTCACTGCCGAAATAGGCCTGGCGGACCTCCTCGTTGGCCATGACCTGGTCCGAGGTGCCCTCGGTGACCTTGGCCCCAAAGTTCAGGACCATGACCCGGTTGGCCAGGGAGAACAGCTCCCGCAGGCGGTGCTCCACCATGATGAGGGTGACCCCTTCGGCCCGGAGCCGCTCCATGAGGGGCAGCATGGAGGCCATTTCGCTCATGGACAGGCCGGAGAACACCTCGTCGCAGATGATGAGCTCGGGCCGGAGCGCCAGGCAGCGGGCCAGCTCCAGGCGTTTCAGGTAGCCGGTGGGCAGGGTGGAGGCGGTCTTGTAGGGCACGTAGGAGTCGCGCTCGAAGCCGATTTCCTCCAGGATGTCCACGGCCACGGTGTTGCGGTCGCCCATGCGGCCGCCGCCGCGCCAGCCGCCGGTGCGCCGGGCGCGGCGGGAGAACAGGGGCACGATGAGGTTCTTGTAGGCCGGCAGGCTGTAGTAGGGCCGCATGACCTGGAAGGTGCGGGTGAGGCCCAGGTCGGCGATCTTGTGGGGAGGCCAGCCGGTGATGTCCTTGCCCAGGAACAGGACCTGGCCTTCGTCGGGCTTCACAAAGCCGCTGATGCAGTTGACCAGGGTGGTCTTGCCCGAGCCGTTGGGCCCGATGACCCCCAGGATGTCGCCGCGGTGGATCTCCACGTCCACCGAGGTGAGGGCCTGCACCCCGCCGAAGCGCTTGGTGACCCCGGCCAGCTTGAGCACCACCTCGCCGGTCATATCTCCACCCACCTTTCGAACTGCTGGTACTTGCGGGTGCCGTAGCTCATGAGGCCTTCGCTCTTGAACACGATGAAGGCGCAGAGGATGGCCGCGTACACCGCGATACGGAGGGTGCCAAAGTCCCGGAGGAGTTCGCTCACGGGGACCAGGATGAGGCAGCCCAGGACCGGGCCGGCCAGGGTGCCGCCGCCGCCCACCACGGTGGCCGCGATGGGGATGATGGAGAAATCCAGGGCGAACTGGCTGAGCCCGGCCCACATGTAGAGATGGGAGAGCATGGCCCCGCCCAGGCAGCCCAGGCTGGAGGCGATGAACACGCCCAGGCCCTTGTAGTTGTTCACGTTGATGCCCGAGGCCCGCACGGCCTGGTCATTGTCCTTGACCCCCCGGAACACCAGGCCCAGATCCTCGTCCACCAGGCGCCGGAGGGCGAACAGGGCCAGGAGCACCAGGCCGAGGAGCAGGTACATCTCCACCCAGTTGTTGGGCAGCCCTTCCACCCCCAGGACGCCGTCGGTGCCGCCGAAGATGTCCAGGGCCTCGATGATGCGGGCGGCCAGGAGGGGGAACATGAGGCTCACGATGGCGAAATACACCCCCCGGAGGGGCAGGCAGGGCCAGAGGAGGAGGGTGCACAGCCCGCCGCCCAGGATGGTGGCCAGGGGCACGGTGGCGAGAGGCGGGAAGCCGTACTCGGTGTTCAAAAGGGCGGCGATGTAGGCCCCCACCCCGATATAGAGCGCCCCGCCCAGGCTCACCAGGCCCACGAAATGGGCCAGGAAGTCGAAGCTGATGGCCAGGAGGGAGTAGATGCAGACAATGGAGATCACCCGCTGCCAATAGGGCGCGCCGGAGAGCGCCAGGGGCAGGAGAATCAGCCCGCCGATCAACAGCACGCGGGGGGCCAGGAGATAGGCGATCTCGCGCCAGGAGTTGATGGCGTAGATGCCGTCCGTGCGCACCTTGATGCCGCGGTCCAGCCGTTCCTTACGCCTTGTTTCATGGGCTTTGGACATGTCAGACCCGCTCCTCCAGTTCCTTCTGCCGGCCGAAGATGCCGCTGGGCCGGGAAATCAGGGTGATGATGATGGCCAACAGGGCCACCACCACCTGAAATTGGGGGCCCAACCAGGCGGTGGTGCAGATCTGGGCGTAGCCGATGAGGAAGGCGGCCAGGATGGCCCCGGTCCAGGAGCCCAGGCCGCCCACGATGCACACGGCCACGGCCATGATCAGCACGTGATAGCCAGCTTCCACCACGATGTTGCCCAAGGGCAGGATGATGAGGGCGGCCAGGCCGGCCATGACCCCGCCCAGGGCCATGGAGAACACGGCCATGCGGTCGCTGTCGATGCCCAAGGTCAGGGCGGCGCGTTCGTCCTGGGCCATGCCCTTCAGGGCCAGGCCCAGGCGGGTGAAGTTCACGAAGAACCAGAGGAGCCCCACGCACATGGCCCCCAGGCCGATGACCAACAGGCGGTGGTAGTCCACCACCACCCCCAGGATGGACGCGCTGCCGGAGATGAACACCGGCAGGGTGTGGGTGGCGCCCTTGAGGCCGCCCCAGCGGAGGCCCTCCAGGATGGCCAGGCCGATGGCGTAGGAGGCGATGATCTCGCTGATGGCCATGCCCCGGATGCGCACCAGGATGAAGTGGTACATGGCCGCGCCCACCAGGGCGATGAAGACCAGGGCCAGGAGCATGGCGAAGAAGTAGGGCACGCCGAGCTGGTGCAGGAGGTACCAGGTGACGTAGCCGGTAGTGACGTACAGGGAGCCGTGGGCGAAGTTGGGCAGCCGGCTCACGCCGTAGACCAGGGTGAAGCCCAGGGCCATGAGGGCCAGGGAGACACTGTTGACCAGGCCGTAGATCAGTATGTCCATGCCGGGTTCCCTTGCGATTTTCAGCCCTTTCCCCGCTTCTGGCAGGAGATGCGGGCTGAAGGTGGCAATTGCTCAACCACATGAAAACTATGAAGTTTTTTGGGGAAAGGGGGGTGTGGGGGGAGACCCCTTTTTTTTCAAAAAAAGGGGTTTGCACCCCATAAAAGCTGCGCTTTTCTGGGGACCCCGCGGGTCTCCCCCCACATCTTCCCTTTTCTCCGTTAAACTCCCAGTCCGCCTACTTGCCCGCCTTCATCCAGGGCGGCAGCAGGATCTTGCCGGTGGCGATGCTGGGCGGGAACACCACCACCCGTTTGCCGTCCTGCCACTGGAAGATGGTGCCCACCGCGCCCTCCTTGGGGTCGAGGCTGGGGATGACCTGGTTGGTCTTGGGATCGAACTTGATGCGGCCGTACACGCCCATGAGGTCGGTGGACTTCATGGCCGCGGTCAGCTTGTCCGGGTCCAGGCTGCCGGCCCGCTCGATGGCGTCCTTGATCACATAGACCGCCATGTAGCTGGAGCTGGTGCCGTAGCCTTCGGGCTCCACGCCGTACATCTTCTTGTAGGCGTTCACGAACTTCATGGTCCAGGGGGTGGCGTTGCTGGGGGCGTTGCCCGCGTTGACCACGTTGGCCAGGCAGTACTCGCCCTTGCCGTCGGTGGCCTTCCAGAAGCCCGGCTGCTCGGCGGCGGAGATGATGGAGCCGAACGGCAGGGCCGGCACCTTCATGTCATGCCATTGCTTCAGAAGAATGGAGGTCTCGGGCATGTCCATCCAGATGAGGATGATCTGGGCGTTCTCGTTCTTGGCCTTGGTGAGCCCCATGGAAAAGTCCGTGGACCCGGTGGGATATACTTCCGGCTCCAGCACGGTCCAGCCCTTCTTGGCCATGACCTTGGCGATGATCCCGCCGCCGGCCCGGGCGTGGGCCACGTCCTGGACCATGATGGCCAGGCGGTTCAGGTTGTACTGCTTGCCGATGGCCTCCAGGCAGGGAATGATCTCACCGGTGACCATCCACTTGGCCTCACCGGAGATGCGGAACAGGGTCTGGAACTTGTCGGGGTTTTCGGCCACCATCACGCTGTATTTGGGGGTCAGGGCCCCGGAGGTGAGGATGCTGATTTTTTGGTTCTTGGCGATGATGGGCATGGCGGCCAAGGCGGCCTCGGAACGCAGCGGCCCGCCCACGATGAAGTCGGCTTTCTTCTCCAGAATGAGTTTTTCCACCCCCAAGAGGGCCTCGCTCACCGGCACGCCGGGCTCCAGGTCACGGGTGTCGATGACCTCCACCTTGAAGGGCCGCATCTCGTCGCCCACCTTGACGCCGCCCTGGGCGTTGATCTCATCCACGGCCAGCTTGATGCCGCGCTCGGCATCCCAGCCATAAAGGAAAGCCGTGGACAGGGGGCAACCCAATACGATGGGGTCGGCCGCCACCGCCGGGGCCGTGGGCAACAGCCAAGCCGCCGCGGCCAAGAGCGCCGTAGCCAAAAACGTTCGCGCCGCCAATCTTTTCATAGCCTCACTCCTCCTCCTCGTCGGTTCTTGGGGGACGGGAAGCCTCCCCTGCCGCATCCAGGCCGTGCGAGGCCAGGAGCCGGAGGAGGTCTTCGGTGGTAACGCCCAGGATGCGGCCGGCCAGGGCCAGATCGCCCTGGGCATGGCTCAGCACTCGCTGGATATGGCTCTTTTGGACTGCGCTCAGGGGTTCGATGGGTGGCATGGCCGCCGCCAGCCTCCTTTCGGTGGTGCCAGGTATAAGACGCAAGGGTCATGCCAAGGCCCGGGGGCGGGGGCCCGGGGCCCAGTGCCGCATGAAACCAGGGCGAGGGGCGCGGGGGGCGAAGGGGGAGGGTGGAAAAATCCCGGTCGGCGGTAAGGAAAAGTGGAAAGGGGGTGGAAAGGGTTTTTCCACCCCCTTTCGCATCGGCCGGGCTGCTTGGGGCCTCGGCCGCGGCCCCAGCGGACGGAGGTCAGGTGGCCGAGGGGCGCGCCGAGTCAGCGCCCGGCCTAGCCTCCGCAAGGGAGGGCCAGGGCCTGGCCCCAGCTTTCCCGGCCCCCTTGGCGGCCTAGCGGGGTGACGGGGCTCAGGCCTTGCGATAGAGGCTGTAGTGGGACATGCGCTTTCTAAGGGTGGGGCGGGAGATGCCGAGCGCCCGGGCGGTGGCCGAGATGTTCCAGTCGTGCTCGTTCAGGGCAAAGAGGATGTGGCGGTGCTCCACTTCCTCCAGGGTGCCCAGCCGGGCCGCGGCCGGGGGGGGCTCCGGGGTGGAGGATGCCAGGGCCTCGGCCACCACCTCGGCCAGGAGCACCGGCCCCCGGGAGTCCATGGCCGCCTTGGTGAGCACGTTCTTCAGCTCGCGCACGTTGCCCGGCCAGTCGTGGGCGGCCAGCCGGGCCAGGGCCTGGTCCTCCACCCGGTCCACGGCCAGGCCGAACTCCTCGTTGATCTGGCCCAGGAAGTAGCGCACCAATTGGGGCAAATCGCTCTGCCGCTCCCGCAGGGGCGGCACCTCGATGGTCACCACCTTGAGGCGGAACAGGAGGTCCTGGCGGAAGCAGCCCTCGCGGACCAACTCCTTCAAGTTCCGGTTGGTGGCGGCCACGATGCGGGCCTGGGAGCGCTGCACCTGGGTGCCGCCCACCCGGGTGAACTCGCGGTTCTCCAAAAAGCGCAACAGCTTGGCCTGCATCAGCAAGGGAAGCTCGCCCACCTCGTCAAAAAAAATAGTGCCCTGGCCGGCCAGCTCCAGGCGTCCCTTCTTGTTCTCCACCGCCCCGGTGAAGGCGCCCCGCTCGTGGCCGAAAAGCTCGGACTCCATGAGGTTGCTCACCAGGGTGGTGCAGTCCACGGTGACAAAGGGCTGGGCCGAGTCCTGGGAGGAGTCGTGGATCACCCGGGCGATCAGCTCCTTGCCGGAGCCGGTCTCGCCGGTGACCAGCACCGTGGCCCGGTTGCGGGAGAGAAGCCCGATGGTCTTGAAGATGGAGTTCATCTCCGAGGTGTCGCCGATGATGCGCCGCCGGGCGTCGTGGGCCCGGCCCTTGCTCACCACCGGGGGATGGGCCAGGGTGGCGGCCACGATGTGCAGGGCCTTGGCGATGATGGCGTCCAGCTCCGGGGCCTTGAAGGGCTTTTGCACATAGTCATAGGCCCCCAGGCGCATGGCCTCGATGGTGGTCTCCATGTCGTGGAAGGCGGTGACCACGATGACCTTGACCTCGGGGTCCTGACTGACGATGCGGGGCAGAACCTCCAGGCCCGAGAGGTCCGGCAGCTTGATGTCCAGGATGATCACCGGGGGCCGCAGCTCCCCCCAGCGGGTCAGGCCCTCCTCGCCGGTGGCGGCCGTGGTCACCTCATAGCCCCGCTCGCACAGGAACATCTCCAGGGACTCCCGCAGGGAGTCGTCGTCCTCCACGATGAGGATGCGTTTCAGCTCCGGCATGGCAGCCTCAGGATGAAGGCCACGCCGATGCCCTGGCGGCCGCGGGCGGCCACCGTGCCGCCGTGGGCCTCCATGATGCGACGGACAATGGACAGGCCCAGGCCGGTGCCCCGGGTTTTCTTGGTATAAAAGGGCTGGAACAGATGCGCCTCCATTTCCGCGTCAAGGCCGGGGCCGTTGTCGTGCACCCCCAGCTCCACCCAGCGGCCGGCCTCGGTTTCGGCCAGCCGGGTCCAGACGATGATGCGCCCGCCGCGCTCCAGGCTCTCCAGGGCGTTGAGCATGAGGTTCAGGATGGCCTGTTCCAGCTTGCCCACGTCGGCCAACACCCGGGGCAGGTCCGGGGCGTGCACCTGGCGCACCGCCACCCCGGCCGCCTTGACCCGGTCGGTCAACAGCTCCACGCAGTCGTGGGCCGCGCTGGTGAGGTTCAGGGGCGCCGGCACGATGTTCATGGGCCGGGCCATGTCCAGGAGCTGGTGCAGGATGCTGTCCAGGCGGGTCAGCTCGTGCACCGTCATCTCCAGACGGCGGCGGTCAAAGCCCTCCAGGCGGAGCTTGTCCTGCAAGATCATCATGTTCAGGGTGCAGGTCGAGAGCGGGTTCCTTATCTCGTGCGAGAGTGAGGCCGCGATCTGGCCCACGTAGGCCATGCGCTCGTTCTCCCGGAGGCGGTTCTCCATGGCCACCCGGCCGGAGATATCCCGGCAGATGCCGATGGTCACCGGCGCCCGGCCCAGCTCCACGGACTTGTACTTCATGTCCGTGGGGGCCTCGGTGGGGGGGCAGCCGGCCCGGTGGTACTCCATCTGCCCCCCGGGCGAGCGCCCCACCTGGGCCAGACGGAGCGCGTCCAGCACCCGGGGCCGGCACTCCGGGGTGACGAAATCGCCAAAGGTGCGGCCGGAGATGGTGGCGGGGTCAGCCCCGTGCAGGCGGCAGAAGGCCAGGTTGGCAAAGGCCACCCGGTCGCCCTGCACGATGAAGTAGCCGTCGTCGATCTCGTTGACCAGGGTGCGGTAGCGCTCCTCGCTCTCGGCCAGTTCGGCGGTGCGGATGCGCACGGTGCGCTCCAGGCCCTGGGCGTGGGAGCGGATGGCCCGCTCGGCCATCTGCTGGAACAGGTCGGAGAAGCGGTGGATGGTGAAGGCCAGGCCCAGGTTCAGGGGGGTGAGGCACACGGGCAACAGATGGGCCAGGGCCGGGGCGCCCAGCCGCTCGCAGACGATGATGCGGAACAGCTCAAAGGCCCGCTGCACGTCCGACAGGGGAAACCCGGCGTGCAGGCGCATTTCGGTGATGTAGCGGATGAAGCCGGAGATGCGCTCCAGGCTGCCGGTGGTGAGCATTTCCTGGTTGGCCCGGAAGGCCTCGTTGACCGTGCCGAACAGCTCGGGGGTGGGGCGGCGCTTGTAGTTGGGCGAGAGTCCGGCCAGCCGGGTGACCCACTCGTCCACCAGGTCTGCGGCGTGATAGTCCAGCCAGGCCAGGAACTCGGCATAGAGCGGCGAGCCCCGGGGCAGAGTGATCTCCGCGCCCGCCGGAGCGGTTTCCTCCCGCCGCGGCAAGGTCAGCATACCCGCATCCCCGCGCCTCCCCCGACGCTGGCCACGGCCGCTCCGGGCAGGGGAAAAGGGGTGAAAGGGCCAGCGGCGGCGGGGCCTGCCGCCCCACCCGCGGCCCCGTTAGCTATAATTTAGCTATTCGGGGATGTTAGCACAAGGCTCGCCGGCGGCGCAAGGAGGGGGGAGCAAGGTGTAGGCGCAAGATAGTAATGTCCGGTTTGCGCAAAGTAGAAATGTCCTCTTTCATGTTGGGTGGGAGGAAAGAGGATGGAACTGCGCATGAGCCAGAAGGAGCGGGACCGGATACGTGTGTTGGAGGATGTAGTTGCCGGGGCGGCTGCCCTCCCGGTGCTCACCCCACCTCTCCGAGGTTCCCACCCCCCAGAAACCCCGGCAAGCGTCCCCCCATTTGCGCTAACATAACTAACGCCCGCCTCAGCTCCACGCCTGCCGCGGGGAGGCGATCATGTCCAAGTCATATCGCGTCTGCCTAGCCGCGCTCTTGGTGCTCGGGCTGGCCACGGTCGGCGTAGCAACGGCCCGGGCCGCTGATTACTACGTGGGGCTGGTGGGTTCCGACGGCAATCCCGGCACCCTGGAAGCGCCGTGGGCCTCGCCGGCCTACGGGGCCTCGCGCCTGTTGCCGGGCGACCGCCTGGTGATCCTCTACGGCCAGTACCTCATCAGCGACTTCGAGGCGGACATCCTGCGCCCGCCCTCGGGCACGGCCGCGGCCTGGATCACCATCGAGGGCCAAGCCGGCACCCGGCCGGCCCTCACCGGACGGGACAACATCTACTGCCTGATCGACCTGGGCGGGGCCTCCTATGTGCACCTGAAAAACCTGGACCTGACCCACGACCCTTCCGTCACCGGCGCGGCGTTGCTGGCCCGGGACGGGGTCAGCATCATTGGGGCGCCGGCTCACGACCTCATTCTGGAAGACTTGTTCATCCACCATCTGGACGAGTACGGCCTCAACGCCCAGGACGTAAATAATCTCAGTGTGTTGAACTGCCGCATCGAGTATTGCGGCTTCGGCGCGGCGGGCGGGCCGGCCGGGGCGGCCGGCGGCTGGACCAACGTCACCATCTCCGGCACCAGCCTGTCCTGGAGCGGGCACTACTACCAGGGCGGCGACGGCGCGGGCAACCCCTACGACCGGCCCGACGGCTTCGGCATCGAGCCCTCCAACGGGCCCATTCTGCTCGACCGCTGCCGGGCCGAGCACAACCGGGGCGACGGCCTGGACTCCAAGGCGGCGGGCACCACCATTCGGGACGCGGTGGTGGCCAACAATTCCTGCGACGGGGTGAAGCTGTGGTCCGGGGGCAGCCGGGTGGAGAACACCCTCATCTACGGCCGGGGCGACGGCGACGCCACGGTGACCCCCTGGGCCGCGGTGGTGCTCTCGGCCGACACGGCCGGCGCCACCTTCACCCTGGTCAACTGCACCATCGACGACCAACTGGGCGGCAACTACCTGATGTACTTCCAGTACGACAACCCGGGCCTGGCCCTGGACGTCACCCTGGTGAACAACATCTTCCGGGGGGTGGGGCCGGGCTGCCCCATCTTCGTCAACGCCGCCTCCACCCTCACCGCCCGGAACAACATCTTCTACCTGCCGAACAGCGACCACTTTTTGGAGCACGGGGCCGCCCAGTACACCGCGGCCGACCCGGGGGCCCTGGGCGCGGGGAACCTCTACGGCGAGCCTTCCTTCGTGAGCCCGGCCTGGGGCGCCTGGGGCGATTATCACCTCTCCCCCGGCAGCCCGGCCATGGACCGGGGCGACCCCACGGTGGCCCCGGCGCGGGACCTGGACCACCAGCTGCGGGACGCGGCCCCGGACCTGGGGGCCTACGAGTACCGGGCGGCGGCGGTGATCCCCATGTACCGGACCTACAACCCCTATCTCTGGTACCATTTTTTCACCACCAGCCTGGCCGAGAAGAACAACGCGGTGGCCCACGGGTACCAGGACGAGTCCGACCCCATACCCTTCTATTTGGCCAGCGCCTGGGTGAACGGCGCCCGGGAGATCTACCGGCTCTACAACCCCCACAGCGGCCGGCACTACTACACCTGTTTCCCCGCGGAACGGGAGATGCTCCAGGGTCTGGGCTGGAAATACGAGCACGGCGAGGGCTACATCTTCTCCGCCGCCGCGCCGGGCCTCTGGGAGGTCTACCGTCTGTACAACACCGTCACCGGGGCCCACCTCTACACCACCAGGGCCGGCGAGGTGGCCTGGATCTTGGCCAACCTGCTGGCCTGGCAGCAGCACACTTCGCTCGGCTGGGCCTATGGGGCTCCCTGAGCCGCGGGGGCGGCTGCGCCAGATGCCCTCCGGCGGCGTTGCGAACTTCGCTCCAACCTCGACGTAGCTTGGGCTACGCCTCCGGTTGTCGCTCGTCCGTCGCCTTGCCGGCGAACATCTGGCTGTGCCGGTCCGGGGCGAAACGTCATCAGAAAAAGGGTGGAGGGCAGTTTAGAAGGGTAGCGTGGCTATTGCACCGCCAGTCTCCCAACTAAACCACTAAAGTTTTTTGGAGGATGGGGGGTGTGGGGGGAAGGGCACTTTTTTTCAAAAAAGGGCCCTTCCCCCCACATCTTCCTATTCTCCGAAACGCTCTTATTCCGCCTTTTGGCAGGCCGGGCAGAGGCCGAAGAAATCCAGGCGGTGGTGTTTGATTTGGTAGCCGGATTTTTTGCCCATTTCAGCGGCCATGGTTTGCATGCCGGAGAATTCGGGGTCGACGATGGCGCCGCATTGGGTGCAGATGACGTGGGGGTGGGGGTAGGGGCGTTTGCCGTCGTAGCGGCTGCCCCAGTCGGCGAAGCCCAGTTCCAGCACTTGGCCCAGTTCTTTGAGCAGGGTCACGGTCTTGTAGATGGTGGCCAGGCTGGTGGTGGGGAAATCGCGGGTCACCTCGCGGTGGATGGCCTCCACGCTGGGGTGGCCCTGGCTTTCGGCCAGGATCTTGAGCACGGCCAGGCGCTGGGGGGTGAGGCGGAGGCCGCGCTGGCGCAGGGCCTGCTGCATGGCCTCGAAACGGCTGTCGGTGGAGCTGTCCGGGCTGGGGGTCATGGGCCGGCCTTTCCGGCAAGGCGGCGGGGGGGCGTCATCCAGCCGCTAGGATTGGTTACTGGGAAATCATGGCACAAGCCCCCCTGGGGGTCAAGGTTCCGTGGGCGCCGGGGCCAGGGATACCCGGAAGCTGCGGTCGGCCGGCTGCCACACCAGGGCGGAGTTTTGGGGCGGGGCCGGGGCCGGGTCCGGGTGGTCGGAGCGCAGGAACGAGCCCCGGCTCTCGGTGCGGGCCCGGGAGGCGGTGAGGATGCCTTTGACCGCCAGGGCTCCGGCCAGGAGGTCATCCCGCTGGCGCAGGGGGCCGACGCCCGCGGCCCGCCAGGTCAGGACCTCGGCCTCCAGGGCGTTGATCTCGGCCAGGCCGGCGATGAGTCCCGCGGCGTCCCGCACCACCCCGGCGCGGTCCCAGGCGATGGTCCGGAGGCGGGCCAGGAGTTCGCGGCCGTCGGGCTGGCTGCCGGCGCCCGCGGGCGCCAGCTCCGGGGCGGCCGGGCTGGCGGCCGGGGCCGGGCCTGCGCTCCCGGCCAGGCTGGCCGCGGCCTCGCCGGCCAGGCGGCCGGAGACCACGCACTCGGTCATGGCGTTGCCGCCGCGGCGGTTGGCGCCGTGCAGGCCCCACACCACCTCCCCGGCGGCGAAGAGCCCCGGCCGGGCCGTGGCGTAGGCCTGGTCCACAGCCACCCCGCCCATGCAGAAGTGGGCCCCGGGCGAGACGCCCACCGGTTTTTGGCGGAAGTCGAACTTCAGGCGGGCCAGGGCGGCCAGGGGATAGGTCTCCCACAGCTCGTCCGGCACCCCGGTGTAGTCCAGGGTCACCTTGCCCCGGCGGCAGACCTCATAGAGGCTGGCCGACAGGGAGTCGCGGTGTTTCAGGATGCCCTCGTTCAGGTCGGACACCCCGATGGCGGCCAGGACGTCCTCGCCGTCCGGGCCCAGGACCCGGGCCTGGGGGGGATAGTTGGGGTACATGAGGAGGCTGGGCAGGCCCGGCTCGTCCAGGATCAGGGGATAGAACTGCACGAACTCCAGGTCGTGCAGGGGCAGCCCGGCCCGGGCGGCCAGGAGGTAGCCCTGGCCCAGGATGCTCCGCACGTTGTCGTTGCGGGCGTACACCGCCCCGGCCCCGCCCAGGGCCAGGATCACCGCGTCGGCCCGGAGCACCTGCCAGGCGCCGGTGTGGTCCCAGCCGGCCGCGCCCACGGCCCGGCCCTCGGCCAGGACGATCTCCCGGGCGTGGAAGCCCTCCCGCACCGTGACCCCGGGCTGGCGGCGGATGGCCTTGGCCAGGGCGCTCATCATGAGCTGTCCCTTGATCTGGTCCTGGCGGAGGGAATCCAGGATCAGGGTGGGGCCGTGGGCCCGCAGGTTCAGGCCCAGGGGGGCCAGGGCCTCCAGGGAGGCGGGGGCCTCCCGGCCCACCAGGCGGACCATCCAGGGCAGGTTCAGGTCCTTGCCGATGGCGATGGTGTCGGCCACATAGGCGTCCAGGGGGTAACCGCCCAGAGGCGCGGTGAACATGGTGTTGGCCATGGCCGAGTTGGAGCCCAGACCCACCCGCCGGGACGCGATCTCCACCTCCGCCCCGGCGGCCGCCGCGGCGTGGGCCGCCGCGATGCCCGCCAGGCCCGCGCCCAAAATCAGAACCTTGCCCGCCATCATAATCTCCTGTGGTCGGGGCGGGGCCCGGTCGCCTGGTGGCGGCAGGCCTCACCGTTCACTTGGGGCAAAGGAAGGCCCCGCGTCCCGGGGCCGCGCCGGGAAGGCCTCCCAGATCTCCTGAATCAAGCCATCGCCTTGAAATCCTTGGGGCCGGACCGGCAGACCGGGCACTGCTCCGGGGGCTCGCCTTCGAAGACGTAGCCGCAGACCTGACACACGTGATAGTTGATATCCCGGTCGGTCAAGAGGGCCTGCAAGGCGTTTTTATAGAGCTGGGCATGGCTTTCCTCCACGTCACGGGAGCGCACCAACGACCAGGCCACGTCCTCGCGGCCCACGTCGAAGGCCTGCTTGATGAGGGGAGGGTAAGCCTCTTCCTTGGCCTTTAGTTCGTTCTCGAAGGCTTGGCGGAGGTTGTGCTCGGTGTCGGAGACCTCGCCCTGGAGGTAGCCCAAATATTCGCTGGCATGCACCCGCTCGGCCTCGGCCACGGCCCGGAACAGCCGGGCCACCTGAGTGTAGCCTTCCTTGTCGGCCTCATGGGCAAAGGCCTGATTGCGGACGTGGGCCTTGGACTCCCCGGCAAAGGCCAGCTTGAGGCTGTTCTCCAGGGCCGGGGTCAGGGGCTCCAGCATGATGAAGCGGTTCAGGTCCGCCCCGCATTGGGGGCATTTGTCCGGCGGGTGCTTGCCTTCGTGCACGTAGCCGCAGACCGAACATTTCCAGCGGGGAGAACCGGCCACTTACTCCTCCTTCCACGCAATGGCGCCGCGGGGGCAGATGTTGATGGCCTCCTGCACTTCCTTGTCGGGGTAGCTGGGCAGCTCGACCACCTCCAGGTAGCCGCCCGCCGCCTGCAAGCGGAAGACGTCCGGGCAAACCACGAAGCAGCCCAGACAGAGGTTGCAGGCGGCCAAATCTATGTCGGGCTTCTTCATGCCAAGTCCTGGCCAGGGGTTGGGGGCCGAGCGGCGCGGGAAGCCCCGCGCCGCGGCTGAAATTTATTATAGAAGGCCGATGCACGGCAAATACAAATATGTTGAAGTTAAAACAGTGGCATATGTCATATTTCGGCGGTTAGTTGGGCGCCATCGGCCTCAAGCGGGCCACGCATCCACCCCAAGCAAGTTCCACTTGCTTGGGGACCCCGGGGATGGCCCGCCAAATCACGATCCTAAAAGGAAAGTGATTTGTGCTGGCTGGCAAAACCACGCTGTTGCCAGCCAGCTTAAGATGCACGGTGCAGGACGCACCGTGCATCACCCTCTATAGAACCATGACACGGACCGCCGGGGCACGCAATTTTTTACCGGGGGCCCAGCGGCCAGGCGAGGGCGCCCCGGGTCTCCCCGGGCAAGGGGGGCCGGGTGGGGCCCAGGAACAGGAAGGCGTCGCGCCCCGCGGGCCGCAAGTGGTGCAGGCAGAAGTCGTTGACCGCGGGGTCGTGGTGCCAGGGGACCCGGCCCTCCCAAGGCGGGATGGGGTAGATGTCGTAGAAGATGACCCCGGCCAGGTCGCAGCGGTCCGCCCCAAAGACCTGGGGGCAGAAGCGGGGGCGCAGGGCGGCCAGGCCCGGCGGCTCCGGCTCCCCGTCGCCCCGGGGATGGAAACGCACCCAGGGGGTTTGCCACAGCCGGGCCACCACCCGGGGGTTGGCGGTGCGCAGGGCCACGTAGAACTCCTCGGTGGCAAAGGCCTGGGCGGCCAGGTCCAGGCAGAGGCCCATGCACAAGCCCATGAGCCCGCCGCCGGAGCGGGCCCGGGGAGTGGTCAGGCCCACGGTGAGGTGCAACACCGGCTGATCCGCGGTGCGCACCAGGTCGGCGGTGAAGATGCCGGCCAGCCCTTTTTCGTCCGTGACCCGCAGGAAGATGTCCGATCCCAGGAACTCGGGCAGGTGCTCGGCGTCGTACCCGGCGTGGTTCAGGAAGGTGGCGTGCAACAGCTCGGCCAACTCGGGCTTGAGAGCCTCCTGCCGTTCCGCGTTGGGACGGAAATAGGCCTCCAAGCGGTAGGGGGGACGCTCCCACACGGCGGGGGTTAGGGGCATAAGGCTGGCTCCCGGCAAAGTGAAACGGCCCGCTCCGGAGGCGGGGGACCGTTGTTTCCATTGTGAGCCCGCGACCCCCGCTCCTGCCGCAAAAAAAAACCGGGGGAGCCCCTGGGCGGGCCCCCTCCGGTTACGTACAGCCAAGTTCAGGCCAAGTTCAGGCCAAGTTCCAGCCAAGTTCCAGCCAAGTTCCAACCAAGTTCGGCGCGGCCGGGCTACAGCTCCTTCAACTGCTTCTCCGCCAGGGCCTTCCAGTCCTGGTACTCGGGCTCCAGTCCCTGGGGCGCCGGCCCGGCGATCACCTGCTCCAACAGGGCCTTGGCCTCGTCCTTCTTGCCCAGGTCCGCATAGACCTCGGCCAAATAGAGCTGGTTCAGCCAGCGGGTGGGGCCCAGCTTGATGGCTTCCTGCAAATAGGCCACGGCCTTGTCGTTGTCCCCGCCCATGAGGCCGGGCAGCTTGAAGTAGAGCCGTCCCAGCACGCGCTGGGGGCCGCCGCCCTCATAATTGGGATCCAGCTTGAGGACCGTCTCCATTTCCTCCTTGATGGGGTCCACCAGGGAGAGGCTGGACATGATGCCCTTGGCATTGCCGTAAACTCCGTAGCAAACCCCCAGCCAGAAGTGGCCGGGCACGCTCTTGGGGTTGATGGCCACGGCCTTTTTGGCGGCGTCCACGCCCTTTTGGAAAATGGCTTCCTTCTGGTCCTTGGGGGCCTTGTTGCCCAGGTAGTACTCCGTCCGGGCCAGTTTCCAGGCCGCGTCCTCGGAGCGGGGGTCGGCGGCCAGGGCCTGCTCGTAGAGCTGGGCGGCCTGCTCCGCCTTGGCCACGTCGGCCCGCTCGGCATAGAGCTGGTCGGCCTGGGCGATCATTTCCTCCGGGGTAGCGGCCAGGGCAGACCCAGCCACGGCGGCCAGCAGGGCCACGGCAATCAATAGCACCGCTTTTTTGAACACTTCCCTCTCCTCCCTCTCCAAAATGCCTGGTCGGCGGGCGTCTCTTGCTGCGCCCTACTCTAGCTTTTTCGCCGCGCCGGGAGCAAGCCCCTCGGGGGGTGTCCCCGGTGGTCAGGGGGGATTTTCAAGGTGTTTCGCGGAAAGGGGGCACGTAATCCGCCGTGGCGGCGTCGGGGCCCTGCAAAAAGCCGTGCTCCACCCCGGCTTCCTCCAGGGCTTCCACCGCATCCTGATACTCCGCCAAGCTGACCGGGCGGTTCAGTTCGGCCAGGGTGTGGGCCTGGTGCAGCGGAGTGTATTGGGCCAGGAGGCTGACCCAGACCCCGCGCCCGGCCACCCGCACCAGGTCGCGGAGGACCTCGTGGCTGCCGGCCAGGCCCTGGGGCAGGACCAGATGCCGCACCAACAGCCCGCGCCGGGCCACGCCCGCCGCGTCCAGCTCCAGGCCGCCCACCTGCTCGGCCATCTCCCGGATGGCCTCGCGGCAGCTCATGACGTAGTTCCGGGCCTCGGACAGCCGGGCGGCCACCGCGTCGTCGGCGTATTTGTAGTCCGGCAGGTAGATCTGCACCAGGCCGGCCAATTGGCGGATCACGGCGGGGCGCTCGTAGCCCGAGGTGTTGTAGACCACGGGCAGGGAGAAGCCCCGCTCCCGGGCCAGGCCCAGGGCTTGCAGGATGGCCGGCAAATGGGGGGTGGGGGTGACCAGGTTCAGGTTGTGGGCTCCGCCTTTTTGCAGGCCCAAAAAGACCCGGGCCAGTTCGTCCGGGGCCAGCTCGTCGCCCCAGCCGGTCTGGCTGATGGTGTGGTTTTGGCAAAAAAGGCAGGCCAGGGTGCAACCGGCGAAGAACACGGCGCCGGAGCCCTGGCTGCCCGTGAGGGGCGGCTCCTCGCCGAAGTGGAGCTGGGCCAGGTTCACGGCGGCGAGCCGGCCGGCCCGGCAGAAGCCCCGCTCCCCGGCCAGGCGGTTCACCCCGCAGCGCCGGGGGCAGAGCACGCAGGCCTTCAGCCAGCGCTCCAGCCGGGCGGCGGCTTTGAAGTAAGCCTCCGGCGGCAGCGTGCCGGCCGCATCGCTGCGGCTGGCATTGCGTGTCGGGTTAGGTTGTCCTTCGTCCATGAGCGCGTTCGCTCCCGAAGTTGGCTTGGGGTTTTCCTTAAGATGGAGGTCATTAGGCTGCGGCAAAACGCCTGCTTCAGTGACCAACCTCCCCAACCCTACACCCAAAACTACGCTTTTCCTTTAGGAGGGGGGTGTGGGGGGAACCCTTTCCTTTTGGGCAGCTATTTGCGGATAGCTTACAAAGGCCGTCTTGGCCTTTGTAAGCTGCAACCAGGCAAAAACGCGGTTTTGCCTGGTTGCGCGATTCGCGTCGATTTTGGCAAATCTCCGTGAATCGGCGGGCCATCCTTGGCCCGCTTCCAGGCTGTTTTCAACAGCCTGGAAGGAAAGGGTTCCCCCCACATCTTCTTCCCCCAGTCTTCTCCTACCTCCCATCCACCTCCCTCTCCTCCAAGGTGATCTGGAAGCTATGGCGGCCTTTGCCGGCGGGCAGGGGCCAGACGAGGGTGAGGGAGGAGCCTTGGTAGGTGCGTTCCAGGCCGGCTTCGGAGTTGGACACGGTTTCCACGGGAAAGTGCCAGAGTTGGGCCGGCCGGTCGGTGGTGAGGGAGATTTGGAAGCCCAGGTCGTGGGCGAGGAGTTCGAAGCCTTCGACGTCCGGGGTGGCGTGGATTTGGTCCAGGGGCAGGGTTTGGCCGTCCGTTTTGAGCCGGCGGTGGGGGGAGTCGGGGGAGAGCAGGGTGAGGTTGTTCTCCACGGCCCAGAGGCTGGCCGGGGTGGCCGGGTTTTCCAGGTCGATTTCGTAGGCCACGCGCAGGAGGCGGCCGTTTTCCAGATAGAAGTTTTTACTCACGGTAAGGGGGAAGACCCCGCCGGGGGCCCAGACCCGGGTCTGGCGTTTGAGGAGGCACCAGGCGCGGCCGGCGCGACAGCCATGGTCCACCAGGGTCCAGGGCTGGTCCACCAGGTCGCCCCATTCGCCGGCGTCGGGTTTGCGGAAGGCCTCCACGGTGGCGGTGGGGGCGAGGAGGTGGTCCTGGAAGCAGGCCCGCTGGTACCAATCGTAGATGAGGTGGTCCGCCAGGTGGTCTTCCTTGAATTCCACCCGGTCGTGGATGGATTTTATTTCGCCGCTGGCCTCGTCCATCTCCTTTTCGGGTTCCAGGAGGTGGCGGTGGTAGGCCTCGCGGCGGCGGGTGAGCACGGTGGTGGGGCAGAAGCGGGGGCGGCGCAGATTCAGGAGGCTGACGCTGCCGCCGTAGGCCGGGTGGATGAGGAGGTCTATTTCGGGGCCGGCCAGGCTCACCTCGTCGTGGCCGTCCAGGTCCAGGTCCTCCACCCGGCAGCGGCTCCAGCCGGTTTCGCCCCGCTGGCCGCGGTCCAGGAGGTCTTCGGCGGCGATGAGGTGCTCATGCACGGCGTGGCGCAGGTGGGCCAGGTAGAGCCCGCCAAAGAGCCCGTGCCAGTAGGCGCAGTTGCACTGGGCCTGGTAAAGGTGGTCCAGGGCCGGGGGCAGGCGCTCGGGCTCTTGGGGGTCCGGGCCGGGGGTCAGGCCGGCTTCGGCCAGGCGGCGGGAGATCATGAGGGCCCGCTTGTGCATGAGGTTGGATTCGCTGTATTTGACCAGGAAGTTGTCCCAGGTGCCGCCGCGGAGGAAGCGGCGCTTCCAGGCTTGGTCGGGCTGGTGGTTGATCTGGTTGTACAGGCCCTCCAGGGCCTCGGCGCTGTCGGGAGGCAGGCACCAGGCGCTCATTTCTTCGTAGGAGGCGGTGGGCAGGTAGACCCGGCCCCGGGGAGGGTGGGTGTCCAGGTACTGGCTGGGCTGGCGGGCGGCCAGCCAGTCGGAGTTTTTCAGCACGGCCTCGATGAAGCGGACCAGCCAGCCTCCTTCCAGCACCCACTCATAGGTATCGGGCCAGAGGCCGAATTTCTCGCAATCGTCGCCATAGGTGGCCGCGGTGGGGCCTTCCTGGTCAAAGACCCGCTTGAGGAAATCCAGGGTGGCCTGGGGCTCCTTGAAGGGAATGGTGTAACGTAGGTCCTTGTGGGTGGGGAACACCGCCAGGGGGGCGCCTTCCCGCTCGGTGAGATGATAGCCGAACATGTCAGCCGGGGATTTGCCGGCGTAATAGAGGTGGGTGTCGTCCACGATGGTGTAATCGAGGCCCAGGGGGGCCAGCTTGGCCGGCAGGCCCGGCTCCCAGACCCGCTCGGCCAGCCAGAAGCCCCGGGGATTGGCGGAATAGCGCCGGCCCAGGTAGCTGGTGAGCTTCTTGACCTGGCCCAGGGCGTCCCGGGTGGGGATGGGGGCCAACAAAGGCTCGTAGTACCCGCCGGTCAACAGCTCCACCTGGCCGCGGCGGTGCATCTCGCCCAAGAGCTCCAGGAACTCGGGGTCGTTGGCCTCCAGGTGCTCCAACAAGGGGCCCGAGTAGTGCAGGCCCAAGCGGAACTCGGGGTATTCGGCCAGGATCTCCAGCACCGGCCGGTAGCACTGCCGCACCGCCAGGTCGAAGACTTTGGGGAAGTTGCCCACCGGCTGATGGCTGTGCAACACCATGATGAGACTCATGCGGTCCATGGCTCGTGTCCTCCGAAGGGGCGGGGCCCCTGGCCGTTCAGGCCAGATCCAGGTTCAGGCGGCGGCCCAGCTCGGCCAGGCCGGGGGAGATGTCGCCGTTCAGGCGCTGGGCCAGGCGATACAGGATATTCTGGGACTCCCAGAGGTCGGGCGAAACCTCCAGGGCCTCGGCCAGGTCCAAGAGGAGATGGGCCCACTCCAGGGGCGAAGGGTCGGCCGGCTCCCGGGCGATGACCTTGATCTGGGCGGCCAGGCGCTCCTCCAAGGCCAGACGCAGCTTGTCCGCGCCAAGTTTGAGGCCGAGCGTGCGGGCCTGCAAGGCCAAATCGCCCACGCCCAAGCCCAGGGGCCCGGCCTTGCCCGACTCCAGGCCGGCCACCAGCTCACCGGTGAGCATGGTCTCGGCCAGGGCGGTGAAGACCGGGGGCAGGGGCACGTTCATCTTTCTCATGAACAGCATGAGGTCGCGGCTGCTGTGATAGAGGTTGCGGGCGGCCACGGCGTAGCGCTCCAGGGTGTTCTCCAACACCTGCTCGGCCAGGCTGCGGCGGCCTTCCAGGAACATGGCCCGCATGTTGTGCTTCTCGCCGCCTAGGCAGCCGTCCAGGATGGAGCCCATCTGCTCCACGTCCAACAGTTTCAGGGGCCCTTCCAGCTCCTGCCCCAGGCTCAGGAGCATCTCGTCGCTCTCGGTGCCTCGGGAAGGGTAGGCCCAGCCGGTGAAGTCGTGGCCGCCGGGGTAGAGGGCGGCGTAGACCAGGTCGTGGGGCGCGCCCAGGCGGCGGTGGGTGACCTGGAGCCGGCCCCAGGACACCGCGAGCCCCAGGCGGCCGCGGTGGAAATGGGCCTCGTTCACCAAGTCATAGCAATACAGCTTGCCGGGCGGCGGCTCCTCGCCCAGGACCCCGGAAATGGCCGCGTGCACGGCCACGCGCTCGGGGGTGACCCGGGCCGGGGCCACCTTGCGCCGCCAGATGTCCCCGCCGGTGCCCTTTTGGGGCTCGTTGGAGCGGGCCCGGGAGAGGACGTTCACCAGCTCTTCCTCCAGACCGGAGACCCCCAGATGGCGGGCCAACTGGATGGCCCGGGCGGCGAACCACATGTTCTGGATGGGCTCGATGCCCCCGATGTCGTCGAAAAACCAGCCGCAACTGGTGAACATGGTCATGGCCCAACGGCTCATCTCCAACAGCCGCCAGGCCGCGAGGCCGTCCGCTTCGGTGAGGCCGGGGCGGCCGTGGCGCTCCAGAAAGAGCCGCCGGGCCGGCGGGGAGTTGTTCCACATCAGCTCCACGTAGTCGTTGCGGGCCGCCCAGGGGTCCTGGAACAAACGGCCGCCTGCTTCCTCGAAGATCTGCGCCAAGCGCGCGGCTACCTGGTCGAAACCCTCCCGCAGGGGCGCGCGCCAAGCCTGGTTCCAGCCGGAGCCCGGGTTCACCGCACAGCCGCAGTCGGCCCGCCAGCGCTCCACCCCGTGGGCGCAGGACCAGGAGGAGCGCTCCACGATCTTGGCCTCCCAGGTGGCTGGATGATGGGCCAAATAGGTGGCGGGGTTGGTCAGCTCCACCTCGGGGTCCTGGTGCAGGGCCTCCAGGGCAAAGGCCAGGGCCATTTCGCCAAAGCGATGGTGATGACCGTAGGACTCGCCGTCCGTGGCGGCCAGCACCAGTTGATCCTCCGGGCTGCCCAGGTCCAGGCCGCTTTTCAGGCGGGAGGCGAAGCGGCCGCCGTCGTCCAGGAGGTTCTCAAAGGCCACGGCCTTGGAAATCTCGGCCTGGTAGAAGAACACGGTGATGCTCCCGCCGCTGGGCAGCCGCACCAGATAGGGGCGGCGGGGGTCCACCCGGCCGCCGTCGGCCTCGGCCCAGGCCTCCTGGCCCGGGGCCCGCACCGCGGCGCACTGGAAGGGGCTCAGGATGGTGAACTCCACCCCCGCCGTGACCAGGTCCTCCAGGGTGGGAGTGTCCACCGCGGTCTCGGCCAGCCACATGCCCTGGGCCCGGCGGCCGAAGCGGTGCTCGAAGTCCTTCAAGCCCCAGACGATCTGGGTCTGGCGGTCCCGCTCCGTGGCCAAGGGCATGATGAGGTGGTGGTAGACCTGGGCCAGGGCCCCGCCGTGGCCCCAGTTGGCGGCGCTGTCCCGGTCGGCCTGCAAGAGTGCCTCGTACACCGTGGGGGAGTGGCGCTCCAACCAGCCCAAGAGGGTGGCCCCGAAGTTGAAGGAGATGCTCTCGTAGTTGTTGACGATTTGCTCGATGACCCCCTGGGGCCCCAGGATGCGCGCCGCGCTGTTGGGCGCGTAGCACTCTGCCGTCACCCGGGCGTTCCAGTCGTGGAAGGGGGCGGCGCTGTCTTGCACCTCCACCATTTCCAGCCAGGGGTTTTCGCGCAGGGGCTGGTAAAAGTGGCCGTGGATGCACACGTACTTGGGCATGGGGTTCCCTCTTCCCGCGGGTTGGGGCGGCCGGGGGGGCGGGAAGCCCCGGGGCCGCCGGGTGGGAGCCGGGGCAGCGGTCTGGGCTGGGGAGCAGGCCTCCATGTTAAGGCCAGACCGGTCGCAAACTCAACCGGCACCCTGGCGGTTGAGCAACAACCTGGGTGCGGGCCAGGGCCGGCCCGCCGTTTCCCGGAGAATCGACAAATTATCCGGGCAACCCGCAACCTGGCCAAACCGTGAGAGCCCCGGCAGGCAGAGCTTGCCGGGGTGGATTCACGCAGGGGCCAAGTTGCGGCCGTCAAAGGCCAAGACGGCCTTCGGCCGCAATCTGAGGGCAGCGCCCGTGGCCCGCTCTTTGGGCCGTGGACGGACCGGGCCTCCTTCACCTATTATTAAAGGTAAACCGCGCCGGGGGAACCTTATACCTTGGCGGGGCACCTGTAACCCCGGCCGGCCGCCGGGCCGGGGGCGGGCGAGCAGCCAGGCTCCCGGGGGCTGGCCCGGGGGGGGCCAATAGGCGGAGCCGGGGCGGGGATGCGTTAACCAAGGATACCCTCAGGGGAGCGTTCATGGATGATGTGCGCAACGAGATCCAGGAGTTACGGGACCGCTTCCACGCCGGCGAGGCCCTGGAGCCGGCCGATCTGGCCGGGCTTTTGGCCCGGGCCCGGCAAGCGGCCGCCGGCGCCAGCGGGGACCAGGAACTGACCCAGGCGGCCACGGCGGCCGGGGAGGTGGCCGGGCTCCTCCTGGAGCTGGGGGGCCGGGACGGCCCGGCCTGGCTGACTCTCTTGGAGCCGGGGGAGACCCCATGAGCCAGTACCATCGCGACACGGCCTATCACCGCCAGAGCCTGGGCGGGCACTATCTGGACTGGTCCCAGCAGCCCTCGCCCTTCAAGTATTACCGCCACCACGAGCCCCAGGCCCTGCCCACCCCGACCCTGCCCCGGGCGGCGTTCTGGGACCTGGCCCTGGGCTGGCCGCCGCCGCCCTTTGAGCAAGCCGGGCCCCTGGATGCCGGGGCGCTGGCGGCCCTCTTGCTGCTCGCGGCCGGGGTGACCAGCCGGGCGGCCCAGGGCCCCCTGGGGGGGCTCCGGGCCGCGGCCAGCGCCGGAGCCCTGTACCCCGGGGAGTTGTACTTCCTGGCCACCGAGCTGCCGGGCTTGGCCGACGGGTTGTGGCACTTCGCGCCGGAGAAGCCGGGGCTGCATCTCTTGTGGCCCGGCCGCCTGGCGACCCACGCCGCCGCGGCCATCGGCCACCAGCCGGCCCGACTCACCTTCGTCTTGTCGGCCATCTATTGGCGGAGCTTGTGGAAGTACCGCACCCGGGCCTACCGCTATTGCCTCCTGGACACGGGCCACATGCTGGCCAATCTGGAGCTGGCCGCCGCGGCCTTTGGCCAGGTGCCCCGCAGCACGGCCGATTTCTATGACCGGCCCCTGAGCGTGCTCCTGGGCCTGGCGGCCGAGGACGAGGCCCCCCTGGTGGCGGTGTCGGTGGGCGAGACGCCCCAAGACCCCGGGCCGGTGTCGGCCGGGCTGCCGCCCCTGGACCGGGAGCCCCAGCCGCTGTCGGCCAAGACGGGCCGCGACCCGGCCATCCTGGGCGTCCACCAAGCCGGGGAAATGGCCGAGGACGCGCCCCGCTCCTTGGTGCCCTGGGACGCCCAGCCCCTGGCGGCCCTGCCCGAGGGAGCCATCCCCCTGCCGCCGCCGCAAGGGAGCGGGGTGGGGCTGTTGGAAGTGGTCAGGAGCCGCCGCAGCCGGCGGAATTTCCTGGACCAGCCGCTGAGCCTGGATCAACTGGCGGCGCTGTTGGCCGCGGCCCTGCCTTCCCCCGGCCCGGTGCGGGCCATGGCCCTGGTGCACGGCGGCGGCGAAGTGCCGGACGGGCTGTTCGAGTACCTGCCCGGGCGCCACGCCCTGGCGCCCCGGGCTCCCCGGGAAGACCTGCGCCCCCGCCTGGCCGAGGCCTGCCTCAGCCAGCGCTGGGTGGGCCAGGCCGCGCTCTGCCTGACCCTGTGGGCCGACCTGGACGGCTTGGCCGCGGCCGGCGGGCCCCGGCGCTACCGTCACGCCATGCTAGCCGCGGGCCGGGCCGGCGAACGGCTCTACCTGGCCGCCACCGCCCTGGGCCTGGGCTGCTGCGGGGTCGGCGCCTTTTATGACCAAGAGGCGGCCTGGGCCTCCCGCCTGCCCGCCGGAGCCGACCCCCTCTACGTGCTGGCGGCCGGGCCGGTCAAGGGCTGGCCTGTGAAGGGTTAGGCTGGAAGATCAGACTGCGGCTTCGCCAGCTGCCCGCCGGCTGCGTACGGGCCTGCGCTCCAATCTCGATTTGGGTTGGACATTGCAGAACGTGGGCGGCTTCGCCAGCTGCCCGCCGGCTGCGTACGGGCCTGCGCTCCAACCTCGATTTGGGTTGGACATTGCAGAACGTGGACGGCTTCGCCAGCTGCCCGCCGGCTGCGTACGGGCCTGCGCTCCAATCTCGATTTGGGTTGGACATTGCAGAACGTGGGCGGCTTCGCCAGCTGCCCGCCGGCTGCGTACGGGCCTGCGCTCCAACCTCGACGTAGCTCGGGCTACGCCTCCGGTTGTCGCTCGTCCGTCGCCTTGCCGGCAAGCCACCTGGCTGTGCCGCTCCCGGCGCGGAAGGCCATCTGGAAAAAAGGAAGGTATCTACTTAAGATTAAATTAAAAACGAAATCACCAGGACAGGAGCCCGGCCGGATCGGGCAAGCGGATGATCCGGCACGGCGGACTTCCGGGCGCGGTGCACGCTGGGAGTCGGGCCGGGGGCGGCAAAAAAGAACGCGGCCCGGGGGCGTCCCCGAGCCGCGGTTCTCGGCGAGGCGGCTGGGTTATTTCTCGGCCCAGGCCTTCTTGCGCACGGTCAGGACCGGCACCGGGCTGTTGTTCAGCACCTTTTCGGCCACCGAGCCGAACAGGGCGTGGTCCAGGCCCTTCTTGCCATGGTTGCCCATGACGATCATGTCCATGCCCTCATTTTCCACGTAGCCCAGGATCTCGCGCACCGGCTCGCCCCACAGGGCCTTGGTCACCGCCGGCTTGTAATCCTTGAAGTGCTCGTAGCAGAACTCTTCCACGTGCTTTTGGGCCCGTTTCACCAGGGCGTCGCGGTCCTGCTCCTCCAAGGCCTCGGAAGCGTAGGCCACCCCCCAGAACTCCAGGACCGGCACCACGTGCACCACATGCAGCTCGGCCTTGAAATGCTCGGCCATGGTGACCACCCAGGGGGCGACCTTGGGGGAAATGCTGGACAGCTCCAAGGGATACAGAATCTTTTTCACGTCGGGCATGCCAACTCCTCCAATCGTGCTAGGGTCCCCGCCGGTGGGACCGGGGGGTTGGTATTGGTTGAGATTGATAGTCTGGTCGCGCCGCCGGCGTAGGGCGAAAAAAAGCCCAGCGGTGCGGGGATGCATCCGCCCACCATAATCAGCCGAGGGCCCTGCTTTTGCCAAGTTTTTTTTTGTGCAAGAAGCCCCCGGGAGTCCGGCCGGCCGGGCCGGGGGCTCCGCGGGCACCCCGGGGAGCGGGCCCAGCGACGGGCCCGAGGGAGCTTTTCGGGAGATAGCCACGGCATTTCAGGGTCTTGGGCCAGCCATCCCGTTGAACGCCGCGAGGGGCGGGCCCGGGGCAGGGCGCCCCGGGCCGCCGGGTCTACTTCAGGGTCTTTTGCAACTCGTCCAGGGAAACGGTGTCGTTGTAGATGCCCGCGCCCACCTGATAGGGCTGGCCGGGCACGTTGATGGCAAAACTGATCTTGCGGAAAATGCCGTCCTGGCCGGGCTTGTTCCACCAGTACTCGTTCCACTGGCCCTGGGCGCTCATGCCCTGGCAGGCCTCCAGGAGGATGGGGCGGCCGGTCTTCAGGCAGCGGATCTTGTCGCCGGGCAGGCCGATGAGCTTGGGGTTGGGATGGGCCGCGATGGTGCCCTTGCCGCAGTCCATTACAAAGACATAGGAGTCTTTCCACACGAACTCGCCCTTGGGGTCGTTGAAGGCCGGCAGGCCTTCGGGGCCCAATTCCTTGAGCAAGTTGGCCGCTTTGGTCACCATCTCGTAGACTTCTTGGGGAGTGGCTTGGTCGGCGGCCCACAGGGGGGAGGCGGTGAGCAGGAAGACGAGGGTCAGGAGAGAAGCGGAAATTTTTCGCATGTGATTTCTCCGGCTTAGTGGGGAACGGGCGCACGGGCGTGTCCCGCCGGAAAGGCGGCACAGGAAGGTCATGTTAAAGCTGAGGAAAATTCAATAAAAGAGGTTTTTGGCCGCTCCCGGCCGCCCGGCGGGCCTGGCCCCGGCTGGGAAGGGACGCGGCCGGCGGCAGGGAACCGCTCCGCGGGGGGCGGAATCGCTCCCCCGGTTGGGCCGGCGGAGTTGGGGGCCGGCCAAGCGGACTCCCTCCGCCGGAGGGATGCGGCCCCCGGGGCAGGGCCAAACCAGATGGCGCGGCCCCAGGGCTGGGACGGTGGAGAAGCAGCCCGGGAGGCCCCATCCCTGGCGGGGCCTCCCCGGGGGCTCAGGGCAGTTGGGCCAGCTCTTCCTCGAACAGGAGCTTGTTCACGTCCAGGAGGATCTTCACGTTTTCATCCACCCGGCCCATGCCCTTGATGTACCGGCTCTTGGTGCCCTTAGCGATCTGGGGCGGCGGGGAGACGCTCTCCGCGGGGATGTCCCGCACCTCGCTCACCGTGTCCACGATGAGCCCGATGCGGGCCTCGCCGATCTGCACCACCACGATGCAGGTGCGGTCGTCGTAATCCCGCGCCGGCTGGTGGAAGCGGGCGCGCACGTCCATCACCGGAATGACCTGTCCCCGGAGGTTGATGACCCCCTTGACGAAATCAGGCATGTCCGGGACCTGGGTGATCTTCTGCAAACCGATTATTTCGGTGACGTGGCAGATCTCGATGCCGTAGTCCTCATCGGCCAGACGGAAGGTCAGGTAGCGATCCTTCTGGGTGTCGTCCTCTTCCAGCAGCTCGTCCTCGTCGAACAGCTCGGCCTTTTTCTTTTCCATGTCAACATCCTTGGTTGGTTGGCCGTCTGCCGGGGCGGACCAGGTGTCCGGCGTCCCCCCGACCCGGCTGAGGGCGGCATGCCCGAGGCCGGGCCCGCCAGGGCCTCTCCCAGCCAGCTAATCCTAGCCTCCCAAGGGAAACTTCGTCAACCGGGACGAAGCATGACCGGCCGCTGGGAAGCCTCGGAGCTGTGAAAAAAGCCCTGCCGCCCACGCTGTAAACCATGCTAAAGTGGCAACATGTCGGGCCAGGTCATAGCGGTGGGCAACTTGAAAGGCGGTGTGGGTAAATCAACCTTGGCCGTGAACTTGGCCTGCGCGCTTGTTTCCCGCCGAGACCGGGTGGTGTTGGTGGATGCCGACGACCAGGCCACCGCTTCCCTCTGGGCCCAGGAGGGGCGCTTGCCGCTCCCGGTGGTGGCCCATCCCGTGGAAAGCGAAGAAGCGGCCGAGGAGCTGATTCACCGCCTGGCCCGGCTGCGGGAAGAGGTCCCCCTGGTGGTGGTGGACCTGCCGCCCCATCTGGGCTTCGCCACGGCCGCGGCCTTGGCCGTGGCCGACCTCCTGGTGACCCCGGTCACCCCCTCCGGCGCGGATTTGCAAGCCACCGGCCGGGCCCTGGCCCTTTTGGAGGAAGCCCGGCAGGCCCGCCAGGACGGGCGGCCCGCCTGTCTCCTGGTGCCCTCCCGGGTGGACCGCCGCACCGGGCCGGGCCGCGAGATCGTGGCCGTGCTGCAGGAGTTCGGCCTGCCGGTGGCCCCGGCCGTGGGGCAGCGCACCGCCCAGGTGGACGCCTACACCACGGGACAATGGATTGGAGACTACGCCCCCGGTAGCGCGGCCCACCGGGAAATCAAGGCCTTGGCAGCCGCGGTGAGGAGGGCCCTGGCTTGACGGCTCGCCCCAGCATGAAGAAATTCGCCAAAGTAGCGGCCCAGGCCAAGGCCGAGGCTCAAAAGGAAAGCGCCTCCGCGGCCCAGACCGAAACTCCTCCCGCCGGAGCCTCCCCGCCTTCCGGGCCGGGCCAGGTGGTGCTGGACGACCTTCCCGCCCCGCCCCCGGAGCCCCCGGCCGCGGCCGAAGTGGGGATCTTCCTGGACAGCCGGGAGGTCCCGGAGCCCAGCGCCACGCCCTCCCCGGGCCCCCCGCCCCTGGAGGTGAACGTGGGCGAGGCCCCCCCGCCCCCGGAGGAGCCCGCCGCCGAGGTCCCGCACATCGACCTGGGCCCCGAACCCGGGGAGGAGCCCGCCGCCGAGGTCCCGCGGATCGACCTGGGCCCCGAACCCGGGGAAGACCCCGCCGCCGAGGCCCCGCACATCGACCCGGGACCGCGGCCCGCGGAACCGGGCCAGGTGGTGCTGGACGACCTTCCCGCCCCGCCCCCGGAGCCCCCGGCCGCGGCCGAAGTGGGGATCTTCCTGGACAGCCGGGAGGTCCCGGAGCCCAGCGCCACGCCCTCCCCGGGCCCCCCGCCCCTGGAGGTGAACGTGGGCGAGGCCCCCCCGCCCCCGGAGGAGCCCGCCGCCGAGGTCCCGCACATCGACCTGGGCTCCGAACCCGGGGAAGAACCCGCCGCCGAGGTCCCGCAGATCGACCTGGGCCCGCCGCCTCCGCCGCCGCCCTCACGGGTGCGCGTGCAGGTGGCGCCCCCGGAGCCGGCCCCGGCTCAGCCCCGGCCCGCCCCGGCCCCCGCTCCCAAGTCCGCGGCCAAACCAGCGGCCAAACCAGCCCCGGCCCCCGCCCCCGCCCCCAAGTCCGCGCCGGAGGAGGAGGAAGACGACTGGCAGGCCGAGGAGGAGGCGCTCAAAAACCGCTACCTTACCTTCCATCTGGACGACGAGGACTACGGCATGGAGATTCTCCATGTCACCGAGATCATCGGGGTGCAACCCTGCACCGAAGTCCCGGACGTACCGGCCTTTGTCAAGGGGGTGATCAACCTCCGGGGCCAGGTGATCCCGGTGATGGACATGCGGCTCCGCCTGGGCCGTCCCGAGCGGGAGCCGGACGACCGCACCTGCATCGTGGTGGTGAGCCTGGGCGAGGTCCGGGTGGGGCTGGTGGTGGACCGGGTGGCCGAGGTGCGGGACATCCCCCCGGAGAACATCTCGCCCGCGCCCTCGGTGGGCCGCGGCTCGGCCAGCCGCTTCATCCGGGCCATGGGCCGGGTGGATGACAGCGTGAAGATTCTCTTGGACGTACCCCGTCTCTTGAATATCCGGGAGTAGGCTTCCCCCCCCGCCTTCCCCGCCTGGCCGGCGCTCAGGCGTTTTCCCGCAGGTGGGTCCGCAGGGCGGCGATCACCTGCGGCCAGGGGCCCCGGCCCGTGGGCAGGTCGTGCCCCATGCCCTCGATCAGGACCAGCTTGGCCCCGGGGATGGCCGCGGCCGTGTCCCGGCCGCCGGCCGGCAGCACCAGGCGGTCCGCCGCGCCGTGCACCACCAGGGTGGGCGCCGTGAGCGTGCCCAGGGCCGGCTTGCGGTTGTCCTGCGCCACCACGGCGGCGAACTGCCGCATCTTCCCCTTCGGCGACACCCCCCGCGCAAATGATTTGGCGATGAAACGGCGGTGCCATTGCTCCTCAAAGGGGAAGCCCGCCCCGGAAATGGCCCGGTAGATCTCCAACTGGTGGGCCATGGCCGCCTCGCGCTCCGCGGGATAGGGCGTCATGATCACCGTGGCCATCGCGGGGTCCAACACCGGCAACTCCGGGTTGCCGGTGCCGCTGGAGATGGAGGTGAGGGAGAGGATGCGCGCGGGCTCCAAGAGGGCCATGGTCTGGACGATGAAGCCGCCCATGGACATGCCGCAGAGGTGGGCCCGGGCGATTCCCAGGTGGTCCAGGAGGCCGAGGCCGTCGGCGGCCAGGTCCCCCATGGTGTAGGGGGTGGCGGCCCTGGGCCATGATGCCGTATATGTCCGGCACGCCCCATTCCTCTTTGGTCGAGGAGAGCCCCACGTCCCGGTTGTCGTAGCGGATCACGTGGAAACCCTGGTCCGCCAGCTCCTGGCAGACCACCTCGTCCCAGCCGAGCAGCTGGGTGTTCAGGCCCATGACCAGGAGCAGGGCCGGGTCGGCCGGCTCGCCAAATGATTAGTATTATATGGTAATTCCGTTGACTTGGGCGTGGGGCATGGCTTGACTCCAGAGCCTGGGGGGGCTTCTCCGCCAGCTCTTTCCGGAGGCCGGGGCGCGGGCGGATGGCCAAAGAAGGCTGGGCGATTTTTTTTCAGGATAAGCGAGCCCGGGGCGGTTGGGGATTTTATCTCCCCCGGCTGGCCGGGTCCGGCACCCCTGGAGCGGGCCGGGAAAAAAGCCAGGAAGGGGCTCTCGACCCTTGGTCAAAAGGCCCAGCCCACTCCCCAGGCAACTGCGGTCGGGGCCAGGAAATCGCCCTGTAGGGACAGGCTTAGATCGCGGAACGCCCGCCAGCTCACGCCCACGAAGGCCTGAAGGTTGTCCTGGTTTTCCAGATCGCCGAAGTCGAGGTGGTTGGCATAGGCGGTGCCCAGGTTGGCCCGGCCGGCAATCTGCAGTTCGGCGTACTCATAGCCCAGCCCGGCATAGAGGGCTCACAGCCCCAGCTTTTGATACAGGCTGGCCGCCACATCCGCCTGCCAGTAAGCGGCCTGGAAGTCGTTGTACGAAGTGCCGTGCCCGTGGGAGTCCATGTCGCCGGTTTTCCGGTCGTCGTAGCGCTGGTACTGGGCGGCCAGCAGGGCCCCCAACCCCGCCGCGGTCTCGAACACCCGGACCTGGGCTCCCCCAGCCCAGGTGAAGACGCTCTTCAGTTTGAATTCGTTGGACCACCAGGAGCCGCTGTCCCCGTCCCAGTTGCGGAACTTGAACTGTCCGCCGTCCGTCACGCCCAACTTGGCGAAGATGCTGAGGTGATCGTTCACGCCATAGGCGACGCGGACCAGCCAGGACTGGTCGTCATCGATTTGCAGGTCCCGGACCGGCACGGAGTAGCTCGCCCCGCCCCGGCTGACCGTGGCGTTAATATTCCGAAAATCCTGGCTGAAGATCCAGGCCCCCTGCACCCCCGCCTCCCATTGCCCCGGCCGGGGCAGGGCAATGGGAGCGCAGGTCAGATCCGCCCGGCCCTCCCCCGCCCCCACCAGGACCAGGCAGATGGCGGCGGCCAAGCCCAAGAACCTATTCATCAGCCTTTCCCGGTTGCCTTGCCTCAATGGCGCCCTCCCCGGGTCCCGGCGCCCAGGATAGCCACGCCTAGAAACTGTAACCCAGGGACACCGACCAGCCGGTGATGTCGTCGCCGGCGATGAGGCTGCCGCCCAGCTTCAGGGCGTCCACCCAGAGCCCCGCCCGCCGGAGGTCCACCCCCAGGTAGGCGCCGATTTCCACGAAATGGTCAAAGCCCAGGGCCTCGGCGTCCGGGCCCAGGAACTGGAAGCCGCCCACGAAGCCCTGCCACAACAAGGGATAGCTGCCCAGGTCCAGGCCGGTGGGTCCGGTCAGCTCCACCCGGCCGGTCAGGGTGCCGTTGTTGCCCGAGAACTCCTGGGCCTCGTCGGTGGCGTCCACCACGTCCAGATAGAACTCGGTGCCTTTCAACTTCACCCGCAGGTTCAGGGGCCCCAGTTTCCGTTCGTAATCGGCCCGGAGCGCGGCCATGAACACCACCGCGTCCAGGGAGAAGTTGGTGAGCAGGCCGTCGAACAGCCGGGCGATGAACTCCCGGCTGAACTCGTTGCGATAGTCGGTCAGGTTGCGGACCTGGGCCCAGCCGCCGCCCACCGAGGGAATCAGGCTGAAACCCCAGCCCAGGGGGAGCTTGACCCCGGTCTCGCCAAAGGCCGAGTAGCAGCGCCAGCGCTCCTCGTAGGAGAGCACCCCATCCACCGGGGCGGAAGGGTCCACGGCGTACTCGCCCTGGGACACCACCTCCATGTAGCCCAGGGTGATCCCGGCAAAGGGCTCCCAGGCGCGGCCGGCCAGGGGGAAGCGTTTGTAGAGGGGGATCTTGATCGTGTTCATGTCCACGGCGCTCTGGGACTCGGAGTCCTCGCCAAGGGTGTAGAAGGCGGCGGACCAGTCGGGCGAGATGGCCATGGTCAGCAGACCGGAGAGCACCGCGGACAGCGCCTGGGTTTGTTTCAACTGGTCCCGCAACTCATTGCGGAAGATGTCCCAGTCATCGCCGGCCTGGGCCTGGGCCGGGGTGGCCGGGGCCAGGCCCCAGGCCAAGGCCAGGGCCAGGGCCAGGGCCGTGATCGCCAGGCCCGGCCGGGAGGGGCGGCGGCATATGCGGTGGAGGGCGTTGAACAAGCCTATTCCTCCTGGGGACGGTGGGGAGTGACGATTTCGGCGAAGTCGGCGTCCGCGGGCACCTCGTCGGTCTTTTCGCATTCGAGGAGCACCTGCACCGAACCGGGGCGGAAGTTCACGTAGCGGGTGGCCTTGCGCCAGCCGGTCCAGGCCAGCATAACCCGTAACGCGTCCAGGCTGGGCACCGCTTTGGCCTTGCCGGTGATGTTCTGCCAGTTCAGGCGGAGCACCGCGTCGGGGCGGGGGTCGTGGGAGGTGGCCAGGAGCAGGCGCCCTCCCGGCCGGGTGAGCCGGTTCAGGATGGCCAGCATGCGCACGTGGTGGAAGCTGTGGTACAGGACGCCCAAGAACAGCACCAGGTCAAAGGGCCCCGCGCCCCACAGTTCGGGGGTGTGCAGCAGGTCACCGTAGATCCAGCGGTGGGGGCACTTGATCTGGTCCTTCCACGGCGTGTGCAGGTGGCTGTCCTGGGCGAAATCCGAGAACACCAGCTCGGCCGGGGCCAAATGGCGGTCCAGCCAGCGGGAGTGGTGGCCGTACTTGGGCCCCACCTCCAGGATGCGGGCCCCCGTGTGCCGGCCCGTGTCCAGCACGTCGGCCAGGCCTTCCACGGTGAGGGTGAGGTCCTGGTCCTCGCCCCAGCGGGAGGTGAGCCGGGTGTCCCGGATGGGCCGGTCCGACTCGTGGTAGGTGGTGTGCCGCGCCAGGTTCTCGCGGTAGAAGTACACCGGCTCGTAGGTTTCCAGGCCCAGGCGCCGGGCCAGGTTGCTGACGATGCGGCGGGCCAGGTATTTGCCTCTCATGGCGTTGTGCCTTTCGGTTGGGGCGCGCGGCCCGGCGGCAGGCGGCGGGCCACGGCCTGGGCCAGCAGGCGGTTGCCCAGGCTGGAAAAATGGGCGTGGTCGCAGTATAGGGCGCAACCAGCCAGGGGATTGGCCTCCGCGAGGATGAACTCCTGCGCCAGCTGCCGCGAATCCACCCAGGCCAGGCCCAGATTTTCCGCCAGATCCCGGCTGCGCCGGCGGGCGGCTTCATGGGCCGCCAATTGCTGCAAGGGCGTGCGGAAGAGGTCGGGCAGGATGCGGTACACCAGTTGGCTGAAAACCAGGACACGGAACACCCCGGGCCGCCGCGCCAGGATTTCGCCCAGCCGCTCGAAGGTGTATTCCGGCGGGTGGCGCGGGGTCAAGTCGTTTTCACAGAGAACGTAAACAATTCCCCGCACCCGATCCCCCCAGCGGGCCAGTTCCTCTTGCAAGCGGCTGGTAACCGATAGGGCGTCGGCCCCGGGGATGCCCAGGTTCACGAACAGAAAATCCGGCCGCGCCTCCTGGAGCCGCGAGGGCAGGCTCTGGTGGTCCTCCACTCCCAGCCCGAAGGCCACGCTGTCGCCCGCCACCAGGACCACCGGCCCGCCGGCCGGGCCGGCCGGCGCGGTGCGCCGGTTGCCCTGGGCGTCGATGTTCACCACCTTGTGGAAATAGGAGAAGCGCCGCAGAAAGAAGCCCACCGGGTCGGCGGCGGGGATTTCGCGGTCGCCGTGATGGAACAGGGTGGGGGGGTCCAGGGGATTGTAGATGCGCGAGCGCAAGGGATACAAGCGGTAGGTGAGCCCCGGTTTGTTGCGGAGCCGGCCCCGGGTGTCCTCGAAGGTGACCCGGGCCGACGGGCCGGCCAGCCCGGTGAAGGGGGTGTTGCCCAAGACGGCCCCAGCCCGCGCGAATTCCGGGAGGAGGGCCTTGACCTCCAGGGGGAGGTTCAAGTAGCTCTCCAGGGGCGCCAAGTCGCGCTCACCGCCCGTCGGCGGCCGGGCCCCGGCCGCGAGCGGAGCGGGCGCCGGCGGGGGTTCGGGCAGCGCGTCCGCGGTCCGGCGGAGCCGGGAGGCCAGCTCGGCCAGGAGCGAGGTTCGGGGCTCGGCGCCATGCCAAAGCCCGTACACCCCTTCGGCCAGCAGCAGAGTCAGGCCCAGGGAAACCAGGGTCAACGCCACATTCAGGGTGCGCCGCGCCGCCAACTCCTCACCCCCACCCGTGCTCGGCTGTTCATCGATGCCCCGGCCCCCTACATGGCCGCCTTTTCCCGCGCCGCCGCCTCCAACAGTCGTTGGGCGTGCTCTGACGCGGTGTCCCGGCCCTCGGGGCCGGCCAGCATGCGGGCCATCTCGCCCAGGCGGGCCGGGCCGTCCAGGGGGGTCAGGGTGGTCACCGTGCGCCCCTCCCGCACCTCCTTGGCCACGGCCACGTGCCGGTCGGCCCAGGCCGCGATCTGGGGCAGGTGGGTGATGCACAAGACCTGGGCCCCCTGGGCCAGGCGGGCCAGCTTGCGGCCCACCGCGCTGCCGGTGCCGCCGCCGATGCCGGCGTCCACCTCGTCGAAAACCAGGGTCGGCGCGCCGTGCTGCCGCACGGCCACGCATTTCAGCGCCAAAAGCAGGCGGGAAAGCTCGCCGCCCGAGGCGATGCGGCCCAGCCGGCGGAAGCCCTCGCCGGGGTTGGGCGCGATGTAGAACTCCGCGGTCTCCAGGCCCCGGGCGGCCAGGGGGCCTTCCGGGGTCTCCAGGGCCGCGCCGCCGGGGGGCTCCAGGCGCACCTCGAAGCGGCAGGCGGCCATGCCCAGATCGGCCACTTCTTCCTCCACCCCCCGGGCCAGGAGGTCACCCGCCGCCCGGCGGGCGGCCGAGAGGCCCCGGGCCAGGGCCAGGGCCACGCCCAGGACCCGCTCCCGCTCCCGGGCCAGCTCGGCCAGGCGCTCCTCGCCGCGGCCCAGGCCGGCCAGCTCCTCCCGGGCCTGCTCCAGGGCGGCCAGGGCTTCAGGCACTCCGCCGCCGAATTTGCGGGTCAGGCGCTGCAATTTGTGCAGGCGGCCCTCCACCCAGTCCAGACGGCCGGGGTCGAAGACCAGGCCCGCGGCGTGGTCCCTGAGCTCACCGGCCAGGTCCTCCAAAGTGTAATAGGCGTCGGTCAGCCGCTCGGCCCAGGGCTGGGCGTCCGGGTCCAGGCGGGCCAGGTTGTCCACCAGGCCCCGCACCGTGCCCAGGGTCTCCAACACCGAGCCCTCGGCCGCGTACAGGCCCTGGTGGGCCTCTTCCGAGAGCCGGGCCAATTGCTCGGCGTTGGCCAAGACCCGGCGCTCCTTCTTGAGGCGCTCCTCCTCCGCCGGGTCCAGGGCCGCCTCCTCCAGCTCGGCCACCACTTCTTCCAGCCGGGCCCGGCGCTCCTCCCGCTGGTCCAGGCTCTCCCGCACCCGGGCCAGGTCCGCGTCCAGGGCCCGCACCCGGGCCACGGTGGCGGCTACTTCCTCCCGCTGGGCCGCCAGATCGCCGAAATCGTCCAACAGGGCCAGATGCTCCTCAGGACGCAGGAGGCCCTGGGAGGCGTGCTGGCCCACCACGCTCACCAGCTCGGGCCCCACCTGGGCCAGCTGGGCCAGGGTGGCCAGGGAGCCGGCCACCTGCACCCGGTTGGAACCCTTGGCGCTCACCACCCGCTTCACCACCAGGTCGCTGTCCTCGCCCTCGGCGGCCCAGCCCTGGGCCGCCACCTCAGCCAGCACCGGGTCATCGGCCGTGAGCTGGAACAGGGCCTCCACCACGGCCTGGTTCTCGCCCTGGCGGATGAGGTCGCCGGCGGCCCGCTGGCCCAACAGGAGGCCCACCGCGGCCAGGATGATGGATTTGCCCGCGCCGGTCTCGCCGGAGAGCACGGTGAGGCCCGGCCCCAGCTCCAGTTGCAGGGAGTCGATGAGGGCGAAATTCTTGATCTGTAAAAAGGCGATCATGAGCGCGGAAGCCTTGGGGTTACGGGTGCCGGTGCCGGGCCTGGACCATCCAATGATAACTATCCGCCCGGCGCGGCGGTTGCAATCATATTCTGCAAGCGAGGCCGGTTGGCGTCCCGGCCAGGGCCATGCCGGGGCCTCCGGGCGGCATCGCGGATTCCGGCCGGGCGGGGGGCCGGCTCCCCCGGAGGCTATTCCCCGGGTGGAGGGTGCAATTCCCAGGCCCAGGGGTCCAGGGCGGCGCCGGCCGGGAACCAGGCCACGCGCCCTCGGCCCAGGAGGATTTTCAGGGTTTCCAGGGCGGCCAGGGACCCGGCCAGCCAGACCAGGGGCCCCAGGCTGGGCACCTGGCCGGATTGCATCTGGGCCAGGGCCAGGGGCGCGGCCAGGGCCAGGGGGCCGCCCTGGCCGTCGGCCAGGCGGGCGGCTTCGGCCCGGGCGTAGGCCGCGCCCAGGGCGTCGGGGTCCACCAGGGCCAGGTCCTGGCCCTGGCTGGGCAGGCCGTCCTCGGGGTCGGGGCCGGCCGGCGCGTAGACCCGTACCTGCAACACCGGGAGAGCCAGGGCCTCCACCAGGGCGAGTCCCCGCTGCCGGGCGGCCCGCCAGGCGGCCACGGCCGGCAGCAGCGTGTCCATGGCCAGCACCCCGGCCGCGGCGCCGGCCAAAAGGGCCGCGGCCGCTTCCTCGCCGCTCACCCGCTCCCCCACCCGGAGCCGCAGGGCAGGGTTCACCCCGGCCAGGCGCCGGGCCATGACCCGGGCCTTTTCCTCTCCCAGGGTGGAGCGGAGGGCTCCCACCTGGCGGTTCAGGTTGGAGGGCTCGAAGGCCTCGCCGTCGGCCAGGACCAGCTCGCCCACCCCGGCCCGGGCCAACAGCTCGGCCGCCACCCCGCCCACCCCGCCCAGGCCCAGCACGGTGACCCGGGCGGCGGCCAGGCGGGTCTGCTCGGCCGGGCTCAGGTGGCCGGCTTGCCGGACCAGACCAGGGGGAAAGGGCGCGGACATGCGGGGCTCCGGTCTCCCGGGCGCGGGGCGGGGGCGGGTCCGCCACATGCCCCTTGCGCCGGGTGGGGGAAAAAATGGTAAGGTATGCAGCGATTTTAGAAGGGAGAAGGGGCTGGCGGCAACATTGATTTGAATTGACCGGCGCGCAAATGGTATATTTTTAGCATGGGGGATAAGGCAGTAGGGGCGCCTCCTTTGAGCGGAGTGGTTGACGGCTGGGAGGGGTTCCCCTATAATCCCCTTTTTCAGAATGCGAAATTCCGGCTTGGGCAGGGGGGCACAGCGACCTGCCGGGCGGGCCGCGCGGGCCCGCCGCACGACGCGGCCTGGAGAGGGGTCGCGGCAGCCCGCCGGGACAGCCGATTTTGGCTAGTGTTTAGCTACCCAGCCGCGGGAAATTTTCAGCGGAGCGGATTGCTTGGCCCATGTTCGATAACCTTAGCGATCGTCTGAGCCTCACCTTCAAACGTCTGAAGGGTCATGGCAAGCTTTCGGAGAGCAATGTCTCCGAAGCCTTGCGTGAGGTTCGTTTGGCCCTGTTGGAGGCCGACGTTCACTACAAGGTGGCCAAGGAGTTCGTGGCCAAGGTCCGGGAGCGGGCTCTGGGCCAGGAGGTGATGAAGAGCCTCACCCCGGCCCAGCAAGTCATCAAAATCGTCCAGGACGAGTTGACCGGTCTCATGGGCGGCCGGGCCGAACCGTTGAACCTGGTGGGCCGGCCGCCTTTGGTTTTCATGCTGGTGGGGCTGCAGGGCTCGGGCAAGACCACCACGGCGGGCAAATTGGCCCTGATGCTCAAGGGCAAGGGCAAGCACCCCTATCTGGTGCCGGCCGACGTGCAGCGCCCCGCGGCCATCCAGCAGCTCAAGAAGCTGGCCGCCCAGGTGGAAGTGCCGGTGTTCGACAGCGACCCGGCCCAAAACCCGGTGGACATCGCCGGCCAGGCCCTGGCCGCGGCCTCCCGGGCCGGCGCCGATCTCCTCATCGTGGACACGGCCGGCCGCCTGCACGTGGACGAGCCGCTGATGGCCGAGCTGGCCGCCATGAAGGCCCGCCTGAACCCCCACGAGGTTCTGTTCGTGGCCGACGCCATGACCGGCCAGGAGGCGGTGAGCGTGGCCCAGGCCTTCCACGAGCGCATGGACCTCACCGGGGTGGTGCTCACCAAGGTGGAAGGCGACGCCCGCGGCGGCGCGGCGCTGTCCATCAAGGCGGTCACCGGTCTGCCGCTCAAGCTGGTGGGCGTGGGCGAGAAGCTGGACGCCCTGGAGCTGTTCCACCCCGACCGCATGGCCAGCCGCATCCTGGGCATGGGCGATGTTTTGAGCCTGGTGGAAAAGGCCAGCGAGGCCTTTGAGGCCGAGAAGGCCCAGGACCTGGCCCGCAAGATGGCCACCAACTCCTTCACCCTGGAGGATTTCCGCGACCAGATCAGCCAGTTGAGCAAGCTGGGCTCCCTGGAGTCAATCCTGAACATGCTGCCGGGCGCGGGCAAGCTGAAGGGCCTGAAGAGCATGCAGCCCGACGAGGGCGAGATCAAGCGGGTGGTGGCCATCATCGACAGCATGACCCGGGTGGAGCGCGGTGATCATACGGTGATCAACGCCTCGCGCCGCAAACGCATCGCGGCGGGCAGCGGCACCACGGTCACCGACGTGAACCGGCTCCTGAAAAATTTTTTGCAGGCCAAGAAGATGATGAAGGGGATGAGCAAGCTCACCGGCAAGGTCGGGAAACGCAAGGGCCTGGCCCGCCTGCTCTCCCAGATATAGCCCGGCCCCTCCGGGGGCCGGCCACGCAGCTTTCGGCCGGGCGGCCCGGCCTCTAACTTGACTGCCGACTCCCCCCGGGGAGGCGGCCCAGACCAACCAGAAGAGAAACGACGGGACTTAAAATGGCGGTACGTATTCGACTGACTCGCATGGGGGCCAAGAAAAAGCCCTTTTACCGGATAGTGGCGGTGGACTCCGAAACCAAGCGTGACGGAGCTTTTTTGGAAGTGCTCGGCACTTACGATCCGCACAAAAACCCCGCGGAGGTGAATGTGAAGCCCGACGCCCTGGCCAAGTGGCTGGAGCGCGGCGCCAAGCCTTCTGACACCGTGGCCAGTCTGTTGAAGTCGCGGGGGCTCTTGCCCAAGCAGGCTTCGGGAGAGGCTCAGGCCTCCTGAAGTCCGGGTCGGCGGCCCCCAAGCCCATGCTGTTAGACCCCAAGGTCCTGGTGGAGGTGTCCCATGAAGGAACTAATCAAGTACATCGCACAGGCGCTGGTGGACAATCCTGAAAAGGTCGAGGTGGGCGAGATCGAGGGTGAACAAACCTCGGTTATCGAACTCAAAGTGGCCAAGGAGGACCTGGGCAAGGTCATAGGGAAGCAGGGGCGCACGGCCCGGGCCATGCGCACCATCTTGAGCGCCGCCTCCACCAAGATCCGCAAGAGGTCGGTGCTGGAAATCATCGAGTAGGGCATGCCGGACCCCGAGCTGATCGCCATGGGGCGGGCGGCAGGGGCGTTCGGGCTCAGGGGTGAGTTGCGGGTCTGGTCCTTCGCCAGCGAGCCGGAAGTGTTTCTCCGGGCTGGGCAGGTGTGGATCGGTCCCGAGCCGGGCCGGGTGAAGGCCTACACGCCCCTGGCCTGGCGCCCTCACCACGACCGGGTGCTCCTGAAGCTGGCCGAGGTCACCGACCGGGACCAGGCCGCGGCCCTCACCGGCTCGTGGCTCTACCTGTCCCGGGAAGTGATGGCTCCCCTGGCCGAGGGGGAGTATTACTGGGCCGACCTCAAGGGCAAGACGGTGCGGACCGCCGCCGGCCAGGAACTGGGCCGGGTGGTGGGAGTCAGCGACGCCGGAGCCCACGATCTCCTCTTGATCCGGGACGGGGAGGGCCACGAGGCCCTGGTGCCGGTGGTGGAGGACGTGGTGCTGGATCTGGGGCTGTCCGGCGGGGAGATCGTGGTTTCCCTGCCCGAGGGTCTTTTGGAAGCCCAGGATTGGCCGGAATGAGCGGCCGGGCCGGGGCCTTTTTCCCGGCCAATGGAAGACAAAAACGCTCGGGGATGTTAATCTTGGGCACTCACGCACGGGGCCGCCTGCACGCCGGCCCCGGTGTTTTGCGTTATGATCTTTGATATATTGACGCTTTTCCCCGAGGCTTGCCGGGCCTATCTGGAGGCGTCCATCCTGGGGCGGGCCCAGAAGGCCGGTTTGGTCACAGTGCGGTTGACCAATATCCGCGACTTCGCCCGGGACAAGCACCACACGGTGGATGACACTCCCTACGGCGGCGGCAGCGGCATGGTCATGCGGCCCGACCCCCTGTGCGAGGCGGTGGAGGGCCTGCCTCCCCTGCCGCCGGGCCGGGTGATCCTGCTCTCGCCCCAGGGCCGGCCTTTCAGCCACGCCCGGGCGGCGGAGCTGGCCCAGCGGCCCCGGCTGATCCTGGTGTGCGGCCGCTACGAGGGGGTGGACGAGAGGTTCATCACCCTCAAAGTGGACGAGGAGATCAGCCTGGGGGATTTTGTGCTCTCGGGCGGCGAACTGGCCGCCCTGGCCGTGGTGGATGCGGTGAGCCGGCTGTTGCCCGGGGTTTTGGGCGCGGCCGATGCGGCGGACAACGATTCCTTTGCCGCCGGGCTGTTGGAGCACCCCCACTACACCCGCCCGGCCGTGTACCGGGGCCTGGCCGTGCCGGAGGTGCTGCAGAGCGGCAACCACGCGGCCATCGCCCGTTTTCGCCGCGAGGAGTCCCTCCGCCGGACCTGGCGGCGGCGGCCGGAGCTTTTGGAGCGTCTGGCTTTGGATAAAAACGACCGGGCCTTCCTGGCTTGTTTGTCAAAAGACCGGGAGGGCGAGCCTGCCTGAGGGCGGGCCCGGCCGGAAGATATGAGCCTTTATAGCTGAATAGCCAACTACCAGGCCCCCGCCCAGCGCGGGCGGCCGGATTCTCTGGCGGCGGGGCCGCCGCCCGGAGGAGATTACGATGAACCCCATCGAGATGTTAGCGCGGGAACAGATGCGGGTGGACATCCCCGCCTTCCGCGCCGGTGATACGGTCAAGGTGCACGTGCGCATCCGGGAAGGCGAGAAGGAGCGGGTCCAGGTCTTCGAGGGCGTGGTGTTGCGCCGCCGCGGCGAGGGCGTCGGCGCCACCTTCACCGTCCGCAAGATCAGCAACGGCGTGGGCGTGGAGCGCATCTTCCCCCTTCACTCCCCGATCTTGGAGCGGGTGGAGACCGTGACTCTGGGCCAGGTTCGCCAGAGCCGCATCTACTACCTCCGGAAGCTCCGGGGCAAGGCTGCTCGCATCAAGGAGCGGGGAAGGCGCTAGCCTTGGCCGGCGTCCGGGCCCCGGCCCCCCCCAAGACCTGGCGGGAAGAGGAATTCTTCCGCCGGGGATTGGTGTTGGTGGCGGGCGTGGACGAAGTCGGCCGCGGACCCCTGGCCGGGCCGGTGGTGGCCGCGGCGGTGATCTTGGAGCCCGGCTGGCCGGATCCCGGCGTGGCCGACTCCAAGACCCTGTCCGCTCCCCGGCGCGAGAAGCTGGACGCCCAGATCCGGGCCACCGCCCGGGCCTGGGCCGTGGGCGAGGCCAGCCCGGCCGAGATCGACCGCCTGAACATTTTGCGCGCCAGCCTGTTGGCCATGGTCCGGGCCGTGGAGGCCTTGGGAGTGGAGCCGGAGTTTCTCCTGATCGACGGCAACCATTCCCTGCCCCTGGAACTGCCCCAGGAAGCGGTGGTCAAGGGCGACAGCCTCTGCCGTTCGGTGGCCGCGGCCAGCATCGTGGCCAAGGTGCGGCGGGACCGCATGATGCGGGAGTTCCACCAGCGCTATCCCGCCTACAACTTCGCGGCCAACAAGGGATACGGCACCGCCGAGCATCAGCGGGCCCTGGCCGAGCACGGTCCCTGCCCCCTTCATCGCCAGAGCTTCGCGCCGGTGGCCCAGCAGAGTTTCGCCTGGAGCGGAAGTGACTAGTTCCGCCCAGGCCAAGGCCAGCCAGGCCCGGGGACGCCGGGCCGAGGACTTGGTCCGCCGGCATTTGGAAGCCCAGGGCTGGCGGGTGGCGGCCCAGAACCACCGGACCCCGGCCGGCGAACTGGATCTGGTGGCTTGGGACCAGGAGGTCCTGGTGTTCGTGGAGGTGAAGGCCCGGCGGCCGCGCGCGCAGGTGGGCCCCCTGGAGGCGGTGGACCGGCGGAAACGCCGCCGTCTGACCCAGGCGGCAGGCGCCTATTTGGCCAGCCTGGCCCCGCCGGTCCCCTCTTGCCGCTTCGATGTGGTGGCCGTGGAGCTGGATGGCGCCTCGCCCCAAGTGCGGCACGTGGTGGACGCCTTCCGGCCGGAAGACTGAGCCGTGGCCGATCTGTATTTGGTGGCCACGCCCATCGGCAACCTGGACGATCTCTCGCCCCGGGCGGCAGCGCTGTTGGCCCGGGTGGAGATCATCGCCGCCGAGAGCGTGACCCGCACCCGGGGGCTTTTGAGCCATCTGGGGCTCACCGGCAAGAAGCTGGTGTCCTGCCGGGAAGCCAACCGGGGCCAGGCGGCCCGGAGCGTGGTGGGCTTTCTGGACCAGGGCCGCGACGTGGCCCTGGTGAGCGACGCCGGCACCCCGGGGATCTCCGATCCCGGCGCGGTGGTGGTGCGGGCCGCGGCGGCGGCGGGCCACCGGCTCTGCCCCCTGCCCGGGCCCAGCGCCCTGGCCGCCGCCCTTTCGGTGGCCGGCCTGGAGCCGGGTCCCGTGGTGTTCCTGGGCTTTCCGCCCGTGAAGCCGGGTCCCCGGCGGCGGCTGATGGCCCAGGTGGCGGCTTTGGGCTGGGGCCTGGTCCTTTTTGAGGGGCCGCACCGCCTGGCCGCCACCGCGGCGGACTTGGCCGAGGTCCTCGGCGAGCGGCCGGTGGTGTTGTGCCGCGAGATTTCCAAGGTGCACGAGGAAGTGGCGCACACCTCCACCGGGGAGCTGGCCCGGGAAACCGCCCGCCGGACCCGGGAGAACGCCCCCGCGGCCCGCGGCGAGGTGACCCTGGTGGTGCACGGCGGCGCCCCGCCGGCGGCCGAGGCCCCGGACCTGGACGAGCTGCTCCGCGAGGGCCTGGCCCGGGGCGAGGGCTCGCCCAGCCGCCTGGCCAAACAGGTGGCCAAGGCCACCGGCCGCCCCCGGGAGGAAATCTACCGCCGGCTCTTGGCGCTCCGGGCCGCGGAGGAGGGCCGAGCAGAGGGGGCAGCCGAGGAATTGGCCGAGGACTGACCCAGGTTTTTGACCGGGGTCCGCCCCAAGCTCCCCCGGGAGCCGAGACCGCGGACCCCACCAGAGATGGGACCAGGACTGGCGCCCGGGGCCATTCCCGGTTGGCACCAAGCCCGCGCCCCGCCCGGCCCGGGAACCTGAAAAAGCGGTGTCTCCGGCGGGTCCGGAGCGGCCGCCCCAAATGAGAGAGGGACACGCCCGGCGGCGGGAGGCTGAACGGGGCGTATCCCGCCGGAGCTTCGCCATGGGGCAGGGGTCTAGCGGCAACGAGGGGGCATTCTTGAAAAAAGAGCTCAAGGTGACCAACAACCTGGGCCTGCACGCCAGGGTGGCGGCCAAGATAGCCGAGACCGTGCGCACCTTCCAATGTGAGGTGGTGCTCAAGAAAGACGGCGTGGAGGCCGACGGCGCCAGTGTGCTGTCCATCCTGGCCCTGGACGCCCCGCGCGGCAGCCTGTTGGAGGCCGAGGTCAGCGGGCAGCGGGCCTTGGAGTGCTTCGAGGCTCTGGAGGGTCTGTTCACCAATGGGTTCGGCGAGGCCTGAGTTGATGAGTGGCGAGGAAAAGACCTTTACCGGCGTCGGCGCATCGCCGGGCATCGGCATCGGCAGAGCCCTGTGCATCACCCGCGGGCCGGTCAAGGTGCCGTTCCACTCCCTGGGCGGACCCGAGGACGTGGCCCGGGAGGTGCACCGCTTCCAGGAAGGCCTCACCGCCACTCAGACGGACCTCCTGGCCGCCAAGGAGGACATGGGCGACCGGCTGGGCGAGTACGCCTACATCATCGACGCCCACCTCTCCATCCTCAAGGACAAGATGATCGCCGGCCGCACCGTGGAGTTGATCGACGAGCGGCGCATCAACGCCGAGTGGGCCCTGTCCCTGGCGGTGAGCGAAGCCGGCATGATCTTCCGCAAGGTCAAGGACGAGTACATCCGCTCGCGCTTTACCGACGTGGAGTACGTGGCCGAGCAGGTCCTTCGCCACTTGGCCGGTCAGGACATCAGCGAGATCAGCCAGATCCGCGAGAAGGTGGTGGTGGTGGCCCACGACCTCTCGCCGGCCGAGACCTCCCGCATGGACATGGGCTGGGTGCTGGGCTTCGCCACGGACATGGGCGGCCCCACCAGCCACACGGCGATCATGGCCCAGGCCAAGAACATCCCCGCCGTGCTGGGCCTGGAGAACATCACCCGCCAAGTGAAAAACGGCGACTTCGTGGTGGTGGACGGCTCGGCCGGGGTGGTGGTGGTCAACCCCGAGGACGAGGCCCTGCACACCTACCGGGAGCGCCAGGAGGCCTACGAACTCTACGCCCAGGAGATCCTGGCCCAGGCCCATCTGGCCGCCGAGACCCAGGACGGGGTGAGGGTGGCCGTGGGGGCCAACATCGAGCTTTCCGAGGAGGCCTCCGGGGTCCTGGGCTATGGGGCGGAGTACATCGGGCTCTACCGCACCGAGTTCATCTACATCAGCCGGCAATGCCTGCCCACCGAGGACGAGCTGCTGGAAGACTTCCGGGGGGTGGTGGAGCGGATGGAAGGCCGGCCGGTGACCATCCGCACCCTGGATCTGGGGGCTGACAAACTGGCCGCCTGGCAGGGCCGGCCCCGGGAGACCAACCCCGCCCTGGGGCTCCGGGCCATCCGCCTGTGCCTGCGGGAAAAGGATCTGTTCCGGACCCAGCTCCGGGCCATCCTGCGGGCCTCGGCGCTGGGCAAGGTGCGCATCCTGTTTCCCATGATTTCCGGGGTGGGCGAGCTGTTGGAGGCCAAGGCCCTGTTGGAGGAGGCCCGCCTGGAGCTGGCCATCGAGGGCCAGGCCCATGATCCCAACCTGGAAGTGGGCATCATGGTGGAGATTCCCTCGGCCGTGGCCGTGGCCGACCTCTTGGCCCCCCACGTGGACTTCTTCTCCATCGGCACCAACGACCTGATTCAGTACGCCATGGCCATCGACCGGGTGAACGAGCACGTGGCCCACCTCTACCAGCCTTTGCATCCGGCGGTCCTGCGCATGATCAAGCAGGTGGTGCAGGCCGGGCACGCGGCGGGCATCCGGGTGGCCATGTGCGGCGAGATGGCCGGCGACCAGAAGGCGGTGCCGCTGCTCTTGGGCCTGGGCCTGGACGAGCTCTCGGCCACCGCCCTGGCCATTCCCCGCATGAAGCGGATCATCCGGCGCATGAACGCGGCCCAGTGGCGGGAGCTGGCCCAGGAGGCCCTGTCCCACCCCACCGCGGCGCAGGTGCGCCTGTTCATGGACCACCAGTTGGCCCAGCTCTACCCGGACATCTTTGGCCCGGGGGCCCAGAAGAACTAGAGCCCAAATATAGTAGGGTCCCAGGAGAACCAAACCCCGGAGGTAGACCGCCGTGGCCGGCATCAAGGTCATCGCCAAAAACAAGAAGGCCCGCTTCAACTATGAGCTGGGCGACCGCTTCGAGGCCGGCATCGTCCTGACCGGCACCGAGGTGAAGTCGCTCCGGCTGGGCAAGGCCAGCCTGGGGGAGGCCTACGCCAAGTTCAAGAACGAAGAGTTCTGGCTGGTGGGGGCCCAGATCCAGCCCTATCCCTTTGCCTACTACAGCAACCACGAGCCCACCCGGGAGCGCAAGCTCCTCCTGCACAAACGGGAGATCAAACGCCTGGCCGGCAAGCTGGCCGAGGAGGGCCAGGCGCTCATTCCCCTGGCCCTGTACTTCAAAGACGGCAAGGTCAAGGTGGAGCTGGCCCTGGGCAAGGGCAAGAAACTGTACGACAAGCGCGCCACCCTCAAAAAGCGCGATCAGGATAGGGAGATGGCCCGCGCTCTGAAGCGCTGAGCTTGTTTCCGCCTTCCGGCCGTTCGGCAACCGGCCTTCGCCAGGCCGGGCCCCGAGCGGCCTCCGACCGGGATTCTTCGCCAGCATGGGCAGTTGGACGGCCGGGGCTGGTTGACAGCGCCTCTGGGGGGGGATATATTTTAATCTCCTGAATTACCACGTGATTGATACTGTATTGCGTAGGTAGGTTGGAAACCGGAATTTGCAGCGGGTGGCGGTGGCATTGAGTGGAGGAGTGGATTCGGCGGTGGCCGCCCTGCTCCTCAAGGAAGCCGGCTACGAAGTAGTCGGCTTGACTCTGGCCCTGGGCTGGGGCCCCGACGCCGCCCCGGCCGCCGCCGCCCGGGTGGCCCGGGAGTTGGGGGTGGCCCATGAGGTGGTGCCGGCGGCGGAGCCCTTCCGCCGCTTGGTGCTGGCGCCCACGGCCCGGGCCTATCACCAGGGGTTGACCCCCAATCCCTGCGCTTGGTGCAATGCCCGGGTCAAGTTTCCCCGGCTGTGGGCCCGGGCGGCCTCCCTGGGCTGCCAGGCTCTGGCCACCGGCCACTATGCCCGCCTGGCCTCCGGCGCGGACGGCGGGAAGGGCTTGGTGGAAGGTGCGGACCCGGCCAAGGGACAGGCCTATTTTCTGGCCCGCCTGGGTCCTCGTTTTCTATCCCGCGTGCGGTTTCCCCTGGGGGAGTTGACCAAGGAAGCAGTGCGGGAGCGGGCCCGGCAGGCCGGGCTCGGCGCGGTGGAAAGGCCGGAGAGCCAGGACCTCTGTTTCCTGCCTCCAGGGGGATGGCAGGCTTTCATGACCTCCTTCGGCCCGCCCCGTCCCGGGGTGGTGGAGGACGAGCGGGGAAGGGTGTTGGCCGCCCACCAGGGGCTGCACCGGTTCACCGTGGGCCAAAGGCGGGGCTTGGGGGTGGCCTTGGGTTATCCCGCCTATGTGGTGGCTTTGGACGGACCGCGGGCAGCGGTCAAGGTGGGTCCGCGCTCTTCCTTGGCCCGGCGGGGTCTGGTGGGGCGGCAGCCCCGCTGGTTCACGGACCCCGGCTCCGCTCCGGAGCTAAAAGTCAAAATAAGGTACAGTCACCCTGGCGAATCGTGCCGGGTAGAGCCGCATCCCCGGGGGGTGACTGTTATGTTCACGAGGGAGCAGGCGGGTGTGGCCCCAGGACAACTGGCGGTTTTCTATGATGAAGATCGAGTGGTCGGCTCAGCCTGGATCGACAAGCCCATTAGTTAGCAACTGGAAAGAAATATCATGAAGCTATCCACTAGAGGACGTTATGGGGTGCGGGCCATGCTGGAGCTGGCCATGCACGTGGGCAAGGGCCCGGTGCCGTTGCGCGACTTGGCCTCCCGGCAGGAGATTTCGGCCAAATACCTGGAGCAGCTTTTGATCCCCCTCAAAGGGGCGGGTCTGGTTAAAAGCGTGCGTGGGGCCCGCGGAGGGTATATGCTGGCCGCCGACCCCCGGGAGATCAATCTGTATGACATCGTGCGCAGCCTCGAGGGCCCCTTGGCTCCGGTGGAGTGCGTGCAGGACGCCCAGTATTGCGAGCGGGTGGGGGGTTGCACCGTCCACCTGGTCTGGGGGGAAATGGGCCAGATCCTGGTAAAGTTTCTGAGTGAACAGACCCTGGCCAACTTGGTGCAACGGCAGGAGGAAAAAGACCGTGCCTGCCAACCCGCCGCGATGGCCGCAGCCAAATAGCGAGAGAACATGAGGACCATCGAGGAAATCAACGCCAAAATCAAATCCGGCAAGGTGGTGGTGCTCACGGCCGAACAGGTGGTGGGCCTGGTGAAGGAAAAAGGCGTCAAGGCAGCGGCCCGGGAGGTGGACGTGGTGACCACCGGCACCTTCGGGCCCATGTGCTCCTCGGGCGCCTTGTTCAACATCCGGCAATCCACCCCCAAGATCAAGTGCGGCGGCGGCAAGGCCACCCTGGACGGGGTCCCGGCCTATGCCGGATTCGCCGCGGCCGATCTGATGCTGGGCTGTACGGCGCTTCCCGATGACGATCCTCGCAACGCGGTGTATCCCGGCCTTTTCCTTCGGGGTGGTGCCCACATCATCGAAAAGCTGCTGCACGGCGAGGCCGTGAAGCTGGAGGTCAAGGCACACGGCACGGATTGCTACCCCCGCAAGGAGTACGTGACCGAGCTGGCGCTCAAGGACTTCAACAGCGCGACCCTCCTGGACCCCCGCAACTGCTACCAGCTCTACAACGTGGCGGTGAACCTGGGGGAGAAGACCATCTACACCTATATGGGCGTGTTGAAGCCCAGGCTCGGCAACGCCAACTACGCCACGGCCGGAGCGCTCTCGCCCCTGCTCAACGATCCCCGGCTCCGTACCGTGGGCATCGGCACCCGAGTCTTCCTGGGCGGCGGCCAGGGCTATGTGTTCTATCCGGGTACCCAGCACGTGCCCAACCCGCCCCGGGACGAACGGGGACTGCCGCTCACCCCCTCGGCCACCCTGGCCGTGGTGGGGGATCTGAAAACCATGTCCCCGGAGTTCATCCGGGCCGCCTCCCTGACCGGTTACGGGGCCTCCCTGGCCGTGGGCCTGGGCATCCCCCTCCCCATCCTGGATGAGGAAGTCATGGCCGACTGCGCGGTCAGCGACGCGGACATCACCTACCCCATCGTGGACTACGCCGAGGCCTATCCCCTGGGCCGCGCCGGCAGCCTGGGCCGGGCCTCCATGGCCGAGCTGATGACCGGCCAAATCGAGGTGGACGGCAAGAAGGTGGTCACCGGCAGCCTCTGCAGCCGGGTCAAGGCCCGGCAGGTGGCCGGGGCTCTACAGACCGCCATTGCCGAAGGCGCGTTCTTCTTGACCAGGGCCGCGGCGCCGTTGCCGGGCTCCGAGCTGGCCCAAGGCTGAAAGAAGACCGGACAGCGGCCCGGGCCCCTCGGGGGCCTGGTGCCGCGCCCGGCCGCCCGGCCCCGGGGCCGGGGGATTTCCCCGGGGAGCTGGCCCGCCCGGGCCGGAGCTCCCCCCAACCCTGTCAGGAAGTGGTGGACCGTTGGCTACCAAAACCATGATCTTGAGCTTTCCTCCCCGGCTGATCCAGGAGCCGGTCACCTTTCATATGGTCCGGGACTTCGACCTGGAGGTGAACATCCTCCGGGCCACCGTGCGTCCCCGCGAGCGCGGCCGCATGGTCATCAAGGTGGTGGGCAGCAAAGAGAACCTGGACCGGGCCTTTGAGTATCTGGAAGCGCAGGGCGTGCAGGTGGACGCCCTGGTGCAGGAGATGCGCTACAACCCCGAGCTGTGCGTGCACTGCACGGCCTGCACCGCGGTGTGCCCCACCGGCGCTCTGGCCGTGGACCCCGAGAGCCGCGAGGTGTCCTTCGACCCCTCCAAGTGCATTATCTGCGAATCCTGCATCCCCGCTTGCTCTTACCGGGCCGTGGAGAGCCAGTTCTAGCAGTGGCCATCAGGGGGGCAGCCCCGGTGGCGGCCGGGGACCAAACAGCCGGCTCCCGGGGTGGTGCGTCCCGGTTTTTTGTCGCCCTGCCTGCGGACCGCCATGCTTTGTCGTCATCCCGCGCGGGGCGAACCTGTTCCCGGGGTGGTGCGTCCCGGTTTTTTGTCGCCCTGCCTGCGGACCGCCGTGCTTTGTCGTCATCCCGCGCGGGGCGAACCTGTTCCCGGGGTGATGCGTCCCGGTTTTTTGTCGCCCTGCCTTTGCCCCGCCGCGGTAAGTCCGCACCTCCCGCCCCGCTTCCCCGCGCCCGGGGTGGTGCGTCCCCTCTTCCCGCCGCTTGGCTTTGTCCCGGCGCTGGCGCGGTCCTGCCTCCGTCCGTCCTGCCTCCCTTCCTCCCCGCGCCCGGCCGCGCCGGCCGGCCGGCTACGGCCCGCGCATGAGCAGCTTCCTTCCCCTGCCGGCCCGCCGTCTGCTCCTGGGCCTCATCGTGCTGGCGGGGCTGGGGCTCCGCCTCTGGGGCCTGGCCTGGGGCCTGGACGGACAGGCCGGCCTCACCAGCCAAGAGTGGCTGGTCCGGATCATCGCCCTTTTGGGCCTGGAGCACCCGGTCAGCGGGCACCTCTGGCCCCAGGCCTTTTTGAGCCTGGCCGCCCTGTTCAAGAGCCTGGTCTCCAGCCTGGCCGGCTGGACCGAGCTGTGGCTGGGGGCGGTGCGCTCCCTGGCCGAGGTGAACCTCTCGGCCCTGATGGCCGGGCGGCTCATGGTGGCGGTGCTGGGGGCGGGCCAGGCCGGTCTGGCCTACTGGCTGGCCCGGCGGGTCTTTGACAGCCCGGCCTCGGGGCTGTTGGCCGCCGCGGCCGTGGCCGCCGCACCGCTCCTTTCCGGCCAGAGCCACCTGCTCTCTCTGGGCGTGCCCCTGGGCTTCATGGTCCTGGCCAGCCTCTCCACCTCGTGGACCCTCCTGGAGTTCCCCAGCCCCTGGCGCATCTTCTCCTCCGGCCTGGTGCTGGGCCTCACCGTAACCACCGCCCCCACGGGTTTCCTCATGCTGCCGGTGGTGCTGATCGCCTATTGGATCGGCCAGAAGGACCGGCGCAAGACCGCCTGGCAGGGCCGCTTCTGGTGGCCGGCCTGCCTCCTGGGCGGGCTCCTGGCGGGCTTCACCCTGGGCTGCCCCCTGGTGCTGGTCGATCCCAGCCTGCCCTTCCAGCTCATGGCCCAGGCCTGGCCCCGTGGGGCGGCCCTGGGAGCCCTGGGGAGCCATTTGGCCGCCCAGGCGGCGGGGACCTTCCGCCTGGGGCTTCAGGTGGGGGGCCTGGAGTTGTTGGTCCTGTGGCTGGCCGCGGTGGCCATCCTGATCTTTCGCCGCCGCTGGCGGCGGCTCCTGCCGGCCCTCCCGGCGGTGCTGTATATGGCGGTGGGCCTGTGGCTGCCGGCCGGGGACCTGGGCGACACCGTGGCCGTATGGCTGCCCCTGTTGGCCGTGTTGGCCGTGTGGCCCCTGGTCCTGGTCTGCCGGCGCCTGCCCTCCTATCCCTGGCAGGTGGCGGCGGCCTGTTTGGCCGGCATCCTCCTGGTGGGCCTGCCTCTGTGGCGGGCCCTGGGCCTCGGCTATCTCTTCTGGCAGGAGGACACCCTGACCGCGGCGCGGCGCTGGCTGACCGAGAACCTGCCGGCCGGGGTCCAGGTGGTCACCGGCCCGGACAGCCCGGCCCATCTGAGCCCCGCCACCCACCCTTTCCAGAAGGGCTTGACTCCGGAGGATTTTTATCGGGAAGGCCGGTATCTGGTGCTCAGTCATCCCCAGGGCGGGCCGCTGCCTCCGGCCAAGGCGGCGTTGGCCGCGGGCCTGCAAAGAGTGGCCCGCTTCGACCTCTCCAGCGGCTGGGGCCTGGGGGGCGCGGTGCCCGGACAGCGTTTTCCGGCCTGGCTCTCCCCCCCGGTGGAGATCTACGCTCCGGAGCCGCCTTCCTCCATCCGGGAGCCGCTGGCGGTGACCCGGCCCCCGGCCGGCTTTGCCGAGCCCTACGCAGTGGTCTACGCCGACAGCGCGGTGTACGGCCGCAACCAGACCATAATGCTGGTGCCTCTCCGGGGCCGCTCCCACCGGGTGCTGCGCCGGTCCTCCCGCCTGAACCAGGTGGCCGTGGAACTCCGGAACCTGGGTGAGGACTACGCCGAGGTGGCCATCAGCCAGTGGCCCTGGCCCGACGCCAAGCTGCACCTCTACCCCGGCCAGCGGGAGAGGGTGCTGCTCTCCCCGTCCGGCTGGCCGCCCATGACCGACGGCATCTACTCCTTCAAGCTGGACCTGACCCAAGGCCGGGACCTGTGGGCTTCCCTGTCCGGCGATCCCCTGATCATGGGGCGCTGGGCCCTGGAGAGCGGGGATTATGCCGAGGCGGTGAGCTATTTGCTAGCGGCCCGGCAGAGCGGTCCCCCCTCCTTTGAGGCGGCGGCCATGCTGGCCGGGGCCCTGGCCCTGAACGGCCAGCTGGACGAGGCCGACCGGGTGCTGCACGAGCCCGGGCTGGCGACCTTGGTGGCCGCGGGCTACCGCCGGCTCATCAAGGAGCCGCCGGGCCCGGACTGGGACCGCCGTTTCCAGGCCCTCACCGGCTATCACCCCGCGCTGCTCCGCCACGCCCTGTCCCTGGGCTACCAGGTGAACGGTCCGGCCTGCGTATCCCGCGGCACGGCCATCCCTCTGAAGGGCCCTGGTTTTTACGGCGCCCTCCTGCGCCACCCCGGCGGGGTCGCGGGCAACCTGACCCTGCGCCTGGAGGCGCCGTTCCCCGCCGGCCCCCTGGCCGCGGTGCTGGATCTGAGCACCGGGGAAAAGCTGTCGGCCGGGCACAAATTGGCCCGGGCCGAGGTGTGGGGCCGGGGCCCCGAGGGGGAGCGGCTCTACACCTCCCGGGTCATTACCGCCCGGGACCTGCCCCAGGGCCACGGAGTGGTGGCGCTTCCCTTCCGCAACTCCCACCAGGGCACCCGCTTCACCCTGAAGTTGGAGTTTCTCTCCCAGGGGGAGGTTTTGCTGAATCACCTGGATCTGCAAGTGGACCTGGCCGGGCACATGCGCCGCATCCTGCGCTGGCAGCTGGACGCCTGGGGGCGGGTCTACCTGCACCAGGGTCGCTTCCGCCAGGCGGTGGACGCCTTTGAGGAGCTGCTGACCCTGGACCCGGCCGCCCGCCAGATTTACCTCCCCCTGGCCCGGGCGCTCATCGACCTGGGGCGCCTGGAGCGGGCCCTGGAGCTGGCCCGCCAGGCCGAGAAGACCTTCTCCGACTTCCCCGACGAGCTGACCAAGGTGAAAGACCTGTACCAGGCCCTGCAACGCCCCGAGGACGCCCAGCGGGTGGAGAGCCGGCTGTCCCATCTCCGGCCCTCCTTGTTCCACGAGAGCCGCTTTGCCGAGGGCCTCACCCTCCTGGGCTATGACCTGGACGCCACCCAAGTGGCGCCGGGAGGGCATCTGGATGTGAGCTATTACTGGAAGGCGTATGATCAGGTGCCCATGAACTATTACGTTTTCGTGCACTTGGGCGGCCCGGACAAGACTCTGATCTTCGACCATTTGCTGGACCACGGCCGAGTGAACATGACCGAACTGGAGCCGGGCCAGGTGGTGCGAGAGGACTACCGCATCGAGGTGCCCAAGGACACCCCGCCCGGGGCCTACACCCTGATCGTGGGACTCTGGGACGCGCGCTTCACCAAGCAGGGCCTGCCCATCCTGGCCGGCGAAGACCAGGGGCAGCCCGAGGCGCACTTGGCCACGGTGCTGGTGAAATAGGCAAGGGGGCTGGCCGGGGGGGCAGTTTACCCGCCCGTCCGCGCATGTTATATTCGGCGGGATAACCCATGTCACCTTTGATCTTGAAACCACTGGATCCTTTGGGCTGACTACTTGAGAAGTGCGATGATTGTCAGAATTGCCAAAAACATGTTGTTGATTTTGGCTGGTATGGCGCTGGCTTTCATCATGGCGGAGCTTTTTCCGGAAAATATCTTGCGCGGAGGTTATTGGGAAGGCCCCTGGATGCGTCCGGATCCGCTCTCGGTTTACCGCCTGCTGCCGGGAAAAGTGACCTGCTCTTTTCTGTATGATTTCAAGGCTGAAATCACGGTGGGGAAGGACGGGTTTCGGTCCTTACTGCCGCTGGATCATCGCTCGGAAAAATCCTGCCGTATAATAATATTGGGCCACTCACAGCCGTTCTCGGCAGGCTGCGGCGACGAGGAATCTTTGCAATATTATCTAGCCAAGGTTCTGAAGAAAAAATATCATATTGATGCGGACATTTATAACTTTAGCCTGCCCGGTTCCTCGCTTATAAGTCAATTCAATCTTCTGAAAAAATATGGTCCAACTTTGGCGCCCACACATGTTTTTTATTGGGGGGAGCCATTCGATTGCATTGCGGACTGGCAAAAAGATCTGCGCAATACTGTGGTTCGGGAGAAATTTGGCTATGTCGCCAATGGCTGGTGCCCCTTGGGGAAATGGGATGTTATCCGGAAGTGGTCCTTGTTGGCCCGCGATTACACCTCCCGCAGCTATATAGGCACGGTCCGGATGATGCATGTGATACCGGTGGCGTTGGAGGATCTGTATGCCCTCTGCACCGGCGCGAAAGTATCCTGGACCAGTTTGGAATCCGGCCAGGAGGCGGCGCCCCACGCACCACCCCCCCGTCCGCAGGACGTCTCCTATAAGGACATGGAAAAGTATGTGAAACAAACCCTGGGAGCCGATTTCCTCTACTCCAGGTTATGGCATAAGGACTGGGACCGCTTTCCGAAGAACAACCATCTCTCTCCCAAGGGATCTAAAAAAGCCGCCGTCTGGCTGGCCGCCTGGATTGCCAAAACCCAACCATGACCTTCGCCGCACTGCCCTATTATTTTCTAGTCCTAGTGGTCATCGCGCTGTATTGGAGCGTGAAAAACCATCGTTTTCGCTTGGTGTTGCTCCTGGCGGCCAGCTATGTGTTCTATTTTGAATGGTCCTATAAATATTCTCTGATTTTAATCTTCGTGACCCTCCTTAACTATTTTTCCGTCAGCGCGTTCGGTGCGGCCGGTAATCCCCTCCGACGCAAGGTTATCCTCATCTTGGGCCTGGTGCTCAACCTGGGGGTGCTGGGTCTTTTTAAATACTACAATTTCTTCGTGACCTCCTTTGTGGACCTCACCTCATTGGCGGGCCTTAAGATCTCGCCTGCCTTGGCCAGCTTTCTCCTGCCGGTGGGCATATCCTTCTACACTTTCCAAGCCATGAGTTATCTGATCGACTGCTACCAGGGCAAAATCACGCCCTGCGGCAATCTCTTACAGTTCGCGGTCTATGTGGCGTTCTTCCCCCAATTGGTGGCGGGCCCCGTGGAGCGGGCCGATCATCTTTTGCCGCAATTCAACGATTTGGCCGCCAAAAAAGTGAACTGGGCCCAGGTGCGGAGCGGGATATCGCGAATCTTGTGGGGGCTGTTCAAAAAAGTGGTGGTGGCCAACAGCGTAGCTCGGCAGGTGGATTTCTTCTTTGCGGGCGTGGACCATCTGGGAGCCTGGACCGCCATCCTGGGCGCAGTGGGCTTTGCAGTGCAGATATACTGTGATTTCAGCGCTTACACAGATATCGCCGTGGGTACTTCCAGGTTGTTCGGCATCGATATCCGGGAAAATTTCTTCGCCCCGTATTTGGCCACCTCACCCAGGGTCTACTGGCGACGCTGGCACATGACCATGAGCAATTGGTTCCGCGATTACGTGTTCATCCCCTTGGGGGGGTCGCGAGTTTCCACCGGCCGCGCCGTGGGCAACATCCTTATCACCATGTTCCTGGTGGGGCTATGGCACGGTGCGGCCTACACCTTCATCCTGTGGGGAGTGTCCCGGGGGGTGGGCATCGCGGCCAACATGGTGGTGTTGCGCCAGAACCTGTTTCCCCGCCTGCGGGCGAACCAACCCCTCGCCGCCGGATTGGGCTGGCTGGTGACCATAACCTTCGAGTTGGCTGGGTGGTTGATTTTCCGGGCGGAGAGCTTGGGGCAACTGGGGAAGGTTCTGCGGAACCTGTTCTTGGGGATGCCGGCCACCATTCCCCTGGCCCACTTGAATCTGCTGTTTATCTGGGTGGTGATAACCATGGCCGACCAGGCCGGAGTGCTGGCCTACGCCAAGGGCGGGCGTTTCAAGGAGATGTTGGACTCACCTTCCTTTTTCTACATTTCCAGCGGGTTTGTGCTGCCTTTGCTGATGGCTTTCTTCTTCCGCGGCGCCTACTGGAGCAATGCCTTCATCTACTTCGCCTTCTGAGCCCGGGGAGCGCCGGCCGCCCCTCAGCTCCGGCGGTAGAACCCGATGACCGAATCCACGATCTCCCGGATGGGCATGGCCGGGGCCAGGCCGGTCAGGCGTTTCAACTTCTCCACGTCGGGCACCCGGCGGGGCATGTCCTCGAAACCTTCCTCATAGGCCTGGTCATAGGGTATGTAGACGATCTCCGAGCTGCTGCCGGTCATCTCCCGCACCAGCTCGGCCAGGCCGGCGATGGTGATCTCCTGCACCCCGCCCACGTTGACCACCTGGCCCACCGCCTCGGGAATCTGGGCCAGGGCGGCCATGGCCCGGATCACCTCGTCCACATGGGAAAAGCAGCGGCTCTGGGCGCCGTCGCCGAAAACGGTGATGGGCAGGCCGGCCAGGGCCTGGCGCACAAAGGTGGGCAACACCATGCCGTAGCGCCCGGTCTGGCGGGGGCCCACGGTGTTGAAAAGCCGGCACACCAACACCGGCAGGCCGCGGCCGCGGTGATAGGCCAGGGCCAGGAACTCGTCGATGGCCTTGGAGCAGGCATAGGACCAGCGGGCCTTGCTGGTGGGCCCCAGGACCATGTCGTTGTCCTCCTTGAAGGGCACCTGCTCGCTCTTGCCGTAGACCTCGCTGGTGGAGGCCACCAGCACCTTCTTGTGCTTCTTCTCGGCCCGCCGCAGCACCGCCTCGGTGCAGCCCACGTTGGTCTCGATGGTGCGGACCGGCGACTCCACGATGAGGCGCACCCCCACCGCGGCGGCCAGGTGGTAGACCACGTCGGCCCGGTCCACCAGCTCGGCCAAGAGGGGCTCCTCCCGCATGTCGGCGATGGTGTAGCCGAAGTCCGGATGGCCCACCACCCCGTCCAGGTTGTCCATGCTTCCGGTGGAGAGGTCGTCGATGACGTGGACCTTCTGTCCCAGTTCCAGGAGGTGCTCAGCCAAGTGGGAGCCGATGAAGCCGGCTCCGCCGGTGATGAGGGCCCGGGGGCGGCGGGTTTTGAGCTGGTTCATGAGGGAGGCGAGTCTCCTGGCAGTAGGTGCAATAAGGACAAAAATCGAAAATCGCTTGGGAAAGTAGCACCGCCAGCCCCCCGCGTCAAGCCCGCGGCCGGGATCGGCCGGCCCGCCGTGAGCCTGGCGGGGGATTAGACCCCGTCAAGTCCTTAAGAAAGGACGGGACACGGTGCGCCCCGCACCGTGCCCCGGGAAGTTTTTTGGGGGAAGGGGGGTGTGGGTGCAAGGACCCTTTTTTGCAAAAAAGGGTCCTTGCACCCCAGAAAAGCTGCGCTTTTCTGGGGACCCCGCAAGTCTCCCCCCACATCTTCCATTTCTTAAACCAAAGACCAGGGGTTGCTGCCCGGGGCGGCTTCCTGCATCTTGCTGCCCACTTCCTCGCCGCAGACCCGGCAGAAGTAGGCGTACTTCTCGCCCTGGGGCAGCACCAGGAGGAGTTTGCTGCGGACCGGTTGGGCCCGGCCGCACTTGGGGCAGAAGAGGCTGGCCGCCTCCAGGTTTTGGTAGGATGGTTGCCGCGGTCCGCGCGGCCCTCCGGGTTGCATGGCTTTCTCCTCTTGGCGGCGTGGGCTCAGGTGCGGATGCCCAGGTCGGCCACCAGGCTCTGGGCGAAATCCCACAGGAACTCCCGTTGGGCCGGGGTGGCGTAGGCCGTGCAGGCGCAGCGGAGGCTGGTCTGGCTCCGCACCAGCAGCTCCAGCTTCACCGCGCCTTCCTCCACCACCACGGCCACCCGGTGGGGGGCGCACTCGGCGTGCCCGGCCTGCTCCGGCGAGAGCAGCTCCGGCGGCAACTCCAGCCAGAACACCTCGTCCAGGCGGGAGGGCACCAGGTTGCAGCGGCAATGCTCCCGCACCTTTTCCAGGTCGGGCTGGTTGATCTCGTCCAACACAATGGCCTGCATCACTTGCTCTCCAGGGCCTCGGCGTCGCGGATGCGGCCCCAGCGCCAGGCATCCCACACCGCGTAGGCCCACAGGACGAAGATCACCGGCAGGAAGATCCACAGCCAGCCCGCGCCCTGGGTGGTGATTTGTTGGTGAATGGCCTCCATGGTGGCCTGGCCCCCGGCCTCTTCCACGGCCAACACGGCGGTGCTGAAATGGTAGAGCATCAGCCCCATGGACACCAGGAACAGCATGCCCGAGCCGATCATCAACAAGGTGCCCTTGCCGGTCTGGCGGTTGATCACCTGGCCCAAACCGGGCAGCACCAGGCCCGACAACAAAGGCGCGACCAAAGCACGGCGCATGTCATACCTCCCGGCCGTAAAGGGCCAAATAGGCCTGGAAGCGCTCCAGGAGCCCGGCGTCCAGGGCTTGGCGGCGGCCGTCCACCAGCACCTCGGCCCGTCCTTCATAAAGATAAGACACCGCCTGGCGAATGCCCAACAGGGACCACACCGGTAGCCCGGTTTTTTGCCGGAAGGCCCCCAGGGCGTCCTCGCCCCGCGCGCCTTCCACCACCCCGCCGTCCGCGTCGTACACGGCCTGGGTCTGCTCGCGGTCCACGGCCAGCACCACGCCTTCCAGGGCGATCTCGCCGCCCAGGCCCCGGGCATGGGCCGCGATCTTGTCCAGCAGGTCCACCTTGGTGGCCATGGAGGTGCCCACGTCATCCACGATGAGGGCCCGGGAGCCGGCGGCCAGGGCCCCGGTGACGAACAGGCTGCCGCCCCCGGATTGCTCGCCGTGGGTCTTGGCCTCCTTGCGGTCATAGTCAAAGGCCAGGTCCCGGCCGTAATCGGAAAAGAGGCTCATGGCCATGCCCTGGGCCAGGGCGCTGCCCTTGTAGCTGGGGCCCACGATCACGTCCACCCGCTGGGCCAACTCCCCCTGATCCTGGAACCAGCCGGCGAAACAGCGGCCCAGCTCCACGGCCAGGCGGCCGGTGCGGAAGACCCCGAAGTTGACAAAATACGGGGTGGGGCGGCCGTCCTTCAGCCTGAGCCCCTCCCGGAAGAACAAGGCCCCGCTCTCGGCCAACAGGCCGGCCAGGCGTTTTTGGTATTCCCGCATGTTTTCGCTCCCTGATTTGTGCCTCAATCTCTATCACATGGGGGGCCGGGGGACAACCAAACCGGAGGCGGCAGGGCCGGAGGGGGTTGCGGAACGTGGGAAGATGTGGGGGTAAGGACGCGGGGTCCCCGGAAAAGCGCAGCCTGGCACCCACCCCTCTTCCCCCAAAAAACCTTATAGAGGCCATTGCATGGTGAGACACATAAAAGGTGTTGATATTATGTCAAAAATGGCTGTGAAACATGATTACGGCAGGCAATGGCCTATGCGGGCCAAGGATGGCCCGCCAAATTGCAAGCTTCAAAAAGCTTGCAATTTGTGAGGCTTGGCAAAACCCGGGCCCCCGGCAAGCTCTGCTTGCTGGGGTGGAGTCACGTTTTTGCCAAGCCGACATTGCACGGGGCAGGACGCCCCGTGCAATGCTCTCTTATAGTTATTGCCAGGTTGAGGATTAGTCATCTTGTTCCCCCCGGAGGCGTGCGGGCCGACGTTCTGGGGCCGGGCCGGGTTGGCCGGGCCCCATTTCCCTCGACTAAGCCGGCCCAATGCTTCATGGTAAGGCCAAGTCCGGGGGGGACCGCCCCCCACCCCACGACCCCGCTTTTCGTGATCACGCGAGGTAATTGATGCGGCTGATAATGTTCGCGGGCAAGGGCGGCACCGGCAAGACCACCCTGGCCGCCGCCACCGGGGCGCTCACCGCCCGGCGCGGCCGGCGCACCCTCATCATGTCCCTGGACCCGGCCCACAGCCTGCGGGACGCCTTTGAACTGCCGGGCGAACTCCTGGCCGCCGATGGCGAACCCACGGCCGTGGCGGACAACCTGTGGATTCAGGAGATAAACCTCAACCTGGCCCTGACCCACTACTGGCGCGAGGTGCACAGCTACCTGGCCTTGTTGTTCAACACCGCCGGTCTGAACGAGGTGGTGGCCGAGGAGATTGCGGTGCTGCCCGGCATGGAGGAGATCACCGCGCTCCTGTATTTGAACGAGCACGTCAAGTCCGGCCGCTTCGACGCCCTGATCCTGGACTGCGCCCCCACGGCCGAGAGCATCCGCTTCGTGTCCCTGCCCACGGCGCTGGACTGGTACATGCAGAACGTGTTCCGTCTGGAGCGCGGCCTGGCCAAGGCGGCCCGGCCCCTGCTGCGCCACTGGGGGGAAGTGCCCCTGCCGGGCGAGAAATACTTCGCCAGCCTGGAGCGCCTGCACCGGGGCCTGGCCGGGGTGCAAGAGCTTCTCACCGACCGCGCGCAATGCACGGTGCGCCTGGTGTCCCTGGCCGAGAAGCTGGTCTTGCGCGAGACCCAGCGGGCCCTGACCTATTTCTGCCTGCACGGGCTGTCGGTGGAGGCGGTGCTGTTGAACCGCATATGGTCCGGGGAAGACGGCGGGGCCGATCCCCTGAGCCCCGTCCGCCAGCAGCAGCAGGGCTATCTGGCCCTGGCCGAGCGTTTTTTCGCGCCCCTGCCGCTCTACCAGGCCCCCCGGCTCACCGACGAGGCCTTGGGTCACGACCGGCTGTTGGCCCTGGCCGCCCGCCTCTATGGCGACCAGGACCCCCTGGCCGTGCTCTACGGCCACCAGCCCCTGGCCTTCACCCGCAACAACGGCCATAACGAGATGCGCTTGCATCTGCCGTTCGCCAGCAAGGAAGGCCTGGAAATCTTCAACCGCGGCAATGAGCTCATCATCCAACTGGGCATGGTGCGGCGGCACGTGGCCCTGCCGGCCAGCTTCCCCGCCACCGTGCCCAGCGGCGCGCGCTACGAGGGCGACTACCTGGTGGTGAGCTTTCCGGCCACAAGGAGAGAAAACGATGCCTGCTGACGGCAAGGAAGAGCCCCAAGAGGGACAGGATTGCGCCGGTGGCACCGACCGCCCGGAGGAGCCCTGCGACTGCCCCTGGAAGAACCTCAAGGAGCAGATGAACCAGTACAGCGAGTCCGACGCCTGGCAGCATTTTTCCCGGGCCCAGGAGGAGTTCCTTTTGGGGGTGCGGGCCCTGATCGACCAGCGGCTGGCCAAACGGCCGGCCCGGCCCCAGGAGCCGGCCGAGCCACGCGTGACGCGCATCAAACTGGATTAGGGTGGATATTGGGTAAACGTGGGCGGCTGCGCCAGATGCCCGCCGGCGGCGTTGCGGACATCGCGCCATCCTCCGCGTAGCTGGCTACGCTTCCGGTTGTCGCTCGTCCGACGCCTTGCCGGCGAACACCTGGCTGTGCTGGTCCGGGGCGCAGAACGGGAGAAGCAAAATAGGAAGGGATCAAGTTAAAGCCAAATCAGATTGTTGTCGACCCAGCTGTCCGCCTTTCAAGAAAAATCCGGGCTTATCCACCTGGTGGAATGAGATCACCAAGCGCTTCCCCCAGCCCTACTCCGGGAGCGAACGCGGTCAGGTCCGGAGGGCAACCTGACCCGACCCGCTACGCCAGCCGCGGCGACGCGGCCGACGCCTTGCCGGCGAACACCTGGCTGTGCCGGTCCGGGGCGAAAGGTCACCGGAAAAGAGGCCCGGGTCGAAGATCTGCCTTAATCCGCCATGTTCTCGTGAAATATCCGAGCCTAGTTCAGGGCGGGGTAAAGCTTCACCCAACAAGCCAACGGCTTGTTGGGTGAAGCCTTACCCCGCTTAATATGAAGTTTTTTGGGGGATGGGGGGTGTGGGGGGAAGGGGTCCTTTTTTTCAAAAAAGGACCCCTTCCCCCCACATCTTCCTCTTCCCCCGAAAGCCTCTTAACCCGCGGCTTCCGCCACCGCCTGGGCCAGGGCGAGGATTTCTTTATGGGCGGGGGAGCCGGGGGCGAAATCGCCCACCCAGCGGCCGGCGGCGCAGGCTTCCACGTGGGCCATGCGCTGGCTCACCGCCGGTGCGACTTTCTCGCCCAGGCTGGCCAGGAGGGCGGGGAACTCACGGCCGGCCCGGGTGCGCAGGTCCAGCTTGGAGGGCGCCAGCAGGGCGCGGGGCCGGCCGTCCCGCCGGCGGCGGCGGGATTCGCGCAAGAGTTCCAGGGCCTTTTCCGTGGCCCGGACATCGGCGGTTGAGGGGGTCACCGGCAGCACGGCCAGGTCGGCCACGGCCAGGGCCGCGGCGGTGTTGGGCCCCAGGTTGGAGGGCAGGTCGATCACCAGGGGCCGGAGGGCGATCTTGAAGACCTCCTTCAGCCAGGGGGCCACCTCGCCGCCCCGGATGGGCATGAAACGGCCCTCCACCGGCAGGAGGCCCTGGGCCAGCCATTCGCTGGCCGTGGCCTGGAGGTCGGCGTCCAGGAGATAGCCCCCCAGGGCCGCGGCCAGGTTCACCGCCAGGGTGCTCTTGCCGGTGCCCCCCTTCAGGTTGCCCACCACGATAACCTTGTTCACCGCCGGTCCCCTTTCCGCCCCGGGGGCCTCGAAATAAAGCGCAGGCTATTTTGGGGTGTTTCAACTGGGCCGCGGCCCGCCTTTGCGACCTAATAAACAACCGTTCCTGTCAATGCCACAATATTGTAACCTTTAGATCATGGTTTTCTAACAAAATCATGATGATATTCGGTCAAACGCCAAAGGGAGCAAGACCGGATGAAATACTATGTGCACAGCGTACCGGGCCGGCTGAGGCTGAAAATTCCCGAGCTGCGCAACAACACTTACCAATGCCAGGAAACGCAGGCCCTGCTCTTGGGTCTGGAAGGCGTGCAGGACGTGCAGGCCAACTGCCTGACCGGCAGCGTCCTGGTCCATTACGACGAGGCGTTCATCTCCTCGGCCGACATCACCAGCGCCCTGGAGGAAAATGACCTCTTCGCGGCTCATCTGGCCCTGGGCCCGGAAGAGTATCGGAAAAAGGCGGCGGTGCACGCCGGGGAAGCGGTGGGCAAGGCCCTGTTCGGTTGGGCCGTGGGCCGGGCCCTGGAGAGAGCCTCCTTCGGCCTCCTGGCGGCCTTCATCTAAGGCCCCGTACTTTTCTCGGCCGCCCTTGGCCGCCCGGGGGGCGGTCCTCCCGCCTTTCCGTATTTCAACCTTCCGTTAAAACTCAGCCTTTTGGTCCGCATTCGGCCACCACGAGCCGTAGCCCGGGGTCCGGCCACGCGTCGTGATCCGCAGAGGCGGCCGCGTCCCGGCCCGGGATTTTCCGGCGCGGGGTTTCCCGCTCCGGCGGGGTCTTGACCGCCTCGGTGCCCCAGAGGGTGAACAGGGCGCTGGCCCCGATCACCAGGTAATCCAGGAGATTAAGCGGGGTCAGGCCCAGGAGGCTGCGGACCCCCGGCACCAGCATGGTCAGGGCCTGCAGGGCCAGGGAGCCGCCCAGGGCCCAGCGCAGGTAGGGATTGGGCCGCAGGCTGGGGTCCCAGAAATGCCGCCGCTCCGAGCGGCAGGTCAAGGCGTGCAAAAGCTGGCCGATGGTGAGGCTCTGGAAAGCCACGCTGCTGGCCGCCGGCCCCAGGCCGTAACGGACGAGGCCATAGGCATAGGCCCCCAGGCTGCCCACGGTGATCACCCCGGCTTCCTTGGCCATGCCCAGGTAGTCGCGGCCGTTGAACAGCGGCGCGCCGGCCCGCCGCGGCGGCTGGCCCAGCACGTCCTCCTCGGGCTCCTCCAGGGAGAGGGCCAGGCCCGGGAAGATGTCCGAGATGAGGTTGATCCACAACAACTGCATGGTGTTCAGGGGGGTGCCCAGGCCCAGGGACAGGGAGGAGAACATCACCAGGATTTCGCTCAGGTTGGTGGCCAGGAAGAAGTGCACCGATTTGCGGATGTTGGCGTAGGTGGTGCGGCCGTCGCGCACGGCCAGGATCAAGGTGCCCAGGTCGTCATGCTCCAGCACCACGTCGGCCACCTCGCGGGCCACGTCGGTGCCGCTGCCTCCCATGGCGATGCCCACCGCCGCCGCCTTCAGGGCCGGGCTGTCGTTGACCCCGTCGCCGGTCATGGCCACCACCTGCCCCGCGGCTTGCAGCTTCTGCACGATGCGGAGCTTGCTGGAGGGGCTGACCCGCGAGAACACGTCCACCCGGCCGGCCCCGGCATCCAGCTCCGCGGCCTCGGCGCCGTTGAGCCGGGAGGAGTCCATGACCTCCAGGGGCCGTCCCCCGGAGATGGCCAGGGACTGGGCCACCGAGCGGGCCGTGGCCTCCTGGTCGCCGGTGAGCATCACCGTGCGGATGCCGGCCCGGTGGAAGGCGGCGATGGCCTGGGCCACCCGGTCGCGCACCGGATCGGCCATGCCCACCAAGCCCAGCCAGACCAGGCCGCTCGCGGCGCTCAGGGTCTCCTCGCCCCGGGTCCGGGTATAGGCCAGGCCCAGCACCCGGAGCGCCCGGCCGGCCATGCGCTCGTTCTCGGCCAGGATGGCGGCGCGGTCTGCCTCGGTCAGCGCCGTCTCCACTTTGCCCCGTTTGCGCCACGCGCAATGGGCCAACACCGCCGCGGGGCTGCCCTTGACCGCCAGGAGGGTGCCTCCCTTGCGGCGCTGGTGCAGGCTGGTCATGTAGGGCCGGTCCTCGGCTCGCAGGGTGACCGCCAAAAGCCGGTGGTCCTGGCGCACCTGCTTGACGTTAACCCCGGTCAAGAGGGCCAGTTCGATGAGGGCGTTCTCGGTGGGCGTGCCCTTCAAGGGCGCGGCGGGGTCCTCGACCCGGCCGTTCAGCCGGGTTTCGCTGCACAAGACCCCCACTTGCAGGGCCCGCTTCAGCTCCTTGGCCTCGCGGTAGGCCACGATCCGGCCGTCCTCGCACAGGCTGCCCTGGGATACGGTCAGGCGCTTGCCGCCCACAAAGGCCTCCAGGACCTTCATGCGGTTCTCGGTGAGGGTGCCGGTCTTGTCCAGGCAGATGGTCTGGATGGCTCCCAGGGTCTCCACCGCGGCCAGGTTGCGGATCAGCACCCCTTCGCGGCTCATGCGGGACACGCCCAGGGCCAGGTTGGTGGTGGCCGCGGCGGGCAAGCCCTCGGGCACCGCCGCGGCGGCCAGGGAGATGGCCAGGCGTCCCATCATGAGGAGACCGTAACCCTGCCACAGGCCGATGCCGAACACCAGGGAGCAGATGGCCGCCGACAGGAGGACCAACTGGTCGCCGATCTCCCCCAGTTGCCGCTCGATGGGCGTGTCCGGGGCCGCGGTCTCCTGCACCAGGGTTTGCAAGCGGCCCAGCTCGGTGCGGGCTCCGGTGGCGGTGACCACGGCCAGGCCCTGCCCGCCGGTGGCCACGGTGCCCTGGTAGACCATGTTGCGGCGGTCGGCCAGGGGCGTGAGGTCGTAGGTGAGGGTTTCGGGGGATTTCTCCACCGGCAGGCTCTCGCCGGTCAGAGTGGATTCATCCACGGTGAGATTGTCCGCCGCGATGACCCGGGCGTCGGCGGTGACGAACAGGCCCTGCTTCAGCACCAGGAGATCCCCGGCCACCAGCTCGGCGGCCGCGATCTCGGTCCGGCGGCCCTCCCGGATCACCAGGGCGTGGGGTTTGGCCAGGCTTTGCAGGGAATTGATGGTGGTCTCGGCCGAGCTTTCGGTGAAGTAGCCGATCACCCCATTGGCCGCCACCACCCCCAGGATGATGGCCGCGTCCAGGAGGCCGCCGGTGGCCAGGGACAGCACGGCCGCCCCGCCCAACAGGGCCACGGGCAAGGAATTGAACTGGCCCCGCAGGATCTCCCAGCGGCTGCGGGGTGCGATCTCCGGGGGCAGGTTGGGGCCCTGCCGCTTGCGGCGCTCCGCGGCCTCGCCCTGGGCCAAGCCGGCGGCGGGGTCGCTCAGGAGCCGGGTGACCACTTCCTCCTGGGAGAGGGTGTGCCAGGGTTGCTGGGGCTGGGCCGGGTCCTGGAACAGCAGCCGATCCCAGAGGTTTTTCAGCTTGTCCAGCTTGCCCGGGCCGGTCCCCGGCTTTGGGGGCGCGGCCCCCGGGGCCGGACCGGCGGCAATAGGCTCGGGGGGCCGGGCCAGTTCTTGGGCCACATCCTGGGCCAGATTTTGGGCCTCGCCCACCACTTCGGCCAGGGCCTCGGACACCTCGCGCAGGTCCTTGCCCACGGGGTACTCCAGGAGCACGGTGCCGGTGAGGCCGGAGGCCGTGGCCCGCTCCACCCAGGGCAGGGCGGCGAGGAGGGATTCCAGGGCCGTGGCCAGGCCGGCGGAGCCCTGGAGGGGCTCCACCCGGAAGCGGGCGCGGCCGGGCACCTTGGTGTGGACGGGGGTCAGCATGGGCAGGGTCCTTGGCGGGGCGGGAAGAAGAGATTGCCCAGCCTCCCGCCCCGGCGAGGCTGGGCCTTACCGGAAGGGGCCGGCTCCTCGGCAACGGGGTCGGTCACGACTTTTCCCGGGGGGTTTCCAGAATGGTTTTGGTGAACAGGCCAAAGGCGTACCAGAAGGCGGTGTACCAGGGCGGGGCCGTAACCCGGCCGCGCAGCACCTGGAACAGTCCGGTGCCCAAGAGGACCAAAAAGCCCAGGGTGGCCACGTCCACCTGCTCGCCGGTGAAGTCGCGAACGCTGCGGTCCAGCTTGCGCAAGGGCTCCACCGCGGCCTGGGCCGGGGAGAGGGCCTTGCCTTCGGCCAGCTCCAGGAGATAGAGCCCGGCCTTTTCGCCCAACTCCACCAGGGAGCCCGTGTCCACCCCGTGACCCAGGATCAGAGCCCCGCCGGTGGCCACGTTGACCTCCAGGGTCTCGACCTCGTCCAGCAGGGAAAGCGTTTCGTGCAAGGCCTGGAAAAAAGCATGGTCGCCGCGTTTTTCCGGCACCTTGAGGCGGATGCGCCCCGGGCTCTTGTGGGCCAGCTTGGCCTTGGGCAATGACACCGGAATTTCTCCCTTTCCCGCCTGTGGCGGGCCGTGGCGCCTCCCGGGCTGAGCGGGCAGCAGGCCCCTGGTTCGGCTGGCAACGCATCCCGGCCCTGCCGGCGAGGTCTCCCGCAGGCCGAGCAGACGACGCACCCCTGGCTCAACCGGCGAAGGAGCCCGGGTCGGCCAGGAGGCAACAACTTCAGGTCAGCCGGGGCCGGCTCCACCAGGCCCAGTGGGCAACGCCGCCTCCGCGCAGCCACCCGCGGCCCCCCAAGTCAGCCTGGCCGCGGCGCCTTCGGCGCAGCCACCCGCGGCCCCCCAAGTCAGCCCGGCCGCGGCGCCTTGGGCGCAACCACCCGCGGCCCCTTCGGCGCAGCCGCCCGCGGCTCCCAAATCAGCCCGGCCGCGGCGCCTTCGGCGCAGCCGCCCGCGGCGTCCCGGGTGCGGCTGGTCGTGGCCATATACCAGCCCCACCGAACAAGACCCACCCCGGCCTTTGCCGCGCGGGGCGGGCAAGGCCAGGGTAATTCGTCAGGCCGGTTGCCGAGGGCGACAATCAGGTTACAGCCGGCAACCGTAAGGCAGCAAGGGGTGTGCCCGGGCCTGGCTGCCACCCCAGGCCCGGGGAGCGTGTGGCAGTTTTAAGCGTCCGCTTTGACCGGCTTGGTCTTGACCGCCTTGGGGGCGGCTTCCGAGGCTTCGGGCATGGCTTCCTGGGCCAGTTCGGCCTTCACCTCGGCGGTGAGGTCGTCCCAGGCTTCCTTGGTCTCGGCCACCATCACCTCGCCGCGATGGTAAAGCAGCATGCCGCCCTTGATGACGCCCTTGGCCACCGGCCGGACCACCGCCCCCACCACGGGCAGCACAAAGGGCACCAGGAGCATGGCCCCCACCCCCACCAATAGGCTGGTCCCTACGGAAATCTCTCCCAAAAGGGGTAATTTCATTTTTATCTCCCAGGGTTAATAGAAAATCGCCACGTAAGCCGTTTGGAAAATTGACCTACGCTAACCCCTTAACTCAAGGCCAAGGCAAGCCGTTAGCGGCTTTGATGCGAATAATTATCTGGCCGTAAAGATGCATTTCACTTGCTGTATGTTACCAGTAAACCGGTGAGAAGCGGACTGTGTCAAGTTACGTTCTGTTTGGTGACAAAATGTAACAATTGATCCCCCGGCGCCGGCCTCTCCCGCGGCGGTCCGGCGGCCAGAGGACCGGACAAGCCGCACCAAAATAATAACTATCAATCGTTTGTCGGTGGGAGTTGCCGGGCCAAGCGTGAAACACTTGCCCCAAAGCGGCGCACGTTGACCTGTGGCGGCCGGGCTGGAGACCAGGAATTGCAGGCGGGCGGCGCTGCTTCGGAGGCCTCGTACAAATTTTGGCGTCCCGCTTTTCGGCCACCCGGGAAGTCCGCGGAAAGGGCAATCTGAGCAGTCCGTGAGGGGACAAAATCCCCGCGCCCAAATATTCGCGCCGCACCAGCGACAGCTCGGGAAAGCCGGTTTTAAATCTGGCCCAAAGCTTGGTCATTAACCCAGGCCTAACCAAATTTCTGTCGGCCATAGATAAAGATTATAATTTGCCGCCTTGGCCGCGCCCCTGCCTCAGGAAGCGGCTCCGGCCGCCTTGGCCGCCATCTTTTGGTCAAAACCGGCCTTGTTGATCACATAGCGCTCGTGGGTGCCTTGGGAAATGAGGTCCACCCCGTCGTGGGCCGTCAGCTCGAAGAAGAGCCTGCGGCCTTGCACCCGCACTAGCTGCCCGGTGATGTGCACCCAGAGCCCCGGGGGGGTGGCGGCCACGTGGCTCAGCGCCACCCCGATGCCCACGGTCTGCTCCCGGGGCCAGTCCAGGTGGGGGTTCAGGGCCCGGATGCAGGCCCACTCGCACAGGGCCACCATATAGCCCGTGGCCAGCACCAGGGGCATGGCCCCGAACTCGGGGGACTCGGGCAAGAGATGGGGCACGGTGCGTTCCGGGGGCACCTGGTAGCGGAAGTCCACGGCGAGGCCGGGGGCCAGGGAAGGGAGCATGGCGATTCTCCTTGCGAGGGGAGGGGGATTATAACGTATGGTCCCATAAGGGTAATCCGGCGGAGAAATCCGTTTTTTGAATAACCGAAATAAGGCGGGGTCATGGAGCTGTTGCAGTTGGTCAGCTTTTTCCACACGGCGCAAACCGGCAGCGTGTCCCGGGCGGCGCAGGCGGTGGGCCGCAGCCAGCCGGCGGTGAGCCAGCAGTTGGCGGCCCTGGAGGAGGAGCTGGGCTGCCGGCTGTTCACCCGCCTGGGCAAGCGCAAGCTGGTGCCGACTCCCGAAGGGCGGCGGCTGCTGGAGTTCGCCCAGCGCCTCCTGGCGGACCTGGACACCGCGGTGACCGAGGTGCGGGCCCTGGCCGGGGGAGAGCGGGGCCGGGTGACCGTGGCCGCGCCGTTCACCACCTGCTACCAGGTTTTGCCAGCCGTGCTGGCGCGTTTCACGGCCCGCTGGCCCCGGGTGGAGGTGGCGGTGCAAGACCAGCCCCAGGCCGCGGCCTTGACCCTGGTGCGGGAGGGGGAGGCCGACCTGGCCCTGGCCCTGGCCACGGCCGTGCCGCCGGGGCTGACCGCCATCCCCTGGAAGCGGCTCCGGCCGGCGCTGTTGGTGCCGCTGGGGCATCCCCTGGCCGCGGGTCTGCCAATCACAGTGGGGGACCTCCTGGCCCAGCGGCTGATCCTGCCGCCGGCCCGCCCCCGCCACCCGGGCCGGACCTGGCTGGAGCAAGCCGCCCGCCAGGCCGGCCTGCCCCTAACCGTGGCTCTGGAGACCTCCAACGTGGAGCTTTCCGCCCGCTACGTGGCCGAGGGCCTGGGGGTGTCCGTGGCCAACCTGGTGGAGGACGCTCCCTGGCTGGCCGGGCGCGGCCTGGCCGCGGCGCCCCTGGACCACCTGCTGCCCGCGGGGCAACTGGCCGTGGCCTTCCGGCCCGAGGGGCCGGCGCCCGGCGCCCCGGCCAACTTCCTGCGCACCCTCTTGGAGCTGTGAGCCAGGCCCGGTGAGAGCGGGCGGTGGTCCGGCCAGGGGGCCGGGAAAAGCTCGTGGCCGGCCCTCTCCGTCAGCTCTGCCCCGGTTAATCCCGCTCCAATTCAAGACGAAAATTAATAGGAATGCGCTGGGGTTTGGGGTGACGTCCCGTCGGGCCAAAGAGGGGGCGTATTACATTTTCACCATGTGTGTTTTGCTCGTGCCTTCCGCTTGTATAATGAGGGCCTAGGGCCACAGGTTGGCGAAATCCCGGCTGGCAAGGGACGGGCCAAAGCCTGTTTGGAGAAGGGCAACCGTATGAAATATTTTAAATTATTTTGTATCGTGCTGTTGGGGTTCTTGCTGGCGGCTTGCACGCAGCTCAAGTATGCCAAGCTTGCGCTGCCGGAATGCTTTGGCATGACCCGGCTGGCCAACGATATCTATATAGAAAAGGGCGCGGACCAGGCGACCAAAGACCGGCTCTTGGCCGCTAGGGAACTGGCCAGAAAACAGATTGCCGCGGCTTATGGCGAAGTGCAATCCACGCCCACGGTCTATGCCTGTATCACGGAAGAATGCTTCCAGAGTTTCGGCGGGGTGACGGCGCGGGCCAAGAACATCGGCGGCCGGCTCCTGCTTTCCCCGCGCGGGCTCAATTGGCATTACCTGGCCCATGAATGGTCGCATGACGAGCTGTACACCCGCCTCGGTTTTTGGACCTGGCACCGCCAGATGCCCCAGTGGTTCGATGAAGGCCTGGCCGTGGCCATCAGCCAGGCGCCGGAGCACAGCGAGTCCCATTGGCAGGCCCTGGCCGCGGCCGGTGTGCCGCGGCCGGGCCGGGAGGAGTTGCGGGCCTCTGTCTCGTTGCAGGATTGGCAGGCCCTGGTGCGGCGCTATGGCGTGCTTCAGAATGAGGAGCGCCGGGCCAGGGGCGAGCTGGAGATTCACCCGGTGTATGCCGCGGCCGGCCACGAGGTGCGGCCCTGGTTGGCCCAGGCCGGCCAGGCCGGGCTTTTGGAGCTGCTGCAGCGCCTGAAAGAAGGCGAAAGCTTCGCGGTGGCTTATGCCCCCGCGGCCCCGGCCGAGTAGGCCGCCCGCGGGCCGCACCGGGCGTCACCCCGGCAACCCCGCGGGAAGCAAAAAGGCTGGGGCGGCGCGGCGGCGCCAACCTCGTCCCCGGAACCCAGGAGGATCAGTTATGGAACCCATAGCCACTCCCATCACCGGCCGGGAGAACGCCCCTGACCTGCCCGACCCCCTCCGCGCCTTGGCCGCTTTCTACGACGCCTTCAACCACCGCGACCTGGCCAAGATGGCGGACAACTGGGCGCAAATTGACGACATCGCCATGGACAACCCGGTGGGCGGCATCAAGCGCGGCTGGGCGGAGATCCGGGCGGTGTACGAGCGCATCTTCACGGGCCAGGCCCGGGTCTACGTGGAGTTTTACGACTACACCCTGCACCTGCACGGCGAGGTGTTCTGGGTGGTGGGCCGGGAGCGCGGCGAGTTCCGGGTGGGGGATACGGTCATCCCCCTGGCCATCCGCACCAGCCGGATCTTCCGCCGGCTGGACGGAGCGTGGCGTCAGGTGCACCACCACGGGTCCATCGACGATCCGGAGTTGCTGGCGCGGTATCAGGCCGCGGTGAAGGCGGGGGCGTAGGGGGAGCCTCCTTGGGGTGCTCCGCCAGCTTCCGCACCGCCGCTTCCGCGGTGTTCCGCCAATGAAGTGAGGCGCGGTGTCTCGCGCACCGCGCCTCACTCTCCCAACAGTGGTTCGGGGTGTCCCCCTTTGCTCACCTCATCAGCCGCCGCATCGTAAAGTTGTACGAAACGATCTGCCAAGCGATCAGCAGCAGGACTATCGCGGCGCTGGAAAGCGGCAGGCCCTGGTAGGTGAAGATATCCTTTTCCTTGGTTAGGGCTGCGGGGTGATCTTGCTGGACCTGTTCCAGAAAACTGAAACCCAGCCCCAAGGATATGACCCCGGTTTTGCCGTCAACCGCGTGCTCCAAAGGCACGCGATAGACCGAAACCTGGAAACTGGAGAGACAGAAGAGCAGGATCAGAAAAGCCAGGGAGGTCAGGAACACCTTCTTGGTGGCCTTGCCGGTCAGGATGGCTTCCCGTTCATCGCGCTCACGGATAAAGGTGATCCTGGCCAGCACCTGGTCCCGGAACGGCCCCGAGACGAGCAGCCGGAAGCTCAGGTAGATGGCCAGGGTCATCCACGTGGCAACAACAAGCCCGGCCAGGCCGTTCAGGAATCCGGCCACGGCACTGCCAGTGGTAAGGCCTCCCGTGTTATACCAATGAGAAAACAGGGCAAAGCCGGCGACCAGGGGAATTCCATAGAGAAATAACTTGAGCAGTATGGGGTCCAGCCTTTTCATTTCGTCTCCTCCTCCTCCACTGAGAAAATCGCATTGATATCCGTTTGGAAATACCGCGCAATGCGAAACGCCAACTCGAGCGAGGGGTTGTAACCACCTTTCTCGATGGCGACAATGGTGGCCCGGGTCACGCCGATTTCTTGCGCCAGTTGTTCCTGGGTCAACCGCTTTTCCGCCCGCAGCACGTGCAGGCGATTGACTATGGTGATTTTGGGCGGGGACTTGGCCATGTTTTCCACTTGCTAGTATAAGTGATTTTACAAAAAGTAAAATAAACTAGACATGGTGTCAAGTAAAAATGACATGCTCTGGCGGGAAATCGCACGATTGCTCTCAGGGGGTGGGAGTTCGCCAACGGGAGCAGGGGCCAAGCGGGCCAGGGTAGGGGGCTGGCCGGGGCCCAGAGGGGCATGGACCGGGCCATGAGCAGCTTGAGGGGCCAAGAAAGGTGCTGTTTTGGGGCCTTGCGGCGGGGAGTGCGTCCCCACGGCGCAACCCTCCATGCCCCCGCATGCGGACCCAACTCCGGCAGCCCAGGGCCTCGGACAAATGCGGCAGGCCGATGCCCGGGCTGGCGTCCAGGTCGGCGATGGTGCGGGCGATTTTTATACTCTATGAGAGCGATGCACGGTGCGTCCTGCACCGTGCAATGTCGGCTTGGCAAAAACGTGACTCCACCCCAGCAAGCAGAGCTTGCCGGGGGCCCGGGTTTTGCCAAGCCTCACAAATTGCAAGCTTTTTGAAGCTTGCAATTTGGCGGGCCATCCTTGGCCCGCATCGGCCATTGCCTGCCATTCAATTGGCGAGTCGGTAAACCTGCTCCGCCGTTTTATGGAACACTTTCTCGCGCTCCTCGTGGGACAACTCGGCAAAAAGGGCCTCGAAGGCAGACCACACCGCCCCGTAGGTTGACGAGAGCTTTTCGGGAGGGAAATTGCTGCCCAGCATACACCGCTCCGGTCCGAACGCATCCAGCACTTCGCGCACAAAGGGCCGCAGACTGTCGACACTCCAGTGGGCGTCTGCTTGTGACAGCCCTGAGACTTTCATAAAGGTATTCGGAAGCGCCGCCAGCTCACGCATTCCCTTCAACCAGGTGCCGAACGCCGCGGGGTCACCGGCGACCGGTGAGCCGAGATGGTCGATGATCACCGGGACGTGCGGATGATGGCCAAGAAACGCGGCAAAGGGAGCGAGCTGCCAAGGCCAGCAGGTGAGATCAAAGACTGCATTGACCCGGTGTAACCTCCCGAAGCCCCGTCGCCAGTCCGAGTTCGCCAACAGATCGTGCTCCAGGATGTCCGGGCGCGGCGAGGGCCGTTGCCACCACATCTCCTGGCGAATTCCCCGGAACACCGGGTGCCGCGCGTGGCGCTCAAGGACCCGTTCCACGTCGGGACGGGATAGGTCCGCGTAAGCAACAAATCCAGCCAGACGATTTCCCTGGGGGTGGTTGTCGACGGTTTCCTGCATCCACGCGGTCTCCTCCACGGGATCAGCCGCGTGGTCGACTTCGGACTGAATCACGACGAACGCCGCTTCGGTCATACCGGCATCAGCGATCGCATCTGGGAGAAGATAGGTGTTGGGGAGTGCTGGGAACGCCCCTGACGCCAACCAGGGGTAACGAAGGCGCTTGGTGTCCCAGAGATGCACGTGAGAATCGATATTTTTCATTGATCTTATTGGTCGATAGCCCTTACATGCCGTCCGGATTAGGCGCCGGACGAGCAGTTAATCTTGTTCCAGCGGCTGACTCAGCCCTTGTGGCAAAATCTTCTGGTTCGCGGGACGCGCGACCAGAAAGAGCACTGCGTGGGGGGCGGGGTCCAGGTGGTCCAGCCGTGAAAAGCGATCGCATCCAGTCGTGACTCTTATCCATCCTAATCTATCCGAAATCCTCATGCAGCTGGAATTTCACACTCTTCACCCCACCTCCCTCGCCAGGCTCCGATGTTGTATCGCTTCCGCGATAGGGCTTGAGGTTATGGTCTGGCTGGCGTCCAAGTCGGTTGGGATGCGGGCGATCTTTAAGATGAGACGGTTGCACAAGGCTCCCTGCCTTGTGCAACGATCGGCTTTTGTCAAGTTTGGTTGAAAAAGGCCATGGAGGGACTTTTTCAACATCCTGCTAGATGTGAAGGTTGCGGAACTGATTAAGAATCGGGCTTCGTGCTAATAAAAAAACCTCAAGGCACCACGAGATGTTCCACCGGTGGCAGGTTCCACAGGGCCTCGCGGACGATCTCCGAGGCGCGCGGCGGCCCTGGCCACCCGGATTTTTCAGTCGCCGGCAGCCGGAGCGGCGATGGCCTCCAGCTTCTCCCAAAGGGCGAAGGCCTCTTCCATCTCCAGCTCCAATTCCGCCAGGCGGGTGCTGATGGCCGCGACCTCCTGCGCGCCCCGGGCATACAGAGCCGGGTCGGCGACCCGCTCGTGCAACTGGGCCTGCTCGCGCTCCAGGGCCTCGATCCGCTGGGGCAGGTCCGCCAGCTCCTGCTTTTGCTTGAAAGTCAGACTGCGGGGCCGCTGCTTCTGGGGCGGGCGTTTCTTGCCCTTGGCCGGCTTGGGGGCCCTGGCCGGCGCCGGGGCGGATTCGGCCTCGCGCTGGGCCAGCCAGTCATCATAGCCGCCGGCGTACTCGCCCACCTGGCCCCGGCCCTCCAGGACCAGGGTGCTGGTGACCACGTTGTTGAGGAACTTGCGGTCGTGGCTGACCAAGAGGACCGTGCCGCTGAACTCCACCAGCAGGTTTTCCAACAGCTCCAGGGTGTCGCGGTCCAGATCGTTGGTGGGCTCGTCCAGCACCAGGAGGTTGGCCGGCTTGGCGAACAGCTTGGCCAACAGGAGGCGGTTCCGCTCCCCCCCGGAGAGCACGCGCACGGGGCTGCGGGCCCGGTCGGGGGTGAACAGGAAGTCCCGCAAATAGCTGATGACGTGCCGCGGCCGGCCGTTGATCAGCACTGACGGTTGGCCGTCGTTCAGGTTGTCCTGCACGCTCTGGTCCAGGTCCAGCTCCTGGCGCATCTGGTCGAAATAGGCGATCTCCAGGTTGGCTCCCAGGCGGATGTCCCCCGCCTGGGGATCCAGGTGGCCCAGGAGAATTTTGAGCAGGGTGGTCTTGCCCGAGCCGTTGGGGCCGATGACGCCGATCTTGTCGCCCCGCAGGATCAGGGTGCTGAAATGCCTGATGAGCGGCTGCTCTTCATCGTAGGCAAAGCCCACCTCGTTGACCTCGGCCACCACCTTGCCCGACAGGCCGGCCTGCTGGGCGCGCAACTGGGCCGAACCCAACACCTCCCGCCGCTGGGCCCGCTCCTGGCGCATCTGCAACAGCCGTCCCACCCGGCCCTCATCGCGGGTGCGCCGGGCCTTGACGCCCCGGTGCAGCCAGGCCTCCTCCTGGGCCATCTTTTTGTCGAACTTCACCTGCTGCCCCTGCTCGATCAAGAGGGCCTCCTCCCGGCGGCGCAGGAACTCGTCGTAGGGGCAGTTCCAGTCGTAGATCTGCCCCCGGTCCAGCTCCACCACCCTGGTGGCCAGGTGGCGGGCAAAGGCGCGGTCGTGGGAGATGAAGACCATGGCCCCCTGGTAGGCCAGCAGGAATTCCTCCAGCCAGACGATGGCGTCGATGTCCAGGTGGTTGGTGGGCTCGTCCAGGAGCAGCAGGGGAGGGCTCTGGGCCAGAGCCCGGGCCAGGAACACCCGGCGCTTGAGGCCGCCCGAGAGGGTTTCCACCCGGGTGCGCGGCGCCAGGCCCAGGCGGGTCAGCACGGTGCGCAGCCGGTGGTCCGCGGCCCAGACCTCCTGGTCATTGCCCTGCGCGGCATCGTCGGCTCCCCCTTGCCCCCGGCGCAAGCGCCGCAGCATGCGTCCCAGGTCGCCCAGGCCGTGGGACGCCACTTCGTAGACCTCGCCCTCCAGGCCGGCCTCCACGTCCTGGGGCAGGTACCCGGTCTCCAGCCCCACCTCGCGGCTGATCTCCCCGGAATCGGGGGGCACGGCGCCGGCCAGCAGCTTGAGCAGGCTGGACTTGCCGGCCCCGTTGCGCCCCATGAGGCAAATCCGCTCCCCGGACTGAACCCGGAAACCGATGCCGTCCAGGAGCTTGGGACCGCCGAAAGCCAGGCTGACGTCAAATAGATTGATCAGGGCCAAAGGGAAACTCCGAATCGTTGGTCATCTTTGCAGGCGCCTGCCGCAACCGCCCGCGAAGTGGGAATAATACCCTGCTAGGCATTTGCCGACTCAATCGCGCCTCATTTTTTTTCAAGCATACCGGGCCTCGCCCGAAAAGCGGGCCAATTGCCTCAGCAATATCAACTATAAGACAAGCCGATGCCAAGGTTTGAACAATAACAATACAACTGACTTTCATGGTTGATTGGCGCGGGAGCGGGGCAGGGGTATCCCATGGGGGCGGGTGCGGCTGCGGTATCTTTGCGGTTTGGTGTCGCCTGTATTCGGCCGGCTGATTTCGCGGAGGACTGGGCGCAAACCAGCAGGGGTGTTCCAGGAGCCAGAGCCGTCCGAGCCATACCCGGGAGTTCAAGGCCGCCGCCAGCCTGAAGCGGGCCGGGAAGCCCACGCAGGCCACACGGCCTGGAGCTGGCCCCCTCTGCCCGCCATCCCCCTTACCCCCGCATGCGGTCCAAACTGCGGTAGCCAATGGCTTCGGACAGATGCGCCAGGCCGATGTCCGGGCTGGCGTCCAGGTCGGCGATGGTCCGCGCCAGCTTCAGGATGCGGGTGTAGGCCCGGGCCGAGAGGCGGAGACGGTCCATGGCGGTTTCCAACAGGCGCATCCCCTCGGGCGCGAGCGGACAGAATTGCCGGGTGAGGCGGCTGGTGAGCTGGGCGTTGGTGAAGAGCCCGGAGCCGCCAGGCGCTCCTCCTGAATCCGGCGGGCCGCTTCCACTTCCTGGCGCACCACGGCCGAGGACGGGCCGGCCGTGTCGGCGGCCAGATCCTTTAAGGGCACGGCCGGCACTTAAACCTGCAGATCGATACGGTCGAACAGGGGGCCGGACACCCGGAGATAGCTAACTTGCAGTTTGGTTTCTGATTGATTATACGCTATCCAAAATGGCATGATGGTAATTATTGACTCACTCAAATTAGCACGGCAGCGATGAAACTTAAAGGCCACCAGCCGTCTTTAGCAGGCCTTAATGATGGACCATAAAATCTGCTGCTATATTAGCCTGAAGGCCGTAAAGAAATGCGGCCATCAATCGTACGGATTATCTGTACGTAGCTTTTGTGGTTAAAGAGCGCCGGACCTCTATCCTTTGATATCCACAACGTACCTGCATCTTCACGGATCGTCCAAGCAGCAGGATTTCCGAACTGATCAACAATCTGCACTGTTCCGATTGGTAGTCCACACCCTTTATAAATACGAAGGCATTTGTCTATAGCTGAATAGCGAGCAAAACCCAGGTGCTCGGTTCTGACGGTTAAACAGCCTTCTATTTCGTGCGCTGATCGACCATTTTGATCCTGATAGACAGATACAGTCAAATGCTGAACATCAAGGGCACCTAAAGCCCTCGTCCAGTCTGGATCAGGAAGGTTGCTTACAACTGCGACATGCGGGGGAACATAGCGCAGAAGCGTTTTTGCTTGTTCTAACGTAATGTGGTTAAACCCACGAATCATGCTTGTCGCACATGTGAAATCTGGTTCGCCATATCGAAAGCACCTGACTTGCGGCAACACATGATATTCAAGCGAGTGGCCGGCTAGCTCGACTTCGACAACAAACCAGTGCGACAGGCTCTTGTGAACTAGGGCTAAATCAGCAGTGCGGCGCTCCGCTTCAAGTATAAAAGTACCAGCAAAAACGCCACACCAATAATCAGGCTGTAAGCAAGTCAGGGCTTTGACCACTTCAGCCTCAAAATCGCTTTCAATAAATCCTGTCGGATCGATCAGGTGAAAGATATTATCATTGTTACAGTCACCTGCTACGAGCTTCTTCATGCCCGGCTCCAAGCGACAGCGGCAACGCCTTCAAGACGCATCTCTTCCTTCTTCAATCTGTCAATTTCTGGCCCAGTAGCCACGAGGGTATATATAGATGCTCTAATTTTACCTTTTGATGGTCGAACAACACGGCCTAACCGTTGGATGCGCTGCCTTTGTGTTGCTGTGCTCGCTGCAATAATCCCAATTTCTGTTTCCGGAACATTAAACCCTTCATCAAGAGCTCTACAGGTGACAAGCACATCTATATCACCCCGACGATATTTGCCGAGCATTTCAGCTCTACTTCTCAACTTCATTCGGGAATGATAAATGCCACTCCTCACACCATTATCCGCAAGAATAGATTGAATAAGATTGCAGGCATCAATGTCTTCGTGAAATATTAATGTTCGCTTGCCGAGGTTGGCCGCGACGAGCTTAAGAGTAAGTTTTATACGGTTCAAGCTAAGGTTGAGTACACGAGCCCGTTTAAGAAATAAAGCAATGGTTTCTTCAGATTCAATTCCATATTTGTTTATTGAACGCGCGATAGATCGGCTAAGGTTGTCATATTCAACCTGTCTATCATCCTCCAGTTCGAAGACAACATTGTATAAATCGAAAGGAACAATAACACCATCAGCGAGTGCATTACTATAGCCGTAGGTGAATATAACCTGACCAAGAGATGGAATCAAAACATTCTGTAGACCTTCATCGTAGGGACGTTCAGGTGTAGCAGATAAGCCAAGCGAGGCGAAAGAATTGATTTTTAGGACCGCACTGAAATGCTTAGATGCAGCCTTGTGGCACTCATCAACAATAAGAAAACAAGAATGTTGTTTAATTTTGTCCGATAGTTTGGCGGCAGTGTTAAGCACCGCAATATTAATCGCTCCGAGACGAAATCGCAAACTGCCTGTGACAATGTTAATTTCGTCTAAATCAAGATCAAAATAGTTGGCTGCCTCTTCCCACCACTGTTCAAGTAGCGCAGCAGTAGGAACAATAATGAGAGTAGCAACAGGCTTAATATGGTCAATACAAGAAAGGGCAAATACCGTCTTTCCCCCTCCGGTAACGACACTGATAATTCCGCGATGATTGGCGAACACCCACTTATTGAGCGCGTCTATCTGCCAACCTCTTGGGTTCAATTTTGGCAAAACTTACCTCAGTTAAACGGCGGAGTGATCAGGTTTAGTGCCAAACAGCTCTGCCTCAGCCTGGGCTCTTACCTCCGCATCAGCATTATCTATTTGATCTGCCCTTGCGCGTAATAGTTGGTCTTTAAGCAGGCGTACACTATTTGGGTTGATCCGGGATGTTAGTTTACTTGTCTTGAATTCTGCAACTGCATCATAAATGTATTGCTGAATACATTCATAGATTGCGTCCTTGGCTTCGAGTGTCTGATAATACGGGTGTAAACCATTAATAATCACATGAAGAACTCCATCTTCCGCACCCGGCACAAAAACAACGTGCGGCTCATAATGGCTATTCTCTTTCAGAGAAAATACCACCGTTATATCAGAAAGAATTTCCATCCGGCCAATTTCATCTTCCTTTGACAAAGAAACCATTTGTTGGTGATTATTTGCGGTAATAGTTTCAAGCGGTGGTAGCCTGGCGTTGGTCAGTGCATCCTTGATTTCGGGACTGGTAAATTCATTCTGAAGATCATTAATTAGGTCTCGCACCTGATCTCTTGACCACTTCTTACCACGACCAGAGCCGCGTCTACTCTTGGCATAGTCGGCATAGGGCTTGGTTTCTTCAATGAGAAATTTCTCTAATTTTTCTTCCTCATCTCCTTCATACAGGACTGTATCCTTAGTATGCGATAGAACAAAGCCATCAAGCTGCAAAACACCTGTCAATCTCTGAGCAACCAAATTGTTTGCACCTTCGTCATCAACACCTCCAAAGATCGCTTTCGGCTTCCATGCTTTCGGGAACCCTTGAATCTGCCTCTTGCTCTGGAAAAGCGAAAAGCCGCCGTACTTTCGTCCACCCTTTTTAAGAACTCCTATCCAGCCATTAACGGATTTTCCACCAATTGAGAGTTGCGGAAGGTCGCGCCTCATGATTATTCCTGTCGGATCGGTATCCCAATCATTCTCCTCGGGTGGCTTCACTTCCTCCCCGTTGTACATCAACTTCAATGCGACTTCACCGCTGTCGTCAGGACGAAGATCAAAGGTATAAATCGAACCCAAATAAGTCTTGATAGTTTCTTCGGAACGCTTCTGAATTACACGGCGCATGTCGCTTACAGTGATGCGCGTATAATGGTCATCTTTGCGCACAACGCGAACTGCAAGCGGTACTTTCGCATCCTGGTTTGCTATTGCGTCGACATCTACGGTTGCCGTCCACTCTTCGCCGCTACCCCATTCACAAGTAGCAACTGTCCATTTTTTACCAATCCAGCATGCCGCCGTCTTCATTCCCATTCCATACTTGGAACGCCCTTTACTATCGGTCGTAGGATTGGCTATACGTAGAGCTTCGATAAGATCATCCTTAGTCATCCCAATTGAATTGTCTTCTATAATTATCTCTTTTGTTTGTCGGTTATGTATTATAGAAACGGTAAGGGGGCGACCTTCATCCTGTAATACCTGGTCAATAATATTATCGTAGTTGAGGCGTGATTGGGTCGAGTTGTCGACAAATTCAGCAAGCGCGAACCACATGGTATAGCTTAGACGACTATAAGCTTCTATGGCTTTCGGTCCAACGCTTAGCTCTGCTTCAAATGTTTGAGTCACCTCGCCACCCCCATCTGATTAGCTAATATGTTCCCCTTATGCAGACTTTACTTAGCCCTGTCATTCTGTGTACAAAGTTAACCGACCCACAAAACGACCACGCGACCCCTTAATGTAATCCCTGGAAGCTTCAATGCCGATCCAAAAACGTTCCAACTCTTCGGCAGCAGCACCAGTTGTATTACTTCCAGCAAATGGGTCAAGGACGATATCGCCAGGCTCTGTCAGGAATCTTATGAAAAACTTTGCCAGTTCACTCGGCATACGGGCTGGGTGCATTTGTAACTTGTTTGTACGGCAATACGTTTGGTAAGCATCAGCACTATGAGTATTAGCATATGTCAGTACGTTTGATGGAATTGCCCCCCCATTATCTTTCAGAAAAGAGGTCTCACCGATATCATGTTCAGACGGTCGCTTCCCGGCATTATAGCTACCCTTTTTCAATAAACCTTTCATCGCTTTGCTGTACTCTTGCAACACGCGCTGGTTATTTGCCTTTGGATTTTGCTTAGGTGATAGCCACCATAGTTTTGTGAAACTGTCTTTAACGCGAATACGCTCAATGTTAACCCACTGCGCTGGAGATGGAAGTTTTGCCGGGTTTTGCCAGATGAATTCCTGGCAAAGGTGTAGTTCGTTTTTTGACTGAAAATCTAGGAGCGCACGCAGGGCCAATGTAGACATAACCGGCTTGCCCGGCTCCCATGAATTTCCCATCTCTATGACAATAGAGCCATCAGGGGTTAACATTTTTTTGAACAATGGTCCAAAAGCGCAGAGCCACCTAATGTAAGCATCTCCGGTTTCATTGCCATATCTTTTTTTTCTATTTAGTGGAAACGGGGGAGACGTAAAGATAAGGTTAACTTTCCCTTCAAACCTTGATAACAAACCATTGGCGAGTATGTGATCAGACTTCCCAAGCAGCATTCGCCCCCATTGTGTTGCATAGGCTAGGTTTGAGGGAGGTCTGCCGAGAAATGGATTAACAAACCTTGCCTGTGCCTCAGATTCTGAAGCGGAACAATTTTCTATGCCTATACACATTTGTTTAACGTGCTCAGTCCTCTAGATCAGGCCGAGATTTTGCGCCTCATCTTCACATCATCCTAGGTGAGATAACGACAAACATTGCGCCAGCTTACAGCCCCGTCAGAAAACTCCAGACCCAAGTCTCTGGGCATAGTACCCCGTCTGATTTCCATGAGTCAACCGGTGCGTACCTGCTCGGTTGCATCCACCGATTTGATAGTGATTGCTGGAGCTACACCCTACCCAGCAATCTGCAACTTAACCTGGCAACTAGTTATTAGCTCTGATAGGGCGCTACATATTGTAGCTACAATGTAAATTACCCCCAATAATTTGCGGTTTCTCCTAGGTGGGCCTTGACAGGCCAGCACCCCGGTGTTAGGCACCACTTCTTGCGCCCTACGATGCGGAGTTGCTCGGCGAGTAGAGTGTCATACATTCGCTCACAAAGCCATCAAACCCGGGGCGAAACACTTCCTGCATACGGGGTATCCTCCATTCCCCCCCCTCACCCCCGCATGCGGTCCAAACTCCGGTAGCCGATGGCCTCGGACAAATGCGCCATGCCGATGTCCGGGCTGGCGTCCAGGTCGGCGATGGTGCGGGCCAGCTTCAGGATGCGGGTGTAGGCCCGGGCCGAGAGCCGGAGCCGGTCCATGGCCGTCTCCAGGAGCCGGAGGCCCTCGGGCGCGAGCGGGCAGAATTGGCGGGTGAGGCGGCTGGTGAGCTGGGCGTTGGTGAAGAGCCCCGAGCCGGCCAGGCGCTCCTCCTGGATGCGCCGCGCCGCTTCCACCTCCTGGCGCACCACGGCCGAGGACGGCCCGGCCGTGTCGGCCGCGAGGTCCTTGAAGGGCACGGCCGGCACCTCCACCTGGAGATCGATGCGGTCGAACAGGGGGCCGGACACCCGGTTAAGGTAGTTCTTCACCATGAGGGGCGAGCAGGTGCAGGCGTGCCGCAGATCGCCGTGATACCCGCAGGGACAGGGGTTCATGGCCGCCACCAGCATGAAGCGGGCCGGGAAGTCCACGGTGGCCG
>JAHLLK010000126.1 GCA_020444165.1 Deltaproteobacteria bacterium | reverse complement strand
CGCGAACTCCAGGGCGTCCATGGCCTTGGCCTCCACCTTTTTCACCCACTCGCCCTTTTTCATGGCCCGGGGGCTGAGGCAGGAGACCATCACGTTGGCGATGATGGGCAGGCGGCGGAAGGGCCGCATGTTCTGGAAGGTGGGGGCGATGCCCCGGTTAACGATCTCCCAGGTCTTCTTGCCGGTGATGTTTTCGCCCTTGAAGACCACCCGGCCCGCGTCCGGCCGCAGGATGCCGGTGATCAGGCGCAACAGGGTGGTCTTGCCCGCGCCGTTGGGCCCGATCAGGCCCAACACCTCGCGGCGGCCCAGGCTGAAGCTCACATCGTTGGTGGCGGTGAGCCCGCCAAAACTCTTCTTGAGCCCCCGCACGTCCAAAAACGCCTCGGCCATGCCTTAGGCCTCCTCCACCTGCTCCCGCAGCTCGCGCCGCGAGACCTTGCCCACGTCGGTCTTGGGCAGTTCGCCCCGGAACTCGATGACCTGGGGCACCTTGTAGTGGGCCAGCCGCTCCTTGCAGTAGGCCACCAGGTCCTCCTCGGAAATCTTGCCCCGGGCCTCGGCCTGGCACACCACATAGGCCTTGATGAGCTGGCCCACCTTGGGGTCGGGCACCCCGACCACCCCGGCCGCCTTGACCTGGGGATGGCCGTACAACACCTCCTCCACGTGCTTGGCGAACACCGAGTAGCCCCGGTGCTTGATGAGGTCGCGCTTGCGGTCGCAGAAGAAGAAATAGCCGTCCTCGTCCATGCTCACCAGGTCGCCGGTGCGGAGCCAGGTGTGGCCTTCCAGCTCGATCATGGTCTTCTGGTTGTCCTCGGGCCGCTGCCAGTAGCCGGACATGATGTTGGGCCCGCTGACGATCAATTCGCCCACCTCGCCCACGGGCAGAAATTGGGTGGAGTCCACGTCGATGATGGCCGCCCACACGTTGGGGATGGGCAGGCCGAAGGAACCGGGCTTGGGGTTGGCCAGGGGGTTGGTGTGGGTCACGGCCGAGGTCTCGGTCATGCCGTAGCCCTGGGTGATCTTGCTGGAGGTGCGGCGCTCCCAGTCGCTCACCGTGGTGTCGTGCAGGGTGTCGGCCCCGCAGACCAGCACCTTGAGCCGCTTCCAGTCCACCCGGTCGGTCTTCTCGTACTCCTTCAGGTACTCGTACAGGGTGGGCACCCCGTAAAAGGCCGAGGCGTCGTAGCGCTCGATGGCGTTCAGGATCTCGTCCATCTCCGGGGTGGTGAACAAGACCAGGGTGTAGCCGTGCATCAGGCCGGTGAGCATGATCACCACCTGGCCGTAGATGTGGAACATGGGCAGGAAGGCGATGACCGTCTCCCGGCCGTCCACGAACTTGTCCTCCCAAAAGGCCAGGGCCTGGGCCTGGCAGGCCACCAGGTTTTGGTGGGTCAGCATGGCCGCCTTGGGCAGGCCGGTGGTGCCGCCGGTGTAGGGCAGGGCGGCCAGGTCCGTGGCCGGGTCGAAGTCAACGGCCGGGAGCTGGGGCGGGCTTCCCTTCAACAGGTCCTGGAACTTCAACAGCCCTGCCGCGGAGATCTTGCCCGCGTCGGGCACCGAGAGCCCGCCGTAGGCCTTGGACATGACCTTGCCGGCGAACATCTTCTTGAGCTTGGGCAGGAACTCGTCGATGCCGGTGAGGATCACGTGCTCCAGGCTGAGCCCGGTCTTTTCCACGGTCTCGTAGAGGATGTCCTGGCACACGATGACCTTGGCCCCGGAGTCGGTGAGCTGGTGGCGCACCTCCTGGCTGGTGTACACCGGGCTGACCGGGGTCACCACCGCCCCGGCCTTCAAGGCGCCCAGGTAGGCGATGACGTATTGGGGGCAGTTCAGGAGCAGGAGCGCCACCCGGTCGCCCTTGGCCACGCCCAAGGCGGCCAGGGCCGCGGCGAAACGGTCGGCCAGGTCCTGCAGCTCCTTGTAGCTGATTTTCTTGCCATAGAAGATCAGCGCGTTTTTACTGCCGAATTTCTCCACCGCCCGGTCGAACTGTTCGGGCACGGAGATGGCCGGAATGTCCAGGTTCTCCGGCACGTGGGCGGGATAGTGCTTCAGCCAGGGTTTGCTGAGATAGGCTTGTTTGGCATCCATGGGCAACGACCTCTTGTGTGTGCCTTGGGGTGATCAGGCGGTTAGGCCCAGGTCGGCCGCGCAGACGCGGCAACGGCGCCGGGTGCGGGGGTTGCGTACCTTGCAGCGGGGGCACTCGGTCTCCAGGTGATCACGCACCCAGGGCACCAGGCCCTCGGGCATGAACAGCAGGGTGACCAGCACCAGGGCCGCGAACACGAACATGCGCATCTCGGGCAGGGCCGGGAAGGCGTTCTGCACGCCGCGCAGCACTTCCATCAGGGGGTTCAAGAGGAACACCCCGGCCACGGGGCCGTAGATGGAGACCATGCCGCCGAAGACCGACCAGATGATGACCTGGAAGGACAGGGACACCTCCAGGGTGGAGGGCCCGGCCAGGCGCATGAAATGGGCGTAGAGCCCGCCGGCGATGCCGGCGAAGAAGCCGGACAGGCAGAAGGCCAACAGTTTGTAACGGGTGGTGTTGATGCCCGCGGCCCGGGCGGCCAGCTCATCCTCGCGGATGGCGTGCAGGATGATGCCGGTGTTGGAGTCGGTGATCTTCCACATGACCGCCGCACAGACCAGCATGAGCCCGGTGATGAGGTAGTAGTCCCCCACCCGGGAGCCGGTGAGCCGGGAGAGGCCCGAAAGCCCCAACTCGCCGCCGGTGAGCCCCGGAAAGGCGAAGACCAGCCCGGTGAGGATGATGGGGAAGGCCAGGGTGGTCAAGGCCAGGTAGGAGCCCTTGAGCCGCAGGCAGGGGATGCCCACCACCAGGCCCATGGCCACCCCGCCCAAGGCTCCCAGGGGGATGGAAAAATAGGGCGGCAGGCCCAGGTCCAGGTTCAACAGGGCGGTGACGTAGGCCGAAGTGCCGAAAAACAGGGCGTGGCCAAAGTTCATCTGCCCGGTGAAGCCGGAGAGGAGATCCCAACTGGCGGCCAGGATGGCGAAGATGGCGGTGAGGATCATCACGCGGAGGAAGTAGTAATCCTGGGTGAAGGCCGGCAGCGCCAACAACCCCACGATGAAGACCAGAACCGCCATGCGGCTGGGAAGGACGAGGACCTCGGTACGGAATACCTTGCTGAACCTGCGTATGTAGGCTTTCACCAGACCCATGTCACTTTGCCGTCCGTTAAAGGTTGGGGTTCTCGGGGAGGTAAGCCGGGGAGCGGGCCGGGCCGGCGGCCGGCCCCGGGCGCCCCGGCGTCCTCTTTAGCGCTCCTCCTCAAAGGAGACCCCAAAGAGGCCCTCGGGCCGGATGAGGAGCACCAGGATCATGATGGACAGGGCCACCGAGTCCTTGAGAAAGGCGCCCATGGGCAGGAGGAACACCACCAGGGACTCGGAGAAGCCCAGGATGTAGGCGCCGACGAAGCTGCCCTCGATGCTGCCCAGGCCGCCCAGCACCACGATGGCCAGCATCATGATGAGGGGATGCATCCACATGGTGGGCTCCACCGTGGTCAGGGGCACCACGATGGCCCCGGTCATGGCCGCCAGGCCGACGGAGATGGCCACGGTGAGCATGGCCACCCGGTTGACGTCCATGCCCATGAGGTTGGCCACCTCGCGGTCCTGGGCGGTGGCCCGGAGCGCCAGGCCCAGGCGGGTGTTCAAGAGGAAGAAGCGCACGCCCGCCAGCATCACCAGGGCCAGGCCCAGGGCCAGGAGATGTTGGTAGGTGATCTTGATCCCCGCCACGGCCAGGTAGCCCTCGACCAGGGGCGGGACGCCCAGGTAACTCCCGCCAAAGGACATGAGGAACACCTCCTGGAGCATCATGGCCACGGCGATGGTGGCGATGAGCACCGCGGCTTCGTGCTCCTGGATGGGCTGGATGAACAACCGATAGACCACCAGGCCCAACAGCACGGTGAGGACCACCGCGGCGGCCATGGCCAGGGGCAGGGGCACCCCCAGGAACTTGTGGCCCGCGTAGATCAGGTAGGCCGCGGTCATGAACAGGGCCGTGTGGGCGATATTGATGATGCGGGCCACCCCCAGGACCAGGGAGAAGCCGATGGCCAACAAGGCGTAGACACTGCCCTTGATCAAGCCGTCGATGATGATGTCCAGCAGCATGGCCGTCCCCAGCCGCCTCCCCGGAGACCCTGGGCCTCCGGGGGACGGACCGTCAAACCGTGAGCGATGGGGCGGCGGGGCCGCGGAGACCCCGCCGCGGCCAGCGGTTTACTTGTTCTTCTTCCAATGCTCGACCAGGTAGGGGGCCAGCTTGAAGGGCACCGAGCCCTCGTAGGTGACGCCCTCCCAGCCATAGGGCCACACGCACATCATCTTGTCGCCCTGCCACTGGGTGCCGATCGAGGTGACGTACTTGGGTCCCCAGGTCACGTCGTGGGACTTGTCCCAGACCACCCGGCCCGCGGCGGTGTTGGCGTCGGTTTTTTCCAGCTCGGCCACCACCTTGTCGGCGTCCAGGGTGCCGGCCCTCTCCACCGCGTCCTTGAGGAGGAGCAGGGCGTCGTGGGTGCCGGCGGTGTAGTTGGGGACTTCCTTGTAGCGTTCCAAATAGGCGTTGTAGAAAGGAATGGTCTTGTCGGTGATCTTGACCGGCGCGTAGGTGTTCACGGTCAGCGCGTACTCGCCCTTGCCGCCGGTGGCGCCGTAGAAGCCGGACTTCTGGGACTCCACGTTGATGCCCACCGCGGCGGCCGGCACCTGCAGCTCACCCATCTGCTTGGCAAAAGTTAGGCCCACCGAGGAGGAGAAGGTGGTGAAGACGATGTGGGCGCCGGCCCGCTGGATGGCGGCCAGCTCGGCGGTGCAGTCCTTGGCCACCGGCGAGGGCCGCCAGGTGCCCACCACCTCCATGCCCATCTTGCTGGGCAACAACTCCTGGGCCTTGGCCACGATGGGGTCGGCCCAGGCGGCCTTTTCGGCCACGATGGCCACCTTCACCTTGTCCAGGCCCAGGGCCTTCTTCATGATGGCGCCCACGGTGCCCAGGAGGATGAAGTCCACCTTGCCCAGGTAGAGGGAGTTGATGGGGGTCAGGCGGAACCAGTACTTGTAGCGGTCGTAGTCCTTGGTCACCCGGGTGCACAATTCGGGGTGAGCCGCGCCGCAGCCAATGAAGATCTTCTTGGCGTCCATGGCGATGTCCTGCATGACCAGGACCGCCTCGGTGCGGAAGCCGCCCACCAGGAAGTCCACGTTGTCCCGGCTCACGGCCATCTCCGCCGCGTTGGTGGCGTCGGGAATGCTCAGGAACTCGTTGGTGTCCACTTTGACCAGCTCGATGGGCCGCATCTCGCCGCCCACCTTGACCCCGCCGGCCTTGTTGATTTCTTCGGCGGCCATGGTGGCGCCGTTCCAGTGGCCTTGGCCCTGGGTGAAGGCCATGGGCCCCAATACGCCGATCTTGATGGGATCGGCCGCAACGGCCGGTAGCGCCAGCGCCAGGCTCAAGACGAGCCCTCCCAGAACCTTCCCTGCCAGACCAAATTTTTTCATCCGGACCCCTCCTTGTGACTGTTTGCCCGCGCCCCGGCCGCCTGGTTTGGCCCGGCGGCCGGCGGCCCTCTCCCTCGCCGCCTCCCTGGGGAGACTATCCCCACGTCATGGTCGGGTATCCTGTTTGCGCGCTCCTCCGCCGGGCGGCGTCCCTTTCCGGGCCCCCGTGGCGGGGTGAGGCAGCAAGTCCGACCGCGATGACGTATAGTTGGTTAAACGTTTAGTCATGATAAACGCTGCAAGCAATAAACACAATATGAACATGGATATATAAAGTCAATACGATATTGACCTTGTTAAAATTTTAGCAAATCTCTGGGCTGGAATTTCCCGAAACAGCACAAAAACGCTCGATAAACTGCACTATCAGCATAAGGTGGAGACAATAAAGTGTGCTTGTGCCGAGAGCGGCCCCGCCAAGGCCGGGAAGGCCACAGCGAAGCGGCCCGGGGGAGTGTTTTGTTGCGCAGGATTTAAAAGGCGGTCAGAATGAACCGCGGGACGGGGAGGGCCGGGCGCGGGCGGTCAGACTGAAAATAATGGATAGCATTTTTCAACGCTGCACATCTAACATTTGCTAATCAAAGGATTTAAATATAAGATGAGTCAGGCGTCAATACCGGAAACGCCGCGACCCGCCGCCCCTTCAGGGGCGCCGGCCTCCCCCCTCGGGAGGCCGCTGGCCCGCGGCCCCGCCTGCCAAGCGGCCCTTGCCTCGGCCGCCCCAGAGAGCGAACCATGAAGATCGGCGAGTTGGCCCAGAAGACCGAAGTCCCCAAACAGACCATCCATTACTATATCAGGACCGGCCTGTTGCCCAAACCCCGCAAGCTGGGCAGCAACTCCGCGGACTACGACGAGTCCTACGTGGACCGCATCCGGCTCATCAAGGAGTTGCAGAACGACTTTTTCTTTCCCCTGCCCACCATCAAGAAGATCCTCTGGGAGCACCGCAGCGCCAGCAAACAGGCCATGCTGAAGCTAAGGAGCGAGTTCTTCCGCCCGGTGGAACATTACCTGGGCACCGGGGTGGAGGGCGACGAGCCCTTTTTGGAGGCCACCGGCCTGGCTCCCCGCTGGCTGCCGGTCCTGAAGGAATGGGGGCTCATCAGCTCCGACACCAAGGACGGGGTAAACGTCTACACCCAGGACGATATCTCCATCGGCAAGGTCATGGTCAACATGGCCAAGATCGGCATCAACCGGCGCATGGGCTTCAAGGCCGAGGAGACCATGCCCATGCTGGCCACCCTGTTCCGGGACATCGCCAAGACCCTGATCGAGGATTTCCAGCGGGCCACGGTGAGCCTGAAGCCCACCGAACGCGCCGACCTGGCCAACAAGGGCCACGAGATCATGGGCGTGTTGTTCTATCACCTCTATCGCAAATATGCCCATGAGTACCTGAGCGGGCAGCGGGAAGAAAAAGCCGGGGACGCCAACCCGCCAGCCGCGGCCGCGCCTCCGGCCGAGGCATCCCCGGTCACCGCGGCCGACTGACCCGGCCCCGGGCCCCGGCGGGGCGCGCCTGCGGCTGCCGCGGCCGCCCCGCTGGTCGTGCGCCGTCCCGCGCCGCACCTTCCTGGCCCGCCCGACCCTTCGCGCCCTACGTGGCCAGCCCCCCGCGAGGCGGACTCCCCGGCTCCCCGCCGCTCTCCGTGGCCACGCCCGGACCTCTCCCGATCGTCAACCACTCCTGATTATTGTTTACATCTTTAGTTCATTTGTATAATCTGGGCCTTGAAGCCAGAGCGCTGAGTAATGCGATACGTTATTTTCCCTTTGATTACACGCTAGTGAAGCATGGTTCATTTTGAGGGGACGGCGTCACGCCCGGCCCACCCCCGCCGCCGGCGCCAAAACTTCCACGCATAGCGAGAGAGACATGAAAACCGATTACAAAACCGTGAAGGTCGAAACGGACCAGGGCGTGGCCCTGGTGCGCATGGACAACCCGCCGGTCAACCAGATGTCCGAGCACTTCATCGAGGAGCTCAGGCAGGCCACCCTGGAGGCCCTGGCCGAGCCCACGGTGAAGGTCATCATCCTCACCGGCACGGGCCAGAATTTCGTGGCCGGGGCCGACGTGACCCAGCTTTTGACCGTACAGGACCAGGCCGCGTTCGTGCAAAAGCTCATGTATGTCCACGAGTGGTTCAACGCCCTGGAACTGGGCCCCAAGCCGGTGATCGCGGCCATCAACGGCAACTGCCTGGGCGGCGGGCTGGAAATGGCCATGGCCTGCCACTACCGCATCGCGGCCAAAGGGGTGAACCTGGGTCTGCCCGAGGTGAAACTGGGGCTGTTGCCCGGCAGCGCCGGCACCCAGCGCCTGCCGCGGATCATCGGCCTGCCGAACGCCCTGGACCTCATGACCACCGGCAAGTTCATCAAGGCGGAAAAGGCCTGGTCCTTCGGCCTGGTGGATGAACTGGCCCCGGCCGAGGGCCTGTTGGACGCGGCCCGGGACGCGGCGGCCCGCTTCCAGAGCGGCATGCTCTCCTTCCGCAGCCGCCCGGCCAGCCGCCGCTTCGACCGCCTGCCCAGCTATTCCGAAAAGCAGGCCCTGATCGCTTTCGTGAAATCCCAGCTGGCCAAAAAGGCCAAGGGCTACCCCGCGCCGGGGAAGATCGTGGAGGCGGTGGAAAAGGGGCTGTCCACCGACTTCCCAGCCGACATCGCCCGCGAGGCTCAGCTTTTCGGCGAGCTGTTGGTCTCCCCCGAGGCCAAGAACCTCATCGCCACCTTCCTGAACGAGCGGGCCGCCGGCCGCCTGCCGCGGATCAAGGGCCTGACCCCGGCCAAGCTGTCCCGGGTGGGCATGCTGGGCGGTGGGGTCATGGGCTCGGGCATCGTGCATCTGCTTTTGGCGGGCGGCTTCGAGGCGGTGCTGTGGGAGGTCAACCAGGCGGCGTTGGACAAGGCCGTGGCCGCCATCAAGAAGTCCTTTGCCTACCAGATCAAGATCAAGAAGCTCACCCCGGCCAAACTGGACGAGCTCTTGGCGGCCAAGCTCACCACCACCACCGACCTGGCCGACCTGGCCGGGGTGGACCTGGTGATCGAGGCGGTGCTGGAGGACATGGCGGTCAAGCAGGACCTCTGGAAGAAGCTGGAGGGCCTCTGCCGGCCCGAGGTGATTTTCGGCACCAACACCTCGGCCCTGCCCATCACCGACATGGCCACGGTGCTGGCCGACCCCGGCCGCATGATCGGCCTGCATTTCTTCAACCCGGCCGAGCGCATGCCGCTGTTGGAGATCATCTGCGCGGCCAAGACCAGCGACCAGACCCTGGCTTCCAGCGTGGCCTTTGGCCGGGCCATCCGGAAGGTGCCGGTGGTGGTGAACGACGGGCCGGGCTTTTACGTGTCGCGCCAGTTGGGCGGCCTCATGGGCGGCTCGGTGTTCCTGTTGGCCGACGGGGTCAGCGGGGCGGAGATCGAGCAGGCCATGGTGGACTTCGGCCTGCCCATGGGCCCGGCCACCCTGGCCGACCTCACCGGCATCGACATCAACTACCACGTGAACAAGACCTTTGAGCGCCGCCTGGGCCCCCGCTACCAGGTCCACCCCCTGACCCAGGCCATCTACGGACTGGGCGACTACGGCCGCAAGACCGGCCGCGGCTATTTCGACTACTCCGGCCCCAAGCCCACGCCCAACCCCCGGGTGGCCGCGGTGGTGGAGGTGTACCTGAAGGCCCATAACGTCGCGCCCCGGGCGGCCCAGCCCGGCGAGGTGGTGGAGCTGATGCTGGCCCTGGGCATCAACGAGGCCGCGCTCATGATGGAAGAGGGCATCTGCGACCGGCCGGCGGACATGGACCTGGCCATGGTCATGGGCACCGGCTTCCCGCCCTACCGCGGCGGCGTCCTGCGCCATGCCGACGCCTGGGGCGTGGCCCAGGTGCACGCCAAGCTGGTGGAGCTGGAGCAGAAGTACGGCCCCCGCTTCACGCCCGCCAAGCTCCTGGCCGACATGGCCCGGGAAGGAAAAACCTTCTACCAGGACCGCTAGGCGCAGGCCTCCGGCGCCCTTGAGCGGTTGTTTTTAGCAGTACGCCAGCTAACACTATGAAGTTTTTTGGGGGGAGGGGAGATGTGGGGGGAGGGACCCTTTTTTGAAAAAAAGGGTCCCTCCCCCCACATCTCCCCAACTCCCCGAACCACTCCAAAAAGGAGAGCATTCCATGGAAGAAGTGGTCATCGTCGGTTATTTGCGCACGGCGCAATCCCGCTGCCGCCCCAACGATCCGGGGCGGGACTGGTTCCACGCCCTGCGGGCTGACGAGTTGTTGGCTCAGCTTTTGCCGGAGTTGATCAAGCGCAGCGGCATCGCGGCCGGGATCATCGAGGATTTCATCGTGGGTTCGGCCACCGGGGTGGGTGAGCAGTGGACCTACGGCGGCCGCACCCCCATCTTCCTGGCCAACCTGCCCGAGACCATCGCGGCCAAGTTCGTGGATCAGCAGTGCGGCTCGGCCATGGCCGGGGTGCATATCGGTTTCATGGAGATTGCCCAGGGCTTCGCCGATGTGGTCATGGTGGGCGGCATGGAGCACATGACCAGGGTGCCCATGGGCGGCACCACCAAGGACCGGGGCCTGGCCGCGCCCAACCTGAACCTCTTCTTGAACCCCGAGTACCGCCACTGGGACATGATGAGCGCCATGAATATGGGGCTCACCGCGGAAAAGCTCTTCGCCCAGTCCGGCTGCACCAGAGAGGAGATGGATCAGTGGGCGGTGCGCTCCCATCACCGGGCGGCCCAGGCCCAGGCCGACGGCTTCTTTGACGGCGAGATACTGCCCGTTGAGGCGCCCCAGGCCGACGGCACGGTCATGAGCGTGACCACGGACCAGGCGGTGCGCGGCGACACCACCCTGGAGGGCCTGGCCTCTCTGAAGCCCGCCTTCAAGAAGGATGGGGTGATCACCGCCGGAGTCAGCTCGCCGCTGAACGCGGCGGGCACGGGCATCATCCTCATGTCCAAGGAAAAGGCCAAGTCCAAGGGCATCAAGCCCCTGGCCACCATCCGCTCCATCGGCTTCGCCGGGGTAGACCCCACCATCATGGGTCAGGGCCCGGTGCCCGCCAGCCTCAAGGCACTGGAGAAGCTGGGCATGTCGCCTGGCGACATCGACTACTGGGAGATCAACGAGGCCTTCGCCATCGTGGCCCTCAACTGCATCAAACAGTTGGGGCTCGACCCAGAGCGGGTCAACGTGATGGGCGGCGGCCTGGCCATCGGCCATCCCCTGGGAGCTACGGGCAACCGGCTCATCGGCACCCTGGCCCGCATCCTGGAGGCCAAGGGAGCCCGCTGGGGCTGCGCCAACGCCTGCGTGGGCGGCGGCCAGGGCGTGGCCACCAT
>JAHLLK010000125.1 GCA_020444165.1 Deltaproteobacteria bacterium | reverse complement strand
GACCCCGGTGGACCACCCCGCGCCGGCCTGCGGCCGGGACGGGGACCCCGGTGGACCACCCCGCGCCGGCCTGCGGCCGGGACGGGGACCCCGGTGGATCGCTCCAAGCCGGCCGGTGACTGGCCTGGGCCCCTGGGAGGCCACCCCGCGCCGGTGAGCGGCCGAGACGGGGACCCCGGTGGGCCACCCCGCGCCGTTTCCGGGCGGGGACGGGGGCTCGGCGGGTCACCCCTCCCTGGCCTGCGGCGGAGGGGAAGCCCCGCGCCCTCCGGAACCAGCCCCGGCCGGGGCGAGGGAGCCGGAAGGCCGCGCCGAATACGGCCAAGTCCGGCCAAGTCCGACTTAGTCCGGCTTAGTCCGGCTGAGTCCGGCTTAGTCCGGCCCAGCTTGGCCCAGTCTGGGCCGGGGCGGCCCGGGGCGGCCCCCGGCCCTTGTCCGGTGGTTGGTTCATAGCCTGCTTTTTTTCACAACCGTTTTATCAACAGCCACCTTCGCCGGTTACGGCCCCGGGCCCCCACGGCGCGGCCGGAGTGCGCCCTGAGCGCCGCCCCCTGCCGCCGCTCCGCCACCCCCCCCGGCCCCTGGCCGCCCGTTCCTTCCGGGGAGACCATGCGCTATCTGCCGCTTTTGGTGCATTCGGCCTTCAGCTTCCTGCACGGGTCCTTCCAGCCCGCGGACCTGGTGGAGGCGGTGGCCGCGCGTGGCGGCCCGGGGGTGACCCTGGCCGACCGGGCCGGGCTGTACGGCATGGTGCGCCTGGCCCGGGCCGGCCGCAGCCGGGGACTCTACACCCAGACCGGCGCGCTCCTCACCCTGGCCGGCGGCGGCGAGCTGGTGCTCTACCCTCAAAACGCCGCGGGCCACGCGGCCCTGTGCCGGCTCATCACCCGAGCCCATCTGGAGCACCCCCGGGGCGCCCCCCGCCTGGAGGAGGCCTGGCTGGCCGAGGCCACGGACCTGGTGGGGCTCCTGCCCGGCCGCCAGATCTTGGCCGCCGGGCCCTTCTGGCTGGCCGGGGTCAAGGGCCTGTTCCCCGGCCCCCTGTTCCTGGGGCTCCCCGGGGCCGAGGTCTCGCCCCCCCAGCGCGACCAGCTCCGTGAGCTGGCCGCGGCCGCCGGGCTCACCGCCGTGGCCGCCCCGGAAGTGGTGGCCCTGGATCAGGCCGGCCTGGCCGCCCACCGCTCCCTGGTGCAAATCGCCCAGACCATCCACCACCGCGGGGTGGAGCCCTTGTCCGCCGGCGGGGTGCTGCCCTCGGACGAAGAGCTGGCCCGCCTCTATGGCCCGGCCGAGCTGGCCGCCACCTGGCGGGTGGCCGACCTCTGCCCCTTTGAGCTGCCCCTGGGCCGGCGCTGGCTGCCGGATTACCCCCTGCCCCCGGGCCAAACCCCGGCCCAGGCCCTGGCCCGCCGCGCCTGGCGGGAGCTGGCCCGCCGCCGCCCCCTCTTGGACACGGCTTATGCCCGCCGCCTGCAAAGGGAGCTGGCGGCCATCGAGGCCTTCGGCTTTGCCGCCTATTTCCTGTGGGTGGGCGAGATTTACGCCTTTGCCCGCCAGCGGGGCATCCGCTGCACCCTGCGGGGCTCGGCCGCCGGCTCTTTGGTCTGCTGGCTTCTCACCGGCGGGGTCGATCCCCTGTCCTACGACCTGTTGTTCGAGCGCTTTTTGAACGACGGCCGCCACGAGCCGCCGGACGTGGACCTGGACTTCGACTCGCTCAGGCGTGACGAGGTGCTGCGCTTCATCATGGGCCGCTTCCCCGGCCGGGCGGCCATGGTGGCCACCGTGCCCACCTTCCGGGCCCGTTCGGCCATCCGCGAGCTGGTGGTGAGCACCACCGGCGACCAGGATCTGGCCGGCCGCCTCACCGCCCTGATCCCCTACCACACCCGGGCCAATCGCCTCTCCGTGCTCCTGGGGCGCACCCCGGAGTTGGCCGGCCACCCCCTGGGCGGCCATCCCGACCTCCTGGCGGCCGCCGCGGCCATCTCCGGCCTGCCCCGCCAGCTCTCGGTCCACCTGGGTGGGGTGGCCCTGGGCCCCCTGGACGAGCTGGTGCCCCTGGAGATGTCAGCCCAGGATCTCCCCGTGATCCAGTTGGACAAGGACGACGCCGCCGACTTGGGCCTCATCAAGCTGGACCTCCTGGGGCTCCGCATGCACTCGGCCCTGGCCCATTCCCTGGAGCTGTTGGACCAAAAGGGCCGGGCGGTGGAGCTGGACCGCCTGCCCCTGGACGACCCCGCCGTGTACGAACTCTTGCGCACCACCGACACCGTGGGGGTGTTCCAGGTGGAGTCGCCGGGCCAGCGGGGGCTGTTGGGCCGCCTGCAGCCCACCGACTTCCAGGATCTCATGGTGGATATCAGCCTGTTCCGGCCCGGGCCCATGCGGGCGGACATGGTCACCCCCTATCTGGAGCGCCGCGCCGGCCGCCAGCCCGTGGTCTATCCCCACCCCGCCCTGGAGCCGGTGCTGGCCGATACCCTGGGGGTGCTGGTGTTCCAGGAGCAGGTGCTCAAGATCGCCCACGAGCTGGCCGGGCTCACCTATGGGGAGGCCGACGGCCTCAGGCGGGCCATGACCCATCGCCGCTCCGCCGCCGAGATGGACCGCATGCGCGGCAGTTTCGTGGAAAGCTGCCTGGGCCGGGGAGTGGACGAGGGCGTGGCCCTCCTCATGTGGGACCAGGTGTCGTCGTTTGCGGCCTACGGCTTCCCCAAGGCCCACGCCGCGGCCTTTGCCCACATCGCCTACCAATCGGCCTGGCTGCGGGCTCATCACCCCCTGGAGTTCTTCCTGGGGCTCCTGAACGCCGGGCACGTGGGCGGCTACCCGCCCCGGGTGCTGTTGAACGAGGCCCGCCGCACCGGTATCGCCATCCTGCCCCCCCACCTGAACCTCTCGGGCGAGGGGTGCCGGCCGGAGAACGGGGGCATCCGGGTGGGGCTCCTCACCATCCGCGGCCTGGGCCCGGCCGGAGTGGCCAGGATTCTGGCCGCCCGTGAAAAGGACGGGCCCTTTGCCTCGGCCGGGGAGTTCGCCGCCCGCAGCAAGCTGAACCGGGCCCAGCTCCGGGTTTTGGACGAACTCGGCCTCACCGCCGTGGCCAGCCTGCGGCAGGGTTGGGGCGCGGAAGAAAAAAGCGCGGCCCCGCCCGGGCGGGGAGAGATCAGGGCCGCGGGCTGAGGGGGAAGACAGGGTGGTGAAGGATAAGGAGGGCGGCTGGCGGCGGGTTCCTTGGCGCAAGCCGGGGCAGGACGACCGTAGCGGGCCGTGTCCCTGGGGTCAGTACGGGCCGGCGCGGACCAGGGGAGGAGAAAATTCCGCCCGGTCCGGGCCGGAGGCGGTCAGGGGCGTGGCTGGCGGCGAGCGCGCTTGGCGCGCATCGGGCGGGCCGCCGGGCCCTGGGCGCTCCGCGGGAGAGCAACTGCAACGCCTCGGGCCACCGGGGACGGGGCCGGGGCCGGGGCCGGCCGACGCCCCAAATCGCGCGCGATTCCGCGCCAGCCCCACGCCGGGCGCACCAATGGACCACCCCACCCAGCCCCCCGCCGCACAGACCCGTACCCCGTACGGACGTCGTGGGTCCCCATAGGATATTACAATGAAACTACAGGGAAACTATCAGCCGCTGCCGCCCCAGATGTCTTCCCAGCCGGGCGCGCACAAATCGAGTTCTTCGATCTTGGTGTCTTTTTTGGTCTTGCGGTAGAAACAAAGTTCGCAGGTAAACTGGGGCCACATGTTGGCCGCCGCGATGTCCAGGCAGTAGACATAGTAAGGGCACTGGAGGTTGCGTTCCCCTGGCAGGTTACGGGGATTGGCGTCTTCCGGTTGCGCCGTCTTTGGTATCGCCGTTTCTTCGGTGTACTTGCTCATTTAGGCTCCAAAGCAGAACTGCCTATAGCACGATTTTCGGAGCGGTGCAAGCGGTTAGAATATAGATAAGGGGCAATGTTGTTACCAAATGACTCACCACCCGCCGGACCCAGGCTCCTGGCCCACGTGGACATGGACGCCTTCTACGCTTCGGTGGAGATATTGGACCGCCCGGCCCTGAAAGGCAAGCCCGTCATCGTGGGCGGCGGCGGTTCGCGGGGCGTGGTCTCGGCTGCCTCCTATGCAGCCCGCGCCTTTGGGGTCCACTCCGCCATGCCCATCTTCCAGGCCCGTCGTCTTTGCCCCCAGGGCGTCTTCCTGCCCGTGAACATGGGCCGCTACCAGCGGGTCAGCCGCCAAGTCATGGAAATCCTTGGCCGCTTCACTCCAGTGGTGGAGCAGGTCAGCGTGGACGAAGCCTACCTGGACCTCACCGGCACCGCCGGGCTCTGGGGCCCGCCGCTCACCACCGGCCGCCGCATCCAGGCCGAGGTCCTGGCGGCTAGCGGCCTCACCTGTTCCGTGGGCCTGGCCCCGGTGCGCTTCCTCTGCAAGATCGCCAGCACCCGCCACAAACCCGGCGGTCTGTTCTGGGCCGAGGACGTGGAAGCCTTCCTGGTCTCCATCCGCCTGGCCGAAGTTCCCGGCGTGGGCCAAAAGGCCGAGGCCCGCCTGGCCGACCTCGGCCTCCGGCGCCTGGTGGATCTCCGCCCCCTGGGCCGCGCGCGCCTGGAGTCCCTCTTGGGCGCCATGGGCTCCCGCCTCTGGGAGTTGGCCTGGGGCAAGGACGACTCCCCCGTCTCCCCCGCCCGGGTGGTCAAATCCGTGTCCCACGAGGAGACCCTGGCCCAGGACACCGCCGACCATGAGCAACTCGCCGCCCGCCTCCTGGGCCAGAGCCACCGCGTGGCCCATCGGCTCCGCCGCCAGGGCCTGGCCGGTCGCACCGTGGTCCTCAAGCTCAAGACCGCCACCCACCAGATCCTCTCCCGCTCCCGCACCTTGCCCGTGCCCACCGACCAAGGCCCCGAGATCTACCGCGTGGCCCGGGAGCTGTTGGCCGAAATGCCCCACCCCGGCCCCTTCCGCCTGGTGGGCGTGGGCGTGGCCTCCCTGGACCTGGCCGGTCGCCAGCCCCCCGAGCTGTTCGGCCGCGAACAGCGTGAAAAATCCGCCGCCGTGGGCCGGGCCCAGGACGAGGTGTGGCGCCGCTTCGGGAAAAAGGCCCTGCTGCCGGCCGGCACTCTGACGGTTCTGGACCGCGGGGACCGGGGCGGTCATAATGAAGACACGGGCCCTTGACCCGCGCTACGCCGCGGACCAGCTACGGCCCCTACCGGGAATAAGAACAACCCCGCCAGCCGCCACCCCGCCTCCCCTACCGCTAAGGATCGGGTGAGGCGCAGAACCGGCATGACGGCCGGCGACCAACGGTTACTCAGGATCACTCCTGGTTCGGCGGATCGTTCCGCGCCCTTTCGCGCGCCCCGCCCCCCGCCGTCCGGGCCCCCATTCGTCAACCTTTTGGGAGCACGCCATGCCCAGTTTTGCGCAGACCCATTCGCGCATCACCACCTACAATCTCCTGCACGAGGAGCACGATCTCCTCCCCACTCTCACTGCCGCCGCCCGCTGGAAAAAACCGGTGCTCATCGTCCCCGCCCTGGCCAGCGAGTTCACCGACCCCGTCAACCGTCCCGTGTTCGAAAACATCGTGGACCATCTGGCCACCGCCACCTATCTGGCCCACGTGGTCTTCGGCCTGGACCAGGCCAGTGAGGACGACGTCAACGATTTATTGACCATCCTCCAGAAGGCCGGGCTCACCAACTACGTCATCCAATGGAACGACGGCCCCGCCGTCACCGCCGTGTACCAGGAGCTGACCGAGGCCGGCTTCGACCTCTCCCGCCGCGGCAAGGGCCGCAACGTGTTCATGGGCTTCGGCGTGGCCCTGGCCCTGGGCGCCACCACCGTGGGGCTCCTGGATGCCGATATCCGCACCTTCAAACGCCGCCAGTTGGACCGCCTGTTCTTCCCGGTCCTGGTGCACAACTATCCCTTCTCCAAGGCCTACTACGCCCGCTGGGACAGCCAGCAGATGTTCGGCCGGGTCAAGCGCCTGCTCTTGGACCCCCTGCTCCTGTCCCTCAAACGCAAGTTCTCCGAGTCCAGCGAAGACAAGATGCTCCGTCTGGTGGATTTCCTCCTGAGCTTCGACTACCAGCTCTCCGGCGAAGTGGTCTTCGACTCCTGGCTGCTCAAGAAAGCCCGCTACTCCCTGGACTGGGGCGTGGAGATCTTCACCCTCATCGAAGCCTGGCGCAAAGCCAGCCAGGTGGCCCAGGTGGAGTTCACCCGCCGCGGCTTCGACCACAAGCACCAAAAAGTCAGCCAGTCCGACCCCTCGGCCGGCCTGCACCGCATGTCCCTGGACATCATCCACACCCTCCTGCACGCCCTCATCGTCGAGGAAGGCCTGGAGGTCGGCGAGGAGTTCTTCCGCGACTTGGCCCTCACCTACGAGTCCATCGCCGAAGACATCATCAAGAAATACTCCGACAACGCCGAATTCAACTCCCTGTCCTATGACCGCGACGCCGAGGAAAGAATGGTCTATGACGTGCTCTCCAAAGCCATCGTCCAGACCGGCGACCTCCTCACCGCCCCGGCCCACCTGGCCGAGAAAATGCTCCGCTTCACCGCCAGCTTCCCCGAGTTCAAACCCTTTGTGGACCAGGGCCTGCAACAAGCCATCCTCCAGGTGGAGGAAAGCCTGCGGGACCAGTCCCTGGCCCTGCGCCACCTGCCCTCCTGGGAACGCATCAATTGGAAGTTCCCCGAAATCGGACTCCGCCTCGTGGACGCCCTGGAGGAAGACAAGCAACGCTTCCGCAACATCCCCTGAGCCCGCCCCCATGGCGCGGGGCCGCCGCGGCCCTGCGCCAATTTCTATCTGAAAAAAGCACCTTCCCCTTCCCGACCCCGGCAAAAGGGGTTCCCAGCCCGCCCCCCCACCGTTTATACTAGCCCCGTGCCGGCCGCGTCGCCGCGGCTGGCGTAGCGTGTCGGGCGAAGTCGCCAGGAGATCGGACCTCGCACGCTCCCGAAGTGGGCGCCACACTGGAGCTCCCATAACGTGCCGGCCGCGGGCCAGGCCCCAAGGCGTGTCGGGGGAGGCCATCATTCAGGCCAAGCGCGTACGCTCCCGAAACTAGGCCGCCCGAAACACGGCCGTGTGCCGGCGTTTCCCAGGCGGGACAGGTGGACTCGCCGGAGATTCGGAAGTGTTCGCTCCCGACGAGAGGCCCAGCGCGTAAAACAAATATAATGAAGTGAACGGCCGGTGGCGCGGCCCCGCGCCGCTGGCGGACCAGGCCAACCCGGGGGCGCGGGCCGACCCCTTTCTCTCGGCTCCCACGCAACCAGAACGGAAACAGGGAAAAGGCAGTGAGCGGCGAAATCGACGAAGTGACCATCCAGTACGAGGAAGACGGTGAGGTTTTGGTGGAGGAGATGGAGAAGGTGATCCTGCACAAGGGCGCCTGGAGCACCGTCATGTTCCTTTACCGAGAAAAAGACAAAAAAACAGGCGAGTTTGGCCAGGCCAAGGTGAGCCTGCGCCGCTTCCAGAAACGCGGCGGCGTGCAGCGGAAAATGGATACCGTGAACCTCACCACCAAGACCGCGCCTGTGGTAATCGCCAAACTGCAGGAATGGCTGCAGGTATAAATAGGGAGCCCCGCCAGTGACCCCCGTACGACCCTCCAAGCGACCGGCCTGGACCCCCCTCTTGGCCCTGGCCCTCGTGTGCCTGTCCCTGGCCGCCTGCGCCGGCCTGCAGACCAGCGACCAGTACGACCCCCTGCTCCTCAGCATCGACAAGTACACCATCCATGACGACAACACCTACAGCGGCATCGAGATGTATTCCGAGGTCACCGAGGATGACCTGGAAGACGGGCTGTACAAGTACGTGATGCGGGATATGTCCGGCTTGGTGGTCTATTCCAAGCCCAACCCGGACAGCGCCTTCTCCTCCGCCCTGCTCTTCACCGACCAGGACAAGATGATCGTGAAGATTCGCCTGATGCAGGTCTTCAACACCCGCGAACGCGCCATGGATTTCTTGCAGAGCATGGTGAGCCTCATTCTGCCCAAATACACCCTCTTGAAATCGCTGAACGACGACAGTTCCCTGTACGGCGTCGATCTCATGGACGAGGAGCATTACCGGGCCGCCTTCCTGGCCCGCCACCCCGGCGATTCCTATGCCAAGGGCATGGATCTGAGCATAGGCTACCTGATTCACCCCATCCTCCGGGAAGTGCGCCTGGGCCTGAAACCCATGGATGACGGTTCCCGCTACAACGTGGTCCTGGACTACGTCAGCGCCCGCTACCTGAACTTTGTCGGCGGCGAATCCGACCGCCGTAGACGTGACATCATCGAGCGCATGCAACAATACTGAGCCCCGGCCGCGCCGGAACGCGGCCCCCCGGCAGGGGGAAAAGCGCCGGCTTGCCGGCTGATCCTGAACACAGTTCATTCTTGGGGAACGCCGTTTCAAGCCATTGCAGGGTGAAACCAAAAATAGGCTCGCCAACCCGCGGCCATAAGGCCGTGAATCGCAATCCTGCCATGCAATGGCCGGTGCGGGCCATGGACGGCCCGCCAAATTGCAAGTTTGCAAAATTTCGCAATTTGTGAGGCTTGGCAAAACCACAGGGCCCCAGCAAGCTCAGTTTGCTGGGGTGGAATCGTGTTTTTGCCAAGCCGACCTTGCACGGGGCAGGACGTCCCGGGCAATGGTCTTCGTTAAAGGCGCTCCCCCCGGCTCTTGGCGGTATGCCGGAGACCAACGCTCCGGCCGGAATCCTTTCAACAGGTCCAGACGGGAGAGAGAACCCTATGATCACGGGAACCAAACTAATCGAGAAAGTGCCCTCGGCCTATTCCTATCCCCTGCTCATCAAGCAGCTGTTGCACACGCCCATCTACTACGCCCCGGACCAGGAGATCGTCTACCGCGACCAGAAGCGCTTCACCTACCGCGAGTTCTATGCGCGGGTCAAGAAGCTGGCCAGCGGCCTCCAGGCCCTGGGCGTCAAGCCCGGCGACATGGTGGCCGTGTTGGATTGGGACTCCTATCGCTACCTGGAAGCCTACTTCGCCATCCCCGGCATCGGCGCCATCCTGCACATCGTCAATATCCGCCTCTCCCCGGAGCAGATGATCTTCACTATGCGCCACGCCGAGGACACCGTGGTCCTGGTGGCCGAGGAGTTCGCGCCGGTGGTGGATTCCATCAAGGACCAGGTGCCCTCGGTGAAAAAATGGGTCTACATGAAGGAGACCAACGACGCTCCGGCCGGGTCCATTTTCGAATGCGAATACGAGGAGCTGTTGGCCAAGGGCACCGAGGACTTCGAGTTCCCCGACTTTGACGAGAACTCCCAGGCCACCATGTCCTACACCACCGGCACCACCGGCGACCCCAAGGGCGTGTACTTCAGCCACCGCCAACTGGTGCTGCACACCCTGGGCCTGGCCGTGGGCACCGCTTCCATCCACGCCCAGGGCCGCTTCACCTCCCAAGACACCTACATGCCCATCACCCCCATGTTCCACGTCCACGCCTGGGGCGTGCCCTACCTGGCCACCATGCTGGGCATGAAGCAGGTCTATCCCGGCCGCTATGAGCCGGCCATGCTCCTGCAACTCCTCATCAAGGAGAAAGTCACCTTCAGCCACTGCGTGCCCACCATCCTGCACATGCTGGTCTCCAGCCCGGTGGCCAAGCAGGTGGACCTCCGGGGCTGGAAGGTCATCATCGGCGGTTCCGCCCTGCCCAAGGGCCTGGCCCAGGCCGCCATGGACCTGGGCATCGACATCTACACCGGCTACGGCATGAGCGAGACCTGCCCGGTGCTCACCCTGGCCAACCTGCCCCCGGACAAGCTGGACGCCGATATGGACTACCAGCTCAAGGTCCGCACCTCCACCGGCCGGCCCATCCCCCTGGTGGACCTGCAAGTGTGGGACCCCCAGGGCAAGCCTCTGCCCCGCGACGGCCAGACCTCCGGTGAGATCGTGGTCCGCGCCCCCTGGCTCACCCAGGGCTACTACAAAGCCCCCGACAAGGGCGAGGAGCTGTGGCGCGGCGGGTACCTGCACACCGGCGACGTGGCCAACATCGACTCCGAAGGCTACGTCAAGATCACCGACCGCCTGAAGGACGTCATCAAGACCGGCGGCGAGTGGGTCAGCTCCCTGGAGCTGGAAAGCCTCATCAGCCAGGCCCCCGGGGTCAGCGAAGTGGCCGTGGTGGGCGTGCCCGACGAGAAATGGGGCGAGCGGCCCCTGGCCCTGGTGGTGGCCAGGGAGGGCTCCACCGTCAACCCCGAGGATATCAAGGCCTTCATGAACACCTTCGTGGAAGAGGGCAACCTGAGCAAATGGGCCATCCCCGACCAGATCCGGGTGGTGCCCGCCATCCCCAAGACCAGCGTCGGCAAGATCGACAAAAAGAAGATCCGCGCCGAGGTTTAGCCTGTTTTCTGCCGCGCGGGGCGGGCCGTCCCGCCCCGCGCGTCCTTGCCCCCCCGCCCGGAGACGACGCCATGACCACCCCGGTGAACCCCGACCATTACCGCAAGCTGGAGCGGATGTACCAACTCGCACCCTGCAACGAGTACTACAAGCCCACCTTGGCGGTGAGCCGGGCCCGCGCCGAACTGAGCCTGGAGGCCCGGCCGGATCTGTTCCACTCCGCCGGCGCGGTGCACGGCGGCACCTACATGAAGCTCCTGGACGACGTGGCCTTCTTCGCCGTGGCCTCCCTGGTGGAGGACGTGTTCGTCCTCACCGTGAACCTGAACACCCAGTTCATCCGCCCGGTCACCGAGGGCCTGTTGACCGCCCGCGGGCGGGTGCTCCACCCCGGCCGCACCCTCTTCCTGGCCGAGGCCGTGGTCACCGACCACCGCGGCAAGGAAGCCGCCCGCGCCCAGGGCACCTTCGTCCGCAGCAACTTCCCCCTGAGCGCCGAGCTGGGGTATCG
>JAHLLK010000124.1 GCA_020444165.1 Deltaproteobacteria bacterium | reverse complement strand
GAAGAAAACTTGTATTGCTTGGCCATGGCAGACCTCCAAGAGAATGTTATGCTATACTAGAGGATAGCATAACATTCTCCCGGTTGCCATGTTCCATGCGGATAGGCTCATGGGATGTATTAGAAATAATATAAGGGAGACAAATTTGAGGTCCTAATTTTCGGGGTAGAGAACGTATCGAATATTTGTTGTGTTTGATTGCCGCATTTTCTTGAATAAATCCATTGAAATGATTTTCCATCATACAGTTACTATTGACGCGGAGTCGATAATCCGGTGCGACATATGCGATCAGCAAATAGACGTTTGTTAACTAAAGAAGGTGCAGTTAAGCGTCGCGATGAACTTGAAAAACTAGCCAGTTTAGCATCCTATGGTGGCAATCCAGCGCACAAACGCAATCCCGGAGATTTTGGTTTGCAACCACCCTGCAGTCCCCGTCAGGATAAAACTCTATGTGATGAAGTTGAACTTTTCTCTAGGCGTGAAGCCACCCGTTTACTACGAGAGGCATTTTCGCGTGGGTTAGTGAGCCAGCAATGGCGTCAGGGTTGGCCACAAAATGTCTGGGCTGTCATGGAGTCTGGCAGAGTGTTGGAGGGGATGCTAGAAAATCCTACGCAAGGTATTTATCACGGGTATCCTCTTAGAATACATGACCCTCAATGTGATATGGTTAAACAGCGCTGGGATGAATATGGTGTCTGATTTTGCAATAGATTTACAATGGACCGCTTCTTTATGTCCACAAGAAGGACGCGATGAGATACGTCATACTGCATCCCAGTTAACTATGACGTTGAAGGGAAGCGTTGTAACAAAAAATGAAGATGATTGGGCAAGAAGTGTAAAGGATTATGCTCTTGTCTCACTATACCCGGTGGCTCTTTGGTTCGCCTCTTCCTGGTGGAGGATATTGTACGAGCCCTCTCCAGAGAATAGTCGTACCGCTGAATGGAGAATGAACCATGAATTGATTGCCGCTGGATATGGTTACATTTGGCCCAATATTTGTTTTGCATCGGATGGGGTTAACTTATCAGTTCAGGCGTTTTCTTCTTTGTCGGAAATATATGGCCCGACGAGGTATCTCGTGTCCGAACAGGCGGTGGTTGCGCTCCCTGACTTCAAGAGAACTTTGGGTGGGTTTATTCGCACAGTAATTGCACGGTTGGAACTATATGGGCTGTTTGAAACTGATTTGCAGGTTATATGGAAAGAGGTAGCAGAAGAAGAAAATGATAGCGTTAAATCCGAATTTCGTCGATTGGAAGCCTGTCTGGGATTTGACCCCGATACAGCTCCAAAAGAATTTGTTGAGGATTTACTTTCGTTGTCAAAGGATGTTGGGATTGCTGGATTGACGGAAGTGGCTTGTTCAAGACCGTTTGATGAAAATCAAATTAAACACATACAGGACATATTGCGTTTAAGTAGGCGCAATGATGTTGGAATTGTAGGAAAGATAGATCTGCGGGAGAGGATGGAGTGCGTACGCGAACGGATGAATGATCAAAAATCTACTCCTTGGGAGTTGGGATGGAGAATTGCGCGTGCGTTTCGTAAAGATGCGGGGTGGTATAATAGACCGTTAAAAGATGAAGACCTGGAAAGTGTGCTAAATATACCTGCAAGACATCTTTTGGGTGAGAAATTGCAGGAATATTATCCATCTGTGGGTCTCGGCATACGTGAAAATGGAGGAGAATACATTCGCTTTCATTTTCAGAAGAGGAACAATCGTGCTCGTCGTTTTGAAGCAGCTCGTTTCATGGCTGATTCTATTTTTTCACGAACCGAAGATAAATGGCTTCCTATTACTAATGCCAAGACTTTTCGTCAAAAAGTTCAGCGCGCTTTTGCCGCTGAACTCTTGTGCCCAATTGAAGAATTGAAAAAGCAATTTTCTTGCAGGAATTATTCCGAAGATGATATTAACGACGCAGCAGATTATTTTGAGGTTTCGCCTTTTGTTGTCCAGGGGTTATTAGTAAATACTCAAACTGTCTCAAAAGAATCTATAGCTAGCTATCTTAATGAAGCCTAGCGCTTGTGGAATAGCCACTTGTATAATTGTGGTATTTGGGTGGAAGTGGTTTACGACATCGAGCACACCCGCACCAGGGTCAGGCACCCCCAGACCAACGGCTCGGTGGAGCGCCTGCACCAGACCATCCAAAACGAGTTTTACCAGGTAGCCTTCAGGAAAAAGATCTACAGCTCAATTTTACAGACCTTCTTGGAGGGCCAGGAGCTGTACCAAAAATACGTCTTTGAAAACATGGAAAACGGAGAAGCAGCATTGTAAGCTGAACCATCTGCCGGAAGGCCACGCTGGAAACGCAATTTGTGACTAAGACAGCTTATGCGCTTGTCATCAAAGACTTGGCCGTTTCAGAAGCTACCCCTACCCCTCCAAAACCACCGCCTTCTTCTTCTCTCTTCTCTTCCCCCGCCCCTGTCCCGCCACCCAGGCCGCGGCGCTGTCCTGCAACGAGCATAACACCGGCCCCACCACCAGGGTCAACAGCGTGGCCACGCCCAGGCCGAAGATCACGGCCACGCCCAGGGGGCCCCGCCACTGGTTGGGCTCGCCGCCGATGTCCCAGCGGAAGTTGGTGAGGTCGAAGCTCACCCCGGTGGCCAAGGACGCCTGCGCCATGCTAGTTAGGTTATTGTTGCCAAGCAGCTTGCAGTGCTCCCCGGCGTGGAGGCAAGCAAAAAGGGGAAACCCGATTGACGGGAAAATGGGAAGGGGCTAGTCTGCTCAAATTCGAGGCGATTGTGGTTGTCGCAGGGTTTGGGTGGAATATCGTTTTGAGGCCATTGCATGGTGAAACACAGAAAACGTGTTGATATTATGTAAAAAATGGCTGTGAAACATGATTACGGCAGGCAATGGCCGATGCGGGCCAAGGATGGCCCGCCAAATTGCAAGCTTCAAAAAGCTTGCAATTTGTGAGGGTTGGCAAAATCGCGTTTTTGCCAACCCGACATTGCACGGGGCAGGACGCCCCGTGCAATGCTCTCGTTTTGGAATGGTCGGCTATGAATCCCTTGGGTGGGGCCAGTCGCCCGAGGCCGGGCGCCGGGAGCCTCCAATGGCTCAAACTGGGGCAAACCTGGGCGGTTGCCGGATAAGCAGCGACCCAATGGTGGTCAAACCATGGCCAGCTCGGGCCGGTTGGAGTTGTTCTTGCGAAAATCGGGGAGAAACTTCGTGGTAAAAGCAGCGCGGCGCAAGGTTTCGTTTGGATTGTGGGTGTTGCCGGCGGTGTTGGTGCTGTGGATGGCGGCCGCGCCTGCCTCGGCCGCCAACGATTCGCCCGTGCAAGGCCAGACTCCCATGCTGGTGGTCAAGGGCTCCTACAACTTCGTGCCCGGGGCCTGGGCTGACTATTGGGTGAAGAACCTGAAAAAGGGCGAGAACTACGACATGCGCATCTGCACCCTGGAGCGCGCCAAATATGAGGGCCAGAATGCCGTGTGGATGGAGATCAAGGTGGACATGAAAGGCCAGCCTGGCGTCATCACCAAGGTCTTGTGTCTGGAAACCCCCGACGGGCCGGGCCAAGCCAAGGAGGTGATCGTTCAGCCACAGGGCTATGACCCGTTCACCGTGCCCGCCAGCTTTCTGGCCGAGCAGGGCGGCGAGGCCGGCGAGGTGCAGACCTTCGACCCAAAGGCTTCGGCCAAGGAGGTCACCGTGCGCTTCAAAAAGCGCGGCACCAAGATGAAAGCCATCAAGGTGAACGGCGTCGACGACCAGGGCCGCGTGGTCGAGGCCCTGGTCAGCCAGGAAATTCCGCCCCTGGGCCTGATCAAGGCGACAACCTCGGAGATCGAAATGACCATTCAGGACTGGGGCCTGGGCGGCAAAAGCCAGATCAGGGGCGAGCCCATGAATTTCTATGTGTGGATCGCCGCGCAAGTGGGCAAGGCCTTGACCTCGCCTGCTGCGGAACAAGGGAATTAGACCGGGCCAAGGCAAGGAAGGGGAATGGCGGTTTTTTGATATGGCGGGGCATCCCCGGCCCCTCCCACGGGAACTCCGATCCGGGCCCTATTCACGGACACGCCGCCAAAGAACCCATTTGGAGACCAACGCACGGTATTCTCCGGCAAACAATAACTATAACAGCCGATTATCTCGGTTTTTGGTAGTTTTTCTGTGGCAATGGTCTTCGTGAGGCTCATTTGGCCATCTCAGGCTGGGTTGGAGTCATGCAGCCCGGGCTGAGGGCCTGCCGCCTCACCCCCTCCCCCTCCGCCACCGCCTTCTTCTTCTCCCTCTTCCCCCGCCCGCGACCGGCCACCCACGCCGCGGCGCTGTCCTGCAACGAGCAGAGGACCGGCACCACCACCAGGGTCAGCAGGGTGGCCACGCCTAGGTCGAAGACCACACCGGCGACCTTGGTCCCTTGAGTCAGGATGGCCAGGCCAATCTCATAACGAGAGCATTGCACGGGGCGTCCTGCCCCATGCAATGTCGGCTTGGCAAAAACGCGGTTTTGCCAACCCTCACAAATTGCAAGCTTTTTGAAGCTGGCAATTTGGCGGGCCATCCTTGGCCCGCATCGGCCATTGCTTGCCGTTATCATGTTTCACAGCCAGTTTTGATACAATATCAACATGATTTATGTGTTTCACCATGCAATGGCCTCATAACGCAATGAGCCGAGGACACGTTGTGAGGGCATGGGGAATGGATGGGGCGGAGGGGTGGCGATGGGGCTCCGGAGTTGACCAGGCTCGGGTAAGGTGGATGAGCCACAAACCAGTTTGTGTATCGTGAATCAATATTCCGGATACACAAACTAGTTTGTGGTTGGCAGACGATACGCAAACTCAACCAGCAAGCACCGGCCGGCCATCGGCGATGAAGGGGAAGCTGGCGGGTAAAAGGCCGGCTCCTAGACCGAACCAACAGCTTAGATTAGGTTTTTGCCGCCCTCCCTACCCCTACCCCTCCCCCTCCAAAACCACCGCCTTCTTCTTCTCCCTCTTCCCCCGCACGCGTCCGGCCACCCACGCCGCGGCGCTGTCCTGCAGTGAGCACAGGACCGGCACCACCACCAGGGTCAAGAGCGTGGCCACGCCCAGGCCGAAGATCACGGCCACGGCCATGGGGCCCCACCACTGGCTGGACTCGCCGCCGATGTCCCAGCGGAAGTTGGTGAAGTCGAAGCTCACCCCGGTGGCCATGGGCAAGAGGCCCAGGAGGGTGGTGAGGGCCGTGAGCATCACCGGCCGGAAGCGGGTGAGCCCGGCCTGCACCAGGGCCGCCCGGGAAGCCAGGCCGCTGGCCTTGAGCTGGTTGAAGTAGTCGATGAGCACGATGGCGTTGTTCACCACCACCCCGGCCAGGCTGATCACCCCCACCCCGGTCATGATGATGCCGAAGGCGGTGCCGGTGATGAGGAGCCCCAGGAACACCCCGATGAGAGAGAGGAGCACCGAGGTCAGGATGATCAGGGGGGTGACCGCGGAGTTGAACTGGGTGACCAGGATCAGGAAGATGATGAACAGGGCGGCCAGGAAGGCGTTGCCCAAAAAGTCCGAGCTTTTCTCCTGCTCCCGCTGCTCGCCGGTGAAGCGGTAGTCATAGCCCCGGGGCCATTCCATGCCGGCCAGGAGCTTCTCGAGGTCCGCGATGATGTCGTTGGCCAGGCGGCCGGACACGTTGGCCGAGACCGTGACCACCCGGCGCTGGTCCAGGCGGTTGATGGCCCCCAGGCCACTGGAGAGCCCCACCGAGGCCACGCTGGTCAGGGGCACCGGCTCGCCCTGGGGCCCGGACACGGTGACCCGCCGGAGCCCCTCCAGGGAGCTGCGGTCCTTCTCGGGCAGCCGGGCCACGATGTCGTACTCGTCCTTGCCCTCGCGGTACACCCCCACCTTGTAGCCGCCCACCGCGGTCTTCACGGTGAGCGCCACCTGGTAGGTGTCCAGGCTCAAGAGCGCGGCCTTTTCCTTGTCCACCTCCACCTTGATCTCGGGCTTGCCCTTGACGAAGTCGTCCTTCAGGTCCACCAGGCCGGGCACGCCCTGGATGAGCTTCCGCACCCGGGCGGCCAAGACCCCCAGGGTGCGCACGTCCTTGCCCGCGATCTCCAGGTTGATGGGCGGTCCCGTGGGCGGGCCTTCCTCCTCCTTCTCCACCCGGATCTCGGCCCCCTTGATGGCGGCGATGAGCTTCTGGCGCAGCTCCTTGATGATCTCCGAGCTGGGGCGGGAGCGGTCGTGCAGGTCCTTGAAGTCCAGGGTGATGCGGGAGAGGTGGGTGCCCACCCCGCCGGAGGTGAAGGGGTCGCCGCCGGCCGAGCCGATGTTGGCGATGACGAAGTTCACGTCCTTATAGGGCGAGACGATCTCCTCCACCCGTTTGACCAGGGTGTCGGAGGCCCCCAGGTTGGTGCCCTCGGGCGCCTTGACGTAGACGAAAGCCCGCCGGGGCTCGGTCTCGGGGAAGAACTCCACCCCCCTGCCCCAGAGGCCGAAGGCGGCCACCGAGGCGAGCAGCATCACGAAAGCCAGGCCCACCACCACCAGGCGGTGGGCCAGGGACCACTCCAGCATGCCCCGGTAAATCCTCTTGATCCGGTTGGCTTCGCCCTCGCCTCCCCGGGCCTTCACCGGGCGCACGGTCTGGTAGCGGGCCGAGAGCACGGGGTTGATGACCAGGGCCACGAACAGGCTGGCGGTCAGGGCGATGATGAGGGTCTTGGGCAGATAGCCCATGAACTCGCCCATGATGTCCGGCCAAAAGAGCATGGGCACAAAGGCGCCCAGGGTGGTCAGGGTGGAGGTGATCACCGGCCAGGCCACCTCGTTGGTGCCGTCCCTCGCCGCCTGCGCCCGGGGTTTGCCCTCCTGCATGTGGCGGTAGATGTTCTCCACGATGACGATGCCGTTGTCCACCAGCATGCCGAGCGCCAGGATCAGGCTGAACAACACCACCATGTTCAGGGTGATGTCCAGCATATAGAGCACGCCAAAGGTGAGCAGCATGGAATAGGGGATGGCCAGGGACACGAACAGGGCCGAGCGCCCGCCGATGAACAGGAGGATCACCACCAGGACCAGCACCAGGCCGGAGATGATGTTGTTCTCCAGGTCGGCCACCATCATGCGCACGTCCTTGGAGGCGTCGCCCACCAGGTCGATCTCGAGGTTGGGGGGCATGACCTGGCGCAGGTCCCCCACCAGCACCTTGATGGCGTCGTTGATGAGGAGAATGTTCTCGCCGGCCCGCTTGGTCACCAGGATGGTCACGCTCTGGCGGCCGTTCAGGCGGCTCCGGGTGGTGGGGTCCTTGTAGGAGTCGGCGATGCGGGCCACGTCCCGCAAATACACCGGCTTGCCATCCTTCACATAGGCCACGATGGAGAAGATCTCGGCCGGGTTCTTGTAGTCCTCGGGCACGCGGACCAGGTATTTGGCGTCGCCGATGTCCATGGACCCGCCGGGCATGTTGACGTTGGCGTCGCGCACCGCGCCGATCAGGGTGTTGAAGGGCACGTTGTAGGCGCCGACCCGGTCCAGGTCGAACTCCACGTGGATCTCGCGCTCCAGCCCGCCCACTATCTCGGCGTTCAAGACCCCGGGGATGGCCTCGATCTTGTCCTCGAACTCCTCGGCGAACACCTTGAGCCGCTTCAGGCTGAAGGGCCCGGAGAGGACCACCTGGATGATGGGCCAGTCCGAGAAGCTGGCCTCGTCGATCACCGGGTCGTCGGGCAGATCGGCCGGCAGGTCCTGCTTGGCCTGGTCCACCTTGTCGCGCACCTTTTGCAGGGCGTCGTCCAGGTCCACCTTGGGCAGGAACTTGATGGCGATGGTGGACAGCCCCTCGGCCGAGGTGGACTTGATCTCCTCCACGTCCGAGAGCCCTTTGAGCTTGCGCTCGATGGGGATGGTGATGAGCTTCTCCATGTCCTCGGGGGCCACCCCCTCATAGGTGGTGTTCACGAAGACATAGGGAATGGTGATGTCCGGGGTGGACTCCCGCGGCAGCCGGGAGTAGGCGAACATGCCCCCCAGGACGATGAGCACCAACAGCACCAGGACGCTGACCTGGCGCTTCAGGGCGAATTCGTTGACGATCATTGCAGGCTGACCTTCATGCCGTCCTCGACCTCGTTGTGGCCGGAGACGATGAGCTGGTCCCCGGCGGCCAGGCCCTTGGTCACCTGGATGCGCTCACCCTCGATGATGCCCAGCTCCACGGTGCGGGAGCGGGCGACACCGTCCCGGGCCACGAACACGATGCGCTCCCCGGCCTTGTCCAGGATGGCCCGGAGCGGCACGGCCAGGGCCTCGTTCACCTCACGCCGGAGGAGCGCCACCCGGGCCACCATGCCCGGGCGGATGGCCCCGTCGGGGTTGTCCACGATCACCTTCACCGGGAAGGTCTTGGTGGCGAAATCAGCCTTGAAGGAGATGAAGTCCAACCGGCCCGGCCATTGCCGGCCGGGGTAGGCGTCCACGGTGACGAGCGCCGCCTGCCCCGGGGAGAGAAAGCGCACGTCCAGCTCCGGCACGCTCAGGTTCACCTTGATGCTCCGGGTGTTGACGATCTCGGCCACCGGCTCGCCCCGCTTGGCGAACTCGCCGGGGTCCACGTAGAGCTTGTTCACCACCCCGGCCACGGGGGTGCGCAGGAAGCTCTGGTCGTAGAGGATTTGGGCCGCGTCCAGGTTGCCCTTGGCCAGTTGGCGCTCGGTCTCGGCCCGGTCCAGGTCCTCCTGGGCCAGCACCTTGCGGCTCTTCAGGTTCTCCCGCCGCTGGGCCAGCCCGTCGGCCAGTTTGTAGGCGGCCTTGGCCCGGGCCAGGGCCGCGCCCCGCTCGGCCACGTCGATCTCGGCCAACAGCGCGCCCTTGGCCACCTCCTCCCCCTCCTTGGGGGGGATGCGCTCCACCTTGCCCTCGGCCTCGGCAGCCACGACGACCTCATGCAGGCCCTCGGTCTGGCCCGGCAGCACCAAAACGTCGCGCATGGCCACGGGCTGGATCTCCTGCACGGTGACCTTCACGGCGGGGACGGCCGGCGGAGGGGTGGGGTTGGAGTTGGCGGCGCTGTCGCAGCCCAGGGCCGGGAGCAGGCAGGCCAGCAGCAGGACGGCCGGCAGCGCGTACCGCCAGGCGGGGAGGCGGCGGGAGCACATGGCTTTCTCTCTTTCCGGAAGGGGCGAAGGCCCCGGGATAGCTGTTTGAATCACCCTTCATACACCGGGAAAACGCTTTTGGCAATCGGTCTGAGGACGGATAAACGGCGATCCTGACCAATTTCCGGGCATTTAGAGACTCAGTAACAATAGCGTGGCAAAATGGGCGCCTCGCCGGGGGCAGGCAGGGGGTTTCCGGGCCGGGAAAGGAGGAATGGATAACGTTTGGCAGCGGGGGACGGCACGGCCATCTTGCCACCTTGCCACCTATGGTAACAGGTGGGCACGATTTTGAAACCCCAGGTGGCGGATATCTCCGGCCGCCGGAGCGGGGCCGCGGGCCGCCGCGACGAGAGTCAATAATATCAAGCAATTGGCGCGCGGGGGCCGGATTTTGGTGGCACGCAACTTGCTTTTTCAATCCATTAAGCGTCGCCGGGACCATTTTTCAGCGGCGCGATTAACAGCGGGACCGTGGTTTCAACTAAGCGGTTTTGCAGGCGATAGGTTTGTCAGGCCCTCGAGGTTGAGTTCGGAGCCCGCCGCCCCAACCGGAGAGGATAACCGCGCCAGACCCATGGAGGTGTTGGCGGCGATCCGGGAGCGCGGCGCGGGAGATTATCCCGGGCGGACGAAGGGGGGCGCGGCCGGGCCATTGCCTCGGCCACCTGGTTTAGCCCCAGGTTATTGGCGCGGCAGGTTGCGAGGTTAGGGCTTAACGCGAATAGTTTGACTCAAGGCTTTTTGCCCCCGGGGAGAGGGCCGACCCAAGGGCGACGGAGGGTGGGCTGGGGCGTTATTTTCCTACTTTTTAGCGGGGAGGGTACAATGGTCGAAGTTACGCTCATGGCCATAAGTTGCATGTGGTTTCCGGTAGGCCTTACGCTGATCGGCAAAGGCGACGCCTTTGTGACCGGAGCCGTAACCTTTTTGGTGGGCATCCTCACCATCATCGGCGCGATTCTGCAAGTGGTGATCTTCAAGGACGCCTGGGTGGCCGGGCTCCTGATGCCCTATGGCTTCTTCTATTGCTCGGTGGGCTACGCCCTGAACAAGGGGGCGGAGGACATGCGCGGGGTGGGCAACGTGAGCCTTACCGTGGCCTTTGTCACCGTGGTCTACCTCTTGGTCTCCCTGTTCGGCGGCCCGGTGCTGCCCGACGGCAAGCAGCTGGTGGGCCCCAGCGGCTTTTTGGCTCTGGCCTGCGCCGGCTACCTGGTGCTGTACATCATGGTGTGGCTCAACGCCTTTGGCAAGTTCTCGGGCAAGACCCTGGGCTACAGCCTGCTGGTCTGGACCGTGGTGGGGTTGTGGCTGCCGGCGTTCTCCCTGCTGCTGAAGGGGGCGCTGCCGTTTTAGGCCGCCAGCAGGTCCCAACCAAATACAAAGCGCGCGGGGGCAGGGGCTCCCGCGCGCTTTTTTTGAGGCGGCCCGGCCTCAGACCTTCTTGCGGGCGCCGCCCAGGCGCGCGGCTTCCTTTTTCCTGAGCCGGATGGATTTGGGGGTCACCTCCACCAGCTCGTCGTCGTTGATGTACTCCATGGCCTGCTCCAAGGTGAAGCGCCGGGGCGGGATCAGCCGGAGCGCCTCGTCGGCCCCGGAGGCCCGCATGTTGGTCAGCTTCTTCTCCTTGGTGATGTTCACCGCTATGTCCTCGATGCGGGAGTTTTGGCCCACGATGAGCCCGGGGTAGGAGGGCTCGCCCGGCTCCACGAAGATGGAGCCCCGGGGCTGCAAATGGAACACGGCGTAGGCCACCACCCGGCCCATCCGGTCGGCCACCAGGGAGCCGTTGGGCCGGCCGGGGATCTCGCCGGCATAGGGCACGTGGCCGATGACCAGGGTGGTGAGGATGCCGGCGCCCCGGGTGTCGGTGAGGAACTGGGAGCGGTAGCCGATGAGCCCCCGGGTGGG
>JAHLLK010000011.1 GCA_020444165.1 Deltaproteobacteria bacterium | reverse complement strand
CCCGCGGCTCCCAGGTCACCGACGTGGTGGTCCTGGTGGTGGCGGCCGACGACGGGGTGATGCAGCAGACCGTGGAGGCCATCAACCACAGCAAGGCGGCCCAGGTGCCCATCGTGGTGGCCGTGAACAAGGTGGACAAGCCCGGGGCCGACCCGGAGAAGGTCCGCCGCGGCCTGGCCGACCACGGGCTCATCCCCGAGGACTGGGGCGGCGACACCATCTTCGTGGATGTCAGCGCCAAGACCGGCCAGGGGGTGGAGCAGCTCCTGGAGATGCTGAACCTGCAGACCGAGCTGCTGGAGCTCACCGCCAACCCGGACAAGCCGGCCCGCGGCCGCGTCCTGGAAGCCCGGTTGGACAAAGGCCGCGGCCCGGTGGCCACCATCCTGGTGCAGGAAGGCACCCTGAAGCCCGGTGACCACTTCGTGGCCGGCGTCTTCGCCGGCAAGGTCCGGGCCATGTTCGACGACCTGGGCCAGCCCCAGGACAGCGCCGGCCCGGCCATCCCGGTGGAGGTGCAGGGATTCTCCGGTGTGCCGGACGCCGGCGACGAGCTGGTGGTGGTGGAGAACGAGAAGGACGCCAAGCGGGTGGCCGAGCACCGCCAGATGAAGAAGCGCGAGGCCGAGCTTTCCACCAAGCGGGGCACCAGCCTGGAAAGTTTCATGGACCAGATGAAGGAAGGCGCGGTCCAGGAGCTGAAGCTGGTGGTCAAGGCCGACGTGCAAGGCTCGGTGGAGGCCCTCTTGGAGGCCCTGTCCAAGCTGGGCAACGATCTGGTCAAGGTCAACGTGATCCACGCCGCCACCGGCGCCATCACCGAGAGCGACGTGATGCTGGCCTCGGCTTCCGAAGCCATCATCATCGGCTTCAACGTGCGGCCCACCGGCAAGGTGTCCGAGGTGGCCGAAGCCGAAAAGGTGGAGGTCCGCACCTACGAAGTCATCTACCAGATGCTGGAGGACGTGACCGCGGCCCTGACCGGGCTTTTGGCCCCGGAGATCCAGGAAGAGGTCATCGGCCGCGCCGAGGTGCGCCAGACCTTCGGCGTGCCCAAGATCGGCACCATCGCGGGCTCCTACGTGCTCTCGGGCAAGGTGGACCGCGGCGCTCTGGCCCGGCTGCTCCGGGACGGGGTGGTGGTGGCCACCGGCCGCATCTCCAGCCTCCGGCGGTTCAAGGAAGATGTCAAGGAAGTGCTCCAGGGCTTCGAGTGCGGTATCGGCCTGGAGAACTACAACGACATCAAGGTCGGAGACGAGATCGAGGTCTTCGTGACCCACGAGATCGCGGCCAAGCTGTAAAATCCTATGGTAGTGGGCGCGCTCGTCATGACCCTGCACCTGGGCGAGGGCGCCAGCCTGAAGGCCAAGCGCAAGGTGGTGCGCTCCATCCTGGACCGGGTGCGCGCCCGCTTCAACGTGTCGGCGGCCGAAGTGGGCTCCCAAGACCTATGGCAGCGCCTGGAGTTGGGCTTCGCCGTCTGCAGCAACGAGGCGGCCCACGTGGACAGTCAGTTGGCCTCCCTCGAGCGTTTCGTGGAAGGCCAGTCCGAGGCCCTGGTGACCGACGTCAGGGTCGAGGTCATTCACCTCGAGGAGATGGCGTGGGCACCCGCCGCACGAAAAGACTGGGACAATTGATCCAGGCCGAGCTGGCCGAGCTCTTGCTCCGGCGGGTGAAGGACCCCCGGGTCAAGGGGGTGACCCTCACCGGCGTGGACGTGAGCCCGGACCTCTCCCAGGCCAAGGTTTTCTTCAGCTGCCTGGACCCGGACGCCGAACGCGCCGCGGCCCAGGAGGGCCTGACCAATGCGGCGCCTTTTTTGCGGCGCGAGCTGGCCGGCCGGCTCAGCCTGAAGACCGTGCCCCGGCTGTTGCCGGTTTACGACGAATCCCTGGCCCGCGGCGCCGAGCTGGATCTGCTCATCCGCCGGGTGCGGGCCGAGGATGACGCCCGGGCCCAGGCCCGGGACGACGAAGAGGAAACGCCGGAATCATGATGCGCCAGGTGGCCGGTCTTATCCAAGACGCCCGGAGCGTCCTGGTGGTGGCCCACCAGGACCCGGACGGCGACGCCCTGGGCTCCACCCTGGGCCTGGCCCACCTGCTCCGGGCCCTGGGCAAGGAAGTGCACGTGTACTCGGCCGGGCCCCTGCCCGAGGAATATCTCTTCCTGCCGGGCATGGCCTGGCTGGCGCCCTTGCCGCCGGCCGCGGCGGTGGACTTGGCCGTGCTCCTGGACTGTCACCAGACCGGGCGCACCGGCCCCGAGTCGGGGCCCTATCTGGACGCCGTGGCCCGGGGCGCGGTGGTGGACCACCATCGCGGCCAGAGCGAGTATGGCCAGGCCGCCTGGTTGGATACCTCCTACGCGGCCACGGCGGGCATGCTCATCGATCTGGCCCGGGAGGCCGGCTGGCCCCTCACTCCAGAGGCGGCCACCTGCCTGTTCACCGGGTTGCAGACCGACACCGGCTCCTTCCGCTACTCCAACACCACCCCGCGGACTTTCCGCCAGGCGGCGGAGTTGGTGGAGGCGGGAGCTGACGTCTGGGGCATCAGCCAGGAGGTCTACGCCACCCGGCCCCGGCGGATTCATTTGCTGAGCCGCATGCTGGAGAGCATGTCGCTGCACCAGGACGGCCGTCTGGCCCTGGCCCGGGTGAGCCTGGCCGATCTGGCCGCCTGCCAGTGCCAGGCCCAGGACCTGGAGCAGGTGGTGGAGACGCTCAGGACCATCCCCGGGGTGGAGGTGGCGGCGCTCCTCCGGGAGTTGCCGGGCCAGCGGGTGAAGATCAGCCTGCGTTCCCGGGGCCGCCAGGACGTGTCCGGCCTGGCCCTGAAGCTGGGCGGCGGCGGCCACCGCAACGCGGCCGGAGCCAAGGTGGACGGCAGCCTGGACCAGGTGGCGACGCGGCTCCTCACCCCCTTGGCCGCTTTGGTCGGGACCGCGGCATGAGACGCCGCCGGCCCGCCCCCCGTTTTACGGTTTCCGGTGTCCTGGTGGTGGACAAGCCGGCCGGCCCCACCAGCCACGACGTGGTGGACGAGTTGCGGCGCCGTTTCCGGCCGGCCAAGCTGGGCCACGCCGGCACCCTGGACCCTTTTGCCACCGGGGTGTTGGTGCTGTTGTTCAACCAGGCCACCCGCCTGGCCGAGATCATGGGCCAGGGGGGCAAGACCTATCTGGGCCGCCTGGAACTGGGCCGGGCCATGGACACCGGCGACCCCACCGGCCGGGTCACGGCCGAGGTCCCGGTGCCGGAGTTGGACGAGGCCCGCATTTTGGCCGCCCTGGCCTCCCTGGAAGGGGAGCAGGAGCAGGCCCCGCCGGCCTATTCGGCGGTGAAGCACCAGGGCCGGCCCCTGTACGCCTACGCCCGCGAGGGTCAGGCGGTAACCAAACCGGCCCGGCCCATCACCGTGGCGGCCAACCGGCTTTTGGCCTGGGAGCCCGGCTGGGTCCTGTTCGAGACCCGCTGCTCCAAGGGAACCTACCTGCGGGTGCTGGCCGAAGACTTGGCCCGCCGGCTCGGCACGGTGGGGCATCTCTCCGCGCTCACCCGCGCGGTCAGCCTGCCCTTCAGCCTGGACGACGCGGTGGAGCTGGAGCGGGTGCTGGCCTGGGACGACGACGAGCTGACCCACCGGCTCCTGGACCCGGACCAGGCCCTGGCCCGGGCCGGCCTGCCGGCGGTGGTCCTCCCGGAGGAGGCAGCCTGGCAAATTCGACAGGGGCGCATTCTGCCCCGCGAGATTTTCCTCTCCGCCAACCCGGACACCCCCTTGACGGGCGCTTTCCGGGTCACCACCCCCGGCGGGGAGTTGGTAGCGGTGCTCAACTGGCTGGCCGCCCCAGAGGGGGATGCCGGCCGGGATTACGAAACCGTGCGAGTTTTTTCCGAACCCAGCCGCTCCCAGGAAGAGGAGCAGCCATCTGCGTCGGCCATGGGGGCCGAATGAGCCTGGTGGCGGGGGAAGGGGCCCCCGCTCTCTGGGCCGCAGACGAGGGGCCACAAGGCCCACAACCAAAGGAGGATTAGAAAGTGGTTTTGACCCCCGACGATAAACGCGGCGTCATCGAGAAGTTCCAGCGCGGCGAAAGCGACACCGGCTCCCCCGAGGTGCAGATTGCGCTTCTGTCTGAACGCATCAAGTACCTCACGGAGCATTTCAAGGTGCACAAAAAGGACCACCACAGCCGCCGGGGCCTCCTGAAGCTGGTCGGTCAGCGCCGCCGGATGCTCAATTACCTTAAGCGCAAGGATATCGAGCGGTACCGCACGGTCATCAAGGAGCTGGGCATCCGCAAGTAAGCCTTGGAAGGCGAGTGAGAATAGAGATGATTAAAAAGGTTACGGCCACCATAAACGGCCGTGAATTCAGTATGGAAACCGGTAAGGTCGCCAAACAGGCCTCCGGCGCGGTGTGGGTCACCATGGGTGAGACCATCGTGCTGGTCACCGCGGTGGGCGATCAAGGCGTGCGGGAGGGCATCGACTTCCTGCCGCTGACCGTGGACTACCAAGAGATGTCTTACGCGGCCGGGCGCATCCCCGGCAACTTCTTCCGCCGCGAGATGGGCCGCCCCAGCGAGAAGGAGACCCTCACCAGCCGGCTCATCGACCGCCCCGTGCGGCCCCGCATGCCCAAGGGCTGGACCCACGAGACCCAGATCATCGCCACGGTCATGAGCGTGGACAAGGTGAACGAGCCTGACGTCATGGCCCTGACCGGCGCCTCGGCCGCCCTGATGATCTCGGACGTGCCCTTTGACGGCCCTCTGGCCGGGGTGCGCGTGGGCCGGGTGGACGGCAAGCTGGTGGTGAACCCCACCAGCCAGGAGATCGAGCAGTCCGACATGGACTTCATCGTGGCCGGCAGCCGCAACGCCATCGTGATGGTGGAAGGCGGCGGCGAGCAGCTCACCGAGGAAGATGTCCTGGAGGCCCTGTGGTTCGGCCACTGCGAGATGCAGCCCCTCTTGGACATCCAGGAGGAACTGGCCGCCGCGGTGGGCAAGCCCAAACGGGATTACGCCAAGCCGGCCGAGCCCGAGGGCGGGCTTTTGGAGAAGGTCCGGGCCCTGGTGGCCGGCGACCTGACCGAGATCCTGGCCACCGCGCCGAAGCTGGAACGCTACGGCAAGGTGCGGGCCACCAAGAAGAAGGCCGCCGAGACCCTGGCCGAGGAGTTCCCCGGCTGGGAAGGCAAGATCAAGAATATGGTCGAGGACTTCATCGCCCATGACATGCGCGAGATGATCCTGACCGAGGGCCGCCGGGTGGACGGGCGGGCGCACAACCAGGTGCGGCCCATCGCCACCGAGGTGGGGGTGCTGCCCCGGGCCCACGGCTCGGCCCTGTTCACCCGCGGCGAGACCCAGGCCGTGGTGGTGGCCACCCTGGGCACCAGCGGCGACGAGCAGCGCATCGAGTCGGTGACCGAAGGCGACACCTTCCGGCACTTCCTGTTGCACTACAACTTCCCGCCCTACTGCGTGGGCGAGGCCAAGATGCTCCGGGGCCCCGGCCGCCGCGAGATCGGCCACGGCGCCCTGGCCCGGCGGGCCCTGGAACGGGTGCTGCCCAAGCGGGAAGACTTCCCCTACTCCATCCGCGTGGTCAGCGAGATCACCGAGTCCAACGGCTCGTCCTCCATGGCCACGGTGTGCGGCGGCTCCATGGCGCTGATGGACGCCGGGGTGCCTTCCCGGGCGGCGGTGGCCGGCGTGGCCATGGGCCTGATCAAGGAAGGCGACAACACCGTGGTGTTGACCGACATCATGGGTGACGAGGACCACCTGGGCGACATGGACTTCAAGGTGGCCGGCACCCAGGACGGCGTCACCGCCGTGCAGATGGACATCAAGATCAGCGGCATCACCAAGGACATCATGGGCCGCGCCCTGGACCAGGCCCGCGAGGCCCGGCTGCACATTCTGGGCGAGATGAAGAAGTCCATCGAGCGCGCCCGCGGCGAGATCAGCGACTGGGCTCCGCGCATCACCACCATCAAGATCCCGGTGGAGCGCATCAAGGACGTGATCGGCCCCGGCGGCAAGGTGATACGCGGCATCCAGATGGAAACCGGAGTCAAGATCGACGTCGAGGACGACGGCACGGTGCACGTGGCCGCGGTGGACGGCGACGCCGGCGCGAAGGCCCTGCAGATGATCCGCGAGCTTACCCAGGAAGTGGAAGAGGGCGCGGTCTACGAGGGCACCGTGGTGCGCATCATGGACTTCGGCGCTTTCGTGGAGCTTATGCCCGGCCGCGATGGCCTGGTGCACATCAGCGAGCTGGACCACACCCGGGTGCGCGCCGTCACCGACGTGCTGAGGGAAGGCGACCGGGTCAAGGTCAAGGTGCTGGGCGTGGACGACCGCGGCAAGATCCGGCTCTCCCGCAAGGCGCTGTTGCCTCCCCCCGAGCCCGGTGAGGGCCAGGAGGAAGGCTCCTCGGGCGACGACCGCCCGCAACGTGAACCTCGTTCCGGCGGCCGCCGGGGCGACGACCGCCCCGGGCGGGGGCGGAACGACCGCCGATAGGTGAACGTGTTTCAGAAAACTACCTTTGACAATGGCGTGCGGCTGGTGACTGAAAGCCTGCCGCACGCCTACTCGGTATCCTTGGGTCTTTGGGTGGAAGTGGGCTCCCGCGACGAGGAGCCCGAGCTGGGCGGGGTCAGCCATCTCATCGAGCACATGGCTTTCAAAGGCACCGCCCAGCTCACCGCCCTGGACATCGCCCGGGTCATCGACCGCCTGGGCGGCCAGGCCAACGCCTTCACCGGCAAGGAGAGCACCTGCTTCCACGCCCGGGCCTTGGCCAGCCACCTGCCGGAAATGTTCTCCGTGCTTTCGGAGATCTTCCTGCACCCGGCCTACGACCCCGCGGAGTTGGAGCGGGAGCGCCAGGTGATCCTGCAGGAGATCTCCTGCGTGGAGGACACCCCGGACGAGCTGGTGCACGTGTTGTTCGGCCTGGACTTCTGGCCGGGCCATCCCTTGGGCCGGCCCATCCTGGGCACCACCGCCTCGGTGGAGGGCATGGACCGCCAGGCCATCCTGGACTACATGGGCGCCAACTACGTGCCGGCCAACATGGTGATTTCGGCCGTGGGGCAGCTGGAGCATGAGCACCTGGTGGAGCTGTTGGGACCGGTGGTGGGCGCCCTGCCCACCCGGCCGGCCCGGCCGCCCCGCCACGCTCCCCTCACCGAGCCGCGGCTCCGGGTGGTCAGCCGGCCCACCGAGCAGGTGCACGTGCTGTTGGGGGCCGACGCCCCCTCGGCTGTGGCCCCCCAGCGCTTTGCCGCCGCGCTCATGAACGGCATGCTGGGCGGCAGCATGAGTTCCCGGCTCTTCCAGGAAGTGCGCGAGCGCCGCGGCCTGGCCTACGCCGTGTACTCCTACCTCTCCAGCTACAGTGACACCGGCATGCTGGGGGTGTACCTGGGGGTTTCGCCCAGCCGCACCGTGGAGGCCATCCAGGTGGTCAAGGAGGAAATGGCGGCTATGGCCAGCGGGCTGGTGGACGCCGAGGAGTTGGAGCACGCCAAGGAGCACCTGAAGGGCTCCATCCTCCTGGGCGCCGAGAACCCGGACAGCCGCATGAGCCGTCTGGCCAAAAACGAGTTCTACTTTGGCGGGCACGTGCCCCTGGACCAGGTCATCGCCAACATCGACGCGGTGGAAGCCGCCGAGGTGAGCGCCCTGGCCGGCCAGATCCTGGACCCCGACCGCCTGGCCGTGACCGTGCTGGGCAATCTGGACGCCGACCGCGTGGCCCAGGAGCTTTTGGCATGAGTTCCGTGGCGGTGCAGGTGCGGGTCTTGCCCCACGGCCGCGGCCTGCCCCTGCCCGCCTACATGACGCCCCAGTCCGCCGGGCTCGACCTCCCCGCCGCGTTGGACGAACCCCTCGTCCTGGCCCCGGGCCAGCGGGAGGTGGTGCCCACCGGCCTGGCCATCGCCCTGCCCCCCGGCTTTGAGGGCCAGGTGCGGCCCCGTTCCGGCCTGGCCGTGAAGCAGGGCCTCACCGTGGTCAACGCCCCCGGCACCATCGACGCCGATTACCGCGGCGAGGTCAAGGTGGCCCTCATAAACCTGGGCCAGGAGCCTTGCCGGGTGGAGCGGGGCGACCGGGTGGCCCAGTTGGTGGTGGCCCCGGTGGTCCAGGCCCAGCTCCAGGTGGTGGAGGAACTGCCCGCCAGCCGCCGGGGTGACGGCGGCTTCGGCCACACCGGATGAGCCCCATGCCTTGCCGCTGCCCCAGGTCCCGCGCCGTTTTTTCCCTCTCTTGCCCCCGCCACTCCGGGCGGGAAGCCTAACCGTGTCGCTCCTGTTCTGCCTTTTGGGCAGCGGTTCCAAGGGCAACGCCATCTTCGTGAAGGCCGGAGCCCAGGGGCTCCTGATCGACGCCGGGCTCTCGGCCCGGCAGATCACCCTGCGCCTGGAGGCGGCCGGTTTTGCCGCCCACGACGTCACCACCATTGTGGTCACCCACGAGCACCGCGACCACCTGGCCGGGGTGGACGTGCTGGCCCGGCGGCACCGCCTGACCGTGACCTCCACACCGGCCACCTGGTCCGCGGCCCCCTCCATGCCGGGAGTGCGCCACCAGCCCCTGGACGCCGGCCGCAGTTTCACCGTGGGCGGCCTCTCGCTCACGCCATTTTCCATCCCCCACGACGCCCGGGACCCGGTGGGCCTGGTGGTGGCCGCGGGCGGAGTGCGGCTGGGGGTCTGCACCGACCTGGGCAAACCCACCGGCCTGGTGCGCCAACGCCTGGCCGGCTGCCAGGCTCTCATCCTGGAGGCCAACCACGACCCGGGTCTGCTGGCCCGGGGGCCCTACCCCGAGTGGCTGAAGCAGCGGGTGCGGGGGGCCCACGGCCATCTCTCCAACCAGGACGCCGCCGGACTTTTGGGCGAGCTTTGCCACCCGGGCCTGGGCCAGGTGGTTTTGGCCCACCTCTCGGAAAAGAACAACCGCCCCGAGCTGGCCCTGGCCGCGGCGCGGGAGGCCCTGGCGGCGCACGGCTCTGCGGCGGGGCTCTGCGCAGCCCGCCAGGATGCGCCCAGCCCGGTGTTCCGGTTGGAATAACCTACCTATGCTATTTTGGAGTTAAGCTTACCCGTCCTCTGGTCGGCGGTCTCGGCGGCCTCCTCCTGGGACGAGCGCGCCAGGTCCAGAATCTTGGTTATCCCCAAATAATCCTTGGTCTGGTAGGTGGTGAGATTTTGCAGGCGGCGGGTGATGACCGTCATGTCCTGGCAGATCTCCGCCATCTTGGCCAGGTCGGCCGCCAGGAGGTCCGGGGTGGTGGGGCGGAGGCCCATCAGCTCGATGCGGTTTTGCAGGGCTTGCAGGGGCTGGTTCAGCTCGTGGCACACCGCGCCGGAGGTCTCCATGGCCCCGGAGAGTTTCTCCCGCCACAGGCGCTCGGCCATGGCTTCCTTTTGCGCGGTCAGGTCCTGGAACAGGGCCACGGCCCCCTGGGCGTGATCCCCGGGGTCCAGGGGCGCGGAGTGCACCAGGCAGGGGAGCCAGCCTCCGCCGACGCGGTGCAGGCGGATCTCGTCCTGGGGCAGCTCCCCCCGCGAGAGCGCCGCGGCCACCGTCCGCGCTTCGTCGGCAGGGTAGAAGTCCCGGTCCAGTAGGGCGGCCAGGTCCAGGCCGGTGAGTTCGCCGGCCAGCCGGAGGCCCAAAAGCTGGGCCAGACCCTGGTTGGCCCAGAGGATGCGCCCAGCCCGGAGCTGGGCCAGGCCACCGGGGATGACCTGCACCGTGGCCTCGTACAGGGTGTGGCGGGTGAACACCCGGCCGTAGCGGCGGATGCCCCACAGGGCGGCCAGGCTGATGAACAGGGTGGCCAGGTTGGCCAGCCAGGGGAAATCCGGTCCTCGCCAGTCCCGGAGGAGCTGGCTGGCGATGATGCCCAAGAGGGTGGCGCTGCCCCCGGCGAAAAGCACCAGATCCTCGCCTTTGAGGCGGGGATCGCTTTGGCCCAGGGCGGTTTGCAGAAGACGAAAAAGCAACACGCCGGTGAACAGGCAGGTGTAAACCTTGAAAAAGAAGTTCCAGTTGAGCGGCCCCGGCACCGGGCTCGCGATCCCGAAAGTGGCGCCGGACACCAGCCCGGGGAACAGGATGGCCACCAGGTACAACAGAACATAGGGCCCGTAGAGCATCAGCCGCTGCCGCCAGGACACGGGGCCCATGAGATGCAGCATGACCTCCCCCGCGGCGGGGGGAAAGGCCAGGAACAGGAACGACAGCCAGACAAAGGCCAGCCGGGCGGTTTCCGGCGGCTGGCTTTGGGCCAGGTGGCTCGCGGCAAAATCGAATACGGCCCAAGCCAGGATGCTCAGAAGCAGCCGGCGGAAGGCGTTGGTGCGGGGGTCTTCGCCGGAGAAATTGGAGAGATAAAGCAGGAACGCCCCGGTGTAGGCGCCGGTGATCAAGAGGTTCCAGAGATAGTATTCCGCCAGGAACAGGCTCAAGGTTGCCCCACCTTACCCCGATGATGTGCCGGACAGCGGCTTCCGTTTTAGGAATTGGCCTTCATTATACCGTCCATTGTTTCGGCTTCACCGCAAAACTTGCGTTTGACCCTAGACAACAGCCACTATTTTGAAAAAATGAAGCCCGAGAGCCAAGTGGCGGAATCAACGGTTTTTTTGGTTTAACTGAGGGTGGTCGGGCTCAAATTCCAAGGATATTGGCCACCAGTTTGTAAACTGTGGTGGCCCAAGGCTTGCGGGGCCAGTCCACACAGGGAGGATCGTCCCGGAGTCTGGCCCGCCGGATTGCCTCCTCGATCCGGTCCCGGGTGAATTGGGGGGTATCGATCCCCTTGTCGTAGCTGGGGAGGTAGCGATTAAGTTTGTCCAACATCTCCCTTTTGGATGACAAACCGGCACCGTCTTCAAAATGGAGGAGCAACCAATACTCGAATTGGGGATTGCTTAACGCGAATCCATAGTTAGCACTTCTCTGCGACCAATCATATAGCTGTTTCAGTTGGTTATCGGTCCATTGGTCTTTATCAGCGACAAGCCAGGCTTCATCCGAGGGCTTAATTCCCTGTTGCTGCAGATAGTTTTTCATCAGCCTCAATACCTGGGGCGGAGAACCGCCGTGATTGCCTCTAAGACACTTCACCCAAATAACAGAGTCTTGGTTATTGAAGACAGCAAAATACCGTGGCTCGGTCTTTATGCCCTCCACTGCGATGATGAACATCTTCTTATAGCGACGTTCGCCGAGAAACCTTTGAAACTTGCGCCTTGGCTGAGCCATCAATCATTGCCATATTTATCTTCAACGTTGCACCGACTGCCCAAGGCCTCTCTCAGCATAATGCGAGGGATTCCCCCCAGTCTCCCCTGCAGATAACTTTTCCGGATATCCTTGTCGTAGCGGACGTCTTTGTATTCAGCAAAAGAATACAAATTCGAGGCTCCCCTGGAATCTCTCTCGGCCACCCACATCTCATCACGTCGAAGCAACTGCTGATCCATCAGCAGAACGTCATGAGTCGTGAACAGCAACTGCGACCTAGTTTCGGTGGAACAGGTGCCTAGGTATGCCTCGAGCAAACTTCTAGTGAGCAGGGTATGAAGGCTACGATCTATTTCATCGATGATATAAACCTTTCGAGACAAATGGTCAGCAAGATCGAGAAAGGTTGGCAGCAAGTCGATCACCCGTTGTGAGCCGTCAGATTCCTGACACAACTCGAATTTGGCTTCTGTGCCATCGTCCTTAGCGTGATAGGCAAAGAGCTTCTTTGTCACCATTTCCCCTGCCTCGCTGGTCACCAGCGAAGCTTCTTTGAACGGACCACCAAGTAATTTTACCGTATTCCCTCTTTTAAAATCTTCCATTAGCATAGTCTTAAAGCCATCTGGTATTTTTAAATTATCGACGGGAATAGTTTCGATGCCCAAATGGGTGATACCGGTGTCTAATTGAGCAAGCAGCAGGTTCATCGTGCTGTAATGAGGGTGGTTTTCATCAAGAAATATTTCATAGGGTTCAAAACGGGAGTCCGGAGCAACTAATTCCAGAGTATTCTTAAACCAATCGTAGACCGGCCGGAAATTTTCTACTTTCTGGGAGACCGAATTTGTCAGAAAGAGCTGATTATCTCGGGTTCCTTGGAAAGCGAAACGTAAAAACTCATCCTTGCCCAACGAAGCATCAAATTCAATAGTCCCTTTGTGGCGGTAATAAAGGACCTTTTCGCTGGTCTTTCCTATCTTAACCAACCGCTCTTGCAAAACGGCTTTACGGGTTACCGCGAAGCTGAAATCGTAAATAATTTCGTCGATCAGTAACTCAAAGGCAAAATGCGAGGGATCATTAGTGCCGTCGGCACCCAGGCGGAAAGGCTCCAAAGGGATCAAGCTGTCCGGTTGCGTGCCTTTGGCGACCAACCGTTTGGCGAAATTCATCGCCTTGAAAAAGTTGGTTTTACCCGAAGCATTCCCACCATATAACGCTGCGATGGGCAGGACCCTAGTCTGGTACTTGCCCAACTTGGAAACCCTATCGCCGTGCTGGCGCTCCCGGCTGGCGACCATGGAGAAGGTGACCCGGTTGCGGAAAGACATCCAGTTTTCAAGAGAGAAACTGATGATCATCTGTCCGCCTCCTAATGTGGAAATTGCGTTGTATCATGCCAGTAATATGTGAGGCAGCGACTAAAAAGTCAACTAAAAGAGAATTTTTCTCTTTAACCACCGTAAGCGATGGGCTGGTTTGCCAGGCCACGCTCACGAATCTCCCCCCCGCCCCGCTCCCTGCCTTCCCTCCTCACTCCCCCACCGGCCGCGTAAACAGCGGCGTCACCATGGCCAAATTCTCCGGCGCGCCCAACAGCACCACCAGATCGTCTTCCCGCAGCAGGGTGTCCGCCCCGGGTTGGGCCTCCAGGCCACCCGGGCCGCGCACGGCCAGCACCGTGACCCCGTGCAGGCGGCGGAGCCCCACCTGGCCGATGGTCTGCCCGGCCAGGCGCGCCCCGGCCCGCACCCGGAGGGTGGTGATCTCCAGGTCCCGGAACAAGTCGCAGACGCCCTGCTGGGCCGGAGTCGGCGTGGACAGCCCCCGGAACATCTGGTAGTGCCCGCTGCGCAGCTCGGCCACCAGGCGGGCGATGTCCTCCTCGGGCACCAGAAAGGCCCGGAGGAGCCGGGTGAAGATCTCCACCCCGGTCTCGTACTCCTCGGGGATCACCTCGTCAGCCCCCAGGCGCACCAGCTCCTCCATCTCCTGCAAATAGCGGGTGCGCACGATGAGGTGCAAACGGGGGTTCAGGGACTTGGCCAGGGCGGTGACCCGGCGGGAGCCCACCGGGTCGGCCATGGTGATCACCAGGGCCCGGGCCCGGGTCACCCCGGCGTGCTCCAGCACCGCGGGGTTCACCGCGTCGCCGAAGACGATGGGCTCGCCCTCCTTGGCCTGGTCCCGCACGGTGCGGGCGTTCATCTCCAGGATCACGTAGGGCACCCCGGCCGCCCGGCAGGCCCTGGTCACGTTCTGCCCGTTCAGGCCAAAGCCCACCACGATGACGTGGTCCGCCAGGCCGGCGGCCCCGGGCTCCCCGTTTAAACTGCGGCCCCGGGTGCCGGGCAGGTGCAGGCCCACGTGCAGGAGCAGGGGAGTCAGGGCCATGGTCAACACGGTGACCGCCAGGAAAAGCTGGTAGTTGTCCCCGGACAACAGCCCGTGACTCTGGCCCAGACGGGCCAACACAAAGGAGAACTCCCCCACCTGACCCAGGATGAGCCCGGTGGCCGCGGCCACCCTGAAGGGCAGGCCCAGGGCCAGGGAGGCCAGGCCGCCGGTCAGGGTCTTGATCCCCAGGACCAGGGCCAGGGCCAAGCCCACGGCCAGGGGGTTGGCCCAGACATAGCCCAGGTCCAGCAGCATGCCGATGGACACGAAAAACAGGCTGGTGAACACGTCGCGCATGGGCAGCACGCTGCCCAGGGCCTGGTGGCTGTAGGGCGATTCCGAGATGATGAGCCCGGCGATGAAGGCCCCCAGGGCCAGGGACAGCCCGGCCCAGGCCGTGAGGCAGGCCACGCCCAGGCCCAGGCTCAGGATGGCCAGGAGAAAAAGCTCGCGATTCCTGGTGTCGGCCACCAGGCGGAGGAGCCGGGGCAAGAGCCACTTGGCCCCCACCACCAGGGCCGCCACCACCCCGACCCCCTTGGCCGCGGCCATGAGCCCGCCTTCCCCCGCCCCGCCGGCCGCCCCGGCCAGGAAGGGCGTGAGGAGCATCAGGGGCACCACGGCCAGGTCCTGCATGATCAGCATGGCCAGGCTGGTGCGCCCGGCCGGGCCGTCCAGGGCGGCCTTTTCCTGCAACAGCTTCAGCACGATGGCCGTGCTGGACAGCGCCGCCAGGAAGCCGGCGAAACCGGCCTGTCCCCAGGCGCGGCCCCCGGCCCAGGCCGCCACGGCAATGACCCCGATGGTGAGCCCCAGTTGCAGGCCGCCGCCCAGGAGCACCGCCCGCTTCACCGCGAGGAGAGTCTGGAGGGAGAACTCCATGCCGATGGTGAACAACAGGAGCACCACCCCCACCTCGGCCGCCAGTTCCACCTCGTGGATGCTGGTGACCAGGCCCAGGCCGTGGGGGCCGGCCAGGACTCCGGCAGCCAGGAAAGCCACGATGTTGGGCAGCCGGAGCCGCTGGGTGAGGAGGATGGCCACCAGGGACAGCAGGAAGATGAGCAGGATGTCGTTGAGCAGGGGTAATTCCATGGTTACCTTTTCGCCAGGATTGCCCGGAGTTCCACGCGGGTGCTTCCGCCTATTCTAGACCAAAACCGGGCCGGGGGAAGCCAAACCGGCCCGGACGTCCCTGCCCTCCGGCTGACCTAGACCCTAAAAGGAACGCGGAGGCCCGGGGGCGGCCTCCGCGTGGGGTTCTTGGGTTCAGCCAAACGAGCCGGCGCCTCAGGCGGCGAAGGGCAGCACCTCCCAGCCGCCCGGGGTGAGCCCCAGGCCGGCCCCGGTGGCCAGGACCGCCTCCGTGAGGGTGCGGCCATAGCCCCGGGAAAAGGCCAGGAGCACCGTGGCCGTGTCGCCTTCGCGGGCCAGCGGCACCACCTGGCAGGGCACGTGGGCGGCCGGGCCCTGCAAGACCCGGGGCCAGGCCAGGCCCGGGGCGGCCAGGTCCAGGCGGGTGAGGCGCTCGGTGAGCGCCAGCACCCCGCGGCCGGTGAGGGCCAGGAGGCACAGCCCGTCGGTGGTCTCGGTAAAGGCCGGGTCCGCGGGCGGGGGCAGTTCCTCCGGCCCCAGGAGCCACACGCTGGCCTGGGTCCGGTTCTGGCGGTTGATGACGAGCCCCTCCTCCCAGAGGGTCTGGCCCGGCTGGGCCGGGATGGCCCGGCCCCAGGGGGACAGGCGGGCAAGGTCCCGGTCCTGCACGTCGTACTTGGTCAGGTGGGAGAGGTCCACCAGCCAGGGCCCCTCGCCCTGGCCCTCATAGGCCAGGACCACGTCCCAACCATTCTTGCGCTCGCGGCTAGCCGGGGTGAGCGGCATCTCCACCGGGGATTTGCGGATATATTCAGGCATGGCGCCTACTCCCTTCACATTTTCTGGCGTTCGCCGGCCGGGTCGTAGAACGGCGCGGGGGTGACCGTGGCCACGCTGCGCAGCTCCTTGCCGCCGTCGTTCTGGAAGATGTTCAGCTTGCCGCCCGGCCGGGCCCACGGCTCCTGCACCAGGGCCAGGCCGATGGTGGCTCCCAGGGCGTGGCTGTGGCGGATGGTGCAGACGTGGCCGATGATGTCCCGGCCGGCGTAGAGCACCGCGCCGTCGCCCGGGGCTTCCTCGCCCGGGTCCAGGGTGAAGCCCGTGAGCTTCAGGCGGCCGGCCTGGTGCTCCTGGAAACGCAAGGACGGCGCCCCGATCTTGCCGGAGGCCAGGTCGTGGCGGTCCCACAGGAACCCCAGGCCCAGGTCCAACAGGTTGGTGCGGCCCTCGCTCTCCTGGCCGATGATCACGTGGCCCTTTTCGAGCCGCAGCACGAACTGGGCCTCCAGGCCAAAGGGCTTGATGCCGAATTCCGCCCCGGCTTCCATCAGGAGGTCCCACACGTAGGCCGCGGCCGCGGCCGGCACGTGCAGCTCGTAGGACAATTCCCCCACGAAGCCCACCCTGAGCGCCCGGGCCGGCACCCCGCCGGTCAGGGTGATCTCTCGAAAGGCCATGTAGGGGAAGGCCGCGGCCGACACGTCGGCGTCGGTGACCTTGGCCAGCACCTGGCGGGCCAGGGGCCCGGCCAGGTTCACCGCGCCCAGGGCGTCGGTGAGGTTCACCAAATGGAAGTCCCAGCCCTCGTAACGGGTGTGGTAGCGGAACCACTCCGCGGTGACCCCGGCCCGGGCGGTGGAGGCGGTGAAGTAATAGTCGTTCTCGCCCACCGGGGTGAGCACCCCGTCGTCCACCAGGTTGCCGTCGCCGTTCAGCATGGCCGCGTACTTCAGCCGGCCCGGCTTGGTTTTGCTCATGTCGCTGATGTACACCCGCTGCAGGGCCTTTAGCGCGTCGGGGCCGTGCAGGCGGAACTTGCCCAGGGTGGACACGTCGATGAGGCCGACGCCATTGCGCACGTTGGCGATCTCCTCGCGGCAGGTGAGGTCCGGGGAGAAGTAGCGGGCCCGTTTCCACACCCCCACCCGCCGGAAGATGGCCCCGGCCGCGGCCTGGGCCGCGGTGAGGGGGGTCTCCTTGTACACGTCGTGCCCCGGCCCGGCCAACACGCCCAAGAGGGGCGGCGACAGGGGCGGGCGCTGGGTGGTGGGGGCCAGCTGGCTGGGGTCCACCCCCCGGATCTCGGCCAGGGCCAAGGGCAGGTTGTGGCCCGGCGCGCCGCCCTGGCCCGGGCCCAGGCCGAAGCCGCCGAAGCGCTTGGCCAGCTCGGGCTGGTCAAAGCCCTGGGCCACGCACTGCCGCGCGGTCTTCAGGGTGCCGTCCTCGTCGTAGCAGATGAAGGCCTTGTCCCCCTTGCCCAGGCCCGGGGCAAAGGCCAGCTTGGGAGCCGGGGCCGGCGGGGTCAGGCTGGCCAGCTCGTCCCGGGCCGCGGCCAGGGCGGCCCCCGTGTCGGCCCCGCAGTCGGCCGCGGCGGCCAAGCCGGCGCTGCGGCCCGAGGCCTCCAGGGCCGGGGGGTCGTTCAGCCCCAGCACCCGGCCGGCCGCGTGCACCCGGGGCGGCAGGTCCCGGGCCAGGAAGGCGCTGGTGGCCGGGTCGTACATTGGCCGCGCTCCGGCCTGCACCAGGGGTCCGGCCTGGGGGGTGAAACCGGCCGCCGCGGCGATCAGGTCGCAGGCCAGCTTCTCGCCCTTGCCGCCGCTGAGCGGGGTGAGGGTGGCCGCTTCCACGCCCTTTTTGCCGTGGGCCGCGCTCACCGCGGCCCCGGGGCAGTAGTACACGCCCAGTTCCTTCAGCCGGGCCACCAGCTCCGGGTCGCCGCCGGCGGGCCGGGCGTCGGCCAGGCCGGCGATCTCCACCCCCAGGGCGGCCAGGTCCACGGCCGCCTCCAGGCCCAGGTCGCTGACCACGCTGAACACGGCCCGCCGGCCCGGAGCCAGGCCCCAGGTGTGGGCCAGGCGCTGGGCGGCCAGGGGCTGCATCACCCCGGGGCGGTCGTTGTGCCGGAACACCAGGGGCCGCTCCAGGGCGCCCAGGGCCGCCACCACGCTGTGGGCCCGCACCTCCAGGTAGCGGTAACGGAAACCGGCCTCCGGCCCGCCCACCTGACAGGCGGTGGCCAGGTTGTCGCCCCACAGGCCCATGACCGGGGCGGAGAGGAAGATGCGCAGGTTGGGGAGGGCCGCGGCCTGGGCGGCCAGGTCGGCGGCCCGCTCATAAAGCGGCCGGCCATCCGGGCCCGGGGCGGTGCGCCAGTCATAGAACCCGCCCAGCCAGGGCCGGCCCTCCAACAGCACCACCCGGAGCCCGGCCTCCGCCGCGGCCAAGGCCGCCGAGAGCCCGGCCGGGCCGCCGCCCAACACGCACACCTCGGCATGCAGGTACAGTTCTTCTATGCCCGAAGCGTCGAACTCCCGGGAGAGGTCCACCTCGCCCAGGCCGGCCATGGCCCGGATGCGCTGCACGACCAAGGGCCAGATCTTCTTGGGCCGGTGGCCCATCTTGTAATAGAAGCCGGCGGACATGAAGGGGGACAGCCGGTCCAAAAACCGCCAGCGGTCCTTCTCGGGCGAGCCCTTGACGTTCTGGGGCTCCACCCGCATGCCCTCGGTCAACGGCGTGGTCTCGGCCCGCACGTTAGGCTCGCCGTCCACGTTGACCAGAGTGTTGGCGGTCTCGCCGTCCAGGCTGTAGAGGCCCCGGGGGCGGTGATATTTCAGGGAGCTGCCAAAGACCCGCACCCCGGCGGCGAACAGGGCGGTGGCCACGGTGTCGCCGGCCAGGCCGCTATAGGCCTGGCCCCGGTAGGTGAAGCCCAGGCTCCGGCCCCGCTCCAGGTGGTTGGTGGGCATTGCGGCCAAACGGTTCATGACGCACTCTCCGGGTCAGGCACTTCGCGGTTGGTCAGGGTGTCCCGCCAGGTGGTGAACCAGACCCCGCAGCCGGAGCGGTGGCACCACCACTCTTTCTGGGGGCCGGGGTTGTTCCGGCGGAAATGCACGTATTCGGCGTGGTCCACGGCCGTGAGCCCCTTCTGGGCCGGGGCCGGGCCCCGTTCCTCGTTGCCAAAGGCGAACTCGCCCTGGTCGCGCTTGCCGCAGATGGGGCAGGTGATGGTGTAGGACATGGGATGGTCCTCCTAACAGGCTGTTTCCCAACAGCCTGTTAGGCGCGCCATAGCTGGCGCGCCAAATTGCGCGGCTTTGAAAAAGCAAGCAATTTTAGAAATATGGCAAAACCACGCTTTTGCCATATTTGGGCGAAAAAGGCCAAGGATGGACTTTTTCAACATCTGGATTAGTTCCAGGGCCCGTAGTTGATGGCCGCGGCGGTCTCGCCCATGGGGCGTCCCTGGTAGAAGCGCTGCACGGTAAAGGGCCGGAGCACGTCCGGACAGGTCTGGCGGGCCACGTACTCGGCCATGTACTTGCCGGCGATGGGCCCGGACTTGAAGCCGAAGTAGCCCCAGCCGCAGTCCAGGTACAGGCCCTCCACCGGCCAGTTGCCCTCCATGATGGGGGCCATGTCGCTGGTCATGTCGGCCAGGCCGGCCCAGATGCGCATGAACTTCACGCCCTTCAGGCAGGGCAGCATCTCGGTCATGGCCTCGGCCTGGTGCTTGAAGTAGATGGCCGTGGGGTTGGTGGTGAAGTTGGGCTCGGCGTCCATGTGGGCGCCGGTGGCCACCTCGCCCTTCAGGGTCTGGTTGGCGTAGGAGTGGTAGGCCCCGGACGACACCACGTGGTGCAGGAAGGGCTTCAGGGGCTGGGTGACCATGGCCTGGATGGTGAGCGGATGAATGGGGAGCTTGATGCCCAGCATCCCGGCCAGCTGCACGCTGTAGCCGCCCGCGGCCACCAACACCCGCTCGGCCCCGATGTCGCCCCGGTTGGTGCGCACCTTGGCCACCCGGCCCCGCTCCAGCACCAGGTCGGTGACCTCGGTGAGCTGGTGGATGGCCGCGCCAGCCTGGGCCGCGCCCTTGGCCAGGCCCCAGGCCACGGCGTCGTGCCTGAGCGTGCCGCCCGGCGGGTGGTACATGCCGCCGTGGATGGGATAGGTGAGGCGGTCCGTGATATCCAGGGCCGGGATCAGCTCCTTGCACTGCTGGCGGTCCAACAGCTCGCTTTTCACCCCGCAGAACTGGGCGGTGGAGACCTGGAGCCGAAGCGCGCCCATGGCCGCCTCGGAGTGGGCCAGGTTCAGGTTGCCCGAGTTCCAGAACATCATGTTGAAGTCCAGTTCGTCCATGAGCCGCCACCAGAGGTTCAAGCCTTCATTGTAGAGGCGGACGTTGGCCTGGCTTCTTTGGTTGGCCCGCACGATGGCGGTGTTGCGGCCCGAGCCGCCGTAGCCCACGTAGCGGCGTTCCAACACCGCCACGTCGGTAAGGCCGTGCTCCTTGGCCAGGAAGTAGGCGGCGGCCAGGCCGTGGATGCCTCCGCCGATGATGACCACCTGGTAGTGGGACTTGAAGGGTTTCTCCCCCCAAAGTCGTTTGGTTGCCCCGAACATGGTTCCTCTGCCTCCCGTGCCCCGAGGGCGGGTGAAGGGCGGGACGCGCCCGCATGATGGAACAAGACTTAGCAATTGAAACAAAATCTGTCAATATCTCGCAGGACTCCGCGCCCCAATTTTCCTTCTCAAGCGCTTCATTTGTGTTATGTGTCTGTTACTAGATGCTTAATTTCTGCCACGATTAGTGTCGCCCCATCCGTTGGCCGGCCGTCAACCGCCCCAAGAGCGCTTGTCAGTTGACTATTTTTGTGGCAAGATTCCCTTTACCGGCGGTGACAGGCCGCCAGAACCGCACTCTTGCCTGGGTGGATCGCATGGAAACCCCGCCGGAACCCGGTCTGATGGAACGCATCGCCAACCTGAAGCCCTCCCTGACCCCCAAGGGGCGGCAACTGGCCGACTTCGTAGTGCAAAACCCGCGCCAGGCCGTGTTCCTGCGCACCCGGGGCCTGGCGGCCGAGTGCGGGGTCAGCGAGTCCACGGTGGTGCGCTTCGTGGGCCAACTGGGGTTTGCCGGCTACGGGGATTTCATCCAGGCCTTGCGCGACCACCTGGACCGGGACCTCACCCTGGTGGACCGGGTGGAGCTCTCCCAGCGGGGCGGGCCGGGCGCGGACCGCATCCGGCGGGATATCTTCAACGAAATTGCCAACCTGCACCGCCTGGCCGAGACCCTGGACCCCCAGGCGGTGGCCGCGGCGGTGGCGCGTCTGGCCCAGGCGCCGCGGCTTTACCTGGTGGGTTCCCGGCTCTCCTATGCCCTGGCCTACTACCTGGGCTGGGCGCTGTCCCGCCTGCGGCCCGAGGTGCACACCCTGGCCGGCAGCGACACCACGGCCATCGACACCCTGAGCCTGGCCCCGGCCGGCAGCCTGGTGGTGATCGTGGCGACATCCCGGTACCCCAACGAGCTGCTGCGCCTGGCCCGGCTCACCCGCCGGTTGGGCCTGGAGCTGTTGGTGATCTCGGACAGCAGCCTCTGCCCCCTGAACCAGTTCGCCAGCCATTCCCTGGTGGCCCCCTGCCGGCACATCCCGGTGGTGGGCAGCCCCAACTCATTGATATGTCTGATAAACTGCTTGATAGGCGGACTGGTGGACCAGGGCGGCGAAGCGCTACGCCAGCACCAGTTGGCTCTGGAGCAGACCTATCTGGAGAATGATCTCCTCTTCAACCTGGAAGAGCCTGGCCGCCGCTCCTGACATCCTGCCTGAAACAATTTACTTCATTAAATGATGGTTTTGCATCATTTTACTACCTCCAGGTAGTCACCATGACCAACCATCCCACCGTTTGGTAGCTTTTTCGAGAGCCTCTGCCCCTGCCCCTCCCCCCCTTTGTCAGGCTTTTTCGCTGATTATGCGCAACTTATCTCCAAGGGACCTTGTCTGTCACGATTCTTGCAATCTTGGCAACCAACGGACGGCGCGCCGCCGTCTGCCGGGTTCTGTTGCAGAGCCCCACCCTTGAACCCTGGAAAGGCAAGCCCATGTGCGGCGTAGCCGGCATCAAGTACAAGCACGGTCCCGGGCCGCTGGGCCGGGACATCCTGGAAATCCTGTTGGGCATCAACCACCGCGGCCCCGACTCGTCCGGCATGGCGCTCTATGGCGAACCCCTGCCTTCCGGCCGGGTGCAGCTCCGGGCCCGCTTGGACTCGCCGGCCGACAGCCCGGAGCAAGAGGCCGGGGCCGAGGCCCTGGCCGAAGCCATCCGCACCACCGGGGCCACGGTGCTGGGCTGCACCATCTCCGGCGACGCCTGCCTGGTGGAAATGGAAAGCTGCCCCAGCCTGAAGGACCTGGCCAACCGGCTCAGAGACCTGCCCGGGGTGGAGCTGCAAAGCGGCGGGGCGATTCTGGAGATCATGAAGGCGGTGGGCCCGGCCGACGAGCTGGACCGCCAATTCGGGGTGCGGGAGCGCATGGGCACCCACGGGGTGGGCCACGTGCGCCTGGCCACCGAGAGCCAGATCCTGGTCTCCACCAGCCATCCCTTCTGGGCCTTCGGATTCCCGGACGTGGCCGTGGTGCACAACGGCCAGCTCACCAATTACTACCGCCTCAGGCGCTGGCTGGAGAGCCGGGGCTGGAAGTTCGCCACCCAAAACGACACCGAGCTGATCGCCATCTATGTGGCCGACAAGCTGGACCAGGGCTACAGCCTGCGGGAAACCCTGGAGCAATCGCTCAAAGACTTCGACGGCACCTTCTCCTGCATCGTCTCCACGGCCGACGAGATCGGCTTTGCCAAGGACATGCTGGGGGCCAAGCCGCTGGTGGTGGCCGAGACCGAGGACATGATCCTGCTGGCCTCGGAGGAGGTGGGCATCCAACGGGTGGTCCACGACCCCAACCTCATAACCGTCGAGCCCTATCCTCTTGAGGTGCAAACATGGTGACCATCGACTGCACGGGCAAGGAAATCCGCCAGATCAACCAGGAACTCAAAACCCTGGCCAAAAACGAACCCGAGATCGCCCTGGCCAACCCCGGGGCCCGCCATCTCCTGGCCGTGGGGCTCATCGCCCCGGTGAAGCTCACCATCCAGGGCTCGGCCGGCTATTTTTGCGCCGGGCTCAGCGATGGGCCCGAGGTGCGGGTGCAAAACAACGCCGGCTGGTGCCTGGCCGAGAACATGATGCACGGCTGCATGATAGTGGAGAAGAACACCGGCCTGGCCGCGGGCTCGGCCCTGGTGGGCGCCGACGTGGTGGTGCGGGGCAACGCCGGCAGCCGGGTGGGCCAGGTCATGAAGAAGGGCAACATCATCGTGGGCGGCAACGCGGCCCACAAGGCGGGCTTCATGATGCTGGGCGGCCGCATCGTCATCTGCGGCGACGCCGGCGACGCGGTGGGCGAGTTCATGATCCGGGGCGAGATCTTCGTGGGCGGGAAAATGGGCGGCCTGGGGGCCGACGCCCAAGAGAGCGAGTGCAGCGCGGCCGACCGGGAAACCCTGGCTGAGATCTTGGACTTCTACGGCGTCGCCGCGCCGCCCACCTTCCGCAAGATCGTCTCCGCGGCCAAACAGCAGAAGTACGACAAGAGGCAGGACTGAGCATGGCCCCACCCCAGGACAGCGGACCCTTCACCCGGCCGGTGGTGCGCGGCGTGCACCAGAAGGCGGCCGACGGACGTCCCCCCCAGGCCGGCCTGGGCTTGGTCCCCCGGGCCCTGGCCTTTGACGACCTCTCCTTTTTGCCGGCCAACCTCTCCCGGGTGGTGATCGACGCCTACCGCGAGCCGTGTTTCAGCCGGGTGAGCCTGGGCGCCCGCTTCGCCGCCCGGCCCCTGGACCTGGCCATCCCCGTGCTGGTGGCCCCCATGGGCTATGGCGCGGTGTCGGCCGGGGCGCGCCTGGCCGTGGCCGCGGCCACCCGCCGCCTGGGCACGGCCTATGGCGCCGGCGAAGGCGGCCTGGCGCCCGGCGAGCGGGAAGCGGCCGGGCAGATCATTCTGCAGCTCGGCCCGGCCCGCCTGGGGGTGACCCCCGCCAGCGTGCTGGCGGCCGACGCCCTGGAGATCGTGCTGGACTCGGCCAACCACGGGGCCACCCGTTACACCCCGCCGGCCAAAATCACCCCGGAGGTGGCCGCGGCCTGGGGGGTGGAGCCCCATATCGACCTTCGCGCCCCGGCCGCCCACCTGGATTTCTCCGACCCCGACACCCTGGCCCTCAAGGTGGCCGAGCTGCGGGAGGCTACGGACCACCAGGTGCCCATCATCCTGAAGGGCGGCGGCGACACCGCCGAGCTGGTGCGCCTGGCCGTGGGTGCGGACATCGACGTGGTGGCCATTGACGGCCTTTCCGCCTTCTACCCCGCCGCCACCCCGGCCCTGGTCTCCAACCTGGGTCTCCCCACCCTGGGCGCCCTGACCCGGGCGGTGGAGGCGCTCCGCGAGCTGGGCCGGGAAGAGGACGTGGACCTGCTCGTCATGGGCGGCATCCGCGATGGGGCCGACGCGGCCAAGTGCCTGGCTCTGGGGGCCAACGCCGTGGCCGTGGGCACCGGCGCCCTGGTGGCCCTGGGCTGCCGGGCCTGCGGGGGCTGCCCCACGGGCGACTGCCCGGCCGGCTTGGCCGGCCACGGTCCCGCGTCCGCCGCCGCCCTGGACCCCGCCGCGGCCGACGGCCTGGTGAACTATTTGGAGGCCATGACCGCCGAGATCCAGATGATCGCCCGGGCCGCGGGCAAGTACTACGTGCAGGACCTGGAACCCGAAGACCTGCGGTCCCTGTCCATCACCACCAGCGCCATGACCGGCGTGGCCCTGGCCGGAACGGAGAAGATCTACCGATGAGCGCCCCGGCCCCCCGGAAAATCAAGGAAGAAGCGGCCTTTGCCGCCATCCGCCAGAAGGCGGCACTGGGCCGTTACCTGGTCAAGGGCGGCGGGGTGGAGCGCCGCTTGCCCGGCTTCGCCGACCTGGTCTTCGTGCCCCGGCCGCTCTCGCCCCCGGTGTTCCCGGCCCAGGTGAACACCCGGGTCAGGCTGGGCGGCCGCTACTCCGCCCGGCCCCTGGACCTGGCCATGCCCATCATGATCGCGGCCATGAGCTTCGGCGCCCTGTCCAAGCCGGCCAAGGTGGCCTTGGCCCAGGGCTCGGCCCTGGCCGGCACGGCCACCAACACCGGCGAGGGCGGCATGCTGCCCGAAGAGCGCGCCGCGGCCAAGTGGCTCATCTACCAGTGCCTGCCCGGGCGCTACGGCTGGAACATCCGCGACATGCTGAAGGCCGACGGCCTGGAACTACTCATCAGCCAGGGGGCCAAGCCCGGCCTGGGCGGCCACCTCATGGCCGAGAAGATCACCCCGGAGATCGCGGCCATGCGCGGCCTGCCCCCGGGCATCGACCTGCGGAGCCCCAGCCGCCACCCGGACATCCTGGGGGCCGACGACCTGGTCATCAAGATCCAGGAGTTCCGCGAGGCCGTGGACGGGCAGATTCCGGTGAGCCTGAAATTGGCCCTGGGCCGCATCCGGGACGACATCCGCATCGCCGCCAACGTGGAGGCCGACTTCGTGCAGTTGGACGGCATGCAGGGGGCCACCGGCGCGGCGCCGGAGATCAGCATCGAGAACATCGGCATCCCCACCATGGCCGGCCTGGCCGGCGCCCGCCAGGCCCTGACCGAGATCGGCTGGCAGGACCGCATCGACCTCACGGTCATGGGCGGCATCCGCGACGGGGCCGACATCGCCAAGGCCCTGGCCCTGGGGGCCAAGGCCGTGAACCTGGGCATGGGGGTCTTGATGGCCCTGGGCTGCACCGGCTGCCGCCAGTGCTACACCGGCCGCTGCCCCCAGGGCATCGCCACCCAGAACCCCGAACTGACCGCCAAGCTGGACATCGCGGCCGGCGCCCAGCGGGTGTGCAACTACCTCACCGCCCTGAACCAGGAGGTGCGGGAGATCACCGCCGCCCTGGGCAAAACCGATATCGCCGAACTGGGCCGCCGTGACCTGGCAGCCCTGACCCCGGACGCCTCGGCCATGACCGGCCTGCCCCTGGCCGGCTCCGCCCGGGTTTTTTGAGGTAAAAGGAGGAAGACGTGGATTCCAAGCACACCAAGGAAAGCGTGAAAGGCAAGATGCGGGGCGACGGCATCGAGTTCGTCCTGGCCCAGTTCGTGGACATCCACGGCGCCCCCAAGGTCAAGCAAGTCCCGGTGGAGTTCTTCGACGCCATCGTGGACAACGGGGCCGGCTTTGCCGGCGCGGCGGTGTGGGGCCTGGGCCAGGGTCCCGACGGCCACGACCTCATGGGCCGGGCCGATCTGGCCACCTACGCCCGGCTGCCCTGGAAGCCCAACGTGGCCGTGTTCAACACCAACATCTATGTGGACGACGAGCCCTGGCCCTATTGTTGCCGCACCAACCTCTGCCGCATGGCGGACCGCTTTGCCGCGGAAGGCTACGTGCTCAACGGCGGCTTCGAGCCGGAGCATTTCCTGGTGCAGCGCAAGGATGACGGCAGCCTGGCCATCTGGGACCCCCTGAAGATCGACACCCTGGCCAAGCCCTGCTACGACTTCAAGGGCATGAGCCAGGCCATGGACTACTTGCAGGACATCATCCGCTACGGCAACCAACTGGGCTTCGACATCTATCAGAGCGACCACGAGGACGCCAACGGGCAGTACGAGATCAACTTCGGCTGGACCGACATCCTCGGCGCGGCCGACCGCCTGGTGCTGTTCCGCATGATCACCTCCCAGGTGGCCCTGAAGTACGGCTGCCTGGCCACCTACATGGCCAAGCCCTTCAGCGACAAGACCGGGTCCGGGGCCCATTTCCACTTCCACGTGGCCGACGCCAAAACCGGGACCAACCTGTTCTCGGCCAGGGAAGCCGCCGACCCCCGGGGCCTGGGCCTCACCCCCCTGGCCTACCACTTCGTGGGCGGGCTCCTGAAGCACATCAAGGCCCTCACCGCGGTGGCCAGCCCCACCGTGAACTGCTACCGCCGCATCCAGTCCGGGGAGTTCGTCTACTCCAGCGCCAGCGGCTACACTTGGACCCCGGCCTTTGCCTGCTACGGCGACAACAACCGCACCCTCCTCTACCGCAGCCCCGCCCCCAACCGCTTCGAGGACCGGGGCGTGTCCGCCGCGGTGAATCCCTATCTCCTCGGCGCGGCCTACCTGGCCGCCGGCCTGGACGGCATCAAGCACCAACTGGACCCCGGCGAGGCCTGCCGCGACCTCAACGTCTACCACCTGTCCTATGACGAGCGGCGCGCCCGGGGCATGCAAGGCCTGCCCCAGAACCTCTTGGAGGCCCTGGAGGCCCTGGAGGCCGACGAGGTGGTCCGGGACGGCCTGGGCCCCCTTGCCGACGAGTTCATAAAGCTGAAAAAGTCCGAGTGGGGCGAGTACATGCGCCAAGTCACCCCCTGGGAAATCTCGCGTTACCTGACCCTGGTCTAGGCCATATCTCTGCCAGCCAAGGTCTTTGGTCGGAATGCATATGAGGCCATCGCATGGTGAAACATGATTACGGCAGGCAATGGCCGATGCGGGCCAAGGATGGCCCGCCAAATTGCAGGCTTCAAAAAGCTTGCGATTTGTGATCGTTGCACAAGGCATGGAGCCTTGTGCAACAGTCTCATATAGGTTTTCCCGGCCGGTGAATACCCCTCCCCGGCCCCCCGGCCCCGCTCCACCCTCCCGGAGCGGGGCCTTTTTTCCGCCCCTTTCTCCCCGGCCAGGTATTCGGACAGGAGCGTCTGTTTTTTATATTTTTTTTTGATAGAATGAGGGTTCCAAGTCAATCCAGCTTGATCTGAAAGCCCGTCCACGCTACGGGCTTCCTCTTGGAGCTTGCACCCCTTGTTCTACCAGGCTTACGTTGAAATCCTGGCCAAAGTCAGCGCGGCGATCCTGGCAGCGATGTCCGGCCAAAGCGTGGAACGCCTCAAGTGCCTGCCCGGCGCCAGCGCCGTCAATGTCTTCCCCTTGGCCCTGGTCATCAACTACGAGCAGATCAACGACTCCACCAAGCAGGGCCATTTTGTGCTGGGCTTCTCGGACCTGCCCATGGCCCTCACCGTGGCCTCGGCCATCTCCCGGCAGATGGGCCTGGGCAGGCTGACCGAGCTGGACGCCATCGCTGTCGATGTGCTGGGCGAGTTCATGAATACCGTGGTGGGACGCACCATCTCGACCTGGGACCGGATGGGCATGCCCGTGGCCTTCGGACCGCCCTCGCCCCTGCAACAGGCCGAGATCCGGCCCGTGCCGGGCTATCAGTCTGAAACCTACCTTCTGATCCTGGATCTCCCCGCGGGGAGCATCACCCTCAGGGTCACCTTCAGCGAAACCACCTTGTCCACTCCTGCGACCGCCCGCATCCTGGTGGTGGAGGACTCCCGCCTCGCGCGCAGGGTGATCAGCTCCACCCTCAGCGAGGTGGGCTTTGAAGTTGTGGAGGCCGTGGACGGCCTGGAAGCCATCGCGATGTTCCAGGAATTTCGTCCGGACCTCACCGTCATGGACCTGGTGATGCCCCGCTTGGGCGGCCTGGAAGCCATGCTGTCCATCCGGGAGTCGGAGCCCGAGGCCAAATTCCTGGTGCTCACCTCCTCCGACCGCACCGACGAGGTGGTTTCGGCCAAGACCATCGGCGTCTGTGATTACCTCTTGAAGCCGGTGAAGCCCCCGGAACTTTTGCAAGCTGTAACCAAGGCCCTGAAGGAGCAGGCCCCGGGGGGGGGCGGTAACTCATTATCGGACCGTGCCCACGATCATTAATCAACCAGGAGTCCGCCGTGCCGGAAGACCCCATCCGCTATCAGGAAATGGCCTCCAAAATCATCTCGGTGCTCAAGGAGATGGCTTCCAAGAGCCAGCAGGTCAACCCCACCAACCTCGCCAAATTCCTGGCCGCCCGCCCCGAGATGGAACGCTATTTGCCCGGCTCCGCGCCCCGGTTCGTCAGCGGCCCGCTCATCAGCACCCCCCTGGCCTTGGCCGCCCCAGGCAGGGATTTCATCGACTCCCCCGATATCGGCCGTGAGCTGCGGGACGCCTATCTGGCCCTCCTGGAAATCCTGGCCCTGGACCTCGCCCAGGGGTTCATAGCCCAAATCCGTGCCCTCAAGATCAAGGTGGCCGCCCAGACCGATCCCCATACCCTTTTGGCCCTGCGGCCCCAGATCGAGGAGGTGGTGCGGCTCTACGCCCGCCAGGTCTATGAGGAGCGCAACAAGGCCGCCAGCTTCGCCGCCGAGGTCATGCACCACCTGGCCGACCTGGAAGGGCAGTTCCTGGAAACCTCCGGCCAGACCGGCCAGTTGCTGCTGGAGAATGAAAGCTTCAACCAGGGCCTGGACAGCCACCTGGAAAAGATGAACCATGCCATCACGGACTCCAGCCATATGGAGGAGATGAAGGCTATCGTACTGGGCTCCTTGTCCCACATGCGCCAGGCCCTGGAAAAGAAGCGCCGGGAGGATCGCGGCCGGCTCTCCCTGGCCCAAGCCGAGGCCGATGCGTTGCAGGCGCATCTGGACGCCGTGCGAAAGCAGATCGCCTTGGTGCAGGAAGAAAACCGCACCCTTTTGAGCAAGGTGCGCCGCGACGCCCTCACCGGGGCCTACAACCGCCCGGCCCTGTGGGAAGCCCTTTTTCGCGAGCTGAACCGCCTGGACCGCTACGGCCGCGTCTTCAGCCTGGCCATGCTGGATGTGGATAATTTCAAGAAGATCAACGACGACTGGGGCCACACCGTGGGGGACCAATGCCTGGTGGAGATCGTGCACCGGGTGGCCGAGGTGCTCCGCAAAAGCGACTTCCTGGCCCGCTACGGCGGCGAGGAGTTCGTGGTGATCCTGCCCGAGACCAACCTGGCGCAGGGCCGCGAGGTGGCCGAGAAGATCCGCCGGGCCATCGACCACACCGATTTCCTGTTCCGGGGCCGCAAGGTGCCGGTCAGCGTCTCCCTGGGCGTCACCCAGGCCGCCCCCGGCGACCAGCGGCCCGAGGACCTGGTGGACCGGGCCGACCGCGCCCTCTACCAGGCCAAAAACGCCGGCCGCAACCGGGTGGAGGTTCTCCCGGCCCCGGACCACGCCTGACCCGGCCTGCCGCCGGCTTGGCGGCCCGGACGGCTTCCCGCGGCCGGCCCTGCTCCGGGCCCGCTTCTCCGGCTCAGCTTTTTACTTGGTTTCCTGCTCGATAAAGCTCAGATAGGCGGGGTTGCCCCCCACCACCGGCGAGACCACCACTCCGGGCAAGTCGTGGCTGTGGTTGCGGGTGATCTGCAAGGTCAGCTCCTCCACCAACCGCTCCTTGGTCATCAGGATCAGCACGGCTTCGTCGTTCTGCTCCACCTCGCCGCCCTGCTGCCAGCGCAGGGACCGCATTCCGTCCAGAATGTTGGCCTCGGCGGCCAGACGCTCCCGCACCGCCCAAGTCCCCAATTGTTGCGCTTCCTTGCGGTTCTTCACCGTGACATAGACCATAGCCGCCGACATGGCCCCAACTCCCGCTGAAAGGTCCGGGGGCGGGTGAAAGCCACCCGCCCCGCGTAAACCCGAGCCTCTTTGGCCTGTTAGCCCAAGAGGTGTTTTTCCTTTAGCACACGGGCCGCGACCCGTATGTTGCCCTTGATGTTCTCGGCGCTTTTTACCACCTGATCCCGTATCTCGTCCACGTTCAGTTGATAAATTTTCTGCACGCCGTGAGGCCCCAAAACCGCCGGCACCCCGAAGCACAACGAGTCCAGATCGTCCTCCGGGCTCAACAGCCCGTACTCATCCTCCAAAACCGCCACCACGGGCTGCACTTCCCACTCCCCCCGGATCATGGGCCGCAGCATGTCCACCGCCGCCTTGGCCGGGCCGGCCGAGGCGCTCTGGCCCACCGCGTTCACATAGTGGGTGCCGCCCTTCTTGGCGTCGTCCATCACCTCCCGGATGCGGGCCGGGTCGATGCCCTCCGCGGCCAGGGCCGCCAACAAGGGAATGCCGCTCACCGAGAAGAAATGCGGGCTGGCCACCATGGAGTCGCCGTGGTCGCCGAACACCACGCCCTTGACGTCCCCCCCGGAGAGCCCCATCACCCGGGCAATGGAGTGGCAGATGCGCCGGGTGTCCAGGTTGCCGGCCTGGCCCAAAATGTTCTGCCGCGGAAAGCCGGTGACCTGGTAGGCCACCCAGGTCATGGCGGTCACCGGGTTGCCCATGAACACCAGGACCGGCAGGTCGCCGCTGCCGCAGCCGCGGTACAACTCCCGGATCTCCTTGGCCGTCTGGGCGATCACTCCCGTGTTCACGGCCAGCAGATCGTCCCGGCTCTGGCCCTCCCGCCGGGGCACGCCCACCCCCACGAAAATCAGGTCCAGGCCGGCCATGTCCTCCACCCGGTTGGTCCCCTTGAACCGGGGTCGGTTGGGCGTGTTGGCCTTCAAATCCTCCACCCAGGCCCCCGCCCGGTCGGGATAGCCCTCCTTGGGCCGGCCGTAGAACACGATCTCCTTGCCCAAATCCTCTTTCACCAGGGTCAGCACCACATCCCGGGATACGTTGCCAAAGCCCCATACCCCAATGCGGTCCCGCTCCCGCGGACGCTCCATAAAACGGCAGGCGTCGGGATTTTCTGTCACCGCGTCTCCTCTTTCCTGGGCCGCCCGCGGGCGGCTAAAGGGGCGCCGGGCCGGGGCGGCCCGGCGCAAGTCTCGCCCACCGGCAGCTCAAAACCCACAAGCCCGGTCCGCGCCGGACCGGGCCCGTGGCCTCACTTCACCGGCACGAATTCCTTCTTGTCCTTGCCGCAGGCCGGGCACTTGTCCGGCGGCTCGCCTTCCACGGTGTAGCCGCACACCTGGCAGATGTACAACTCGCCCATCTCCGCGTCCTTGCCGGCCTTCACCGCCGCCAAAGCCCGCTCGTAAAACGCGCCGTGCTGTTTTTCCGCCTCATTGGCCCAGAAAAAGGAGTTCAGGGCGTCGTTGTTGGCGTCCCGCCGCGCCTGGTCGATGAACATGGGGTACATGGCGTCAAACTCGTCCACTTCCCCCTTCAACGCCGCTTCCACGTTCTCCGCCGTGCTGCCTATGCCCTGCATGGCCTTCAAATGGTTGGTGGCGTGAATGGCCTCGGACTCCGCCGCGGCCCGGAACAGTCTGGCCACGTGCGAGAAACCCTCCGCGTCGGCCTTGATCGCGAAATTCATGTAACGCCGGAAGGCCTGGCATTCCCCCGCGAAAGCAGTTTCCAGGTTCTTCAAGGTTTGGTCTTTCATGCCTGACTCCTCATGGATTTATTTACCTGTCTATCCTTTGGGCAGCGTACCGCTGCTCCCAATGCGTGTCGGGCGAGGCCTTCCTCCACACCAAGCTAATTCGCTCCCGAAGCGAGGCCGCATGCCGGCCGCGTGCCAGCCGCGCGCCGGCCGCGTGCCGCGGCTCCCAATGCGGGTCGGGCGAGGCCCACCTCTGCACCAGCCTAGTTCGCTCCCGAAGCGAGGCCGCATGCCGGCCGCGTGCCGCGGCTCCCAATGCGTGTCGGGCGAGGCCTTCCTCTGCACCAGCCTAGTTCGCTCCCGAAGCGAGGCCGCGTGCCGGCCGCGCGCCGGCCGCGTGCCGCGGCTCCCAATGCGGGTCGGGCGAGGCCCGCCTCTGCACCAGCCTAGTTCGCTCCCGAAGCGAGGCCGCGTGCCGGCCGCGTGCCGCGGCTCCCAATGCGGGTCGGGCGAGGCCCACCTCTGCACCAGCCTAATTCGCACCCGAAGCGAGGCCGCATGCCGGCCGCGTGCCGCGGCTGGCGTAGCGGGTCGGGCGAGGCCCGCCTCTGCACCAGCCTAGTTCGCTCCCGAAGCCAGGCCGCGTGCTGCCAGACGCCTCGCCTCACGTGGGTGCCGGTCTGGCGCTTCGGGTACTGCATTCCATGATACCAATTCCACCGGCTCCAGCAGCAGGGCTCTTTGCTTCACTACCATCTTTGCCCTCCTCACGGCCGGCCCGCCGCTTCGGCGGAGCTTCCCGCAACATCAACCTCCCCCCGCTGCTGCAGACGCTTGTTTTGCCCGTGGATATTGCCAAGCCCTCTTAAAACCATGAAGTTTTTTTGGGGAAAGCAACTGTGGGGGGAAAACCCTTTTTGTCCACAAAAAGGGTTTTCCCCCCACATCTTCCTCTTTTTCCGACAAGCTCCTACCCTCTCCCCTGGCCCGCGCACCAGCGCCGCCAGCGCCGCCGGTACACCTCCTCCAGCCCGGCCGTGAAACCCGGGCCATCCATGAGCGGCGAACGGCGCAGGCGCTCCCGCATTCCCGCCCGGATTCCGGCCAGGGCCGCCGGCTCCGCGGCCAGGCGGCGGACCAGGTCCACGTACTCCGCGGGGTTCCGGGAGATGAACTGCTCCAGGCCGATCTGGGCCAAAAACCCGGCCGTCTGGCGGGACACCGGCCGCTCCCCGGGCAAGGTCACCACCGGCACCCCCATCCACAGGGCCTCGCAGGTGGTGGCCGCCCCGGAAAAGGGGAAGGGGTCCAGGGCCAGATCCAAGTCGCCGTATTCGGCCAGCATGGCCCGGTGGGGCGAGCGGCCCCGGAGCTCCAGGCGCTCCGGCCCCACCCCCAGTTTGGCCAAGCGCCGGGCCAGGGGACCGGCCACGGCCGGATCGCCCAGGCTCACCCATTTCAACACCAGCCGCGTGCCTGGCACCTCCCGAAGGACCCGGGCCCACAGCTCCAACACGGCCGGGCCCAACTTGGCCACGTTGTTGAAGGAGCCCAGGGTGAGGCCGCCCCGGGGGAGCGCCGGCAGCGGCCCCACCGGCGGGGCCTCCGCGGGCGGGTGATAACAGAACCGCCCCCGGGGCAACCGCTCCACCTCCTCCACGAACCAGCGCTCTGCCCCGGGCGGCGTGGTCCAGGGGTCCATGATCACCGCGTCCAGGGCCGCCAGCCCGGTGGAATGGAAGTAGCCCAGCCACGCCAACTGCACCGGCGCGGGCCGCCGGGCGAACATGGCCAGCCGGCCGCCGCCGGTGTGCCCCGAGAGGTCCACCAAGAGATCCACCCGGTCAGCCGCCACGGCCCGGGCCAGCTCGGCGTCATCCCAGGCGCCCACCTCCCGCCAGCCCGCGGCTAGCCCCCGGCAGCGCGCCGTATAGTCGTCCGGCGCCCCGGTGCCCGAGTAGCAAATCACCTCGAAGCGCGCCCGGTCATGGTGGGTCAAGACCGGCAGCAGGAAATACCCCACCGGGTGGCGGCGGAGATCGGCGGACACGTAGCCCACCCGGAGCCGCCGCTCCGGGTCCGGGCGGTTGCCGTGCCGCGGCGGCAAGGGGGCTCCCTGGGCCAGCCGCGCCCCCAGCTCCCGGTGCCGGGCGGCCAGCTCATCCTCGCTCACCCTGGGGTCGTAGTTCAGGTTCATCAAGGCCTGGCTGATGATCGCCGCGGATTGGGGCGCACGGGCCAGGGCCTGGGCATAGGCCTCCCGGCTTTCCTCCCATTGTCCCAAATCCCGCAGGAGCCCTCCCCACGAGGCCCAGGTGGCGGCGTCCTCCGGCGCGGTGGCCAGGGCCTGCCGGGCTGCCGCCTCCCCGGCTCCGGGCAGTCCCTGGCGCCGGCGGGCCACGGCCAAAAGCCGCAAGCCGGCCACGTCCCCGGGCCGGCGGGCCAAGAGCTGCTCCAACCAGGCCACGGCCTGGGGCGGGTCATCGGCCTCCACGGCCAGGCTGGCCAGGTTGTACCGCGCCGCGGAGTGCTCCGGATCGTGGGTCAGAAGGGCCTGGAAGGCCTCGCGGGTCCCGGCCCGGTTGCCCTGGCGATGGCGGCAGTCGGCCAGGTGGTTCCAGGCCCCGGGGTCCCGGGGAGCCAGGGTCACCGCCCGGGTCAGCGCGGCCTCGGCCCCGGCCCAGTCCCCCCGCCGGTGGCGCACCAGGCCCAACAGCCGCCAGGCCCGCGCCAGGCCGGGGTCCAGCTCCACCGCCCGGGCCAGGTGCTCCTCGGCCTCGGCCGGATGGCCCGCGGCCCCCAGGCTCCAAGCCAGCTCCACCCGGTGCTCCGCCGCCTCGGGCTCCAGGCGCGCCGCCTGGGCCAACAAGGGCAGGGCCAACTCGTGGCGGCCGGCGCGGGCCAAGACCAGCCCGGCCAGGAGCCAGGCCCCGGCCCGGCCGGGCTCCCGCTCCGCCACCCGGCGGGCCAGCTCCCCGGCCCCGGCCAAGTCCCCCGCCTCCCAGAGCCGGCGGGCCTGGTCCAGATCATCCCCGCCGGGCGGGTTCGGTGCGTCAGGGGCGGGCATGGGCGGCTCCCGGCCAAGGGTTGGCGAGGCTGTACTAATAGAGCCTCGCGGGGTATCATGTTCTATTTGAGACCTTTGCACGGGGCTTCCTGCCCCGTGCATAGTAGGCTTGGCAAAAGCGTGGTTTTGCCAAGCCTCACAAATTGCGAGCCTTTTCAAGCTCGCAATTTGGCGGGCCTTCCCCGGGGTCCCCAGACAAGCCGAGGGCTTTTTGGGGCGAGTCCTTGGCCCGCAGCGGCCATTGCCAAGCGAAAGTACGTTTCACGATCATATCTTAGCGAATTGATGCGCGTATTGAGTTGGTTGCCCCATGCAATGGCCTCCATTTGTAAGCCCGGTCCGGAACCCCGGCCCGGCGGCCGTCCCCGTGCCGCGCTCCTGCGGACGGGGACGGAGGTTGTTTTCTCCCCCACCCGAGGCTGGGTTTGATGCCACCCCATCCTGACACGTCCCCCGCTCCGGCGGCAAGCCTTCGCCACGCCTGGCTGGCGCTCACGGGCGTCGGCTCCGGGGTCCTCATGGCCACCCTGGATGCCAGCATCGTCAACATCGCCCTGCCCAGCCTGGAGGAGAGCCTCCACACCGACTTCGCCACCGTGCAGTGGGTGATCCTGTCCTACACCCTGGTGCTCACCTCCTTCATGCTGGTCATGGCCCGCCTGGGCGACATGCGCGGCAAAAAGATCGTCTACCAGTCCGGCATGGCCCTGTTCGTGATCGGCTCGGCCTTGTGCGGCCTGTCCCCGGCCGTGGGCTGGCTCATCGCGGCCCGGGCCTTCCAGGGCCTGGGCGCGGTGCTGATGCAGTCCCAGGGCCCGGCCATCGTCACCGCCCTGTTCCCCTCCGAGCACCGGGGCAAGGCCTTGGGGGTCATGGGCAGCATCGTCAGCGTGGGGCTGGCCATGGGACCCCCCTTGGGCGGCATCCTCATCGCCTGGGTGGGCTGGCGGGCCATCTTTTTGGTCAACGTGCCCTTGGGCCTGTTGGGCAGCGTGCTGGTCTGGCGTTTCGTGCCCACCCTGCCCCCCTTGCAGACCAACCAGGAGTTTGACCTGGCCGGCGCGGTGATCCTCTTGGTCACCCTGACCGCCTACAGCCTGGGGCTCACCGCGGGCCAAACGCGGGGGTTCACCGATGTGGCGGTGCTGGCCCTGTTGGCCATGACCCTGGTGGGCGGCTGGGGCTTTATCAAGCGCGAGCGCACCTGCCACCAACCCATGGTGGACCTCACCCTGTTCCGCCGGCCGGACCTGAGCCTCAGCCTGTGCATGAGCTTCATCGTGTTCACCCTCTTGGGCACCTTTGTGCTGCTGCCCTTTTTCTGTGAGCGGGTGCTGGGCTTTTCCCCCCGGCAGACCGGGGTGATCATGATGGTGCTGCCCCTGTCCATGGGCCTGATCTCCCCGGTGGCCGGGTTCCTGGCCGACCGGCGGGGCGCCACCGGCATCCGCCTGGCGGGCCTGGCCACCACCGCCCTGGCCTGTGTCCTGGCCAGCACCCTGCACGTGGGCTCCTCGGCCTGGGAGGTGGCCTGGAAGATGGCTCCCCTGGGCCTGGGCATGGGCATGTTCCAGTCCCCCAACAACAGCACCATCATGGGCACCGCCCCGCCCCACCGCCTGGGCGTGGTCTCCGGCCTATTGTCCCTGGCCCGCACCCTGGGCAACACCTCCGGCGTGCCCCTGCTGACCTCGGTGTTCGCGGCCCTGGTGTGGCGGGCGGCCGCGGTGCCCCCCACTCCGGAGGTCACCGAGGCCCCGGCCGCGGCCCTGGCCGCCGGCTTTTCCGGCTCGCTGTTGGTGGCGGCGGGCTTGGGCAGTGTGGCTTTCTGCCTGGCCCTGTGGGCCTGGCGCCTGGAGCAGCGCAGCGCGGCGGAGAGCGCCCCGTTTTAATCCTTGGCCCCGCACCGGGTTTGTGTATTCTTTTATAGGTGCTCGCGTCCGCGGGCCGGGGGGCCGGGCAAGGATCGGGTCCCGCTGCCAGGCTCCGCTTTCCCGGGCGTCACCAGCTTGAACCATCACCCTGCCACCTGGGGAGAGCGGCATGGCCCCGGAAATTGCCTTGCTGATCTGCGACAACCCCGCGGAAGTGGCGAGGCTCGTCCCCTGGTTGACGGATTTTGGCGGCCGCCCTCCCACCGTGGTCCCCACCCCGGCCGGGGCCCTGGCCGCCTGGCCGGAACTCCACCCCACCCTGGTGATCTGGGACAGCGGTCCGTTGTCCTCCCCCCTGGGCCAAGAGGCCGCCCGGCGCTTTGCCCAGGGCGGCGCGGCGCAGATCGTGCTCCTGGACCCCGCGGAAGACCCGGAAGAGACCGGGCCCTTGCCCCCTGGCGGGGTGTGGCTGCCCCGCCCCGGCGACGCGGCCGGCCTGCGCGCCGCCGTGGCCACCTCCCGGGCGGCCCTGCGGGGCACGGCCGGAGAGACGCCCGCCGATATCAGCCACGGCCAGGGATTCGCCCGCAGCATCATCCAAAACAGCCACGACTGCCTCAAGGTCCTGGACGGCGAGGGCCGCCTTTTGTTCATGAGCAAGGGCGGGCGGGACCTCATGGGCATCAAGGACCTGGCCCCGTTTCTGGGCCTCACCCTGGGGGATTTGTGGGGCCCGGTTTACCGGGACCAGGCCGAGCAAGCGGTGGCCGAGGCCCTGGCCGGGCGAACCGGCCAGTTCAACGGCTTCCTGCCCACCCTGCGGGGCGAAAACATATTCTGGGAAGTGGTGGTGACGCCCATCCAGGAGCCGGGCGCGCCGGACAAACGCCTGTTGGCCGTGTCCCGGGACGCGACCGACCGCCTCTCCAGCCTCACCTTGGTGGAGACCTTGACCGGGTCCTGCCTGGGGCAGGTGGGCCGCGAATTCTTCCGCCGGCTGGTGGAGAATCTTTCCGCTTGGCTCAACGCCGAGATTTGCCTCATCGGCCGCCTGGAGCCCGGGGGCCGGGTGCGCACCCTGGCCGCCTGGGCCGATGGCGCCGAAATCCCGGAGTTCACCTATGAACTCAAGGGCAGCCCTTGCGAGGAAGTGACCCAGCGGGGGTTCTGCCATTTCCCCCAGGAGGTGGGGCGCCAGTTCCCCGCCGATGCCCTGCTGGCCGAACTGGGCGCCCAGGCCTACGTGGGCGAGATGCTGCGGGGGGTGGACGGCGCGCCCCTGGGGGTGCTGGCCGCGATATCCCGCCGCCCCCTCATGTTGCCTCCCCGGGCCGGCGAGTTGCTGGAGATCGTGGCCTGCCGCGTCGCGGCCGAGATTCAGCGCCTGGAGTCCCTGCAAAGCCTGCGGGAGCTGACCGCCGCCCTGGAAGAGAGGGTCCGCGAACGCACCGCCCGCCTGGAGAGCCTGAACCAGGCCCTGGCCCGGGAGGTGGAGGAGCGCCGCGCCACGGCCGAGGCCCTGGCCAAATCCGAGCGCAAGTACCGGGAGCTTTACGAGAACCTGCCCGACGGCCTCGCCGCCATCGACCTCGCGGGCCGTTACGTGGATTTCAACCCGGCCTTTTCGCGCCTGGTGGGCTATCCCGCCGCGGAACTCAACGGCCTCGATTACCGCGCCATCACCCCGGCCCCCTGGGCGGGCGTGGAAAAGCGCATCCTGCAGGACGAGGTGCTGGTCAAGGGCTATTCCGAACCCTTTGAAAAGGAGTACCTCACCAAGCACGGGGCCTTGGTGCCGGTGGAGCTCCGGGCCCATCTGGCCCGGGGGCCGGAGGGGGAGCCCCTGGGCATGTGGGCCGTGGTGCGCGACCTGAGCGAGCGCCGGGAAGCCCAGAAGCAGCAGCGCATGGCCGCCACCGTGTTCGAGAACAGCCTGGAAGGCATCGTGGTGGCCGATCATCTGGGCCAGGTGCTCATGGTCAACGGGGCCTTCACCGCCATCACCGGCTTCACTCCCGAGGAGGTGGTGGGCCGGGACATGGACGTGCTGCGGGCCGACACCCTGGATCACGATTTTTACGAGGAGGTGTGGGAGAGCCTCACCCTGGAGGGGCGCTGGAGCGGGGAGTACTGGAACCGGCGCAAGAACGGCGAGGCGTATCCCGAGTGGCTGACCCTGTCCCTGGTCAAGGACCAGACCGGCCGGATCGTCAACTACCTGGCCGTGTTCTATGACATCTCCGAGTTGAAACGGGGCCAGGAACGCATCATCCACCAGGCCCAGCACGACGCCCTCACGGGGCTGCCCAACCGGACCTTGTTCAACGACCGCCTGAACCAGGCTTTGGCCCAGGCGGAGCGTCACCAGGGACATCTGGCCCTCTTGTTCGTGGACCTGGACGACTTCAAGCGGGTCAATGACAGCCTGGGGCACGAGATTGGCGATCAGCTGATCCTGGCCGTGGCCGAGCGCATCAAATCCTCGGTGCGCCACGCGGACACCGTGGCGCGGCTGGGCGGCGACGAGTTCATCATCCTCCTGGGCGAGGTGGTGGACGAGCGGGGGGCGGTGACCGTGGGCCGCAAGGTGCTGGCGGCCCTCAACCAACCGCTCAAGGTGGGCGAACACCAGCTGCGCATGAGCGCCAGCGTGGGCATCACCGTGTACCCCGAGGACGGCGGAGACCTGATCACCCTGTTGAAAAACGCCGATTTGGCCATGTACCGGGCCAAGGAGGAGGGCGGCAACCAGTGCCAGCTCTTCACCCGGTCCATGCAGGTGGCCGCGGTGCGCCGCCTCCAGGTGGAGAACGCGCTCCGCAAGGGTTTGGCCGAGGACCAGTTCCTGGTGCATTACCAGCCCCGGGTGGAGGCGGAAAGCGGCCGCATGTTGGGCATGGAGGCTCTGGTGCGCTGGCAAAAGCCCGGGGAGCCCCTGATCTATCCCGGCACCTTCCTGCCGGTGGCCGAAGATTCCGGGCTCATAGTGCCCCTGGGCGAGTGGGTGCTCCTGGCCGCCTGCCGCCAGGCCAAAGCCTGGCAGGACCAGGGCTTGCCGCCCCTGGAGCTTTCGGTGAACCTCTCCCTGCGCCAGTTCCAGGCCGAGAACCTGGTGGCCACGGTGCGCTCCGCCCTGCAGGAAACCGGGCTGGAGCCGGGGTGCCTGGAGCTGGAAGTCACCGAGAGCACCCTGATGAAAAACCTGGAGCAGGGCGTGGCGCTGTTGATGGAGCTGGCCCGGCTGGGCGTGCGGCTCTCCCTGGACGATTTCGGCACCGGCTATTCTTCCTTATACTATTTGAAGCACCTGCCTATTCAGGTGCTGAAGATCGACCGCTCCTTTGTCAAGGACATCGGCCGGGACTCCAACAGCGACGCCATCGTGGAGGCCATCATCGCCATGGCGCACACCCTGCACCTGGCCGTGGTGGCCGAAGGCGTGGAGGAAGTGGCCCAACTGGAGTTTTTGCGCCGGAAGAAATGCGATCAGGTGCAGGGATTCCTCTACAGCCGGCCCCTGCCGGCGGAGGAGTTTGCGGAACTCGTGACCGGGGGGCTCCCGGCGGTGACCGGCGGCTGGCCCACGGAGTAAGGAAACATGAAAAAGATGCGGGGGAAGTGGTTGGCCCTGGCCATGGTGACGGGGTTGACGGGGCTGGTCTGGGCCGCGGCGCCGGCCGGGGCCGCGGGCCCGGACGGCGCGGCCCTGTTCCGGAGCCTGCACTGTGCGGGCTGCCACAAGCTCTCCGGCCGGGGAGTGGGGATCAGCGCGCAGGAGATGGCCCAGGGTTATGCCGGCCGCCGGGAGGCCTTGCTGGAATTCCTGGGCGGGGCGGGCCAGCCCCTGTTGATGCCGGACAAGGCCATGCGCATGGCCCGGCAGCTGAAAGAAACCCACAAACTCTCCACGGCGGACTTGAACGCCCTGGTGGACTACATCCTGGCCCAGAAATAACTATAGAGTTTTTTGGGGGAAGTGGGTTTGGGGGGAGCCCCCTTTTGGTTCACCAAAAGGGGGCTCCCCCCACATCGTCCCATTCTTAAAAAGCTTCCTAACGGCCCAGCCAGGCCAGCACTTCCTTTTTGGCCGGCACTTTGCCGGCCAGTTTCACCTGGCCGTCGATGACCACCGCCGGGGTGCTCATGACGCCCGTGGTGGCTATTTCCATCATGTCGCTGACTTTGATCACGTCCGCCGCCACGCCGGATTCGGCCAGGGCTTCCCGCACCACCTTCTCGGTCTCGTGGCATTTGGCGCAGCCAGGGCCCAGCACCTTGATTTCCATGTTATGTCTCCTTTGAGCTAGCCAGAAGCGCGGCCCGGGGCTGCGCCTCTACATGATTGCGTTGAACAGATAGCCCACCAAGAGGATGCCCAGGCCCACCACCCCGGCGAAGACCGCGATGAGCCGCGGCTTGAGCACCTTGCGCAGAATCACCATCTCGGGGAAGGACAGGGCGATGACCGACATCATGAAGGCCAGGACCGTGCCCAGGGCCGCGCCCTTTTCCATCAGGGCCTGCACCACCGGGATGATGCCGGCCGCGTTGGAGTACATGGGGATGCCCAAAAGCACCGACACCGGCACGGCCCACCAGGCGTCCTTGCCCATCAAGGAGGCCATGAAGTTCTCGGGCACGTAGCCGTGGATCGCCGCGCCCACCGCGATGCCGGCCACCACGTAGAGCCAGACCTTGCCCACGATCTCCTTGACCGCGTCCAGGCCGTAGCGCACCCGGTCGGCCCAGGTGAGGCGCTCCTCGGTCAGGGGCGACTGGCCCGCCCGGATTTCCTTCACCCAGTCCTCCACGTAGTTTTCCAGCCCGATGCGGCCGATGACCCAGCCGGCCACCATGGCCACCGCCAGGCCGGTGCCCAGGTAGATGGCCGCGATCTTCCAACCGAACAAGCCGTAGAGGAGCACCAGGGCCACCTCGTTGACCATGGGCGCCGCGATGAGGAAGGAGAAGGTGACGCCCAGGGGCACGCCCGCCGACACGAAGCCGATGAACAAAGGCACCGCCGAGCAGGAACAGAAGGGGGTCACGATGCCGAGGCCCGCGGCCAACACGTTGCCCGCCGATTCGCGGCGGCCGGCCAGGAGGGCCCGGGTCTTGTCCGCCGTGAAGAAGGAGCGGATCATCCCCACTCCGAAGACCACCAGCACCAGGAGCATGATCACCTTGGGGGTGTCGTAGAAGAAGAACTCCACCGCCGATCCCAAATGGCTGCCCGCGCCCAGGTGCAAGAGATCGTAGGCCGCGAACTTGGCCCAGGCGGCCAGGTGCTCATACACCACCCACCACAAGGCCAACAGCGCCAAGCCGGCCAGGGCCCGGCCGGCCAGGGCGCCCGGGGTTCTCCCCCGGACCTCGGCGGTTCCCGCCCCCAGATCGCCCAGGGGCTGGGGGCTGGCCTGACAGGCGCAAGTATTGCCGGAAGCTGCCTCGTTGCTCATGATTTTTTCTTCCTTGGCCAACTGGCCAACTATTAAGGCAAAAAAAATACCCTCGCCCCCCTGCACCGCAGCGCCCCCGCTGGCCTCCGTCTACGGCCTCGCCGCGCCCCCCGGCCCGACGCGGCCTCGCCGCTACCCCCCCGACCTGCTATTTGGCCAGGCTGATTTGGGTTTGCAGCCTGGCCTCCAACACCGACTCCACGCAGCCGAAGAAGTTCAGCACACAAGGAGTGGCCAGGCTGTAGAAGATCTGCACGCCCCGGCGCTCGTCACGCACCAGACCCACGGATTTCAACAGGGCCAAGTGCTTGGACACCGTGGAGATATCCAGGCCCACCAGGCTGGTCAGCTCGGAAACCGGCCGCTCCCCCCGGGACAACTCCTCCACGATGAAGAGCCGGGTGGGATGGGCCAGGGCCTTCAACACTCCGGCCCGGGCTTCCATTCTGGCTTGGGTCTTGGGGTCCATAATCTCCTCTTGCCTTTATTTGGTAATATAGCCAAATAAAGGCCCGTTGTCAAGCTGGAGGGGCCGGACCAGGGCCAGAAAGTTGGCCCCGGCGGCGGCATCATACTTAATACATGAGACCATTGCACGGTTTTTTCCGGCAAACAATAACTATAACAGCCGATTATCTCGGTTTTTGGAAGTTTTTCTGTGGCAATGGTCTCCTGCGGGCCATGGATGGCCCGCCGAATTACGAGCCTAAAAGGCGAGTGATTTGTGCTGGTCGGCAAAAACACGCTTTTGCCAACCAGCTTGAGATGCACGGGGCAGGACGCACCGTGCATCACCCTGACATGAACAATATTGACTATTTTTAGCACGGACGGGGTTGATTGGCCCCAACCCGCGTCACTTCGCGAGGGTGATCTTGGTCGCCTGCGGACCCCGGGGGCCCTCTTCCACGGAAAAACCAACCTCATCGCCGATCGCCAGTTCGTCAAATTCGACATTGAGCAGCTGGGAGCTGTGGAAAAAGATATTATCCGGCAGTTCATTGGAGGTTATGAAGCCGTACCCCTCAGGCTTCAGGTTCTGGATGGTCCCCAGATAAGAATCCAGGTAAGAGTGGGCGGGTACCGACTGGATCTCGCTCCGGAGAGTCAGGGAGGTTTCCCGGGAAAAGCCGTTCCCTTCGCGATCATGGATAAACATCTGATCGATCAATAAAACATTGCGACGGCTCTTGTCATCCACAAGCTGATCAATAAGAGAGGAATAAGAGGCCTCCTCCATCAGCTTGGCCGAAGTGGTGGTCTGGAACTCCCGGCCACTGTCATCCACGCATTGAAAATTGCACCCGAGCACCATGACTCTTATGCCCAGGGAGCTAACCTTGCGTACCAGCGGTATGAAATCGGAATCCCCGGCAAACAGAACCAGCACACTGAATCTTTTATAGGTTGCCAACTCAAAGGCTTCCAGCGCCAACCAAACATCGACGCCTTTTTCTTCACCACGTGACATTGGCAGAAAATGCGCGAGTATTCCCTCGGCTACCAGCACGTCGAAAAAGGATCTTTCATTCCTTATCTGGATATCGGTGAGAGATCTGGAATCCAACCTGCCACGAAAATAATGCGCCTCGACTATGCGGGAAAAGCGTACATCAGTACCTTCGGCGTCAGAGACCAAATTTCTTATCAAATTATGTAAACCCTGGAGGGATATCCTTTGCTTCCGGGAATGATTGTAACGAAAGTAGTTGCTTATATGATGAAAGAACCCCCCGTCATAAAAAACGCCAATCCGGAGAAGATTTTGGTCCATTTGGGTCACTAGCTACCTCCCGGGCGTGATGATTATGACCGATTAAGTTATTTTAATACCAAATTTTTTTATCTTTGTCCAAAGTTGCTTGGGCGGGTGTTTCTCTCCGTGGGGGCCCGGGGCCACGGGGCCGGAGCCCCGCCTCAGGCAGCCGCCGGCAAGTGGCGGGCCAGGAACTCGGCCACCCGCGGGCGGACCAGGCTCCGGTGGGTGAAGATGGCCGCGTGTTCGCCGCCGGGCACGGCCAAAAGCTCGGCCCGGGGCAGCCGCGCCTGGAACACCGCCGCGTGCGCGGCAAAGGGCAGGAGCGGATCCGCGGTGCCGTGCACCACCAGGACCGGAGCCGCCACCTCCTCCAGGGGAGCGGCCTGGCCCTGGCTCACCGCGATGTCGTTCTCCGTGCCGTCCAGACGCTCGCCCATGTGGTCAAAGGTGCTCAGCAGCATGGTCTGGAACAGGGGCCACACTTCCGGGTCGCCCAGGGTGCGGGCCAGGATCTCCGGGTCCCGGATGGAGCGCGCGGCCACGGCAGCCAGGTTTCGGGCGGCTTTCCGGCGGAAACGCGCGGCGAACCAGGCCCGCCGGGCCAGGAACTTCATGAGCTTGAAGGACCAGGGGATGGGGGTGGTGACCGGGGAGGCGCAGGTGGACGCCAAGACCAGGGCCCGGCAGCGGGCGGGCTGCCCCAGGGCCAAGGCCAGGGCCGCGGGTCCGCCGCCCGATACGGCCATGACCCCGGCCGTGGCCACTCCCAGCTCGTCCAGGAGAGCGGCCAGCAACTCGCCTTGGGCCGCGGCGCTCTGGGCCGCGGCCAAAGGAGTCCCCAGGTAGCCCGGCCGGCTCACGGCCAGGTAACGGTAGCCCGCCGGGCCGATGGCCTGGGCCAGGAGCAGGCTCTGGTCCCAGCCGCCCATGGCCCCGTGCAGGGCCACCACCACCGGGCCCTCGCCGAACTCGACGTACTCCACCGGGCCGCGCGCGGTAGGCGCCCGGCGGGGTTGGAGCTGGTGGATCAACCCAGGGTCGGCAAGACTGGCGGACATGGTTCTTCCTCGGGGGCGGGCGCCGGGCCGCTGGCGCCTCAAAACCAGACAGCCGGGCCAAACGGCCCGGCTGTCCTGGGGTCAACGCTGGTCGGGACGGCGCGATTTGAACGCGCGACCCCTGCGACCCGAACGCAGTGCTCTTCCAGACTGAGCCACGTCCCGACGCGGAATCATCTTGTACCGCAGGGACCGGCGGCTGTCCACCGCTTTTTGAGGACCCCGGCCCCTTTCCTCGCTCCGAGGCCCGGGACGGGACAAACCCGCGGCTTGCGAGGGGTTTCCGGCCCGGCCGGCGTGGGCCTCAAACCGCGGCCCGGGCCACGCGGGCCAAGCCCTCGGGGCCCAAGGCGGCCAGGAAGTTCTGCAGCATGCGGTGGGTGGCCCCCCAGATCACGTCCTCGCCCTGGATCAGGGCGGTTTGGGGGAGCTTCACCCCGCGCCAGTCGATCACCACCTGCTGGTAGGCCGCGGGGTCCAGCACTTTCACGAACGGCACCTCCACCAGGCGGGCCACCTCCCAGGTGTTCAGGTGGAAGCGGGCCTCGCCGGCCACCATGCCCAGGTAGGGGGTCACCAGGTAGTTGGTCACCGTGACCACCTGGTCCTGGCGGGCCAAGAGCCGCACCTCCCAGGGGGCGACCCCGATCTCCTCGTGGGTCTCCCGTAGCGCCGTGGCGGCCAGGTCCGGGTCCGTGGTCTCGGCCCGGCCGCCGGGAAAGGAGATCTGGCCGGGGTGGTCGGGCAGGGTGGCGGTGCGCTTGGTGAAGATCATGCTCACCACTTCGCCGTCGTCCCGGAGCGGCATCAGCACCGCGGCGGGCTTGGCCTGGGTGCCGGGGATGCGGCGGGGATGGTGCTGGCCCAGGGCCTGGGCCAGGGCGTGCTCCACGGCCAACAGCCGGGGGGTGAAGCTGGGGCCGGCGGCAGGGGTCCGGGGTTCCGGCGGGGGGGATTTGGTTTCCGGCCTCACGGGCGTCTCCGGTTGATGGTTCACCAGCCGCCCGGTGGCCGCAGCGGTTCCATGTCAAAGAAATTGTTCATGCCCCGGTTCAGGTGCTCGGGCCTGAGCTCCCGCCAGCGGATGTTCTCGGCCACCATGAGCGCCCGCTCCTGGGACCGGCTGAGGGCAGGGCTCCGGACCACGCTGATGGCCTCCCAGCCCAGACCCAGGGCGGCGCGCCAATGCTCCACCCCGGCCAGCACCTGGCCCTGGGGGTTGATAAGCCAAGGCGGAAAGCGCTCCCCCTGGGCCATGTCCCGGCCCAACTGGGCCAGTTCCGCGGCCTCGGCCGGCAGGAACAGCCGGGCATAGTCCGGGTGCTCCGTGAGCCGATGGGGATCCTCCGCCTGCCAATTCATGCTGCCCTGCTCCATCTGAAATACTAACCCCCAAGATCATAGTGCCCCGCTGGCCTTACCGCAAGCGGGGCTCTTGCCAGGGCGCCCTGTGATCTGCTATTTTGTAGCTGGATTGTAGCTGGGGAGCGTGGTGCAAAAATCCGACAAAGTGACGGACTTGGCCTCGGCCGTGGCCCGTTTGGTGCGTCCGGGCGATCAAGTGGTGATCTCCAGCGCCCTGGAGGGCTTCATCCCCTATGCGGCCTGCCACGAGGTGATCCGCCAGGGTATCGGGCCCCTGACCCTGGTGGCCCCCATCAGCAATATCTCCGCGGATCAGCTCATCGCGGCCGGCCTGGTGGAGGGGATCATCGCGGCCTGGGTGGGCAACGTATCCACCGGGGTGGGCTACAACTTCCGGCGGGCGGTGGAAGAGGGCCTGCCCCGGCCGCTCCAGATGATCGACCACACCAACTTCTCCATCACCCTGGCCCTGGAGGCCGGAGCCCGGGGGCTCCCCATGGCTGTGTCCACCTCGCCCTTGGGCTCGGACATCGCGCGGGACAACCCCCATTTCCGGCCCTTCACCTGCCCCCACACCGGCCAACGGCTCCTGGCGGTGAAGGCCCTGAACCCGGACGTGGCCCTCTTGCACGTGCAGCGGGCCGACCCCCAGGGCAACTGCCATCTTTGGGGGGCCAGCGGCTTCACCCGCTACGCGGCCCAGGCCAGCCGCCGGGTGCTCATCACCTGCGAGGAGATCGTGGCTCCGGAGGTCATCCGGGCCGACCCGGACCGCACCATGATCCCGGGGCTCCTGGTGGACGCGGTCTGCGAGGTGCCCTGGGCCGGCCACCCCGCCCCGGTGCTGGGTTACTACGACCTGGACAACCAGTTCTTCCTGGACTACGCGGCCGCCACCCGGGAGCCGGCCGGGGCCCGGGCCTGGCTGGAGGAGTGGGTGTACGGGGTGCCTGACCGCGCGGCCTATCTGCAAAAGCTGGGGCTCGAACGGGCCCGCGGGCTCCGGGTGTCCCACCCGGCCCCCAGCCATCCGGTGGAGTACGGCTGGTGAGCGACTACACCCCCGCGGAAATCATGGTCACCGCCGCCGCCCGGGAAATCGCCGACGGCGAGGTGGTGTTCGTGGGCATGCGCCTGCCCTTGTTGGCCTTCATGCTGGCCAAGTCCACCCACGCCCCCCACGCCCTGGGGCTCTTCGAGAGCGGAGTGCTGCGGGACAGCCCGGCCGCCGGGCCCATCATCACCATGGGCGACTCGCCCAACCAGTGCGGGGCCATCAAGCTCACCGACCTGGCCGAGGTGATGACCCTGCTCTCCGGCGGGCGGGTGGCCCTGGGCTTCATCGGCGGGGCCCAGGTGGACCAGTGGGGCCACGTGAACACCCACCAGGTGGCCCGGCCCGGGCGTTCTCCGCTCCGGCTGCCGGGCTCCGGCGGGGGAGCGGACATCGCCTGCCTGGCCGGCCGCCTCCTCATCATCATGAACCACGAGCGCCGCCGCCTGGTGCCCCGGGTGGACTATATCACCAGCCCCGGTTGGGGCGAGGAGCCCGGCTGGCGCCAGGCCCAGGGCCTGGAGCGGGGGGGGCCCGCGGCCCTCATCACCAGCCTGGGGGTGTTCCGCTTCCCGGCCGGCCGGGCGCTCCTTACGGAGATTCACCCCGGCGTGAGCCTGGAAGAGGTGGCCCAGGCCACGGGCTGGCCGCTGGAGGCCGCGCCCCAACTGGCCACCACCCCGGAGCCCACACAGCAAGAGGTGGAAATTATAAGGCAATTTGACCCGCAAGGGTTCTGGACCCGATGATTTTTTAATTGACAAGCCCTGGTGGCTGCCCTATAGGTCATCGTAGCTATAATTCAGTTACGATGTAATCAAGGGGCCGGTTGCGCCCGAGGCGGCCGGGACCCCGTGAGGTAAGCAAGGGGCCGGTTGCGCCCGTGGCGGCCGGGACCCCGTGAGGTAAGCAAGGGGCCGGTTGCGCCCGCGGCGGCCGGGACCCCATGAGGTAAGCAAGGGGCCGGTTGCGCCCGCGGCGGCCGGGACCCCATGAGGTGAGCAAGGGGCCGGTTGCGCCCGCGGCGGCCGGGACCCCATGAGGTAATCAAGGGGCCGGTCGAGCCCGTAGCGGCCGGGACCCCATGCAGGCACCAGGAAACCCCCTCCGCGTCTCCCCGCGAGGCGCCGGTTGGAAGGCCTGATTCATGACCCCCGAGGAACAGAGTGTGAAACCGGATTCTGCCACTGCCCCCGAAGCCGAGGCCCGCGCCGGCAGCGAAGGCCGCCGCAAGGCGAAATTCGAGGTCTACGGCGAGGAAATGATCGAAAAAGAGGTCAAGCAGAGCGGCAACTCCGGCCGCGTCTACCTGCCTCCGGAGTGGGTGGGAAAAAACGTAAAGATCATCCGCATCGATTGAGATCGATTCAGGAAAAGGATACGTATCCCGTGCAATTGCGACGCATGACCAAAGAGGACTTGCCGCAGGTGGAGATGATCCAGCGGCGCATCGTCCGCCACGAGATAACGCCGGCCTTCAGCAAGATGCTCGCCAAGCACACCGAGGACGAGGACATGATCGGCCTGGTGGCCGAGGAAAACGGCAAGGTGATCGGTTTCGTCCTGGGCGAAACCAAGATCGGCGGCTTCGGCACGGACATCACCGGCTGGCTGGAGCTGATCAGTGTGGAGCCCGAGCGCATGGGGCAAGGCGTTGGCCGCTCGCTCTCGCTCGAAATCTTCAAGGAATTCGCCAAGGCCGGGGTCTCGGAGGTCCTCACCGCGGTGCGCTGGGACTCCGGCGACATGCTGGCCTTTTTCAAGAGCCTGGGGTTCGACCGCAGCCCCTTCATCAACCTGCACGTGGGTGTGAGCGCCTGAGTCCAGGCTCTGGGGTCATCCAATTTGCGCCGCCCCCCCGCTGGGGGACGGCTTTTTTTTGCTGCCGCCCCCGGCCTGGTTTGGGGGTATGCTCAACTTCGCGGAGACCTCTCCCCAGCCCCAACCACCTTTGTGCGAGGCTGCCCCATGACCACCACCCCCGCTCCCCCCCCTCCCCAGCCGGACGCCGCCCCCGCGGCCGGGGACTGGTTCCTGCGCCCCCTTTCGCCGGCTGACTGGCCCCAGGTGGCGGCCATCTTCAATCACTATGTCCGCCACACCAGCGCGGCCTTTTTCGAGCAGGAGCTGCCGGCCACGGTGCTGGGCAAGCTCTTGGAGAGTTCCCGCGGCCTGCCGTCCCTGGCCGTGGCGGCCCGGGAGGACTCGGCCCGGGTGGGCGGCTTCGGCTTGCTGCGGCCATATCACGCCAGCCCGGTGTTTGCCCGCAGCGCCGAGCTGACCTGCTTCCTGGACCCGGCCCTAACCCGCCAGGGCCTGGGCTCCCGGCTCCTGGCGGCGCTGGGGCAGGCGGCCCGCCAGCGGGGGGTGGACCACATGCTGGCCACGGTGGCGGCGGACAACCAGGCCAGCCTGGCCTTTCACCGCTACCAGGGCTTTTCCGAAGTGGGCCGGCTGCCCCAGGTGGGCCGGAAACACGGCCAGGACCTCTCCCTGGTGCTCCTCCTCCGGGAGCTGTGAGTCCCGGGCCGGCGCGGCTTTGGCCTTGCCCCCGGCGGCAGTTGGTATTAGGTTCTACATATTGGTGAACCAGGATCGCCGGGCGCGGGCCGTGTCGGGGAGGGTCGGTGCCGGCCCTTCCCCCCCGGAAGGGCGGAGTTCCCGGCTGGCGGAAGCAAGCGTCATGAGTTGCGCGTCTGACAGAGAAAATATCCTGAAGTCAGAGGGTTGGACCCGACAGTTTGTCGCGGGCGGCGGACGTCTGGCCGAGGCCGCGGCGGCTTACCGCGAGCTGGGCTTCGAGGTCCGGCTGGAGGAGGTGGACCCGGCGGGATGCCGCGAGACCCAGGGCTGCGCCGCTTGCTACGAGGACCCGGCCGCCCGGGCGGAGATCAAGGTCATCTACACGCGGCGGGGGGTGGAGGACCCGGTGTGAGGCAACGGGCCCTGAAATGGGCAGTGGTCTGCCTGGGTGTGTGGAGCCTCGGCTGGGCGAGCCTGGCCGGAGCCCAAGCGCCTGCCTGGCGGGAGTTGGCCCCGGGCCTCGCCTTCACCTTGCTGCACGAGGATTCCCCGGCTCGGGCCGGCAGCGAGCACGTCGCGGTGCTCAAGGTGGACCCCCGGCGCTTCCGCTTCAAGGTCCTCACGGGCCGCCAGAACCAGGACGGCCGCAGCGCCCAGGACTGGCGCAAGGACATCGGCGCCCTGGCCGTGTTCAACGCCGGGCAGTACGCCGAAGACCAATCCTACCTGGGCCTCCTGTTGACCGACGGCAAGCTGGTGGGGCATCTGGCCACCCGCCTGGACGGCATCTTCCTGGCCGGGCCCAAGCTGGCTTCCCTGCCCCCGGCCCGGGTGTTGGACCTCCGCTACACCACCTTCGACCCCGCTGCCAGCCCTTATCTGGAGGGCGCCCAGTCCCTGATGCTCCTGGACCGCTACGGCCAGATCCGGGTGCGGCGCTCGCCCAAGATCGCCCATCGCACCGCGGTGGCCGAGGACTCCCAGGGCAACATCCTGATCTTCGTCACCGAGGGCGGCCACACCCTGTGGGAGTTCGCCAACTTCCTGGCCAATCAGAGCCTGGGGCTCCGGGACGTGATGTGCATGGACGGCGGGGCCGAGTCCCAGCTCAGCCTCAAGGCCGGCGATTTTTCCTACGAGCAGTACGGCGGCCCCAGCAACACCCCGGACCTCCCCTGGATGCCGGCCTCCCTGCCGGTGGCCGTGGCCATCTTCCCCAAGTAGCCGGCCCTCTCGGCCCGTTCCCGGGATCTTTCAGCAAACGCAGCCCCGCGGCTCAGCCCGCGGGCCAGGTGAACCGGCCCACATCCCGGCCTTACTGTCCGGCGTGGACATTCTGAGGCCCCGCGGGGGGCGGGGCCTGATCAAGGAAGAAGGGTGGGATAGGAAGGAAGGGCCGGACCCCGGCACGCGAAAAAGTCGGGTGCCCGCGGGCCAGGGTCCGGCGGCGGCGGAGGGACGGCGATTCATGATAAATCGCCGGAAGCGACGGCGAGAGCCGTCGGAGAGTCTTGACCGGCTGGGCCGGTCAAACCCGGAAAATTCTGACTGCGGCCGCCCGCCAGGCGGGACGGCGGCAGATCCTCGTCAGTCGGCCTGCCGGCGGAGGAAAGCCGGCACATCCAAATTGTTGGGGTCCACCACCATGCGGCCGGTGGGGTTGCGGTTCACCGCGCCGTGCAGCCCGGCCCCCACGCTGCGCTGGTAGCGGGGCAGGTCCAGATGGTCGATCTCGCTGGGGTCGAAGTCGATGCGCCCGCCGCCCACCGCGGCCACCCGCCGGACCTCCTGCTTGTGGTTCTGACCGATGCCGGTGGCGATGACCGTCACCCGGATCAGGTCGCCCAGGCTGTCGTCGATCACCGTGCCCCAGATGATGTTGGCGTCCTCGTGAGCGGCTTCCTGGAGGAAGTTGCTGGCCTCGCTGATCTCATCCATGGTGATGTCGCTCGACGCGGTGATATTCACCAACACGCCCAGGGCGCCGTCGATGGCCACGTCCTCCAACAGCGGGTTGTTGATGGCCCGTTTGGCGGCCTCCAGGGCGCGGTCGTCTCCCGAGGCCTCGCCGGTGCCCATCAGGGCCACGCCCATCTCGCTCATGATGGTGCGCACGTCGGCGAAATCCAGGTTGATGAGGCCGGGCACCATGATCAGGTCGGAGATGCCGCGGACGGCGTGCAGGAGCACCTCGTCGGCCTTTTTCAGCATGTCCGCGAACTTGGCGTTCTTGGGGGCGATGCTGCGGAGGCTGGTGTTGGGGATCACGATGAGGGTGTCCACCACCTTCTTCAGATCCTCGATGCCCTCCAGGGCCACCCGCGCCCGCTTCTTGCCCTCGAAGTCAAAGGGCTTGGTCACGATGGCCACGGTCAGCGCCCCCAGTTCCTTGGCCACCTCGGCCACCACCGGGCCGGCCCCGGTGCCGGTGCCGCCGCCCAGGCCCGCGGTGACGAAGACCATGTCGCTGCCGGTCAACAGCTCCTTGATCTTGTCGCGGTCCTCCAGGGCGGCCTGGCGGCCCACCTCGGGCTCGGCCCCGGCTCCCAGGCCGCGGGTCAGGCTGCGGCCCAGCTGAAGCTGGACCCGGGCCAGGCTGCGGTCCAGGGCCTGCATGTCCGTGTTGGCCGCGATGAACTCGACGCCTTTCAGACCGGCCTCGATCATGTTGTTCAGGGCGTTATTGCCCCCGCCGCCGATGCCCACCACCCGAAGTTTGGCGCCTGCGGCCAGATTATCGACCATTTCAATCTCTATAGGCATTTGACTCCCTCCGCGAATCTCCCGGGTTCAAATGATTTCCTTAAACCAGCGCCGCATGCGCTTGATGATCTTGTGAAATATGTTGGCGTCACGAATGCGGAACTCATCTTGCCCCACCGCGGTGGCCCCATACAGGATCAGCCCCACGGCGGTGGCGAATTTCGGATTGTTGACCACGTCCAACAGGCCCCCCACCCCGTGGGGCCTGCCCAGCCGGGCCGGCATGGCGAAAACCTGCTCGGCCATCTCCACGATGCCTTCCAACTGGGAGGAGCCGCCGGTGAGGACCACCCCGGCCGGCAGATGGTCGGCCAGGTGGTTGGCGGCCAGCTCCATCTGCAACAGGCTAAGGAGCTCGTCCATGCGGGGCTCCAGGATCTCGGCCAGGATCTGGCGCTTCACCGGGCGGGGCTGGCGGCCCCCGGTGCGGGGCACCAGAACCATCTCGTCCTTGCCCACCAGGGAGGCCAGGGCCGAGCCCTGGGTCAGCTTCAACAGCTCGGCGTCCTTTTGGGGGCAGCCCAGGCCCACGGACAGGTCGGTGGTCAGGTTGTTGCCGCCCAGGGCCAGGCCGCCGGTGTGCTTGATGGCCTCGCCCTCGAACACGGCCAGATCGGTGGTGCCGCCGCCGAAGTCCACCAGGGCCACGCCCAGGGAGCGCTCCTCCGGGGTGAGCACCGCCTCGGCCGAAGCCAGGGACTGCAACACGATGTCGCTCACGTCCAAGCCTGCCTGGTTGCAGCACTTGATGAGGTTGTGGGCGCTGGCCACCGCGCCGGTGACCACGTGCACCTTGGCCTCCAGGCGCACCCCGCACATGCCCACCGGGTTCTGGATGCCGCCCTGGCCGTCCAGGATGAACTCCTGGGGCAGGATGTGCAGCACCTCCCGGTCGGCCGGGATGGCCACGGCCCGGGCGGCGTCCACCACCCGCTCCTTGTCCTTGACCGTGACCTCGCGGCCCCGGATGGGGATGATGCCGTGGGAGTTGAAGCCCTTGATGTGGCCGCCCGCGATGCCGGTAAGCACGCTGGTGATCTCGCAGCTGGACATGCACTCGGCTTCTTCCACCGCCTTCTTGATGCTGGCCACGGTGGTGTCGATATTCACCACCACGCCCTTACGGAGCCCTTCCGAGGGATGGCTGCCCACGCCCAGGATCTCCACCCCGTCCGGGGTGATCTCGCCCACCACGGCGCAGATTTTGGTGGTGCCGATGTCCAGGCCCACCAGGATGTCATGGTCGCGCGTCATGCTGCTCTCCCGGCCAGGCGGACCACCACCCGGTCCGGCAGGGTAAGGTCAATGAGAACGGCCCGGTTGATCTCGCCGCGCCGCCGGAGATCTTCGGCCACCGCGGCCAGGCGGGTGAGCCGCTGGTCGAACTCCGCAAAGCCCAGCCGCGCCACGGCCGGCAAATCCTCCCACAGGGCGCTGACTCCCCAGACCCGGTCCAAATGGATCTCCGAGACCCGCCCGAACCCGGCCGGGCCCTTCACGGCCAAGCGGGCCAGGAACCGGCGGGCCGCGGCCTGGAGGCCCGTGATCTCGTCGTCCGGTTCGCGGAGGTCCGCCGGGGTGAGGCCCGAGAGGACCAGGCGGTCCGGCGGCGCCGCACCTTCCACCGGGGCGATGGCCTGCAAATCGCCGTCCAGTTGGTAAAAGGTGTCGCCCACCAGGGCCAGGGCCCGGGGCACCCGCTCCCGCACGGTGATCTTCACGGCCCGGGGCCAGACCCGCTCCACCGAGGCTTCGGCCACCCAGGGGAGGGCGGCGACCCGGCCGGCGGCCCGCCGGTCCACCAGGGCCAGGAGGCTGGTGTGCAGGCCGATACCCGCGGCGCTCAGCACGTCCAGGCGGCTCAGGTGCCGGGTGCCCAACACCTCCACCTGGCGCACGGCAAAGGCCGGGCTCATCACCAAAAGCGACCAGCCGCCCAAGAGCACCAGGGTGAGGCCTCCCAGGCGGAGCCCCGCCCCGGCCAGCCAGGCCAGGCCGCGGCTGAGCGGCCCCGGCGGCAGGGCCAGGTCGGCTGCGGGACGGCGCCGGGCGGGGCGCTGCCGGGACAGCGTGCGGCCCAGGGACGCAGCGGTACGAAGCCGCGTCGCGGGGTTGGGAAGCGGGGCGGTGGGACGGCGTTTATACCTCACCCAGCACCTCCACCTCCGGCTCCAGCCGCACCCCGTGCATTTGGAAAACCCGCTCGGCCATCAAGGCCATCAGCTCCCGGATATCGGCGGCCGTGGCCCCGCCGGTGTTCTCGATGAAGTTGGCGTGCTGGGGGCTCACCCGGGCCCCGCCGCGGCGCTGGCCCTTCAGGCCGGCCAGGTCCACCAGCCGCCCCGCCGCCTCGCCGGCCGGATTCTTGAACACGCTGCCCGCGGTGCGGCTGCCCAGGGGCTGGCTGGCCCGGCGGCGGGCCAATATGCCGGCCAGGCGTTCGGCCACCTGCCCCGGCTCGTCCGGGGCGAGCGCCAGGCGGGCCTCCAAGACCAGGCTGCCCGGCGGCAGCTCCCGGCGGCGGTAGGCGGCCGGCAGCTCGCGGCCGGCGAACTCCTCGGCCCGGCCGTCGGGCAGGAGCAGGGTCAGCCGCGCGGCCACTCCGGCCAGGTCGCCGCCCAGGGCCCCGGCGTTGGTGGCCACCGCGCCGCCCACCGTGGCCGGGATGCCCCCGGCCCATTCCAGACCGGCCAGCCCCACACGGGCGGCCAGGCGCACCGCGGCCGGCAGGGCAGCCCCGCCGCCACATACGAGTTCGTTGCCCGCCACCCGGATCTTGGCCAGGGGACCCCAGAGCCGCAAGAGCACCCCGGGGTAGCCGGCATCGGAGACCAGGAGGTTGGAGCCGCGGCCCAGGGCCTTCACCGTGAGCCCCGCCGCGCGGGCCGCGTCCCGGAGCCAGGCCGCGTCCGCGGCCGTGCCCACCCGGGCCAGGCACCAGGCCGGGCCGCCCACCCCCCAGGTGGTGTGGCGGGCCAGGGGCTCGGCAAAGCGGGCCCCGGCGCCCAGACGGCCGGTGATGGCGGCTTGCAGCTCAGCCAGGGTCACCCCTCCACCTCCACCAGGCGGCGTCCCGCCTGCCAAACACTGCCCGCGCCCATGGTGAACAAAACGTCAGCCGGTCCCAGGCTGCCGGCCAGCCGCGCCACGGCCTGGTCCAGGGTGCCCACGTACTCGGCCCGGCGGTGGCCGTGGCTCTTGATGGCCTCCACCAACGCCGCCGCGTCCACCCCCTCCCGGGGCTTTTCCCCGGCCGGGTACACATCCAGCACCAATAGCTCGTCCGCCCCGTAAAAGGCCGTGGTGAACTCGTTCCACAGGTCCTGGGTGCGGGAGAAGCGGTGAGGCTGGAACAGGGCCACCAGGCGGCGCTCGGGCCAGCAGCTCCGGGCGGCTTCCAGGGTGGCCTTGATCTCCGTGGGGTGATGGGCGTAGTCGTCCACCACCTCGGCCCCCTGGGGGGTCTGGCCCACGGCCTCGAAGCGCCGCCGCACTCCCCGCACCTGGGCGCAGGCGGCCATGGCCAAGGTCAGGTCCACCCCCAGTTCCCGGGCCGCGGCCAGGGCGGCCAGGACATTGAGCACGTTGTGCCGGCCCGGCAGGTTCAACTCCACCGCCCCCGCCTTCTCGCCGGCTACATATAGATTGAAGCGGCTCTTCTTGCCCTCGCCGGCCAGGTCCCGGGCCTGCACCTCGGCCTGGGCCGCGAAGCCGTAGGTGATGGTGCGCTTGTTCACCCGGGGGATCAGCCCGGCCAGGCGGGGGTCGTCCAGGCAGATGATGGCCGCGCCGTAGAACGGCACCTTGTTCATGAACTCCACAAAGGCGTCGTCCAAGGCCTCCTGGCTGCCATAGTGCTCCATGTGCTCGCGGTCCACGTTGGTGACCACCACCACCACCGGCGAGAGCCGGGTGAAGGAGCCGTCGCTCTCGTCGGCCTCGGCCACCAGGAACTCGCCGCCGCCCAACACCGCGTTGGTGCCCAGGGCGTCCAGCTTGCCGCCCACCACCACGGTGGGGTCCAGGCCGCCGGCGGCCAGGAGCGCCGCCACCAGGCTGGTGGCCGTGGTCTTGCCGTGGGCCCCGGCCACCGCCACCCCGTACTTCAGGCGCATCAGCTCGGCCAGCATCTCGGCCCGGGGAATCACCGGCACCATGGCCTCCCGGGCCGCGATCACCTCGGGGTTGTCCTCCGGCACGGCCGAGCTGTAGACCACCGCGTCGGCCCCGGCCACGTTGCCCGCGGCGTGGCCCAGGTGGATGGTGATGCCCAGGCCGGCCAGGCGGCGGGTGGTCTCGGATTCCTTAAGGTCGCTGCCCGACACGGTGTGGCCCAGGTTGGCCAACAGCTCGGCGATGCCGCTCATGCCGATGCCGCCGATGCCCACGAAATGAATGTGCTGCGGCTTGTTATACATGGGCCTCTCCTTCCATGAGGGCCAGGCACTCCCGGGCGATGTCCTGGGCCGCGGCCGGCCGGGCCAGGGACCCGGCCCGGGCCTCCAGGGCCTCGCGCTCCTGGCGCCCGTCCATGAGCCGGATGATCTGGGCGGCGGCGGTTTCGCCGGTCAGCGCGGCATCGGGCAAGAGCAACGCCGCGCCGGCCGCCTCCAACACCCGGGCGTTGGCCGTCTGGTGGTCGCCGGCGGCATGGGGATAGGGCACGGCCACCGCGGCGCGGCCCACGGCCAACACCTCGGTGAGCGTGCCGGCCCCGGCCCGGCAGAACACCAGATGGGCCAGGCCGTAGTGGCGGCCCATCTCCGGGAAAAAGGCCCCCACCTGGGCCCGGAAGCCGGCCGCCCGGTAGGCCTCGCGCACCTTTTCCTCGTCGGCCGGCCCGGTCTGGTGGGTGATATAGAGGCGATCCCGGCGCTCGGCCAGGCGCGGCAGGGCCTCCACCAGGGCCCGGTTCAGGCTGGCCGCCCCCTGGGAGCCGCCCAGCACCAACACCCGGAACTCCCGCGAGGCCATTGGCCGCTCCCGGGCGGCCTGGCGGGCCTGGGCCAGGAGGTCGCCGCGCACCGGGTTGCCCAAGAGGAGCGCCCGGGAAGCCCCCCGGCCCAGATGGGCCTCGGCTCCGGGAAAGGAGATGAAAACCCGGCGGGCCAGGCGGGCCAGGACCCGGTTCACCAGGCCGGGCACCGCGTTCTGTTCCTGCACGGCCAGGGGCACCCGGGCCAGGCGGGCTGCCAGGCCCAAGGGCAGGGAGGCGTAACCGCCCACGGCCAGCACCAGGCCGGGCCGCCAGCGGGCCAGGAGGCCCCGGGCCTTTTGCACCGCGGCGGGCACCCGGGCCAGGGAGCGGAGCCGGTCCACCAGCCCCCGGCCCCGGAAAGCGGTGACGGCCAGGGCCTCCAGGGGGAAGCCGGCCCGCTGCAAGGCCTGGCTCTCCAGGGCCTTGCCCGCGCTCACGAACACCACCTGCAGCCCGGGCCGCAGCGCGGTGAGCGCCTGGCCCACCGCGATCCCCGGGAACAGGTGGCCGCCGGTGCCGCCGCCGGCTATGAGCACCACGGGCTGGTTCACGCCTTTTTCCCCTTTTGCCGGGCCACGGCCAGCAGGATGCCGACGCAGGCGAAGTTGGTGAGGAGGGACGAGCCGCCGTAGGACAAGAACGGCAAGGTCAGCCCCTTGGTGGGCAACAGCCCCATGACCACCCCGGCGTTTACAAAGGCCTGCAACCCCACGATGAGGGTGCAGCCCACGGCCAGATAGGTGCCGAACAGGTCCCGGGCCTCCAGGGCGGTGAGGATGCCCCGCCAGATCACCACCAGGAACAGGCTCAACACCACCAGGACCCCCATCAGACCCAGCTCCTCGCCCAAAACGCTGAACACGAAGTCGGTATGCGGCTCGGGCAGGTAGAACAGCTTCTGGCGGCCCGAGCCCAGGCCCACCCCCCACAAGCCGCCGGAGCCCAGGGCCAGGAAGCTGTGGATGATCTGGAACCCGGCCCCCCGGGGATCGGCCCAGGGGTCCCAGAACACGGTGAGGCGCTTGAAGCGGTAGGGGAAGAACACCACCAGGGCCCACACCGCCGGGGCGGCCACGGCCAGCATCCCCACGAGGTAGCTCAACCGGGCCCCGGCCACGAACAACATGGCCAGGGTGAGGGTCACCAGCATCACGGTCATGCCGAGGTCCGGCTGGCACAACACCGGCAGCACCAGGACCACGGTGGTGATCAAATGGGGGAGCACCCCCATGGTGAAGCTCTTGATGTTGTCCCGGTGCTCCGAGAGCGAATAGGCCAGGTAGAGCACCAGGGCCAGCTTGGCCAGCTCCGAGGGCTGCAGGCCCCAGGGCCCCAGGCGGATCCAGCGGGAGGCGCCGCCCGCCGTGTGGCCCACCCCCGGGATCAGCACCAGCACCAAAAGGAACAGGACCACGCCCATGGCCGGGTAGGCCAGGCGTTGCAAGCGGGTGTAGTCCCAATAGGCCAGCACGAACATGACCACCAGGCCGGTGCTCACGTGCAAAAGCTGGTGCCGGAAGAAATAGGTCGCGTCGGCATAGCGTTTGGCCGCCAGGGCGCTGGAGGCGGAGTACACCATCACCAGGCCGAAGCCGGCCAGGGCCAGGGCCGCGAACAAGAGCCAGGGATCGGCCACCCGCCAGGAAGTGTCCGGGGTCCTTTGCTCCAGGGCCATCGCCTCAGCCATGGACGCCCCCTTTCACCAAGCTCTGGAAATGCTCGCCCCGGGCGGCGTAGCCCGGGTAGGCGTCGAAGCTGGCGCAACCTGGCGAGAGCAGCACCGCGTCGCCGGGCTGGGCCTCGGCCTTGGCCAGGGCCACCGCCTCGGCCAGACCCTCCACCCGCCGGAGCGGGGCAAAGCCCGCGATCTGGGGCTGGATGGCCGGGCCGGCCTCGCCAAAGAGGATCACCAGGCGCACCGTCTCGGCCAGCAGCGGGCCCAGGGCGGCGAAGCGCCCCTCCTTGTCCCGCCCGCCCAACAGAAGCACCGTGGGCCGTTCCACCGCCCGGAGCGCGGCGGCCACCGCGCCCACGTTGGTGCCCTTGCTGTCGTCGAACCAGGCCACCCCCTCCCGCAGGGCCACCAGTTCCAGGCGGTGACGCAGGGCGCGGAATTCACCCAGGGCCCGGGCCAAGTGCTCCGGCGCGGCCCCGGCGGCCAGGGCGGCCAGGCCGGCGGCCAGCTGGTTCAGCAGGTTGAACTCGCCGGGCAGGGCCGGACTGGGGGCCAGGCGGATTTCCCCCCCGCCCACGGGGGCCAGCACCAACTGTCCTTGCTCCAGCCAACCCCCGGGCCGCCGCGGGCCCGCGGCGCCGTAGGCCCACGCCTGGGCCGGGGCCAGGTGGCGGCGGGCCATGACCTCGGGGTCGTCGCCGCACAACACGGCCACGTCGTCCCCGGCCTGCTGGGCCAGGAGGCGGAACTTGCTGTCGCCGTAGGCGGCGAAGCTCTCGTAACGGTCCAGGTGGTCGTCGGTGATGTTGAGGATCACCGCCACCCGGGGCCGCAGGGTGAGCGCGGTGTCAGTCTGGAAGCTGGACACCTCCAACACGGCCCAGGCCGCGCGCTGGGGCCCCCGCACGTATTCCGCCAGGGGGGTGCCCAGGTTGCCGCCCACGAACACCTCCTGCCCGCCTTGGGCCAGCATCCGGCCCACCAGGGTGGTCACCGTGCTCTTGCCGTTGGTGCCGGTGATGGCCACGGCCGGGGTGGCGAGGAAGCGCCAGGCCAGCTCCAGCTCGCCCAGGACCAGGGCCCCGGCCTCCACCGCGGCTTCCACCTCGGGCCGGCGGTGGTCCACCCCCGGGGAGAGCACCACCACTTCGGCCGCGGTGAACTCCAAGGGCGGCTGAGCCCCCAGGATGAGCCGCACCCCGGCCGAGGCCAGCTCATCCATCCCGGCCGGCGCGGGGGAAAGGTCGCAGGCGGTGACCCGGGCGCCGTGGTCGCGGCACAACAGGGCCGCGGCCCGGCCGCTGACCCCGAGCCCCACCACCAGCACTCTTTTGCCCGCCAGTTCCAAACCCCTTACCTCAACTTCAGGGTGGAAAGCGCCAACAGACCCAACACCGCCGCGATGATCCAGAAGCGCACGATCACCTTGGGCTCCGGCCAGCCCATGAGTTCGAAATGATGGTGCAGGGGAGCCATGCGGAAGATGCGCCGCCCGTGGGTCAGCTTGAAGAAGCCCACCTGCAGGATCACGCTCACCGCCTCCACCACGAAGATGCCGCCCACCAGGGCCAGGAGGATCTCGTGTTTGGAGCACAGGGCCACCGCGCCGAGCGCCCCGCCCAGAGCCAGGGAGCCGGTGTCGCCCATGAAGACCTGGGCGGGGTAGGCGTTGTACCAGAGGAAGCCCACCACCGCGCCCACCACCGCGCCGCAGAACACGGCCAGCTCGCCCACTCCCTGCACGTAGTAAATCTGGAGGTAGGAGGAGATCTTGATGTTGCCGGCCAGGTAGCAGAACACCAGGTAGGTGGCCATGGCCATGAGGACCGGTCCGGCGGCCAGGCCGTCCAGGCCGTCGGTCAGGTTCACCGCGTTGGAGGCGCCCACCAGGATGAAAGCGGCCAGGGGGATGTAGCCCCAGCCCAGGTCCGGCACCACCAGCTTGAAAAAGGGCACCGAAAGGTGGGCGCTGTAGCCGGGATGCCAGTACAGGGCCATGGCCGCGGCCACCCCCACCCCGGCCTGCATCAGGAACTTGGCCTTGGCGCTGAGCCCGCCCTCGTTGCGATGGAAGACCTTTTTCAGATAGTCGTCGGCAAACCCGATGGCCCCGTAGGCCAGGGTCACCAACACGGTGAGCCAGAGGTAGAAGTTGGACCAATCGCCCCAGAGGATCAGGGAGATCATCACCGCGGCCAGGATCAACACCCCGCCCATGGTGGGGGTGCCGGCCTTGGCCTGGTGGCTGGCCGGGCCCAGCTCGCGGATGTACTGGCCCATCTGGGCCTCCTTGAGCTTGCGGATGACCCAGGGGCCCAGGGCCCAGGCGATCAACAGGGCGGTCAGGGTGGCCCAGATGGTGCGGAAGGAGATGTAGCGCACCACGTTGAAGGCGGTGAACCACTCCCTCAGGGGATATAAGAGATGAAACAGCACTAAACGGCCTCCCACTCGGCCCAGATCAGATCATCCACCACCTTCTCCATGGCCATGCCCCGGGACCCCTTCACCAGGACCGCCCAGCCGGCGTCCAGGATCTCCACCGCGGCCAGCCTGAGTTCCTCGCGATTCCCGCAGGCCCGGGCCCGCTCCGGCGGCAGGCCCGCCTCCCGGGCCCCGGCCGCCACTTCCCCGGCCAGCGGCCCCAGGGCCAGCACCGCCTGGCAGCCGGCTTCCACCGCCCCCCGGCCGGCCTCCCGGTGCAACCGGGGGGCAAACTCGCCCAGCTCCAGCATGTCGCCCAGGATGAGCCCCAGGCGCCGCCCGGCGGCCACGCCTTTCAAGGCCTCCACTCCCCCGGCCACCGAGGCCGGGTTGGCGTTGTAGGTGTCGTCCACCAACAGGGGCCCGCCCACGCTCCACACCAGGTTCAAGCGGCCCTTCACCGGGGTGAACTCCTCCAGCCCGGCCGAAATCTCGTCGGCCGGCCGGCCCAGGGCCCAGGCGGCCGCCGCGGCGGCCAGGGCGTTGGCCACGTTGTGCCGCCCCGGCGTGGCCAGGCGCACCCGGCGGCGGTCCTCGCCGGGCAGGCCCAGGGTGAAGGCCGAGCGCCCGCCCAGTTGGGAGAGGTCGTGGCCCTGCACCTGGGCCTTGGGGTTGGTCAGCCCGAAGCTCACCACCCGCTGGCTCAGCCGCCCGGCCCAGGGGGCCAGGAAGGGATCGTCCAGATTCACCACCGCCGTGGCCCCGGGGGCCAGGCCCTCGTACAACTCGCCCTTGGCCCGGGCCACGGCTTCCATACTGCCCAGGGGACCCAGGTGGGCCGGGCCCACGTTGGTCACCAGGCCCACGTCCGGCTGGGCGATCTGGGTGAGGCGGGCGATCTCGCCCGGGGCGTTCATGCCCATCTCCAACACGCTGGCCGTGTGGCGGGAGGCCAATTGCAAGAGGGTCAGGGGCAGCCCAATGAGGTTGTTGAAATTGCCGTGGTTCTTCAGAATCTCGCCGCCCCGCCCCAGGATGGCCGCCAGCATCTCCTTGGTGGTGGTCTTGCCGTTGGAGCCGGTGAGACCCACCAGGGGGGCCTGAAACCCCCGGCGCCAGGCCGCGGCCAAATCACCCAGGGCCAAGAGGGGGTCGTCCACCTGGAACAGGCAGGCCGCGGGGTTTTCCGGCCAGGTGAAACCCCGGCGCACCACCGCGGCCGCCGCGCCGCCGGCCAGGGACTGGGCCACGTAGTCGTGCCCGTCGAAGTTGGGCCCGGCCAGCGCCACGAAAAGCTGGCCCGGAGCGACCTGGCGGGAGTCGGTGGAGACCCCGGTGAACTCGCCCTCGGGCCGGGGGCCCTTCACCGTGGCCCGGGTGGCCTCCTGCACGAACCGGCTGTCAAGAAGCGGCATGGGCGCCCTCCTCTCCGGCCGGCCGGGCCGCCAGGGCGGCGGCCGCCACCTCCCGGTCGTCAAAGTGCCGTTTCTCGCGCCCCACGATCTGGTAGTCCTCGTGCCCCTTGCCGGCGATGACCACCACGTCGCCCGGCCGGGCCAGGGTCACGGCCCGGTGAATGGCCCGGGCCCGGTCCGGCTCCCGCAAATAGGTCTTGTCCGCGGGCTCGGCGCCGGCCGGGGAGAAACCGGCCTCGGCCAGGCCCGGCTCGATCATGTCCAGGATGGCCCCCGGCTCCTCGGTGCGGGGGTTGTCGCTGGTCAGCACCGCCAGGTCGGCCCCCCGGCCCACGGCCAGGCCCATGAGGGGGCGTTTGCCCTGGTCGCGGTCACCGCCGGCCCCGAACACGCAGAGGAGCCGGCCCCGGGTCAGGGGCCGGAGCGAGGCCAGCACCCCGGCCAGGGCCTGGTCGGTGTGGGCATAGTCCACGAACACCGCCGGCAGCCCCCGGCCCACCCGCTCCAGGCGGCCCGGCACCCGGCTCACCCCGGCCAGGCCGCGGGTGATCTTCTCCGGCGAGAGCCCCAGGGCCAGGCCCACTGCCGCGCCGCCCAACAAATTTTGCAGGTTGTAGCCGCCCACCAGGCTGGTGGCCAGGGTCATCTCCCCCCCGGGGAAACTCACCAGGCAGGAGCCGCCGTCCAGGGTGGATACCGGCTCCCGGCCCCGCACCTGGGCCGCGGGGTGGAAGCCATAGGTGAGCACCGTGAGCCCCTGGTCGCGGCCCAACACGGCCAGCTCCGCCCCCCGGGGATCGTCCAGGCAGATCACCGCCCGGGGGTCCTTGCCCGCGGCGCGGGAAGCCGGCAGGATCTGAGAGAACAACAGGCACTTGGCCGCGTAATAAGTGTCCATGTCCCCGTGGAAATCCAGGTGGTCCCGGGAGAGGTTTGTGAACACCCCCACGTCCAGGAGGGTGCCGGTGACCCGGTGCTGGCACAGGGCGTGGCTGGAGGCCTCCAGGGCCGCGCCGCGAGCGCCGGCCGCGGCCATCCGGGCCAGCAGCCCGGCCAGGTCCAGGGACTCCGGGGTGGTCAAGGCCGAGGGCAGGGACTCGCCGGGCCAGGCGGTGAGAATGGTGGAGATGAGGCCGGCCGGGCCCTCCTGCTCCAACAGCGACCGGGAGAGGTAGGCCAGGGTGGTCTTGCCGTTGGTGCCGGTGACCCCCACCAGGCGCAGCCGGAGGCTGGGCTGGCGGTGGAACTGATGGGCGGCCAGGGCCAGGGCCCGGCGGCTGTCCGCCACCACCAGTTGCGGCAAGTCCAGGGCCGCGGGCGTCTGGACCACCGCGGCCAGGGCCCCGGCCGCCTGGGCCTGGGCCAGGAAACGGTGGCCGTCGGCCGCCTGGCCCCTGAGGGCGAAGAACACCACGCCCGGCTCCACCAGGCGGGAGTCATAGGCCAAGCCGGCGATCTCGCCCCCGGGCCACTCGCCCCGGGCCTGGCACGGCGCCAAAAGCTCCTTGAGTTCCCCCAGGCGCATCACACCCCTCCATGCGGCGGCGCCAGGCGCACGGCCAGCGGTTCGCCGGCCAGGGGGCTCCCCGGATTGGGCTGCTGTTCCACCACCCGGCCCCAGCCCGCGGCCTTCAGCTCCACCCCCCGGTCCTGCACCAGGGTGAGCACCTGCCTGAGCGACAGCCCGGTCAGGTCCGGGGTGAGGCCCTGGGCCAGGTCGCCGGCCGCAGTCTCCAGGGAGGCCACCTTGATCTCCTTGCCGGCCGGGGGAGCCGAGGCCTCCAAAATGGGCGTCTCCCGGGGGGGCTTCACCCCCAGGGCGTCCAGGGCCGCCCGGGCGATGTTGGCAAAGGCCGGCGCGGCCACGATGCCGCCGTAATGGCTGCCCCGGGGGGTGTCGATGACCACCAGCACCACCACGGCCGGGTCTTCGGCCGGCAGGAAGCCCACGAAGCTGGCCATGTAGTCGCTGTGGGAGTAACCACCGCCCGGATTCAGCTTCTGGGCGGTGCCGGTCTTGCCGGCCACGGTGAAAGGCGCCACCCGGGCCTGGGGACCGGTGCCGCCGTCCTCGGTGACCCGGGAAAGCATCTGGGTCAGGATCCGCGCCTCCCGGGCGCCCATCACCCGGCGGACCAGCTGGGGCTGGTTCTCCCGGACCAGCCGGGCCTGGTTGTCCACCACCGCCTTGACCACAAAGGGCTTCATCATGATCCCCCGGTTGGCCACGGCCGCGATGGCCTGGGTAAGCTGGAGGGCGGTGACCGCCACCCCCTGGCCAAAGGCGATGTTGGCCAGCTCCAGGGGCCGCCAGCTCTTGGGATTACGCAGGATGCCCCCGGCCTCGCCGGGCAGGTCGATGCCCGTGGGCCGGCCGAAGCCGAAGTCCTTCAGGGTCTGGCCCAACGTCTGGGGCCCCAGTTCCAGGGCCACCTTGCCGGCCCCGATGTTGGAGGAGAACTTCACGATATCGGCCAGGTTCAGCAGGCCGTAGTGATGGGTGTCGTGGATGGTGCGTCCGCCCATGCGCCAGGCGCCCTCTTCGCAGTCAAAGGTGCGCTCCAGGGAGACCTTGCCGCTGGTGAGCGCGGAGGCGGCCACGAAGACCTTGAAGGTGGAGCCGGGCTCGTAGGCGTCGGTGATGATGCGGTTGCGGTAGGTGTCCCGGGGAAACTCGCCGAATACGTTGGGATTGAAGGTGGGCACCGAGGCCATGGCCAGGATTTCGCCGGTGGAGGGGATCATGACCACGGCCTGGCCGCCCTTGGCCCGCGCCTGGGTCACGGCCTGGGCCAACTCTTTCTCCACGTGATACTGCACCTGCTTGTCCAGGGTCAGGATGAGCTGGTGGCCTTCGGGCAGGGAGGCATAGTCCTCGGGAGAGAGGTAGATGAGCCGGCCCAGGGCGTCCCGGAGGCTGGTGGCCGTGTGGGCCTCGCCCCGTAGCGTGCGGTCATAGCCCAACTCCAGGCCCTCCAGGCCCCGGGCGTCCAGCCCGGAGAAGCCCAGCACCTGGCTGGCCAGGTAGGTGTTGGGGTAGAAGCGCTTGGGCTCCCGCACCAGGCCCACGGCCTGGTAGCTCTTGTCCCCGGCCTCGCGGGCCGTGGCCTGCAGCTCCTGGATATTGCGGGCCTTGTCCGGGCTCAGGCGGCGGGCCAGCCAGACAAAGCCCTTGTCCGTGGTGAGCCGCTCCACCACCTGGCGCGCCGGCAGGTCCAGGGCCCGGGCCAGGATCACGCCCATCTTCTTGGGCTCGGTGATAGCCCGGGGCCGGGCGTACACCGAGTCGGTGTCCAGGCTGACCGCCAGTTCCTCCTGGTTGCGGTCGTAGATCACCCCCCGGCGGGGCGCGATTTCGTCCTGGCGGATGAACTCGCCCTCGGCCAGCTGGGTCAGGCGAGGCTCTTCCAGGATCTGCAGGTTCATGGCCTGGCCCACCAAGACCAGGTAGACCAGGCTGAAGGCAGCCCCCACCCCCCACAGGCGGAGCCTGAGCCAGATCTTCCTTTCGCTTCGTCCCGGCCGTCTCATTTAAGACCCCTGATGTGGTCCTCGGGCGCCCGGATGAGCCCCAGGCGCCGCGCTTCGTATTCCAAGCGTTGAGGGGAGCGCAGGTTGGTGAGCTCCACCTTGAACCGGCGGTTCACCTCCCGAAGCTCCCGCTGGGTTTCCAGGGCCCGGCTCACCTCATAGGCCAGGTCCCGGGCCCGGATTTCGCAATAGGCATAGAACAGGGCCACCAGCACCACCAGGGCCAAGGCCAAAAGGGCCTCCCGGAAGGAGAGCCGGAGGGGGCCGGGCCGCGTCATCACCAAGCGGCGGTTGCCGAGCCGGGCGCTGACGTTCATGCCGGGTTCTCCGTCCGGACCGCGGCCCGGAGCTTGGCCGAGCGGGCGCGGGGGTTGGCGGCCACTTCCTCCTCCCCGGGCAACCGGGGCTTGCGGAAGGGCAGCCGGTACAGGGGCTTCTTGCCGCACACGCAGTAGGGCAACTCCGGCGGGCAGGTGCAGGGGTTGGCCGCATCCCGCAGCGCCCGCTTCACCAGACGGTCTTCCAGGGAGTGATAACTGATGATCGCCAGCACCCCGCCGGGGGCCAACCAGGCCGGCGCCCCGGCCAAAAAGCTCTCCAAACGGCCCAGTTCGTTGTTCACCGCCAGGCGGAGGGCCAAAAACACCCGGGTGGCCGGGTGAAGCTTCTGCTTCTGACGCACGGCCCGGGGCATGGCCTCCTCCACCAGGGCGGCCAGACGGCCGGTGGTGGTCAGGGGCAGGGCCTCCCGGGCCCGGGCCAGGTGACGGGCGATGCGCCCGGCCAGGGGCTCCTCCCCCAGGCGGCGGAACAGGGCGGCCATTTCGCTCTCCGAGAGCCGGGCCAACAGCTCGGCCGCGCTCTCGCCCACCTGGGCCCCCATGCGCATGTCCAGGGGCGCGTCCTGGCGGAAGGAAAAACCCCGCCCGCCCCGGTCGAGCTGCATAGAGCTGACTCCGAGGTCCAAAAGCACCCCATCGGCGGCCCTGTCATAGAATGACAAAAGCTCATCTCCCAGCGCGTGGCTGCTGGCCAGACGCAGGCGGACCCGGGAGCCAAATGGTTTCAAACGCTGAGCTGCCAGTTCCAAGGCCTCGGGGTCCAGATCCAGACCCAGAAGCAAGCCGTCGGGTGCGCTGGCCTCCAAGATGGCCGCGGCATGCCCGCCGGCTCCCACCGTGGCGTCTACATACAATCCACCGGGGCGAGGCGAAATCACCTGGAGAACCTCGGCCAGCATCACCGGCCGGTGGGGATCGGGCACCTTAGACCCCCAGCTCGGCCATCATCGTCGCGACTTTACCGAAGTCCTCCTGGATGCGGCTGCGCTCCTGATACCACCGGTCCTTGTCCCAGATCTCAAAGCAGTTCTGCATGCCCGCCAGGAGAGCGCTGCCCTCCAGGCCGGCGAACTCCCGCAAAAGCTGCGGGAGCAGCACCCTGCCCTGTTTGTCCAGGTTGACCTCGATGGCGCCGCTGACAAAGTACCGCCGGAAAGCCTGGACCGTGGGGTCCAGGGGAGACAGGCGGGCGACCTTGTCGACCAGAGCGCGCCAATTTTCCTGGGGATAGGCCACCAGACACCTCTCCGAGGTGGTGATGACCAGACGATCGTCTCGTTTGGCCTTGAGCAGATCCCGGAAACGGGCTGGAATAGCCACCCGTCCCTTGGCATCTATGCTGTGTTCCGACCAGCCGGTAAACACGAGGCCTCCAGGCCACCTTCTGACACTAATCCCCACTAATCACCACTTGGGCCCACTATAGAAAGACCCCCGGGTCATGTCAATCGAAAAACAAATAAAATCAACTAAAACCCCTCATTCGTCATTCCTGACGGGCCCTTCGGTGGCCGGAGCGGCCGCGGAATCGCCCTTCCCGGCATTTCATGGGTTATATTGTTGTTTTTTTTATGTATTTATCATTTTTACCCCTCAGATGCCCCCCGTAACCCTCGGCCCCCCCGCTATCCCGGCTCCCTGAGGCTGGAGATTCGGTGGGCCTTGGTGGGGAAAGGGGCCAAACGGGCAAAAAAGGCGCGGAAAAGCGGAATGTTGTTTCCTTTGCCCCAATTAGCCCCGTGGCGCCATTGTCGGTTGACTGTTCGCGCAGCCTGATGCTATCGTTTCTCGAATCGAGCTTGTGCCGAGGGCTCATCCCGTTCCAAACCTCCAACTGGTCATCCGACGGTTGGTCCCTGTCGCGGCGTTGCCGCGGGGACAAGGCGTGGCCCAGCGCCGGCTCCAAAGGGGATAATGATTCGCAGCAAAATTTTAAGGAGGAGGCATGGCTGGTAAACCACTGACCAAATCGGACATGGTCGACAAGATCGCCGGGGAAGCCGGTATCTCCAAGGCCGCGGCCAAAGCGGCGTTGGACTCCTTGGTCACGATGTGTCGGGAAGAAGTGAAGGCGGGGCGCGCTTTCCGGCTTTCGGGCCTGGGCACCTTCAGCTTGAAAGAGTCCCAAGCCCGGCAAGGCGTAAATCCCGCCACCAAAGCGCCCATCACCATCGAGGCCAAGAAACGCATGGCTTTCAAGATGAGCGCCCAGGTGAAAGACCTCCTGAACTGAACGTCCCCTTGCCGGCAGCCCGTGAAGCCACCGGCCAGCCTATTCTTACCAGGCTCCCGCCCGCTGCCTTTGGCGCGGGCGGTTGTTTTTTTGCCCCCCTTCTGCCCCTCCGGCCGGATCAACGCTTTTCGCTCCGGCAAAGCCGACGCCGCCGGCCCCGGGCTCCGGCCGGTTAGTATTTGTTTTTACTTTCATCTCGCTTGCCTCCCGGCCGGGGAATGAATTTGCGCTAAAACCCGCTGATTTCCCGGGCCGGCTCGTGGTAAGCTAAGGTCTTGCCTCCCCTTGTTTTCTCGGGCGGTTCCCCCCGTTGCCCGTCCGCCCGGCCGTGAGGACCGCTTTCCTCTGGGATAACCCCCCCCGCGCGCCGGGGCCGCCCAGGAGTTTCAGAGCCATGACGGATTTTCAGGAGATGATTGCCGCCCTTTGGGATGAACTAGCGGCCGAGGTCATGGTGCTCGAGCCAGGTGACCTCATGGCCTACGGCGAAATCCTCTCACAGCTTGAACGCCTCATCGTAGCGGTAGAAGGGTCAGGGCAGGAGATCATGCTCGGACTCCTTAACGGTCTGAAGTCCCACATGGAAGGTATGATCCTGGGCGAGGTGGATGACCCGGTGAGTGGCCAGGAACGGCTTACCGAGGGGGTCAGCCTGGCCCAGGGCTTTGCCCGGGGCGAGGTGTCCGCCGGCCGCGTGCAGGAATTCCTGCGGGGCGAGGCGGCCCCGGCCGAACCGCCCGCTGAGCTGCCGGCCGCGCCGCCTTTGGCCCCGCCGCCCCCGGATGTGTCGCCGGCCGGGCCGCCAGCCCCGGAGAACGCCGCGGACTCTCCGCCGCCGCCGCCGCCACCTCCGCCGCCGCCTGCCCAGGAGGAGCTGATCGGCGAGCCGCTGTCGCCCGATGACCGGGAAATCCTGGAGGGCTTCGTGGCCGAGGCCCTGGAGCACCTGGAGTCCATCGAGGTGAACATCCTGGTGCTGGAGGACACCCCCGATGACCAGGAGGCCCTGAACGCGGTGTTCCGGCCCTTCCACACCATCAAGGGCGTCAGCGGCTTTTTGAACCTGGGCGACATCAACCACCTTTCCCATGCCCTGGAAAATCTCCTGGACCGGGCCCGCTCCGGCACCTTCACCCTGACCAGCCAGGCCATTGACCTGGTGCTTTCGGGGGTGGACCGGCTGCGCCAGATGATCACCGAGGCCCAGGCCGCGGCCAACGAGAACCGGGGCCGGCGCATTTTCGCCTTTGCCGACCTGGAGGCCAGCCTGGAAGCCATGCTGAACGCCACGCCCGGCCAGGAAGAGAGCCCGGCCGAGGCGCCGGCCGGCCCCCGCCTGGGGGAGGTGCTGGTGGAAAAGGGTTACGTGGCCCCCGAGGAGGTGGCAGAGGCCCTGGTGACCCAGCAGGAAGAGCCGCACCGCCCCTTGGGCGAGCTGTTGGTGCGTCAGGGCGCGGCCCAGCCCAGCCAGGTGGCCGAGGGCCTTCGGGCCCAACGGGGCGGCGGGGCGACCCAGACCTCCCAGGAGGTCAAGATCAACACCGCCAAGCTGGACAACCTCCTGGACATGGTGGGCGAGCTGGTCATCGCCCAGTCCATGGTGCAGGCCAACCCCAGGGTGCAGGGCTTGGTGGACCGCAAGCTGCACACCGACCTGGCCCAACTGGCCCGCATCACCACGGACCTGCAACGCTCCACCATGAGCATGCGCATGGTGCCCATCCGCCAGACCTTCCAGAAAATGGTGCGGGTGGTGCGCGACACGGCCAAGAAGGCCGGCAAGGAAACCCGTCTGGAGCTGGTGGGCGAAGGCACCGAGATCGACCGCAACATGGTGGAGAAGTTCTACGAGCCCCTGGTGCACATGGTGCGCAACTCGGTGGACCACGGCATCGAGTCCCCGGCCGAGCGCCAGAAGCTGGGCAAGCCCGCCGAGGGCCTGGTGGTTCTCTCGGCCTACCACAAGGGCGGCGCGGTGTGCATCGAGATCGCCGACGACGGCAAGGGGCTCCGGCGCCAGGTCATCGTGGACAAGGCCAAGGAGCGGGGGCTCATCGCGAGCGACGAGGGCATGCCGGACGACGAGGTGTTCCACCTGATCATGCAGCCCGGCTTTTCCACGGCCGAGAAGGTGACCGACATCTCGGGCCGCGGGGTGGGCATGGACGTGGTGCAGCGCTCCATCGACGAGCTCCGCGGCAAGGTGGAGATCAAGTCCACCCCGGGCCAGGGCTCCACCTTCACCATTGCCTTGCCCTTGACCCTGGCCATCATCGACGGCATGGTGGTGATGGTGGGCAAGGAGCGCTATATCCTGCCCACCATCAGCGTGGCCGAGTCCCTCCGACCCCACCAGAAGGACTACACCACCGTGCAGGCCCGCGGCGAGATGATCATGATCCGGGGCAGCCTGGTGCCCCTGGTGCGCCTGCACCAGATCGTGGGCCACGAGCCCGACCACAACCAGCCCTGGGAGGGCCTGGTGGTGGTGGTGGAGCACCACGGCCAGCGGCGCTGCCTGTTGGTGGACCGGCTGGTGGGCCGCCAGGAGGTGGTGATCAAAACCCTGGGGGAAAGATTAAAAGATGTGAAAGTGGTGGCCGGGGGGGCCATCATGGGCGACGGCAAGGTGGGACTGATCCTGGACGTGGAGGGAATCTTCCGCGCCCACGAGGGTCGCTGACCCCTGGCCGGGGGCGGCCCTGCCCGGCCCTGGCGGCCGGCGGCGGCGGTCCGGCTGGATCGCCGAGCGGAGCCCCCCGGAGGCTGCCCCGCGTATTGCAGTGAGGGAGCGAAAGGTGATGCCTGACGAGGAACTGGGGCGGTTGTTGGCCGGAAAATACCTCACCTTCATTTTGGCCGACGAGGAGTACGGCGTGGCCATCGGCCGCGTGCGGGAGATCATCGGGATGCAGGACATCACTCCGGTGCCCCAAACCGCCGAGTTCTTGTCCGGAGTGATCAACCTCCGGGGCAAGGTCATCCCGGTGGTGAATCTCCGCAGCAAGTTCAGCCTGCCCTTTCGCGAGGCGGATGATCGCACCTGCATCATCGTGCTGGAGTGTGACTCGGAAAGCGGTCGCCAGACCATCATGGGCGCGGTGGTGGACCAGGTGAGCGAGGTGGTGAACGTCCGCTCCGAAGAGCTGGAAAAACCACCGAGTTTCGGAGTGGACCTGGACATGTCCTACATCCTGGGCATAGCCAAGACCGGCGGCGCGGTCAAGATCCTACTGGACACCGATCAGGTTTTGGGCGATCGCCGGTTGGTGGTCTGACCCGGGCCCGCCGCCCCGGATACAACATGGTGCAAAAACGCGCCCCCAAATCCGCGAAAGCGCCTCCCCCCCTGGACCTGACCCTCAACACGGGTTACGGCCTGCAGATCAGCGATGCCCAATACGAAAAGCTGGCCGGCCTGGTCTACCGCCAAAGCGGCATCCACCTGGGGTCGGGCAAAAAGGAGCTTTTGAAGGCGCGGCTGGCCAAGCGGCTACGAGTGCTGGGTTGCCCGGGGGTCTCCGAATACATGCGCCTGTTGCAGGCGGACCAGGACGGCCACGAGCTGGTGAGCTTTCTGGACTGCATCACCACCAACAAGACCGACTTCTTCCGCGAGCCCCAGCACTTCGATTTCCTGACCCAGGAGGTGCTGCCCCAGGCCGCGAAGCTCACCCCGGCCAGCGAGCCGCTCCGCTTGTGGTCCGCGGCCTGCTCCAGCGGGGAAGAGCCCTACACCCTGGCCATCACCCTGTTGGCCGAGCGCCGCTGGTGGCCCGGCCGGGGGGTGCATATCCTGGCCTCGGACCTCAGCACCAAGGTGCTGAACCAGGCCAAGCAGGGGGTGTACGCGGCCGACCGGGTGGCCACCATTCCCCGCCCCATCCTGTCGGCCTACTTTCAAAAGGGCAAGAACCGCTGGGCGGGCTTCGTGCGGCTCCGCCCCGAGGTGCGGGAGCTGGTGGAGTTCCAACGCAAGAACCTCATGGAACCTTTCCAGTTCCCCCGTCCCTTCCAGGTTATTTTCTGCCGCAATGTCATGATATATTTCGACAAGCCCACGCAAGAAAAGCTGGTGGACAAGTTCTTCCAGTGCCTGTGCCCCGGCGGCTACCTCTTCGTGGGTCACTCGGAAAGCCTCACCGGCATCAATCACCGCCTGGAGTTCATCAAACCGGCGGTGTACCGCAGGAGGGCTTGACTTGGGTCCGCGGATCAACATAGGCGTGGGCGATCTGGCGGTCTCCGGCGAAGTGGGGACCGAGCTGGTCACCCATTCCCTGGGCTCCTGTGTGGGGGTGATCATTCACGACCCCGTGGCCCGGGTGGGCGGGTTGTTGCATCTCATGCTGCCGGAGTCCAGCCTGAATCCCGACCGGGCCCGCCGCCAACCAGGGGTGTTCGCGGACTCCGGCCTGCCGGTTCTTTTCAAGACGGCCTACAGCCTGGGCGCCCAAAAGGGCCGCCTCCGCACCATCGTGGTGGGTGGCAGCCAGGTTCTGGACCAAGGCGGGCATTTCAATATCGGCAAACGCAATTACGCGGCAGTGCGGCGGTTGTTGTACCGCAACAACGTGCTGGTGGCGGCCGAGGACGTGGGGGGCACCGTTAACCGCACCGTGGGCCTCATCGTGGGCACGGGCGAGGTGTGGATCAAGACCAATGGCGCGGGGATGAGAAACCTGTGAGTCTGATGCAGGAAATCCTGGCCAAGGTAGAGGAGCTGCCCCCTCTGCCCGGCGTGGCCCAGCAGATTCTGACCATGGTGCAGGACCCGGAATTTTCTTTCCAGGCCCTCATGGAAACAGTGCGCCTGGACCCGGGCATCACCGCCAACGTGCTCAAAATGGCCAACTCGGCCTTTTTCGGCCTCCGGCGGCGGGTGGCCTCCCTGGACCAGGCCCTGCAGTTCCTGGGCACCAACAACCTGTTGGAGATCGTGCTCTCCAGCCAGCTGATGCGCTTCTACGCCGACGGGCAAGCGGGCTATCAGCTCTCCCGGGGGGAGTTGTGGCACCACAGCATGGCCGTGGCCCTGTTGGCCCAGCGCCTGGGCGAGCAGTTGCGCTTCCCCCAGAAGCCCACCCTGTTCACCGCCGCCCTGTTGCACGACGTGGGCAAGCTGGTGTTGAGCGAGTTTGTGAGCCAGGATTTCGCACTTATCGAGGAGCTGGTGCGCAACGAGGGCATCAGCTTCGTGGAGGCCGAGCGTCAGGTGCTGGGGCTGGATCACGCGGTGTTGGGCGGCGTGGTGGCCCGGCATTGGAACTTTCCCGAGGACATAGTCAACGGCATAGCCTTTCATCATCATGCGGAACGCACCACCAGACACCGGGAGCTCACCGCCATGGTGGCTCTGGCCAACCTGGTGGTCATCATGTGGGGCGGCGCGGCCGGGGCGGAAGGCCTTAGCGCCCGGGTCCCCGAGGGTCTTCTGCGCATCGTGGGTTTGAAGACCCGGGATCTGGACCTCTTGGGCCTGGAGGTCAAGGATATCCTGGACCAAGCCGACGACCTGTTGAACCTGGGACGCTGACTCACGTCGGAAGGAGGCTTTTACATGTCACCACCGTTGAACGTGCTGGTGGTTGACGATTCCACGGCCATGCGGGCCATGATCAAGAAAACCCTGGCCGCGGCCGGCTTTTCGCTGAACCATTGTTTCGAAGCCGCCAACGGCCGGGCCGCTCTGGACATCATCCGGGCCAATCAGCTGGACGTGGTGCTCTGCGACCTGCACATGCCGGAGATGACCGGCTTGGAACTCTTGGAGGCCCTGCAAAAGGAAAACCGCGTGCCCCGCTGCTTCATCCTGGTCACCACCGAAGGCCGCCGGGACCGCCTGCAAAAGGCCCTGGGCTTCGGAGCCCGCGGTTATGTGGTGAAACCTTTTCAACCCGAGGGGCTCCGGAAAATCCTGAGCCTGTTTGTGGGGGAGCCTGATGGACCAGCCGATGACGAAAGCCTTACAGGACTCGATTTCTGAAGTCTTTGCCACCGTATTTTTCCTGGTGCTGGAAAACCCGGACCAGCCCCTGGAGGTACTGTTGGCTGAGCCCGCCCCGGGCTGGTTGGAGGGAAGCGTGGAGATCCGCGGCCAGGAGCTGATGGTGAAGTTCTGGATCTGGTCCCCGGCCGCCCTGGCCCGTGAACTGGCGGCCAATATCTTCGCGGAAAACGAGGAGGATGTGACCCCGGCCCAAGTGGGCGACGCCTACCGGGAAATGATGAACATGGTGGTGGGCAACCTCCTGACCAAGGTGGACAAGGAGGGCGGCTGGGAGATGAGCCTGCCCCAATCGCATAACCTGAAGGCGGGAGCCCTGGGGGAGGCCGCCCGCCAGGCCGCAGACCTGGCGGCTTACAACTTTGGCGAGCATCACCTCCTGGCCGGTTGGCGGGAGAGCGCGCTGTGAGCCGGGGCCCCCGCCCCAGCCGAAAGTGAGAGTGCCCCCATGAACCTCCGCAGACAGGGCCCCATCCGGGTGCTCATCGTCGACGACTCCGCCGTGGTGCGGCAGGTGCTTTCCAAATCCTTGGACGGATTGGCCGACATCGAGGTGGTGGGCACCGCCACCGACCCCTTTGTGGCCCGGGACAAGATCGTGCAGTTGGAGCCCGATGTCATCACCCTGGACATCGAGATGCCGCGCATGGATGGAATCACCTTTCTGAAGAAACTGATGCGGCACCGCCCCATGCCGGTGATCATCCTTTCCTCGCTCACCCAAAAGGGCGGCAGGATGGCTCTGGAGGCCATGGAAGCCGGGGCGGTGGAAGTCTTGAGCAAACCGGGGGGGTCGTTCACGGTGGGGGAGATGGCCGAGCAGTTGGCCGAGAAGATCCGGGCCGCGGCCTGGGCCCGGCCGCGCGCCCAGGAGCCGGCGACCAGCGGGCCGGGCGAAGCCCCGCCCCGGTTGTTGGCGCCCACCAACCTGGAGCTGACCCAGAAGATCGTGGCCATCGGCGCTTCCACCGGGGGCACCGAGGCCATCAAGGAGGTGCTCACCCGCCTGCCGGCCACGGTGCCGGGCATCGTGGTGGTGCAGCACATGCCGCCCAAGTTCACCACCGCCTTTGCCGGCCGCCTGGACGGGCTTTGCGCCTTCGAGGTCCGGGAGGCCCAGGACGGGGACTCGGTGTATCCCGGCCGCTGCCTCATCGCGCCGGGCAACTTCCACATGCTGCTCCGTCGTTCCGGCGCCCGCTACTACGTCAACGTGAAAACCGGGCCCATGGTGCATCACCAGCGCCCGGCCGTGGATGTGCTATTCCGCTCGGTGGCCAAGTCCGCCGGTCAAAACGCCATGGGGGTGATCCTCACCGGCATGGGGGCCGACGGGGCGGAGGGCCTGGTGCAGATGCGCCAGGCCGGCAGTCACACCATCGGCCAGAACGAGGCCACCTGCGTGGTCTACGGCATGCCCAAGGCCGCCTTCGAGGCCGGCGGCGTGGCCAAGGTGCTGCCCCTTTCCGAGATCGCCGGGGAGATCATGCGCACCCTGGGCGCAGCCCGCTACTGACGCCGCGTCGCCGCGGCGGGCATTTCGTGTCGGGTCAGATTGTCCTGCGCGCCAAGTTCACGCGCTCCCGAAGCGGACTCAACCCCTGCCGCAACCCTACCGCGTCGCCGCAGCGGGCATTTCGTGTCGGGTCAGATTGTCCTGCGCGCCAAGTTCACGCGCTCACGAAGCGGACTCAACCCTTCAACGCGACCCTACCTCAGCCGCGTCGCCGCGGCGGGCATATCTTGTCGGGTTGGGGCCACCTCCGAACAAACCCGCCCGCTCCCGAAGCGGACTCAACCCTACAACGCGACCCTACCCCCGCCCCGGGCACCGGCGTCCCGGGGCGGGGCGGGGTTCAGCTCATTTCCTCGAAGTACTGCTTTTCCGCTCCGCACTTGGGGCAGACCCAGTCCTCCGGCAGGTCCTCGAAGGCCGTGCCAGGGGGAATGCCGTGCTCGTAGTCCCCTTCCTGGGGATCGTAAACATAGCCACAGGGACACTCATACTTCTTCATGCCGTCTCCTCACGCTTGGCCAGGGGAAAGCTTCAGACAATTCGTACTGGTTATTATTATGATAAGTTCGCCTGGCGCGCCGCGCCACCCCCCGGTGGGCCGCACCTGGCCCCGCCCCGCGGTTGCCGCGGGAGACGGAGCCCGGCCGGCCTCAGCCGCGGCTAGCGCTTCTTGGTGTTGCCCCGCAGGGGATCCTTGGTGAAAACGAACTCCACCCGGCGGTTTTTGCCGCGCCCGCCATCGCTGGAGTTGCTGGCGATGGGGTAGTTGTCGGCATAGCCCACCGCGGCCATGCGGTCGGCCGGCACCCCCAGGGACACCAGGGTGCGCAAGACCGCGGCGGCGCGGGAGGCGGACAGCTCCCAGTTGGAGGGGAACTGCGAGGTTTTGATGGGCACGGAATCGGTGTGGCCTTCCAGGGTGAGGTAGAATTGATACCGCCGCATCACCTCGGCCACCCCTTTGAGGAGGCGTTCGGCCCGCTGGCGCACGTCGGCCTGGGCCGCGTCGAACAGCAGCTGGCCCTTGACCCGCATGCGCACCCCGTCGGGCCCGGAGGAGATCTCCACCTGGTCGCCCAGCTTGGCGTCGTTCACCATGGTCCGCACCTGGCTGGCCATCTCCTCGGCCAGGGCCTCCTGGCGGGCGGTGTCGTCCATGCTGGCGTTGGGCATGGTCTGGTAGCGATAGGGGGTGGACTCGGCCGGCTTGTTGGCCTGGATGGCCTGGAACTGGCCGACCTGCTCCATCTGCACCCCAAAGGCCATGCGCACCGAGCCCAGGGTGTCCTTGAACTTCTGCAGATCCAGGTTGGCAAAGGTGAGCAACAGCACGAAAAAGGTCAAAAGAAGCGTGCACATGTCCGAGAAGGTGGCCATCCAGGGTGGAAGGCCTTTTTTGATGACCGGTTTATCCGCCATGGTCAGGCTTTCTTTTTCTCGACCTTACCGCCGGCCATGGCTTTGGCCTGCAGATCGGCCCGGTCCTGGGGCGGCATGAAACCCAACAGCCGCTGCTGGATGGCGCGGGGGTTTTCCGTGCGGGCCATGCCCAGGGCGCCTTCCAGGATCAAGCGGTAGTCGTGAGCTTCCTTCTGGCCGCGCTCCTCCAGCTTGGCCGCGCTGGGCGAGAGCAAGAGGTTGGCCCAGAGGGCTCCGTAGAAGGTGGTCAACAGGGCCACGGCCATGGCCGGCCCAATGGAGCTGGGGTCGTCCAGGTTCAAGAGCATGATGACCAGGCCGATGAGGGTGCCGATCATGCCCCAGGCGGGAGCCAACTCGGCCATCTTGTCCAAAATCTTGATGATCTCGGCCTGGCGTGAGATGGTGGCCTCCATCTCGATCTCCAGCACGGCCTGGATATGGTCCGCGTCGTGACCGTCGGCCACCAGCTCGAAAGCGGTCTGCATGAAGGAACTCGAGCCCTTGAGCTTCTCCGCCCCCAGGGGGCCCTCCCGGCGCACCACGTCCGCGGCCTGCAACAACAACCGCACCGTGCCCAGATGGTCGATGCGCGATTGGAAGAAAATCTGGGCCGAGCTTTTGATCGCGGTCATCACGGATTTGATGGGAAAGGCCACCAGGGTGGCCGCAAAGGTGCCCCCAACCACGATCATGAAGGAAGCAGGATCAAGAAATGCAATGATGGAGCCATTGAGCAGGATGCTCGCGACCACTAGGACCAAGCCCACCACGATGCCAATAATAGTGCCCAGATCCACCTGGATTTACTCCGCTGTCCAAATATATTCGCTAGTTACCAGGGGAAGGCGATAAAGCCCTCCGCCGGGCGGTCGGTAGACGGGACCGCGTGATCGGGGGGGCAGGACCCGTTCCGCTGCCGGCTGACCGACCTGGGCCGGGACCGCGGCGGCCCGCGTCCGGAGACGCCGGCGGCCATAAATTGTCTACTCCGGAACCTTACCTTGCCGGCCGCAAAGAACCTTGCACGCTCTTTCCACCCAGGGCAAGGGAAAAGCGTAGAGCCGGGCTGCCGGCGGGTCGCTCGCCACGGGCCAAGGGCGGCCCGCAGGAATTCGGCGTCTACCTACCATAGAGGTAAATAGGGTCGATTGTCAAAAACTAGCCCGCGCCGCCGGGCGGGTTCAGCCCCGCCCCGGCAGGCCGGCCGGTAACACCTTGTTATTGCTTTAAAAGCTTATCCAGGGTTACTTCTTCTTCCTTGACTCCGCTGCCGGACTGGCTGCTGCTCCCGCTGACCGCGGGAACGGGGTCCTTGGGCGGGGTCCGGGAGTACATGCTTTTCCGCCCCGCGTCGCGGGCGGGATCTTCATTGGTCGCCCCGGCCTGGCCCTGGTCCTGGTCCGTGACGTCGCGCATGCCCAGGCCCCGGTCCACGGCCTTGAGCCCGGATTCCCGCATGTCCACCGCGTAGTCGTCGCCGGTCATGTACTTCTTGTCCGGGCCGGCGGAGCGCACCACGTAGACAAAGCCGGGCCGCGTAACCAATTCCACCTGCAAGGGCTTGCCCCAGCAGTCCAAGTGGTCCGGCCGGGGCCCCGGCTTGGGCAGGGTGCCGCCCCGGGTGGCCTCCACTTGGCTTTGCAGGGCGATGATGCGCTTCATGGTGCAGGAGCCCAGGCAGTCCTCAATGGACAGCCCGTGGGTCAACAGGGCCTGCCTGGCCGTCGCGAAAGTGGGGGTCTCGAGATATTTGTTCAGTTTGCCGGCCACCCGGCAGGCCTTGATCTCGTCACCGGACGCCAGGAATCCCGCCGCCTGGCTCCACAAGGCCACCTCGGGCCCCGGATCCCCGGCCCGGGCCGACGCCCCGGGCTCCACCGCCAGTCCCAGGGCCAAACCCACCACCATCAACACCTGCCAGGACGTACGCATGGGTTGCCCCTTCCCCTGCCGGGTCCTTGGAAAAACACCTCTAGGAATGGTGGTTAGTATAGCCCATGGCCGGGCGCATTACAAATGGCTGGCCTCCTGGCGGGCGCCGGGCAAATTCCACCAATTCACAAAGTTATCCCCCTGCTATCGGCCGATTCAATCCGTCCGGGACCATAGCAGGGCGATCGCTCGGGCCAGGCCGGGGTGCTCCTGCCACTCCCGCACCGTCCGCTGCCAGCGTTGCCGCGCGGCCGGGTCGGCCCCGGGGGCCTGGCCCACCAGCCGGGCCAGGCGGCGGAGCAGGTCCCCCGCCTCCCCGCCGGGAGCCCGCGCCGGGTCCTCCGCCGGGGCCGGCGCGGGCTCCGGGACCGTCCAGGCGGGCTCCTCCCCGGCCGGCTCCCCTGGCACCACCAGGCCCCGGGCGGCCAGCTCGGCGGCCAAGGCCCGGACCAGGGCCGGGTCCAGGCCCAGGGGCTCGGCCAGTTGCTCCGCCGTGAGCCGGCCGAAAACCCCCTGGCTCTGCCGGGCTTGTCGCAAAATTGCCACCAAAGCTTCTTTGGCTGCTTGTCGTTCCATGCTTCTCCCGCTCCCGGGCCGGGGCCCCGAGCCGCCTTGCGCAGAAACCCGGCCCCTTGAGCCACATTCCTGGGCCCCACCTCCTGCCCAACTTGACACCCGGCACGGGGCATGTCTATATTTTCAAGCTAGAACGTGAGGTTGTACTAGATGTTTCTCGAACCCGTCAACGCCACCCTGACCGAGGCCGTGGGCATTCTTTTCGGGCCCCAGGTCCAGGTCACTCCGGGATTCCTGGCCATCCTGCAAGAGGACGGCCTCAAGGCGGCTTTTCGGAGCCGGGCCCTGGAAACCCACCCCGACCGGGCCCAAGTCCTGGGCCTGGACGAGGAGCTGTTGCACGAGGGGTTCCGCCGGGTGGTCTGGGCCTATGAACGCCTGACCCAGTCCTTGAAGGAGCGGCCCCTTTTGCCGCCGCCCGGCCGGGACTGCCCGCGCCCGCGGCCGGCCCCGCGGCCGGCCCGGCCCGCCGCCGCCGCCGCCACGGCCCCGCGTTTTCACGTCGGTGGCGTGCCCCACCGACGTTTACGCATCGGGGAGTACCTCTATTACACCGGCCGGGTCTCCTGGCAGGACCTCATGGCCTCCTTGGTCTGGCAAAAAGGCCGGCGCCCGGTTTTCGGGCGCATCGCCCTGGAATGGCACCTGTTGAGCCCCCTGGATCTGGAAACCCTCCTGGGCGCGCGGGAGTTCGGGGAGAGAATCGGCGAGTGCGCCATCCGCCTGGGCCTGATCAAGGATTTCTGGGTCCGCACCATCCTGCTGCGCCAGGCCAAGCTGCAGCCTCTGTTGGGGGCCTTCTTCGTGGAGCAGGGTCTGGTGGCCCCGGGGGTCATGCAACTGTGCCTCAACCGCCTGTCCCGGCACAACCAGCTCTTTGCGGTGCGGTAAGCCCCCGGGGTCTTGCCGAAATCCCGGCCGTAGCGGACAATGGTCCGGCGTTTCCCCCCGCGGTCCGGCCGCGCCCCGTACAACCCTTTTGGGATAACCCCCCACCATGCTCGAAAAGCTATCCCGCGACTTCATCATCCTCTGGGCCACCCTGGACCCCATTGGCACCCTGCCGCTGTTCCTGGCGGTGACCAGCCACATGAACCGCCAGCAGAAGCGGAAAACCGCCTGGAAAGCGGCATTTTACGCCGGCGGGGTGCTGCTGGGCTTCATCGTGGGCGGCCAAGTGGTCATGACCTACCTGGACATCCGCCTGGGCTCCTTCCAGGTGGCCGGCGGCATCATCCTTTTCTTGTTCGGCCTGCAAATGATCTTCGGTTCGGCCGGGCAAACCACCCCGGCCCAGACCGAGGCGGGCCACGATCCCGCGGTGTTTCCCCTGGCCATCCCCTCCATCGCCAGCCCGGGGGCCATCATGGCCGTGGTGCTCCTGACCGACAACGATCTCTTCGACATCACCACCCAGGCGGCCACCGCCGGGTTGATGCTGGGGATCCTGGGGGTCACCCTGCTGCTCATGCTGGCCGCCCACCGCATCCACCGGGTCCTGGGCTACAACGGCGAGGCCATCGTGATCCGGGTCACGGGCATGCTTTTGGCCTCCCTGGCCGTGGAGATGGTGCTGCACGGCCTGGTGAGCCTGCGCCTGTTGGTGGGCGGCTGAGCCCCCGGCGGGCCAAAGGCCGCCTCCCGCTTGGCCAGGGAGGAGACGGCCCGGTCCGCCCTGCCCCACTCCGGCCCGCCGCCTAAAAAAACCGGGCCGCCTCCCTGGGGGGAGACGGCCTGGTCCACCCGGCCGGGCGGCCGCGGTGGCGCGCGCCTACAGCAGGTCCATGGCCCGGTCGATGTGCACCATGCCCCAGCCATACATGTGGTCCACGCCCACCGGGCCCAGGTCCTCGGCGCTGCCGAACAAGAGGGAGAGCAGCCACTCCACCCGGGCCGGGCCCTCGGGCAAATCCAGGCCCCGATCCAGGGCGGCGGAAAGGAGCAGGGCCGCTCCCCCGCTCACCAGGGGGGTGGCCATGGAGGTGCCGGTGTAGGTCTCGGCGCCGTACTGGGTCTCTTGGGTGATGAGGGTGCCCGGCGCGCAGACTCCCGGGCCGCCTTCGTCCCAGGCCACCTGGGAGTGCACCTCGAGCTGCTTGTAACCCAGGAGGTTGGCCACGGTCAGGGTGGTGGCGTAGAGGGCCGGGGCCTGAGGCGGGATAAAGTCCTGGTTTTCCTCGGAATTGCTGCCGTTGCCGGCCGCGCACACCACCAGGACCCCGGCGTCGTAGGCCCGCTGGCAGGCCTCCTCCAGGGCTGGATCGTCGTCCGCGCCCAGGGAGATGTTGATGATGTCCGCGCCCCAGTCCACGGCGTAATCAATGGCTTCGACCATGGCCGTGGTGCTGATGTCGTAGGTGTGGCCCTTTTTGGCGTCCGAGGTGACCTTGAGCGGCAGGATGGTGGTGTTGAAGGCCACCCCGGCCGCGCCCAGGTTATTGTCCGTGGTCTGGGCCAACACCGCGGTCACCTGGGTGCCGTGGTCGTTGGGGTTGTAGACGTCCCCATCGTCGTAGTAGAAATCCCAGGCCATGGCCCGGTCGAAGTTCGTGCCGGCGAAATCCGCTATGTCATAGGCGCAGCCGTTGTCCAGGACCGCCACCTTCACCTCGGGCACGCCGCCGAAAGAGTCGTTCCAGGCCGCGGTGATGCCGGCGGCTTCAAAGCCCCATTGTTGGGGAAACAAAGGATCGTTGGGCTGGATGGCCTGGGCGGGCACCGCGGCCAAACACAGCAGGGCACCCAAGAGGGCAGAAGCCAGGATTTTCATAAAACGTCACCTTAACTACGGAATTTGGATGAACTTATCACCCGCCAGTTTACTATCTTGGCGCGGCCAGCCAATGATTTTTTTGTAAATTCTTTAGACCATTCCCTCCGGTTCCCGGGCCGCGGCCCCGATGCTGTCCCCACCGGTCAGCCTAACTTCGGGAGCGAATGAGTTTGGAGAGCAGGGCAACCTGACCCGACACGCATTGCCAGCCGCGGCCACGCGGCCGACACGCATTGGCAGCGGCGGCACGCCGCCCGGGGCGGAGAGTTCAAGGGTCAAGATACCTTCGGGAGCGCGCGAGCTGAGTTCGGAGGGCAACCTGACCTGACACGCTACGCCAGCCGCGGCACGCGGCCCGGGGCGGAGAGTTCAAGGGGCAGGATACCTTCGGGAGCGTGCGAACTGAGTACGGAGGGCAACCTGACCCGACACGCATTGCCAGCGGCGGCACGCCGCCCGGGGCGGAGAGTTCAAGGGTCAAGATACCTTCGGGAGCGCGCGAGCTGAGTTCGGAGGGCAACCTGACCTGACCCGCATTGGGAGCCGCAGCATGCGGCCGCGGCCGTTGACCGCTACCAGGGCTACGTGCCACACTCCGGAGCGGACCTGCCGGCCTGGTGGAGCCCTGCACAGAGGGCGCGCTGGGGACAACCCTGAATGAGGATAGTAATTTGGTGCATTTGAACCGCCGGCCTGCCGCGGGGCTCCCCTCCGGCCCGGCCGCCTGGCGCCTGCTGGTGCGGGCCGCCCGGCCGGGGCAATGGCCCAAGAGCCTCCTGGTCTTGAGCCCGGTATTCTTCGCCGGGCATCTGGGGCAGGAGGCGGCCCTGACCCGCTCGCTCCTGGCCGCGGGGCTATTCACCCTGGCCGCCGCCGCGGTGTACCTGGGCAACGACCTGGCGGACCTGGGCCGGGACCGCCTGCACCCGGTGAAGCGCGGGCGCCCCCTGGCCAGCGGGGAGCTGGCCCCGGGCCTGGCCGTGGCGGCGGCCGGGGGCCTGGCCGCGGCGGCCCTGGGCCTGGCGGCCTGGCTCCTGCCGGCGGTGGCCCTGGTCCTGGCCGCTTACCTGGTATTGAACCTGGCCTATAGCTGGTGGCTTAAGCACCGGGCCGGCTGGGATTTGCTCTGCCTGGCCCTGGGCCTCTCGCTCCGGGTGGCGGCCGGCGGCCTGGCCGCCCCGGCCCCGGTGACCGGTTGGCTGTGGGGGCTCACCCTGGCCCTGGCCCTGTTGTTGGCCCTGGGCAAGCGCCGGGCCGAGCTGACCGCCCTGGCCGGCCGGCCGCCGGACCAGCGCCCCAGCCTGGCCGCCTACCGGCCCGAACTCCTGCGGCGGCTCTTGTGGGCCACGGCCGGGGCCAGCTTTTTGTGCTATGGCTTGTACCTGGCGTTTTCCGCCACCAGCCGGGGCCTCTCAGCCGGGGGCCGCCTCTTCTCGGCCGGGCTGGTCCTGGCCGGCCTGGGGCGTTATGTTTGGCTGGTGGAGCGGGGACGGGCCGGGGAGGACCCGGCCCGCCTGGTCTGGCGCGACCCGGTCACGGCCGGGGTCCTCTTGGCCTGGCTCGGCACTTGGCTGTGGTTGTTGTACTTCTCCCCCCGCGCCGCGGGTTGACCAAGGCTCTGCGGACCGCGGCGGGCGGCGGAACCGGCCCGGACGGAAAAGGAGAGCTGATGGCGGATTTGGGCGTGGTGGCGGTGGTGGAGACCACGCCCGCCACCGTATTGGCCGACGTGGAGCAGCTGGCCGAACTGGCCGGGATGGCGGAGCATCTGCCCCAGGGCCCGGAGGTGATCCTGAAGGACAACCTCTCCTGGCACCTGCCTTTTCTCTCGGCCAACACCACCCCCTGGCAGCTGGAGGGCACCATCCAGGCCCTGGCGCGGCGGGACCTGGGCCCGCTGACGGCAGTGCACAACGACACCGTGGTCACCGACCCGTTCCGGGGCGGACGCCTGAACCGCCTGACCCCGGTGTACGCCAAGTACGGGGTGGCCGAGCGGTTCAACTTCCGCCCCACGGACATGCGCTGGGTGAGTTATGAGCCCCGAAGTCCCCTGTTGGCCCTGGACTCCTATTTCCCCGAGGGCCTGAAGCTGCCCGACTTCTTTCTGGGCAAGAACGTGGTGCATCTGCCCACGGTGAAGTGCCACATCTACACCACCACCACCGGGGCCATGAAGAACGCCTTTGGCGGCCTGGTGGGCACCCGCCGGCACTACACCCACTCCCGGATTCACGAGGTGTTGGTGGACCTGTTGAGCCTGCAACGGGAGATTCACCCGGGGATATTCACGGTGATGGACGGCACCCTGGCCGGCGACGGCCCCGGTCCCCGCACCATGCGGCCGGTGGCGAAGAACCTGCTCTTGGCCAGCGGCGACCCGGTGGCCATCGACGCCCTGGCCGCCAAAATGATGGGCTTCGACCCCCTATCCATTCCTTACATACGCCTGGCCCACGAAGCCGGCCTGGGGGTGGGCGACCCGGCCCGTATCGAGGTGCGGGGCCGCGACGTTGCGGGGGAGAGCTGGGGCTTTCAGGTGGGGCGCAACCTGGCCGGCAAGGTGGGCGGGGCCCTGTGGTTCAGCCCCTTGAGCCGCCTGCAGCACGTGTTCTTCCGCACCCCCCTGGTGCACCTGTTCATCTGGGCTTCCTATGTCTTTCACGACTGGCTGTGGTGGCCCACGGTGGGCCGAAGCCGCATGCGCCGGGTGGCCCGGGGGCCCTGGGGCCGCCTGTTCGCGTCCTATCCCCAGGAATAAAAGGGGGGTCTATCTTTCCGGGGCTTTACACCCGGCCGGGCCTGGGACAACATAAAGGATAAGGCCCGGGCCGGCGGCTTTGCCGCGGTTACCGGCCAGTGCTGGAAAGGACCCCGGGGGTCTTTTCCGCTGTCCGCTCTTTCTCCCGCCCGCCGAAAGGATGCGGTGACATGGCGAAATTCCTGAAGATCACGGCCATCGTCCTGGGGGCCGTCTTGGTCCTGGTGATCCTGGCCCTGGCCCTGGCGCCGGCTTTCCTGCCCCTCAAAAGCATGATCGTGGACAACCTGCAGGAGAAGACCGGCCGGCCCGCCAGCCTGCAAAAGGCCTCCTTGTCGTTGTTGGGCAGCCCCCGGCTGGAGCTGGCCGGGCTGGTGGTGACCGACCAGCCCCGCTTTGGCGAACGCCCCCTGCTCAAAATGGACAACCTCCTGGTCAAGGTGGCCTTGTGGCCGCTCTTTGCCGGCAAGGTGGTGGTGACCGAGGCCCGTGTCGGGGGGCTGGAGCTTTCCGTGGTGCGGGACCAAAAGGGGGTGCTCAACCTGGCGACCTTCCCCGCCGAGAGCGCCGCCCCGGCCGGGGGCGAAGCCACGAGTCCGGAGCCGAGCCACCAGATCAGCGCCGGGGGTGACTTCATCCTCACCGACCTCACGGTGGAGAACTCCGCCGTGTACCTGAGCAACTTGGCCACCGGCCACAACGCCACCCTGCCCCTGGAGGAGTTCCGCCTTTCGGCCGAACTGGCCGGGCTCACCCGGCTGGACACCGAAGCCAAGGTGAACTTCCCGGGCTTCCACCTGGCCCTGGCCTCGGGCGGCCGGGCCGGGGGGGAGGGCTCCCTGGCCAGCAAGGGCGAGCTGACTTTGAACCTGCAGGAGGTGGGCTCCAAGCTGGCCGTGTTGTGGCCGGAGCTGACCGCCGGCGGCCAGGTGGATCTCAAGTTCCAGAGTCAGGGCCCGGCCGAACAGTTGGCCGTGACCGCGACCCTCAAGGCCCGGGACCTGGTGGTGGGCGATCCGGCGGCCAAGTCCCGGAGCTTCCGCCTGGCCGACCTGAACCTGGACCTGGACCTTTTGGTGGAGGAGCCCCAGGGGCTCACCAAGATCCGCCGGGCCGAGCTTATCTCCCGCGACGCGGGCCTGGAGGCCCATATGACCGGGCAGTGGGGCCTGGCCGAGGCGCGGGAAAAGACCAACGCCGACTACTTGCAGAAGGTGGACCTGGCCCGCTTGGCCAAGGTGATGGACCCGCTCTTGGGCAAGTCCTTTCAGGCCCGGGGCCAGGTGGTGAAGCAGACCCATTTCGCGGGCCGGCCGCACGGGGTGCTGGCCATCACCGGCCAGAACCGGGTCACGGACTTCTACCTGGCCGGCGGCGGCCTGCCCCGGCCCTTCCAGGACCCCCTGGTGGTGGTGGACTATGACCTGGCCCTGGGCCCGGAGCGCCTGGACCTGAACCGCATGGCCCTGGCGGCCCAGGCGGCCAAGGTGAACCTCACCGGCTTTGTGGCCGAGGAGGGCGACAAGGACAAGGTGGACCTGACCCTGGCCGGCGAGTACCTGGATCTGGACCGCCTGGGCCTGACCCCCCAGCCGAAACCCCAGCCTCCGGCGCGGGCCGTGGCCCCGGCCCAGCCGGCCAAGGCCCAGCCGGCCGCGGCCGCTCCCGCTCCGCCCGCCGGGGGAGGCGCGGCCCAGGAGCTGCGGGACGCCTTGGCGGACCTGGAGGCCAAGTTCCAGGTGAAGCTGGACCGGGTGATCTGGGGCGGCAAGCCCATCCATGAGGTGCGGATGACGGCCCAGGTGGCGGACGGCAAGGCCCAGGTGGACAAGCTCACCTGCCGGCCCCTGGGCGGGGAGCTGACCCTGGCGGCGGCGGTGGACAGCAAGCCGGCCCAGCCCAAGGGCAATCTGGAGCTTTCGGCCAAGGGCCTCAAGTTCACCCGGGGCATGTTCCCCTACCTGCGCGATCTTTCCGGGGTGATGGCGCTGCCCTTCAGCGATCTGGTGGGGGTCTTCGACCTGGAGGACAAGTTCACCTGGCAGGGTCTGGAGGAAAAGGAGATCGACCAGAGCCTGGCCGGCCAGGGCCGCTTGGCCTCCCAAGGCCGGGTGACCGTGGGCTTCGGCTTCCTGGACGAATTGGCCGCCTCCCAGGACCGCTGGGCCAAAGAGGCCGCCACCCTGATCCCCACCCAATTCGAGAGCTTTGCCGCGGATTACCGGGCCGCGGACGGCAAGATCAACTACGAGGTGACGCTGGTGGGTGACCAGAAGGAATACGTCAGCAAATTGGAAGGCTTCACCCGCCTGGCCGACCGCGGCATCGAGGCCCGCCTGAAGCTGGCCGGGCCGGTGTTGGGCCGGGACCTCACGGCCATCCTGGGCAAGGACGGCTCCCTGCCGGTGACTCTCACCGGCACCTTGGACCATCCCCAGGCCCGCCTGGAGATCTCGGGCGACCTGTTGAAACCGGCGGAAAAGCTGCTGCGAGGTCTGTTTGGCAACTGAGCAGACCCCAAAACCGGCCCCGGCCGCGCCGCGGCGGACCGGGCCGCCGGGCCCCATCCCCCATTTCCGGGCCAAGCGGCGGGCCAAGCCGGTGCATCTGTTTGCCGGGCTCCTGGCCTTTCTGGCCCTGAGCCCCTTTTTGAAGGACGACTTCGTGGGGGTCCTGCTGCTCTCTGGCGGCCTGACCCTGCTCCTCATCTCCGCCGCCGTGGCCGTGGGCCCGGACCGCCGCCGGCTGGTCTGGGCCCTGTGCCTGGGGGGACCCAGTTTCGTGCTCTCCTGGGTCAACGTCCTCACCGATTATCACCAGCTGGCTCACCTGGGGCAGGTTTTCTGGCTCTTCTTCCTGATATTCCTCATCAAAACCTTCCTGAAACAGATCGTGACCGCGGACCGGGTGGACCTGGACCTGATCTGGGCCGCGGTGAGCACTTACCTTCTCCTGGCCCTGGCCTGGGGCCTGCTTTTCAGCCTGTTGGATCACTTCAGCCCGGAAGCCTTCCTCGGCGAACCCACTTCCGCGGATTTCATCTACTTCAGCTTCGTGACCCTCACCACCCTGGGCTACGGCGACATCGTGCCGGTCAGCCCCGAGGCCCGCGCCCTGGCCATGGTGGAAGCGGTCAACGGCGTGCTCTACACCGGTGTTTTCATCGCCGGCCTGGTGAGCGGCGCCCAAGGCAAGCCCTTGGACCGGGAATGATTTTCGCTCCCACCCCTTGACCCTCCTGTCCCAGTCTGTTAAGGTGCCAACACTATTTAGTGTCATAAATATTAGTATCGTTCATAGTTTCCGGCGAGACGATCCCCGGCGGTGATCCCGCCTCCCCCCGTCAGCGGCCGCCTACCGGCCCGGGTTTTGGGAGCCTCCTTCCCTCCTCGCCGAGACCAAGCGGCGGGCCCAGGCAGAGGGCGGACCTGGACTCCCCCGGCCCAGGCCGGGACCCCACCCTCGGCGCGCCTCCGGTACATTCAGCCCCGACCGGGGGAGCCATCCGCCGGCGAAGGGACAGGCATGGTTAAGGTATCTGTCGAAAATCTCTATAAAATTTTTGGAAATCACCCCGAGCGGGCCTTCAAGCTCTTGGAGAAAGGCGCCGCGAAGGACGAGGTGATGGCCAAAACCGGCTGCACCGTGGGTTTGGCCGACGTCAGCTTCGCGGTGGAAGAAGGCGAGATCCTGGTGGTCATGGGCCTCTCGGGCTCGGGCAAATCCACCCTCATCCGCTGCGTCAACCGGCTGATCGAGCCCACCCGGGGCCGGGTAAAGGTCGATGACGTGGAGGTTACGGGGCTGGCGCAAGACGAACTCCTGGAACTGCGCCGCCGCAAGTTCGGCATGGTGTTTCAGCACTTCGCCCTGTTTCCCCACCGCACGGTGGTGGAGAACGTGGAATTCGGCCTGGAGATCCAGGGCCGGGACCCGGAAGTGCGGCGGGAAAAGGCCCTGGAGTCCCTCCAGCTGGTGGGCCTGGAGGGCTGGGGCGACTCCCTGCCGGGGCAGCTCTCCGGCGGCATGCAGCAGCGGGTGGGCCTGGCCCGGGCCCTGTGCGCCAATCCGGACGTGCTGTTGATGGACGAGGCCTTCAGCGCCCTGGACCCCTTGATCCGCCGGGACATGCAGCACGAGCTGATCGCCCTGCAGGCCAGCATGCAAAAGACCATTCTGTTCATCACCCACGACCTGGACGAGGCCCTGAAACTGGGCAGCCGCATCATTCTCATGAAGGACGGCATGATCGTGCAGGAGGGCACGGCCGAGGACATCCTCACCCGGCCGGCCAACGGCTACGTGGAGAAGTTTGTGGAGGACGTGGACCTTTCCCGGGTGCTCACCGCGGGCTCGGTCATGGTGCGGGCCCGGGTGGTGGCCTTCCCCACGGACGGCCCCCGCACCATGCTGCACAAAATGCACGAGGAGGGCATCAGCTCCATCTTCGTGGTGAACAAGGATTACACCTACCGGGGCATGGTCACCGCCGACCAAGCCAGTCAGGCCATAAAGAACGGCCAAAAGACCATGGACGGGCTGGTGAACACCGAGATCACGCCGGTGTTGGAAAGCGAACCGGTCAGCAACCTGTTCGCCATCCTGGCCGAGCACGCCAGGCCCATCCCGGTGGTGAATGAGCAGGACAAGTTGAAAGGAGTGGTAGTACGGGGCTCCCTCCTGGCCGGCTTGGCCGAAGGAGGCGCCAGCTCATGATCATCCCCAAATTCCCTCTGGGCGAGATCATCGAGGCCATCCTCGACTTCCTGACCAGCCATTTTGCTTTCCTCACCAAGGCCGTGTCCGACGTCACCGAGACGGGGATCGACGCCCTGGTGGCCGCCTTGACCTATCCCCCCCCGTGGGTGGTGATCCTGGCCCTGGCCGCGCTGGCCTGGCGGCTGGCCGGCAAGCGGGTGGGCATCTTCACCCTGGTGGGCCTCAGCTTCCTGTGGAATCTGCAGCTGTGGGACGCCACCATGCAGACCCTGACCCTGGTGCTCATCGCCACCGCCGTGGCCGTGGCCGTGGGGGTGCCCCTGGGCATCCTGGCCGCCCTGTTCCCGGGGTTCCACCGGGTGGTCACCCCGATCCTGGACTTCATGCAGACCATGCCGGCCTTTGTCTACCTCATTCCGGCCATCCCCTTTTTCGGCCTGGGCCCGGTGTCGGCCATCTTTTCCACGGTGATCTTCGCGGTGCCGCCGGCCATCCGGCTCACCTCGCTCGGCATCCTCCAGGTGCCCCGCGAACTGGTGGAGTGCGCCGACGCCTTTGGGGCCACCCGGGGCCAGAAGCTCCGGAAGGTCCAGTTCCCCCTGGCCATGCCCACCATCATGGCCGGCGTCAACCAGACCATCATGCTGTCTTTGTCCATGGTGGTCATCGCGGCGATGATCGGGGCCAAGGGCCTGGGCGGCGAGGTGTGGAAGGCCATCCAGCGCCTGGAGCCCGGCATGGGCTTCGAGGCGGGACTGGCGGTGGTGATCCTGGCCATGATCCTGGACCGCATCACCCAGAAGATCGCGCGGGAAGAAAAGGCCTGAGCCGGGGTGGCGGGTCCGCCGGCCCCTGGGGAGAAACTCCCCCCTGCTCACCGCCGAGCGGGCCGGACAACAACTGGTCTTGCCAATTTGAAATTGAGGGCCTGCAAGGTCCTTATGGGAAAAACGGGCCCCCGGGCCCTCAACGCAACAGCAGGAGGTATCTGATATTATGCGTAAACTTAGCTTGTTACTGGGCTTGGCGCTGGCCGGCCTGGCGGTTTTGGCCCTGCCCTTGGCCCCTGCGGCCCAGGCCGCCAGCAAGGGCAAGGTCGAGTTGGTGTACGTGGAGTGGGACAGTGAGATCGCCAGCACCAACGTCATCGGAAAAGTGCTGGAGGACCTGGGCTACGACGTGGAGCTGACCCCGGTTTCGGCCGCGGCCATGTGGCAGGCCGTGGCCTCCGGCGACGCCGACGGCATGGTGGCCGCCTGGCTGCCCACCACCCACGGCCACTACCTGAAGAAGGTGGCGGACAAGGTGGTGGACCTGGGGCCCAACCTCAAGGGGACCCGCATCGGTCTGGTGGCGCCGGATTACGTGACCATCGACTCCATTGATCAGCTGAACGCCAACGCCGACAAGTTCAACGGCAAGATCATCGGCATCGACCCCGGCGCCGGCCTCATGTCCAAGACCGAAAAGGTCATGAAGGACTACAACCTGGACAAGATGGAGCTGGTGGAGGGCAGCGGCGCCACCATGACCGCCGCCCTGGCCGACGCCATCAAGAACAAAGAGTGGATCGTGGTCACCGGCTGGACCCCCCACTGGATGTTCGCCAAGTGGCCCTTGAAATACCTCAAGGACCCCAAGGGCATCTACGGCGGCGAGGAGTTCATCGGCACCATCGTACGCAAGGGCCTCAAGGAAGACCAGCCCGAGGTCTACAAGGTGCTGGACAATTTCTCCTGGACCCCCGCGGACATGGCCGAAGTGATGATCTGGAACCGCGAAAAGGGCGCCAAGCCGGCGGCAACCGCGGCGCGCTGGGTGAAGGAGAATCCGGACAAGGTCAAGGCCTGGACCAAGTAACCACAGAGGCGCGAGTCGCGGTTCAGGCTGTTTGCCAGCAACCTGAACCGTGCTTCCCCCGGTTCCCTCGCTAAACCGGGCAAGGCCGCGGCTCCCGGACCATGCGTCCGGCGGCGGCGGTGGGGACTTGCCCGAGCCGGCCCCGGGCCGGAGAAGCGAGCGAGATCATCAGTCAACCGCTGGCATTTGTGCATTTCAATCGTTGTCTGGCCGCGTGAGGGCCGACAACCGCAACTCGGAGTGTTTCATCACGGCGGGGAATGACGCCTCCCACCCGGGTGCTGGTTCCGGGAGTGCGCTCCATCCCCGCCCGCAGGGAAAGGAGAAAACGTGAAACTTCCCAAAATCATCGGGCCGTTGGCCCTGGTTACCGCCCTGGCTCTGGCCGTACCGGCCTGGGCCGCGGCGCCGGACAACCAAGATCTCCAAGCGGAGATCAAGGCGCTGAAGGCCAAGCTCTCCGAGATGGACGCCATGAAGGTCCGTCTGGAGGCCCTGGAAAAGAAGCTGGCCGCCCAGGAAACCAAGACCCAGGAAGTGGAGAGCAAGGCCTCCACGGTGCTGGATGAGGTGGGGCAGCTCAAGGCCAAGGCCGAGGAAACGGGCATCAAGATCGGCGGCGCGCTGCGTTTCAACTACCGCTGGACCGAGTTTGACGAGGAGCAGAAGAGCCGGGGCGGCGACAACCTCTTCGACATCTTCCGCCTCAACATGGACGGCGAGTACAAGGACGTGATCATCTCGGCGGAGTACCGCTGGTACAGCTACATGAGCGTGATTCATCACGGCTGGATCGGCTACAACTTCAGCGACGATCTGCAGGGCCAGCTGGGCGTCACCAAGGTGCCCTTCGGCCTGTTGCCCTACGCCTCCCACAACTGGTGGTTCGGGGTGCCCTACTACATCGGCCTGTCAGACGACTATGACATGGGCCTGAAATTCGTCTACACCCCGGGTCCTTTCGACGTGCAGTTGGCCTTCTTCAAGAACGCCGAGTGGGGCAGCGCCGGCAACCTGGAGCGCTACTCCTATGACGTGGTGAAAGCCCTGGGGCAGGAGAACGAAGAGACCAACCAGGCCAACGCCCGGGTGGCCTACAAGTGGGAGCACTCTTCCACTTGCAGCACCGAGTTCGGCGTCTCCGGCCTGTGGGGCCAGCTCTACAACAGCGCCACCGACGACTCCGGCAACCACTGGGCCACGGCCGCTCACATCAACGGGCAGTACGGCCCCCTGAACCTGCAGTTCGAGTGGGCGCGCTACATGTACAGCGCCGAGAACCCTGCGGACATGACCGGGACGGACATCGTGATGGGCGCCTATGCCGACGCCTACCTGGTGGCCAACGCGGGCAACGTCTACGTGGCCAACATCGCCTACGACGTGCCGGTGTCCTGGGGCCCCATCTCCAACCTGACCTTCTACAACGACTTCAGTCTGCTGGTGAAGGACAACGACTCCTACCACAACTCGGCCATCAACACCCTGGGTTGCCTGGTCACCGCCGGGCCGGTGTACACCTACATCGACCTGGTGATGGGCGACGACATGATCTACCTGGGCGGCCCCCGCGACTCCCTGGCCCAGGGCGAGGATCAGGACGGCCTGAACTACCTGTTCAACATCAACTTCGGCTATTATTTCTAAGAGGTTTTAAGAGTGTGAAGAACGTGGGGGAAAACCCCTTTTTGTGAACAAAATGGGGTTTTCCCCCACCCCCCCTTTCCCCAAAAAACTTCATGGTTGTAAACAGGTTGGGGAATGGCCATCTATAACCAGTAACTCCTGCCTGCTTGGGGAATCTGCCTGTCCCCCTGCCTCCGCCCCCTGGCCGGGCTGCCCGCCCTGGAGCACGCCCCGCCCGGGCCCCCACCCACCGGAGCCCCCCGCCGCAGCCCCAAAAGAAAGGCCCTCTCCGGCGGGAGAGGGCCTGGGTCAAGCTTGGGTTGGCGAGGATAGCGCGGGCTCTCAGCCCTCCAGGAAGCGCTTCAAGAGGTCGAAGTTCACCTCGTTGGCCAGCTTCTGCACCATCTGCATCGCCTTGGGCACCGCGTCGGCCTCGATGGTCACCATGCCGTTGTGGCCCAGGGGCACGAACAGGCTGGCCACTTCCTTGCCTTCCACGGCCAGCACGGCCTTGTGGCCCTTGTGCTCGATCACCTGCCCGCCGTCGATGGTGGCCAGGGTCTGGGGATCGCTGAAGGCCTGGCGCACCAGGGGCAGCATGGGCGAGCCGGTGGAAAAGATCACCTCCACCTCGCCCGGAGCGCAGGCGGCCAGATGATAGAGGCGGCTGGCTTCCCACTTGCCGCCCTTGGTCAGCTGCTTGTCGAACACCGGATCCTCGGCCTCCCAGCCTTCCGGAGCGTCCGGGAACAGGCTCCGGATGACTTCCGTGGCCAAGGGAGAGCCCAGCAAATCCGCGGCCAGCCGGCTGGCCTCGCCCACACCCACCAAAGGCCAGACCAACAAGAGGGCCAGGCATCCGAGGGCGATCGACTTACGCATTTCCATTCTCCTTTAACCCGGGGCGTCCGCCTTTGGCGGATCGCCGTTATTCCCGGGTTATCTTTTTATAACCGGCCGGAACCTCCAAGAGCCTGGCGGGCACTCTGCCCTCGTACACCTTGGTCACCCGGCTGGCAAAACTGCCGTCCTCGGCCTCCACGGACAAGGCGGTTTTCAACTCTTCACTGAGACAGGCGCGGACCTTCTGCTGGCGGCCCTGCACCTGGGTGGTCACCTCGTACATGCGGCAGGGCCGGTTGGCCACGATGGACACGCCGGCCGGGCGGCGGCTGATCTCGCCGGCCAGGCGCGTAGTGCCCAGGGGCAGGGAAGCCGGGTCCAAAGGCAACTCCAGGTAGACCCCCCGTTCGGGGTATACCACCCACACCACTCCCCGGTCGCGGCGCACGATGGTGTAGCCCACCCCGCCCAGCCGCTGCATGCGCATATTGCCGTCTTTCACGTAGAGCCGGAGGTACTCGCTGGTCTGGCCCATCCGGGACATGGTGTCGGCCATGAATTCCTGGGCCGCCGCTGCCCCGGCCCCCCAGACCGTCAAGAGGACGGCCACGAGAACGGACCGGAAGAACCCATGCCAGGGGTGCAAACTGAAACCTCCCACTCACCCCGGCCGAGCCCGCCCCGGGGCCGGGACCCTCTCCGGGTGATCCAATTCTACCCAAAAAACAAATTTGTTTATACAGACTTTTTTGAGAAAACTCGCCTTTTCCGCGGTTTGCGGCAGGGGGCCTTGGTGGGTCCCTTCCGGGGCGTAGGGCCCAAAAACCAGAGAAGAATCAGGGTTGCGCCCCCCGGGAAGGCGGCCGGCGCATGCCGGAAGAAACCTTCCGGCGCCATTTCCCCCGGGAAGCCCGGTTCCGCCGGAAGAGCAGTCCAGCCGGGCCCGGCTCAGGTCTGGCGCTTCAGCACCAAAATGGTCAGGTCGTCGGCCTGCTGGCCTTCCTCGAACGCCGCCACCACCTCGGTCACCTCTTGGCACACCTCCCGCGCCGTAACCTGGTGGACGCGCCGGGCCACTTCCCGGAGCCGCTCCTCCCCAAAGAGTTCCAGGCTGGGGCAGGCCGCCTCGGTGACCCCGTCGGTGTAGACCACCAGGCAGTCGCCGGGATCCATGTGCAGCGCGGCCTGGTGGAAGCTGTAGTCCTCCATGATGCCGAGCGCCGGGTCGCCCAAGGCCCCGAACAGCTCGTCCCGCCCGCCGCGGTGCACCAGGAGCGGCGGGTTGTGCCCCGCGTTGGCGTAGACCATCTCGCCGGTGGAGATGCGGTAATAGCCCAGGAACAGGGTGACGAACATGCAGGTGTCATTGTCCTGGCACAAGACCCGGTTGGCCGCGTTCAGGGCCTCGGCCGGGCCGGCCGCCCCGGGGCAGATGTTCTTCAAGAGGGTGCGGGTGACCGCCATGAACAGGGCCGCCGCGATGCCCTTGCCGGACACGTCGGCCACCACCAGGATCAGGCGGTCGGGGTCCAGCAGGAAGAAGTCGTAAAAGTCCCCGGCCATTTCCTTGGCCGGCAGGGTGGCCGCGTGCAGGTCGAACTCCACGCGGTCCGGGAAGGGCGGGAAGACCCGGGGCAACAAGGACTCCTGGATGCTGCGGGCGATCTTGATCTCGCTCTCCACCGCCTCCCGGGCCGCGGTCTCCTCCCGGATGGTCTGCAAATAGACCTGCAAATCCTGCTGCATGCGGTTGAAGGCCCGGCCCAGGGCCCGGGTCTCCGAACTGCCCGCGATCTTCACCTCCCGTCCGATGTCCCCGTGGCCCAGGTTTTCCACCCCCTGCCGGAGCGCGGCGATGGGCGCGGCCAGCCACTGGGCCAAGAGCCAGGCCGCCAGGAGCGCCCCGGCCAGGGCCAGCACCAGGCCCGAGATCATGGAGATCCGGGCCTGCAACAGCACCCGCCGCATGGCCGCCAGGATGGAGCCCCGGGCCTGCTGGCCCAATTCCTGGCCCGTGGCCTTGATCTGCCGCTGCACCGGCAGGAAGAACTGGTCGATGTTCACGTTGGCGCAGACGATGAAGGGGGTGTTGGTCACCTGGATCATGGTGGTGAACTTCTGGCGGGTGCGGTTTTCCCGGTCCACGAAGCTGTAGTAGCCCTCCACCTCCTTCTCCACGAAGGAGCGCTCCACCAGCTTCCACATGTCCGGGTATTTTTCCCTCCACTCCGCGTAGTTGCGCCCCTCCACCTTGGGGTTGGGATGCAACACTGCCACGCCCTTGTAGTCGTAGAGGTCCAGGTAGCCGGCCACCTTGCCGCCGATGGCCGTGATGTCCGCGGTGGCCACCCGGCGGATCAACTCGTTCTGGCGGATGGTGGTGTAGCTGTAGAACTGCAGGTCGCCCAGGAGGAGCGACAGTTCGCCGGCCGCGGCTTGGGCCTGTACCCGCACCAGGCGCTCCCCGAACTCGGTGAGGATCTTTTGGGCCAGCTTGTAGTCGGCCTCGGTGACCTCCCCCACCCCGGCCTCGGCCGCCTGGGCGGCGTCGCCGGCCATCTGGTGCAGGTTGATTTCCGAGAGCACCAGGCCGCCGCCGGTCAAAAACAGCACCAGGGCCAGAAAAGCCAAGAGCAGGCGGGTGGCGAGTTTCATCGGTTAAATCCCCTTTGCTGAGCCGCACGACCCCCCGGCCCTAACCTGCCGGGCGGTCTCGCTTCATCTCCCCAGCACTTCTCCCCCGCCGGCCGCCGCCGGGGGTCTCCGGCGGCTCCCCGGGCCAACTGAAACATATCAAGTTTTTTTGGGGAAAGGGGGTGGGGGAAAAACCCCTTTTTGTTCACAAAAAGGGGTTTTTCCCCCCATCTTCCTCTTCCTACCACAATCTCCCCGCTAAAGCCCGGTTTCCACCACCAGGGTCTGCCCCGGGGCCACGGTGAGCCCTTGGGCCACGGGCAGGGGTTCGGCCATGCCGTTCAGCATCACCCGGAGGTCGTAGTTGCCCGGCGGCAGGGGGAACTGCTCCCACAGGGGGTAATCGTTGTCAAAGCGCCGCTGCACCTTGAGCACGACCTGGCTGGTCCCGGCGGGCAGCACCTCCCAGGAGGTCACCTCGCCGCCCTTCTTGAGGGCCACTCCGCTGTCCAGGGTCACCACGGTTTCCTGGCCGGGCCTCACCTTGAGGTCCTTGGCCACCGGGTAGGCGGTGGGGTTCCGGGCGTAGGTCAAGCGCAGGGTGTAGGTGCCGGCCGGCAGCGGCTTGGGCTTGAACAAATAGTAGCCATTGCCGTGGCTGGCCAGCTCCACAAAGGGCCGTTCCGAATCCTGGTCCACCAGGCCCACCGTCTCGGTGGCCCCGCCCAGGCCCGGGGCCAGGTTGAGGACCACCGCGCCCAGGGCCAACTCCTTGGTCTCCCCCCCGCTCACCGTGACCACTTCCTCCAGGGGGGCCAGGGTCGCCGGCTGGTAGTTGGGGTTGGCAAAGGCCAGAACCACCTTGTACTCCCCGGCCGGCAGGGGATGCACCCCCTCGGCCGCGGGCTGGGCCTCCTTGATTTTGGCGCCGTCGGCCGCCTTTACAATCTGTATCGCGGCCAGGCTCTTCACCGTGCTGGCCGGCATGGTGATCTTGAGCTTGCCCAACCCGGTCTTCACGGCCACCTGGCTGGTCTTGGCCGCTTCCACCTTCTGAGCCACCTGCCCCTTCACCGTGTCCAGGGCGGCCCGCAGCCCGGCGGCGTCCTGGGCCAGGAAGAACTGCCCGCCGCCGGCCTGGGCCAGGCAGGCCAACTGGTCCTTCTCGCCCTCGGCCAGGCCGAAGCCCACCACGTGGAGCACGAACTTGATGCCGCTGTCGTGCAGGGCCTTGACCACCCCGCAGGGGTCGGGCTCACAGGTCTCCAGGCCGTCGGAGACCAGAACCAGGGTGGTCTCCGCCTCCCGGGTCTTCAATTGCTCGGCCACCAGCTTCACCGCCCCGGCAATGGGGGTCTTGCCCTTGGGGTGGATGGCCGCCACCTCGGCCAACAGGCCCGCGCGGTCCTCGGAGCCCGGGGGCGCCAGGATCTCCACGTCGGCGCAGTCGCCCTTTTTGCGGTGGCCGTACACGGCCAGGCCCACCTTGACCCCCGGCGGCAGGGCCGGCACGACCTGGTCCAACACCTGGCGGGCGGCCGCGATCTTGGTCTGGTTGCCGGCCGGGCCCAGCATGCTGCCCGAGCCGTCCAGGATGAACATCACCTCGGGCAGGGCGGGAGCCGGGGCCGCCAGGGCGGCGCCTCCCGGGAGCCCGCTGGCCAGCAGGCAGATGAGCAGGCAGGGCCACAAGCACGGGGTCAGCTTGGGCAGTTTCCACGGCAACATGAGCTTGGCAACCTTTCCGGGCAGGTCAGGATACTCCGGCTTGGCTATCATAAACCAAGGCGTGCGCGCTTGACAAACAGGCTAAGGCCGCTTCCTGATCGGCCCCGGATTGCCGACCAAGGACGTCCCGGCCTTGGTCGGCTGTGCCTTGGCAAAAACGTGACTGCACCCCAGCAAGCAAAGCTTGCTGGGGACCCCGAAGTTTTGCCAAGGTACACGATTTACGTCGATTTTGACAAATCGCCGTAAATCGGCGGGCCATCCGCGGGGTCCCCAGGCAAGCCGCAGGCTTGCTTGGGGTGGGTTCATGGCCCGCGCCGGCTGTTTTCAACAGCCGGCGGCCGCCCCAGGGGCGGCCCCTTTCCCCCGGCCGGCAAATGCGGTATTTTTGGGCCCAAACCGTCTGCGCCCCCACCGGGGCCCCCAGGCGGGCAGGATTCCCCCAGCCAAAGGAGCAGAGCTTGCCCAGGAAGCTGTGGCCCATCTTGGTTCTCGTGGTGCTGGCCGCCTGCGCGGCGCCGGCCGAGTTGCAGCGGGCCCAGGAGCTGGCGGCCGCCGGCCATCCGGCCGAGGCCCTGACCCAGTACCAAAAGGCCCTGGCGGTCACCGATGACGCCAAGGAACGACAGGAGATTCTGGCGGGCATCGCCCAGGCCAAAAAGGTGCTCACCGACCAGACCCTGACCCAGGCCCAGGCCATCCTGGGCCAGAACCCCGACCCCAAGGCCCAGCGCGAGGCCCTGGCCGTCCTCCGGGACGGCCTGCCCTACGACGACGGCCGCCTGGCCCCCTTCATGAAGAGCGTGGTGGAGGAGCTGGGCCAGGGCCAGGAAAAGACCCACCAACTGGTGAGCGAGGCCCGGGAGCTGGCTGGCAAGGGCCGGCTCACGGCCGCGGCCGACAAGCTGGAAGAAGCCCAGGCCCTGGACCCGGCCAACCAGGAGGTGGTGGACGCCCGGGCAGTGTTGGCCAATGACTTGGCCGGCCACCTGGCCGCGGCGCTGGACGAAAAGGACTACTCCCTGGCCCACCGCCTGTTCAACCGCCTGAATAAGCTGGATCCCGAGAACCCGGCCCTGGAGACCGCCCGCCGCCGCATGGCCGAGAGCGAGCTGGCCGACACCCGCCAGCAGGTGGACGCGGCCATGAATGATCTGAAATGGTACCGGGCCTATCGTCTGATCCTGACTTCGCCGGAAAAGGAGGCCATGGAGCCGGAGATGGCCCGGGCCCGGGCCGAGGGCTCCCAATTCTATTTGGAGCAGGCCCGCCAGGAACTGGAGCCCCAGGAAGACAAAAAAGCCACGCCCGACCTTTACGCCGCCTATCTGGCCCTGGTCAAGGCCCACGAGCTGGACCCGGCCAGCCCGGAAATAGAGAGCCTCCTCTCCCAGGCGGCCAACCAGGTGGACGCCCGGTTGCAGCGGCGCCTGGGCGTGCGGACCTTTGCCTCGCCGCCCAGCGACCCGGACGCCGGGCCGCTGTTCAGCGACCTGTTGGTCACCCAGCTCAAGGAGAAGCTGCCCTACGGAGTCAGCGTTTTGGAACGCCCCCAGATGGACCAGCTCTACGCCCAGAACAACGGCGACCTGAACGAGTGCGGGGTCTTGGGCGGGGTGGACCAGATCGTCAGCGGGGCGGTGGATCTGTTGACCACCGAGCGCCAGGACGAGACCACCACGGGTCACGCCAAGGTCAAGGTGGGCCTGGACACCGTGCCCAACCCCGCCTACCAGGAGATGGTGGGCAAGTACGGGAGCGACCCGGGCAAATGGCCCGAGAAGCCCCCGGCCACCCTCAGCGAGCCGCGCTATGAATTGGTGGAATTTCGCCAGGGCGAGGGCCGCCTGGTGGGCCTGTTGGAGGCCTGGGCCACGGTGCATGACGTGAAGCGGGGCGGGGCGGTGCTCCGCCAGGAGGTGCGGGACTCCCACACCTGGTCGGACCATTTCGCCGAGGCGGTGCCCCTGGCCGACCCGCCGTTGGCGGGCGATCCCCTGGAGCTGCCCACCCCGGCCCAGGCCCGGCTGGAACTGGCCCGGCAGGCGGCGGGCGAGCTGGCCGCCAAGCTGGCCGCCTCGTACCAGGACCTGGGCAAGGAGCTGGTGGACGAAGTGAATTACCAGCGCCTGCGGCAGGATTCGGCCCGGGCGGTGGAGATATTGGCCAAGGCCCGGCTCTTTGCCGAGCGCACCGGCGCCCCGCCGGCCCGCATCACCGAGCTGGACCGGCTCATGGTGCTGTTGACCGAGTGAGGCCCGCCGATTCCCGGCGCTCGGGTAAAATTGGCGGGCGCCGCGCCCCGGGGCCAAACCAGGCTTTGGCCCCGGACAGCCGGGTTGCGCCCGGCCTGACCATGTGATATCGTTCTGCGATTTACTAAAACACACGCCCCTCCAGGCGGGATTCGGTGCCGGCCCAGCCGGTGAGTCCCACCGCTACGGCAGGGGCGGAGGCAAAACCAAAAGAGGAGACGGAACATGGGTAACGTAACCATGCGCAAGCTCTTGGAAGCCGGCGTGCATTTCGGTCATCAGACCGGCCGCTGGAACCCCAAGATGCGGCCCTACATCTTCGGGGCCCGCAACGGCATCCACATCATCGACCTGCAGAAGACCCAGAAGCTGTTCAATGAAGCCTACGCCTTCATGGTCAAGGCCGTGGCCCGGGGCGGCGACGTGCTGTTCGTGGGCACCAAGCGCCAGGCGGCGGACATCATCGCCGAGGAAGCCAACCGCTGCGGCATGTACTTCGTGAACCACCGCTGGCTGGGCGGCATGCTCACCAACTTCCAGACCATCAAGAAATCCATCGAGCGCTACAAGTGGCTGGAAGGCATGATCAAGGATGGCTCCATCGAAAACTATCCCAAGAAGGAAGCCATCGGCATGCGCCGGGAGCTGGAGAAGTTGGACCTGAACCTGGGCGGCATCAAGGATCTGAACCGTCTGCCGGCGGCCATGTTCGTGGTGGACATCAAGAAGGAGCGCATCGCCGTGGCCGAGGCCAAGCGCCTGGGCATCCCCAGCCTGGCCATCGTGGACAGCAACTGCGACCCCGAGGGCATCGACATGGTCATCCCGGGCAACGATGACGCCATCCGGGCCATCCGACTGATCACCGGGGCCATGGCCGACGCGGTGAACGAGGGCCTGGCGCTCAGGGATCAGCGGTCCTCCGACCGCGCCGCCCGGGCCGAGGCCATTGCCGAGGCCGAAGGGCCCGCCGAGGCGGCCGCCGCGGCCGAGGGCCCCGAGGTGGTGGTGATCCGCAAGAACGAGGCTGCCGAATAGCCGGCTGATGAAATCAGCCTGCCAAGCGCGCCAAGGATGGCGCGCCGCATTGCGCGGCTTTGAAAAAGCAAGCTATTTGCCAGACTTGGCAAAACCACGTTTTTGCCAAGTCTGATCGAAAAAGGCCAAGGATGGCCTTTCTCCACACGATAAATGAGGCCGCCCCACCCCAGATGCTTCCACGGCGCCCCGCGTGGGCGCCGTTTTGCCAGAGAGTACAAGGAGACTCATTATGGATATCTCCGTTGCCACCATAAAAGCGCTGCGGGAAAAAACCAACGCCGGCATGATGGACTGCAAAAAGGCCCTCATCGAGACCGGCGGCGACATGGAAAAGGCCGTGGACTGGCTGCGTCAAAAGGGCTTGGCCGTGGCGGCCAAGCGCGGCGACCGCGAGGTCACCGAGGGCCAGATCGCCAGCTACCTGGACGGGACCGGCAAGCTGGGCGCCCTGGCCGAAGTGAACTGCGAGACCGACTTCACCGGCAAGACCGACGAGTTCGGCGAGTTCGCGGCCGGCGTGGCCAAGCACGTGGCCGTCAACAACCCCGGCGAGGCCGACCTGATGTGCCAGGCCTATATCAATGACCCCAGCAAGACGGTCGAGGACCTCTTGAACGAACTCCGGGCCAAGACCGGGGAGAACGTGCAGATCAACCGTTTCGCGCGCTTTGACCAGGGCTTCGTGGCCAGCTACATCCACGCCGGCGGCAAGCTGGGCGTTTTGGTGGAGTTCGCGGCCGAGAAGGACGCCACCGCCCAGAGCCAGGAGTTCGCGATGTTCGCCAAGGACGTGGCCATGCACATCGCGGCCTCCAACCCCCTGTGCGTCACCGAGGCCGGGCTGGCCCCGGAGGTCATCGAGCGCGAGCGCGAGGTTTACAAGGCCCAGGCCCTGGAGCAGGGCAAGCCCGAGAAGATCCTGGACAAGATCATCTCCGGCAAGATGAAGAAGTTCATCTCCGAGTCCTGCCTCTTGTCGCAGCCCTTTGTGAAGGACACGGACAAGACCGTGGGCGACCTTTTGAAGGAGTTCCAGACCGCGGCCGGCGACCAGGTGCAAATCAACCGGTTCGCCCGCTTCGTCCTGGGCCAGAAGGACTGAGCCACAGCCGGGCCGGCGGGAACCACCGCCGGCCCGGTTTACTTTTGATTCTTTATTTAAGATTCTTTGCGAGGAGGGATCGTGCCCCCGGAAGCGGCCTATCAACGGGTCTTGTTGAAGGTGTCGGGCGAAGCCCTCATGGGCGACTCCCCCTTTGGCATCTCGCCGACGGTGTTGGAGTTCGTAGCTGATCAGCTCATCGAGGCCCGCGCTCTGGGAACGGAGCTCGGGGTGGTCTTGGGCGGCGGCAACATCTTCCGGGGGGTCAGTGAGTCGGCCAAGGGCATGGATCGGGTGCAGGCCGACCACATGGGCATGCTGGCCACCCTGATCAACTCCCTGGCCCTGCAGGACTCCCTGGAGCGCCGCGACACGCCCACCCGGGTCATGAGCGCCCTGACCGCGCCCCAGGTCGCCGAGCCTTACTTGCGGCGGCGGGCCTGCCGCCACCTGGAAAAGGGCCGCCTGGTCATTTTCGCCGCCGGCACCGGCAGCCCCTACTTCAGCACCGACACCGCCGCGGCGCTCCGGGCCCAGGAGATCGGGGCCGAGGTGCTGTTGAAGGCTACCAAGGTGGACGGCATTTACGACGCCGACCCGGTCAAAAACCCCACGGCCAAGAAGCTGGCCCGGGTGACCTATGATGAGGTGCTGACCCGGCACCTCAAGTTCATGGATTCCACGGCCATCAGCCTGGCCGGGGACAACCGGCTGCCCGTGGTGGTGTTCGACCTTTTGACCCCGGGCAACATCAAGCGGGTGATCCTGGGAGAGAACGTGGGCTCCCGGGTGGAGGTTTGAGATGATCGATGACGCCAAGCAGGAAGCCAATGATTTGATGGAAAAGGCCATCGAGGCCTTGAACCGCGACTTCAAACGGGTGCGCACCGGCCGCGCCTCCCTTTCCATCCTGGATGGAGTCCGGGCCGACTACTACGGCGCGCCCACACCCTTGAACCAGATGGCCAGCCTCTCGGTGCCCGAGGCCCGGCTGATCCTGATCCAGCCCTGGGACCCCAAGAGCTGCGAAGCCATCGAGAAGGCCATTTTGAAGAGCGACCTGGGCCTGAACCCCCAGAGCGACGGCAAGGTGGTGCGGATCAACATCCCGGCCCTGACCGAGGAACGCCGCCGCGACCTGGTGAAGGTGGTGCGCAAGATGGGCGAGGAGACCAAGGTCGCCGTGCGCAACGCCCGCCGGGAAGCCAACGAGATGATCAAGGAGTTCAAGAAGGAAGGCGAGGTCAGCGAGGACGACGCCTTCCGGGGCCAGGACGAGATCCAGAAGCTCACCGACGAGTACGTGAAGCAGGTCGATGAGCTGATGGCCGACAAAGAAAAAGAGATCATGGAGTTCTGATCCTTTTCCCCGCCAGCCGCCCCGGTTTTGGCCGGGGTTCCCGGCGGGCAGGGTCTTTTCCGCCCCGCGAACCAGGGAGCCCATGAACCAGCATCCGGCCCCACCAAGTCAACTGGCCCCTCCCCCGCCGGAGGAACTGCCCCGCCACGTGGCCGTGATCATGGACGGCAACGGCCGCTGGGCCCAGGCCCGAGGCCTGGCCCGGGTCAGGGGCCACGAGGCAGGGGCCGAGAGCGTGCGGACCCTGGTGCGCACCAGCCGCCGCCTGGGCCTGGAGGCGCTGACCCTCTATGCCTTCAGCGAGGAGAACTGGTCCCGGCCCAAGGCCGAGGTCAGCGCCTTGTGGCGGCTGTTGGGCCGCTTCATGAAGTCCGAGAAGGCCGAGATGCTGGAGCACGGCATTCGGCTGAACACCATCGGGGCCACCGAGAAGCTGCCGGCCGGCACCCGCAAAGACTTGGAAAAGACCATGGCGGCCACGGCCGGGGGACGGGAGATGGTGCTCACCGTGGCCCTGTCCTATGGCGGCCGCCAGGAGCTGACCCGGGCCGCCCGGCTGTTGTGCCAGGAGGTGGCCGCGGGCCGGCTCTCCCCGGACCAAGTGGACGAGGAGGCCCTGGCCGCCCGGCTCTACACCCAGGGGCTGCCCGAGGTGGATCTCCTCATCCGCACCAGCGGCGAACTCCGCATCTCCAATTTCCTGTTGTGGCAGTGCGCCTACGCCGAGTTCTACTTCACCCCCACTTTCTTCCCCGACTTCCGGGAACAGGCCTATTACCAGGCTCTCCACGACTACGCCCAGCGGCAGCGCCGCTTTGGGCGGACCGGCGAGCAGTTGGAGAAGCCCCTTGGCTGAGGAGCAACCCCGCGCCGCCCGGCACAGTATGCAGGGGGTGGGGCTCAGATTCATCACCGGCCTGCCCCTGGCCGTCGGCGCCCTGGCCCTGATCCTGTTGGCCCCCTTGTGGAGCCTGGGGCTCACCGCCTCCCTGGCCGCCGGCCTGGCCTTTTACGAGTTCAAGGGCCTGGCGCTCACCGGCCCCTGGCGGGCCGCGGATCTCTGGGCCTTGGCCCTGGCCCTGGCGCTCCCCTGGAGCCTGCTGGCCGGTTACGCCGCCGGGATGGCCGGGCTCTTGTTGGGCCTGGTGCTGATCGCCTTTGGCTCCTTTTTGTTGGAACGCCAGGACCTGGCCGCGGCCTGGCCGGCCCTGGCCCGGCGCGCGTTCGGTTTCGTGTACGGCGCCGGGCTCATCACCTGCCTGGTATTCACCGTGCTTCTGCCCCAGGGGCGCTACTGGCTGTTGTACCTGGTGCTCACCGTGGTGGCCGCCGACGTGGGGGCCTACTTCGCGGGGCACCTCTGGGGCCGGCACAAGCTGGCCCCGGCCATCTCCCCGGGCAAGACCGTGGAGGGCGTGGCCGGGGGCATGGTCCTGGCCGCGGCGGTGGGGGTCGGGCTGGTGTGGCTGACCCTGCCCGGGGTGGATCTGGGCCGGGCCGCGGGCCTGGCCGCCGGGCTGGCCCTGGTGAGCGTGGGCGGCGATTTGCTGGAGTCCGGCTTGAAGCGGGCGGCGGGCAAGAAGGACGCGGGCAGCATCTTCCCGGGCCACGGCGGGCTGTTGGACCGGGTGGACGGGCATCTGGCCGCGGCCCCGGTATTCCTCTTGGTGAAGGTATTATTGTGGCCCTGAAAAAACTGGCCCTCCTGGGCTCCACCGGCTCCATCGGCCAGAGCGCCCTCAAGGTGGTGGGCGAGCTGCCGGCCCAGTTCGAGGTGGTGAGCCTCACCGCGGCCAACAGCGTGGAGGCCCTGGCGGCCCAGGCGGCCACCTTCCGGCCCCGGCTGGTGGCCGTGGCCGACCAGGAAGCGGCCCGGCGCCTGGAGTCTCTCCTGCCCCACCCGGCGCCCCGGGTGGTGTACGGCCCCGAGGGGTACCTGGAAGCCAGCGTGGGGGTGGAGGCCGACCTGGTGCTCTCGGCCATGGTGGGGGCAGCCGGGTTGCAGCCCACCCTGGCGGCGGTGCAGGCGGGGATCAAGGTGGCCCTGGCCAACAAGGAGACCCTGGTGGCCGGCGGCGAGCTGGTCATGACCGCGGCCCGGAAGAGCGGGGCGGCGATCCTGCCGGTGGACAGCGAACACTCGGCCATCCAGCAATGCCTGGCCGCGGGGCGGCGCGAGGAAGTGCGGAACCTGTGGCTCACCGCCAGCGGGGGGCCCTTCCGCACAGCCGCGGCGGCGCGCCTGGCCCAGGTGACCCCGGCCGAGGCGCTGGCCCATCCCAACTGGAGCATGGGCCCCAAGATCACCATAGATTCCGCCACCCTGATGAACAAGGGCCTGGAGGTGATCGAGGCCCATTGGCTGTTTTCCCAACCTTTCGACAAGATACGGGTGGTCATCCACCCCCAGTCGCTGATACATTCCCTGGTGGAGTTCATTGACGGCAGCTTTGTGGCCCAGCTGGGGCCGCCGGACATGCGCCTGCCCATCGCCTACGCCTTGGGGCATCCCCGCCGGCTGCCGCTTTCCGGGCCCACCTTGTCGCCGCCGGCCTTGGCGGCTCTGACCTTCGAAGAACCGGATATGGAGCGTTTCCCGGCTTTGGGCCTGGCCTACGCGGCCGGCCGGCAGGGGGGAGCCGCGCCGGCGGTCCTTAACGCGGCCAACGAGGAGGCGGTGGCCCGCTTCCTCCAGGGCGGGCTGGACTTTCCGGGCATCGCGGCCTGCACGGCCGCCGTACTGGACCGCCACCGCGGCGGTTCGGCCCAGAGCCTGTCCGCCGTTTTGGAGGCCGACGCCTGGGCCCGCCGGGCGGCCACGGCTTGGCTGGACGCCCACGGTAAAGGGTAGAAGATGACCACCGTAATCAGCGCCGTAATCGTTCTGGGCGTACTCATATTCGTCCATGAGTTGGGCCATTTCCTGGTGGCCAAATGGGCCGGGGTGGGGGTTACCACCTTCAGCCTGGGTTTTGGGCCGCGGCTCTTCGGCTTCAAGCGCGGGGAGACCGACTACCGGCTTTCCGCCATCCCCCTGGGCGGCTTTGTGCGCATGGTGGGCGAGGACCCCACCGAGGAAGTGACCCCCGAGGAGGCGGACCGCTCCTTCAGTTTGAAGCCGGTGGGCTGGCGGCTGGCCATTGTGGCGGCCGGCCCCTTATCCAACCTGCTGTTCGCGGTGGTGGCCTATTTCCTGGTCATGGCCCTGTGGGGCCTGCCGGTGCTCACCTCGCGGGTGGGCCAGGTGGTGCCCGACCAGCCCGGCGCCGCGGCGGGGCTGAAGGCCGGGGACATGGTGCGCACCATCGACGGCCAGACCATGAAGAACTGGGCGGACATGGTCGAGGCGGTGCAGAACAGCGAGGGCAAGGTGCTGCACCTGGAGGTGGAGCGGGACGGCCGCACCATCAGCTTTGACGTGAAGCCGGACCGGGTGGAGGCCAAGAACATCTTTGGCGAGAGCACCGAGGTGTGGCGCCTGGGCCTCATGGCCAGCTCGGAGGTGGTGACCTGGAAGCTCAGCCTGGGCGAGGCCTTTGTGGAGTCCTTTGCCAAGACCTACGAGGCCAGCCGGCTCATCTTCCTCACGGTGGTCAAGTTGGTGCAGGCCAAGGTCTCGCCCAAGACCCTGGGTGGGCCCATCTTCATCGCCCAGGTGGCCGGCGAGGCGGCGCGCCAGGGCCTGGACTCGCTCCTGGAGTTCGCGGCGCTGATCTCGGTGAACCTGGCCATCCTGAACTTCCTGCCCATGCCGCCCCTGGACGGCGGGCAGATCTTCTTCTTCCTGGTGGAGGCGGTTCGCCGCAAGCCGGTGTCCGTGCGGGTGCGCGAAAAGTTCCAGCAGGTGGGCGTGGTGCTCCTGGTGGCCTTGATGGTGATGGTGTTCTACAACGACATCGCCCGCCTCATCACCCAAAACGGGTAACAGGCATGCTGATCCTGGCCCTGGACACGGCGGGGCGCTCGGCCGGTCTGGCCCTGGCCGGGGATGACGGCGTCCTGGCCGAACTGAGCCTGGGCCCCGGCCCCAGCCACTCCCGCCGTCTCTTGCCCTGTGTGGAATTCCTCCTGGCCCAGACCGAACGCCGCCGGGACGAGCTGACCGGCCTGGCCGTGAACCTGGGGCCCGGGTACTTCACCGGGCTCCGCATCGGCCTGGCCACGGCCCAGGGCCTGGCTCTGGGCCTGGGCCTGCCGGTGGCCGGTGTCTCCAGCCTGCGGCTCCTGGCCCTGGGCGCGGCCTGCCAGCCCGGCCAGTTGTGGGCCGTGGCCGACGCCCGGCGGGGCCTGGTCTACGCCGCGGCGTTCCAAGCCGCGGCGGACGGCAGCCTCACCCGGCAGGAGGAAGACCTGGCCATCAGCCCGGCCCGCCTGGCCCCCCTGCTCTCCCCCCCGGCGCTTTTGGTCGGCGACGGCGCGCGCCTGCACCAGGACGCGCTCCTGGCTCCCGGCCTGAGCCTGGCCCCCCCGCTGACCGACACCTGCCGCCCCGGGCTCCTGGCCCTGGAGGGCGCCCGCCGCCTGGCTGCCGGCCAGGGAGTGGACCCGGCCGACCTCAGACCCCGCTACTGCCGCCCCTCCGACGCCGAAGTGCGTTTCGGCCTGCCTTTGGACGAATACCGCCTGGTGGAGTGATTCCCATGCCTTGTGCCCGCAGCCTGTGGCTTCGCGGCTCGGTTTTGTCTACTTTTTAGCAGCCCAGTTTCAGGAGCGCGCAAGCTTGGCCTGAATCAGAGCCTCGCCCGACTCGTATTGCCAGCAGCGGCACGCGGCCGGCGGGAGCGTCGAGACTTTGTTGGGATGATGGCCTTGCCCGACACGATTCGCCAGCGGCGGCACGCCGCCCCGACCCGCATTGCCAGCGGCGGCACGCCGCCCCGACCCGCTACGCGAGCAGCGGCACGCTGCCGGCACGCGGCCTGCGGCGACGCGGTTGATTTCCCCCTTCCTGTGCTAGAATCTAAGCATCTCCTGAACCCTCGCCGGAGGATAGATATGACCCGTCCGCGGCTGGCCGCGCTCGTCGCCGCCCTCATCTTATGCCTGCTGACCCCCTGGACCGCCCTAGCCGAATCGCCCTGTCCGGAACCACCCACCCTCACGGTGACCGGCCAGGCCGACCTGGAACTGACCCCGGATCAGGTGAGCCTCAACGTGGGAGTGGCCACCCGCGCTTCTACCGCCAAGGAGGCCAGCCAAGCCAACGCCACCATCATGGAAGGGGTCAAGGCGGCCATCAAGCCGCTGTTGGGACCCCAAGACAGGCTGCAAACCGCCAGCTACTGGCTCCGGGCCACCACCCAGTGGGACGAGGTCAAACGCACCAGCCACGTGGTGGGCTACGAGGCCGTGAACACCCTCAAGGTGACCAGCCGCCAGGCGGAGACCATCGGCCAGGTGCTGGACGCCGCGGTGAAGGCCGGGGCCAACCAGGTGAGCGGGCCCAACTGGAGCCTGGCCGACCCCCGGGCCGGCCAGCAAAAAGTCCAGGCTCTGGCCTATGACGACGCCCTGGCCCAAGCCCAGGCCCTGGCCCAAAAGGCCGGGATGAAACTCGGCCCGCCGCTGTCCCTGCAAATAGGCGAAGCCAGCCCCCCGCCCCGGCCCATGATGGCCGCCATGCGCGCCACCGGAGGGGCCGCCAACACCAAGCTGGAAGCCGGCGAAATCAGCCTCTCCGCCACCGTGGTGTGCCGCTTCTTGTTGTTGAGCAAGTAAGTGAGGCCATTGCATGGTGAAACACATAAAACGTGTTGATATTATGTCAAAAATGG
>JAHLLK010000010.1 GCA_020444165.1 Deltaproteobacteria bacterium | reverse complement strand
TCTCCGGGTCGGTCATGATGGTGGCCGGGTTGGAGTTGACCAGCACCACCTCCAGGCCTTCTTCCTTGAGGGCTTTCACCGCCTGGGTGCCGGAGTAATCGAACTCGCAGGCCTGGCTGATGACGATGGGCCCGCTGCCGATGATCATGATCTTTTTTAGGTCGTTGCGTCTGGGCATCTCACACCGGCTTTTTCTGGGAGACTTGCTCGTTAGGGGGTTGGGGGTCCGGTGACTTCCCCGGGACTCAGCGCTCTGCCGCGGCCGCCGCCCCGAGGTCCAGGGGTTGGCGGCTGGCCATCATTTGCTCGAAGCGGTCGAAGAGATAGTCGGCGTCGTGCGGGCCGGGCGAGGCTTCGGGATGGTACTGCACGCAGAACAGGGGGAGGTCCCGGTGGGCCAGGCCCTCCAGGGTGCGGTCGTTCAGGTTCAAATGGGTCATCACCACCCCGGGGTCGTCGATGCTGTCGGCGTCCACGCAAAAGCCGTGGTTTTGGCTGGTGATCTCCACCTTCTCGGTCAACAGGTCCATCACCGGCTGATTGGCCCCCCGGTGGCCGAACTTCAGCTTGAAGGTGCGCCCGCCCAGGGCCTGGCCGATCATCTGGTGGCCCAGGCAGATGCCGAAGGTGGGCAGCCGGCCCATGAGTTCCTTGACCGTGGTCACCACGTAGGGCACCGCGGCGGGGTCGCCGGGGCCGTTGGAGAGGAACAGGCCGTCGGGGTTCAGGCGGCTGATGACCGCGGCCGGGGTGGCGGCGGGCACCACCACCACCCGCATGCCCCGGGCTTCCAGCTTGCGGAGGATGTTGAACTTGATGCCGCAGTCCAGGGCCGCCACCCGGAAGCTGGCCGGGGCGGCGCCCCACACGGCCGCGGGATCGAACTCGCCGGCCAGGTCCAATTCCGGGCCAGGCGCGCCGTTTTCCCAGCGGTAGGCCCGGGCGCAAGTCACTTCCTTCACCAGGTCGCGGCCCACCAGGCCCGGGGCCGCCTGAGCCTTGGCCACCAGGCTGGCCGGATCCAGGTCCAGGGTGGAGAGCACGCCCATCATGGCGCCCTTGATGCGCAGATGCCGGGTCAGCGCCCGGGTGTCCAGCTCATCCACCCCCAAGACCCCGGCGGCTTCCAGGTATTGGGCCAGGCTGGCCGTGGAGCGGAAGTTGGAGGGGAAGTCCAGGTATTCGCGCATCAAAAAAGCCGAGACCTGCACGGCCCGGCTTTCCACGTCCTCGGGATTGGTGCCGTAGTTGCCGATCAGGGGATAGGTCATGGCCACCATCTGGCCCTTGTAGGAGGGGTCGGTCAACACCTCCTGGTAGCCGCTCATGGCGGTGTTGAAACACACCTCCGCCGCCACCTCCCCGTGGCCGGCAAACGCCCGGCAGGTGAAGATGGTGCCGTCCTCCAAGGCCAAGAGAGCCTCTTTTGTCATCTATCTTCCTCAAGACCCTGGACCACCAGGGAAAGATCCAGGGGCCGCACGTTTTCCACAATGAATTCGCGCACCGCCTCGCCGGCGGGGGTGCCCTGTTTGTAACACATAAAGCCTAGTTTGACACCCAGGGCCCGCGAAACCCTATGGGCCAACAAGGGCCAGGCCATGCCCAGGTCCAGGCAAACCGGCAGGGACCCGGGCAGGCGCGCGAAACCGCTCATCTCCATGCGGAAGGGCAGGCCCAGGCCCGCGGCCTTGGGCCGCCCCTCGTGGATGGCCCGGCCCACCGCCTTGTCGCCGCGTTCCAACTCCCACACCCGGCGGAGCGTGGGGTCCAGGTCCAGGCGCACCACCTTCTTGCCGGCCAGGGAGTAGGTGAAGTGGCCTTCGTGCCGGGACCACAGGCCGTGGCCGGTGTACAGCTCAAAGGGGCCGTCGTGGATCTCCTGGGTCAGGGCCACCCCGGATTCCAAGATAAGGTCGGCCGAGGCCAAAAGCTCGGCCACCCGGGCGGAACGCCGGCTCACCGTGAGGCTGTCGCCCACGGCCAGGCCCACCTGGCCCCCGCCCACCAGTTGGGGCACGGTCACCAGGCAGGGCGCCCGCCGCCGGGCCGCCGCCCCCAGCATGGTGCGGGGATCGGCCCCCAGGCCGGCGGTTTCCTCCAGGGATTTCCCCCGGGCCACGGCCAGCGTGAGCAGCCGCCGGGCCATCCGCTCCACCCACAGGCCGGTGGGAAAGGCCAGGTTGCCGGCCACCTTGATGATCTCGGGGCCGGGCTGGGCCAGGAGCTGGCGATAGTGCGCCGGATCCAGGGGCGTGTCCCGGCCCAGGCGGGCCAGCTCGCTCTCGGCCAGCAGGCTCACCTCCACCCGGCCGTCCCGGGGCAGCACGGCCGGGTCCAGGCCCAGGCGGCGGCCGTCCACCCGGCGCACCCGCTCCAAGGCCCCGGCCATCTCGTGGCCCACCACCGCGCTGGAAGTGAGCACCCCGTCCACCAGGCCGTGGCTGAGCAACTCCGCGATCTGGGTGGTGACGCCCTCGTGCAGGTTGGGGCCGGAGCCGGTGGCCACCACCACCCGCCCGCCCCGCCGTTTGATCTCCACCCACCAGCGCACCGCCTGGGACAACCGGCGGGCCTCTTCCGGGTCCAGACCAGCGGCCAGGGCCGAGAGATCGGCCGCGGTGACCCGGGGGGGCGGCGGCGCTCTCACCGGGGCCTCCCCACCAGGGCCAGGGTCTCGGCCACCAACTGGGCCGCCCGGGAGGCTGCCCCGGACCAGGCCGCCACCACCCGGCGGGCGGCCAAACCGGCCTGGCGGGCCGCGTCGGGATCGTCCAGGCACTCCAGCCAGCCCCAGCCGAGCTGGTCGCCGGAGGCCACGGTGAAGCCGCCGCCGGCCTCTTCCAGGGCTTGGCGGGCGTCGGCAAAATCGCTCATGTCCGGGCCGAAGTACACCGGCTTGCCCCAGGCCGCCGGCTCCATGGGGTTCTGGCCGCCCAGCTCCACCAGGCTGGCCCCCACGAACACCGCCACGGCCAGGCCGTAGATGTCCATGAGCCGGCCCATGACGTCCACCACCACCACCCGGGTGTCCGGCCGGCGGGGGGCCTCGGGGGAGAGTTCGCTCCAGCGCTGGGCCGGGAAGCTGGCCCGGGCGCAGGCGGCCAGCCAGCGGGAGGCCCGCTCCACGTGGCGGGGGGCCACGGCCAACACCGCCTCGGGATGGCGGGTCAACACCTGGGAGTAGGCGGTCAGGACCGCCTCTTCCTCGCCGCTCCGCACGCTGCCGGCCACGAACAGGGGCTGGTCCGCCACGGCCAGGGTGTGGGCCACCTGGTCCAGGTCGGCCGGGTGCACCCGCTCCAGGAGCCCGGCGTACTTGGCGTTGCCGTCCACCCGCACCCGGGCCGGCGGCGCGCCCAGGGCCACGGCCCGGGCCGCGTCGGCGTGGGTGATCATGGAAAGGGTGACAAAACGCGCCAGCGCCGGGGCGATCACCGGGCGGATGCGGCGGTAGAGGGGATAGCTGCGGGGCGAGAGGCGGCCGTTCAGGAGGAGCGCCGGCACCCCCCGCCGCTCCAGCCACCACAGGAGGTTGGGCCAGATCTCGGTTTCCAGGGAGACGTAGACGTCGGGCCGGAGGCGGCTCACCGCCGCGGCCACGGACCACGGCAGATCCAGGGGATAGGGGGCCACCAGGGCCCGGCCGGCAAAGACCTCGCGGGCCCGCTCCAGGCCCCGGGCCGTGCTGCTGGTGACGATGAGGCTGGCCTTGATCTCCTGGCGGTCCAGTTCATCGGCCAGGGCCCGGGCCACGGCGATCTCGCCCACGGACACGGCCTGGAGCCACACCCGAGGGCCGGGCTCCGGCGGGGGCAAGCGGCGGAAGAGCCCCGCCCGCGGCCAAAACTCGGGCCAGCGCCCGGCCAACCGCGCGGCCAGGTACACCGGCCCCAGGCCCGCCGCAGCCAGGGCCAGACCATAATTGTAAGCCAATAGAGATGGTTCCATGTTTTGCCCCGGGAGCCCGCAGCGTAGCCCACGGGCACCACCTTTATAGCCTTGGCCGGGTTGTCCGTCAAGCGGAGCCGCCCGGGAGTCGGCTCCCGGATCACAACTTGGGGTTGGCCAGACCCGGCGCCTGGTTTACTATGGGAGACTATCGCCCAAGCCCCGGCCTGTTGGCCCGCGGCCTGCTTCTTCCTGCCAAGCGAGAGGTTTCAGCCCATGACCGACCCCCCTGCCCCGCTGTTTTCCCGGCCGCCGCGGCGGCGCCTGGTCCCGGGCTCCGCGCTCCCGCCGGCCTTCGGGAGGCCCCGAACGTGAACCGCGATCTGGTGCTGATGGTCACCGCCTTCGGGGGCATCGCCCTGGGGGTCCTGTTCCCCGGTCCCGCGGGGATTTTCACCCCGTTCACCCTCTACCTCATGATGACCATCCTGTTCATGAGCTTCCTGGGCATCAACTTCGCCGCCCTGGCCCGGCTGGACCGGGCCCGGATGCAGGAGTTGGGCCTGTGGACCGTCATCAAGCTGGCGGCCCTGCCCCTGGGCCTGTGGGCCGTGGCCAAGCTGACCGTGCCGGAGTGGGCCCTGCCGGTGCTGCTCCTCTCCGGGGTGCCGGCCGGGGTCACCGGACCCTTTTTCGCCCAGATGCTGGGGGCCGACACCGCCGGGGCGCTCAAAATCGTGGTGGTCACCTCGGTGCTGGCCCCCTTCACCCTGCCCGGCCTGGTCTGGCTCTTGGAAGGGGCCAACCTGAACATCCCCTTGTTCAACATGGTGCGGCTGTTGGCCCTGGTGATCTTCCTGCCCCTGATCCTGGCCTGGGCGGTGCAGCGCTTCTTCCCGGGATTCCCGGCCCGCTTGGCCAAGGTGCAGTTCCACATCTCGGTCACCTTCTTCTTCCTCATCAACCTGGGGGTGTTCGCGCCCTACGCCGAGTTCGTGCGGAGCCAGGGCGCCCTGGTGCTTACGGCGGTGCTCCTGTCGTATGCCCTGGCCGCGGTGTTCGCCGGCCTGCCCCTGGGCCTGGGCCGGGCCGCCGGCGGGCGGCTGGACGGCCTCACCGGGGCGGTGTGCCTCGGTTTTGTGAACAACGTCCTGGCCCTGGTGTTCACGGCGCGGTTTTTCGGGCCCAAGAGCCCGCTGTTGGCCGCGGCCTATATGCTGCCCTACTTCACCCTGGTGATTCCGCTCCGGCTGGCCGCCCGCCGCCGCGCGGCCGCCGGGCAAGGAGCCGCGTCCCGTCCATGAGCCTATTTTTGACCCTGTACCTGATCCTCTACGGGGGCATGCAGGTCTACCTCTACCTGTGGCTCCGCCTCTTGCTGCCGGCCCACCCCCTGGCCCGGGTGGCCCTGGGGGCGTGGCTGGGGCTGATGCTCCTGGCCCCGGCGCTGACCCGGGGCCTGGCCCTGACCGGCCATTGGAGCCTGGCCAAGCTGGCGGCCTTGGCCGGCTATCACTGGATGGCCCTGTCGTTTTTGGGGTTTTGCGTGCTCGTCCTCTGGGGCGGGGCGGATGTCCTGGTGCGGCTCGTGGCCTGGGCCGGCGGGCCCGGCCTGCCCCGGCTCTATGCCCGGGGGCCGCTCCTGGCCGCCTTGGGGGTGGTGGGCGCGCTTTACGGCTACGGCCTGTGGGAGGCCTCCCATCCCCGCCTGGAAACCGTGACCCTCACCACCCCCCGGCTGCCGGCCGGGTCCCGGCCCCTGGTCCTGGCCCAGATCAGCGACCTGCACCTCTCGCTGCACGAGGTGGGCAGCCGCCTGGACCCCACCCTGGCCCTCCTGGAGGGACGGCAGCCGGACCTGATCATCTCCACCGGTGATTTCTGGGACGGGCTGGCCCCGGACCAGGCGGACAAGGTGGCCGCCCGCCTGGCCGCCCTGCGGCCGCCCCTGGGCAAATACGCCATCTTCGGCAACCACGAGTACTACGTGGGCCTGGACCGTTCGGAGCGTTTTCACCGGAAATGCGGCTTTCAGGTGCTCCGGAACCAGGCCCTCACCGTGGGCGGGGTCCTGAACCTGGCCGGGGTGGACGACATCCCGGCCCCGGGCCCGGCCGTGGAAGCGGAGCTGGTGAAATCCCTGCCCCCGGGGCTGCCCACGGTGTTCTTGAAGCACCGCCCCCTGCCCGGGCCCTACCTGGCCGGCCGGGTGGACCTGATGCTTTCGGGCCACACCCACGCCGGCCAGATCTACCCCTTCAACTACGTGGTGGACCGCCTGTTCACCTACTTCCAGGGCCTGTTCCACCTGGAGGGCGGGGTCACCTTGTACGTCAGCCGGGGCACCGGGGCCTGGGGCCCGCCGGTGCGCCTCGCCGCCGTGCCCGAGGTGACCTGGTTCGTCCTGCGCCCCAAGAAATAAATATCATTCATTATCACCCGTTCTTGTGCCGGAACTCACATTCCTCGGTGGAACATTTTCTTCCCACCTGCCATAGTTGAAGCGTTTAATCTCTCTACCGCGCTACCTTGCTGACCTGCTGCGTTGACTGGCGGTGGCCCGTGCCTGAACAACTTTTGGCGGACAGCTTTGATCCCGGGGCGACCATCCTGGTGGTGGACGATTCGCGCCTGAACCTCCGGCTGCTGGAGACCCTCCTGGCTCCCCTGGGCCACGAGGTGATCCTGGCCTCGAGCGGCGAGGAGGCCCTGGCTCAGGTGCGGCACACCCTTCCGGACCTGATCCTCCTGGACATCATGATGCCGGGCCTGGATGGCTACGAGGTGGCCCGCCGGCTCCGGGCCTATCCCCCCACCGTCCATGTGCCCATCGTCATGGTAACCACCCTGCGCGAGGTGGAGGACCGGGTGCGGGCCTTGGAGGCCGGGGCGGACGATTTCCTCACCAAGCCGGTGGAAAAGGTGGAGCTGCAGGCGCGGGTGCGCTCGCTCTTGAAGAGCAAGGCCTATCACGACCAGCTCCTGGCTCACCAGCGCCGCCTGGAGGACCAGGTGGCCCGCCGCACCCAGCAACTCCGGGAGGCCATGGACAAGGCCCAGCGGGTGGCCCTGGACACCATCCTGCGGCTGAGCCAGGCGGCGGAATTCAAGGACGGCGACACCGCCGACCACATCAGCCGCATGAGCAACTACACCGCCGTGGTGGCCCGCGGGCTGGGCCTGCCCTCCCGCACCCAGGAGGCCATCCTCTACGCCTCGCCCATGCACGACGTGGGCAAGATCGGCATCCCCGACCGCATCCTGCTGAAGCCCGGGCCCCTGGACTCCCGGGAATGGGTCATCATGCGCCAGCACCCCATCTTCGGGGCCCGCATCCTCCAGGGCAGCGACGAGGGCGGCTTCCTGCGCCTGGCCGAGGTGATCTGCCTCACCCACCACGAGCGCTGGGACGGCCAGGGCTACCCCCACGGGCTCCAAGGCCGGGAGATTCCCCTGGCCGGGCGCATCGTGGCCGTGTGCGACGTGTTCGACGCCCTGACCAGCAAGCGCCCCTACAAGGAGCCCCTGCCCGTGGAGAAGGCCTTGAACATCATTCGGCAAGGGGCCGGCACCCAGTTCGATCCCCGGGTGGTGGAGGCCTTCCTGGCCGCCCGGGACGACATCCTCACCATCCGGGAGGCCTTCGCCCGGATGCCGGAACGCCAGCCCATCCTGGCCAGTCTATTGGAGAGCCTGGAGAATTGACTTTGGGCCATCACGACCGCCCCCCGGCCCCGCCCCCGGCCGGCGAACCCCGGGCCTTTTTGGTGGATCCTGCGCTCCAGGTGCTGCCGCCCGCGCCCGGCGGTCCCGGCCTGGACCCGTTCCTGGGCGCCGCGCGGCCGGAGTTGGCCCGGACCGTGGCCCGGGTGCTGGCTTCCGGGGTTCCGGAGGTGCTGCCCGCCAGGGAGGACGGCCCCCGCCACTCCCTTACCGTGTTGCCGGGTCCGGCCCCGGGGCGGGCCTGGGTGGCGGTGGGGCCCCATCCGGTGCCGCCGCCCGACCCCCGGGTGGGTTATCTCTCCCGGCTCATGACCGCCTTTGCCACCTGCGCCGATCTGGAGCAGGCCCTGCCCAAGGCTTTGGAGGTGATTCTGGAAGCCTTGGCCAGCCCCCTGGGCATGATCGGCTACCTGGACGAGGAAGGCAGCCTGGTGGTGCCCACCCTGACCCTGGATGTCTGGGACCAGTGCGGCATCCCGGACAAGAGCTACCATTTCGCGCGCCCCGCCCGGGCCGGGCTCTGGGGGCGGGCCCTCAGCGAAAACCGGGCCCTGGTCCAAAACGCCCCCCTGTCCCCGCCACCCGGCCATTTGCCCCTGACCCGGGCCCTGGCCCAGCCGGTGACCTACCAGGGCGAGACCGTGGGCCTGTTGGTGGTGGCCAACAAGGCCGTGGACTACGGCGAAGAGGATCAAGAGCTACTGGCCCACCTGGCCGCGGCGGTGGCTCCGGCGCTCCGCCAGCGGGTGGTGCTGGAGGCCTATCAGACGGCCATGGCGGACTTTGCCCGGGAGCTTACCGCCAAGAACGTGGAGCTGTCGGCCCTTACCCGGGAGCTCTCCGTGGCCCGGGACCGGGCCGAGTCGGCCAGCCGGGCCAAGTCCCAATTCTTGGCCGGCATGAGCCACGAGCTGCACACCCCCTTGAACGCCATCATCGGTTTCAGCCAGGTCCTCTCCGACCCCTTTTTCGGACGCCTGACGCCCGAGCAAGCCCAGGCCGCCCAGGACATCAACGCCGAGGGGCGCCACCTCCTGGACCTGTTGGCCGGGCTGTTGGAGATGGCCCGGGTGGAGGCCGGGCGCGCGGCCCTGAACGCCGACGAGGTGTACCTGCCGGCCCTGGTGGATCAGGTGCTGTCCGGTTTCTCCGCCCGCTTCACGGCCCGCGGCTTGCTCCTGGAGGCCCGCCTGGAGGAAGAACTGCCCCTGCTGGAGGCGGACCAGGCCAAACTGGTGCGGACCCTGGAGGCGCTGTTGGACAACGCGGTCAAGTTCAGCGACCCCGGCGGCCGGGTGCGGGTGAGCCTCACCCGGGTGGAGGCCGCCTACGCCAGCGGTCCCCAGGTGCCCACCCGTCCCACCCCGGAAGGCGCCTGGGCCTTGGTGGAAGTGGCGGATCAGGGCCGCGGCCTGGACCCCAGGATCCAGGAGGAGATATTCCAGCCCTTTTTCCAGGGCCGGGACGGCCTCTCGGACCACACCCCCGGGGCCGGCCTGGGCCTGGCCCTGGCCAGCCGTTACGCCGAACTGCACGGCGGGTATCTCTGGGCCGAAAGCCCCGGCCCCGGCCAGGGCAGCACCTTCCGTCTGCTCCTTCCCCTGGCGGCTGCCCGGCCGGCATAACCCCTCTTTTCGCCCTCGTCACCGCCCGGCTTCCCCTTCTCCCCCCCCGGCCGCGAAAGCATCTTGACAGGCGCCCATCTTTTCCGGCAAACTTAACGTTGACGTTAAGGTTATGTTTTGGAGTCAACCATGCCCACTCCCCACCCCGCGGGCGGCGCCCGGGAATATTCCATCAGCGACTTGGCGGCCCAACTGGCCATCAGCCCCCGCACCATCCGCTATTACGAGGAACGCGGCCTGTTGGCCCCCCGGCGCACCCCGGGCGGCCAGCGGCGCTACACCCGGCGTGACCGCGCCCGCCTGAAGCTCATCCTCCGGGGCAAACGCTTCGGCTACAGCCTGGAAGAGATCGCCGAGATGATCGGCATGGCCGACGTGGACCTGGACGAGGTGGAGCAGATCCGCCGCAGCCTGGCCTACGGCGACCGGAAATTGGCCGAACTCCGGGAGCGCCAGGCCGAGCTGGCCCAGCTGGAAAAGGACATTGCCGGCGTCAAGGAACGGCTCCTGGCCCGCCTGGAGGAGTTGACCGCCTCAGAAGCACCCCTAAACAAAAAAGTTTCGCACGAGGGAGGGAACCCATGAACCTGGTGAACATGCTGGAACTGAACGCCCGCAAGCACGGGGCCAAAGAGGCCCTGGTCTACGGCGACACGCGCCTGTCCTTCCGGGACCTGTTGACCGAGTCCCGGCAGGCCGCCGCGCTGTTGCAGAGCTGGGGCGTGGCCAAGGGCGACCGGGTGGCCATCATGAGCCACAACACCCCGGCCTTTGTCACCGCCTTTTACGGCGCGCTGTTGGCCGGGGCGGCGGTGGTGCCGGTGAACCACAAGCTCATGGCCCCGGAAACCGCCTACATCCTGGAGCACAGCGGGGCCAAGGTGTTCCTGTTCGACGGCGCCCTGGCCCCGGTGGCGGCCAAACTGCCCGGGGGCCCGCGCCTGGCCTCCCTGGACACCCCGGCCCAGGGCTTCGCGGCCTTTGGCGACGGCCTGGCCGGGGCGGGCGAGCCCGCGGCCGTGGAGATCGCCGACCTGGACCCGGCGGAGATCCTCTACACCTCCGGCACCACCGGCCGGCCCAAGGGCTGCCTGCACAGCCACAAGAACGTCATCGCCGCGGGCATCACCGGGGCCCTGGCCGTGAAGATGGACCAGAACGACCGCCTGTTGATGGCCATGCCCATCTGGCACAGTTCGCCGTTGAACAACTGGTTCATGGCCGCCCAGTACATGGGCGCGGCCACGGTGCTGATCCGGGAGTACCATCCCCTGCACTTCCTGCAAGCCGTGCAGAACGAGAAGTGCACCGTGTATTTCGGCGCGCCCATCAGCTATCTCCTGCCCTTGCAGATGATCCCCAATTTCAAGGACTTCGACCTTTCCTCCATGCGCTGCTGGATCTACGGCGGCGGCCCCATCGCCGGCGACGTGGCGCTGCGGCTCATGGAGGCCTACGGGAGCAGAAACTTCAACCAGGTCTACGGCATGACCGAGGCCGGCCCCACCGGCACCACCCTGTTCCCCGAGGACCAGGTGAAAAAGGCCGGGTCCATCGGCAACAAGGCCCTGCCCGGGGCGGACCTGTTGGTGATGAAGGACAGCGCCACCCCGGCCGGGCCCGGCGAGACCGGCGAGATCTGGCTCAAGGCCGAGAGCATGATGCAGGGCTATTACCACGACCCCGCGGCCACGGACGCCGCCTTCCACCAGGGCTGGTACAAGACCGGCGACGTGGCCCGGGTGGACGAGGACGGCTACCTGTTCATCGTGGACCGCACCAAGGACATGATCGTGACCGGCGGGGAGAACGTGTACTCCAAGGAGGTGGAGGACGCCTTGGCCGCCCATCCCGGGGTCATGGAGGCCGCGGTGATCGGCCAGCCCCACCCGGAGTGGGGCGAGACCGTGGTGGCCTATGTGGTGCCCCAGAAGGACCAGACCCTCACCGCCGAGGACCTAAGCGCCTTTTTGGCCGACAAGCTGGCCCGCTACAAGATTCCCCGGGGGTTCCTGTTCGTGGGCGAGCTGCCCCACACCCCCACGGGCAAGGTGATGAAGTTCAAGCTGCGGGAAGATCAGGCTGTTAACTAACAGGCTGATGCGGGCCATGGATCCACCCCAAACAAGCCTAGCTTGTTTGGGGACCCCGGGGATGGCCCGCCGAATTGTGGTGATTTTTTAAAATCACAACAATTCGTGTCAGTTGGCAAAATCGCACTTTTGCCAACTGACCGCTGACAAAGGCCAGGACGGCCTTTGTCAGCGGTTTGGAAACCAGCAAATAGCCTGAGCCGGACTCCCCCGCCGCCTCCGGGGCGGCGGGCGGGGCCCGCGGGAGAGCGAGATGTTCGACTTTGTGTTGACCGAGGAGCAGAAAGCGCTCCGCGAGGAGGTCCGGGAGCTGGTGGCCTGGGTGCCCCGGCAGATGATCCTGGACATGGATCAGGACAAGATCAAGTTTCCCAAGGAGTTTTTGAGCGAGGCCGGCCGCCGGAACCTTTTGGGCTGCCGCTACCCCCGCCAGTGGGGCGGCCGCGGCCTGGACTGGGTCGCCACCTGCATGGTCATGGAGGAAGTGGGCGTCCTGGGCTACATCTTCGCCTGCACCTTCGGGGTGGGGGCCGAGCTGGTGTGCGACGCCATCATCCAGCACGGCACCGACGCCCTGAAGGAGAAGTACGTCAAGCCCCTTTTGGCCGGCCGGATGTTCGCGGCCGAGTGCCTCACCGAGCCCCGGGGCGGCTCCGACTTTTTCGGCACCTCCACCACCGCCCGGGAGGAGGGCGACCACTTCATCCTGAACGGCCAGAAGCGTTTCATCGTGGGGGCCGAGGGCGCGGACTACTTCCTGGTCTACGCCCGCACCAACCCCGACCCCAAGTCCCACCCCCACCAGGCGCTCACCGCCTTTATCGTGGACCGGAGCCCCGGGGTGGACGTGGAGTATCTCTACGGCCTCATGGGCTGCCGGGGCGGCGGCGCGGGCCGGGTGGTGTTCCGCGACGTGGTGGTGCCCCGGGAGAACATCGTGGGCCGGTACAACGGGGCCTATGACGTGTTCAACACCATGATGATCCCCGAGCGCCTGGGCACCGCGGCCATGACCATCGGCGCGGCGCGGCCCGCCCTGGAGGTGGCCACCGGCTACACCACCCGCCGCAAGGCCTTTGGCCGCACCATCGACCATTTCCAGGGGGTGAGCTTCCAGGTGGCCGAGGGGGCCATGCTCTTGGACGCCTGCCGCGCCCAGGCCTACATCGCCGCCCGGGCGGTGGACGCGGGGCTCCCCCCGGACCAGACCCGGCGGCTGGTGAGCCAGACCAAGAAGTTCATCACCGAGTCCTGCCAGAAGGTGGCCAAGAACGCCATGCAGGTCATGGGCGGCATCGGCTACACCAACGTGTTCCCGGTGGAGCGCATCATCCGGGACCTGGGCCTGGCCTCCATCTGGACCGGCTCCAACGAGGTGATGTCCTTGATCATCGCCCACGAGTGGTATCAGGAATACGCCAACCGCAAAGAGCCCCGGGACTTTGAAGCCGACGCGGCCGAGGCCTTTGCCGCGGACGAGAAGATCTACGAATAAGCTGGGTTGTACGCCTTCCCCGTTCCCGGCCGGGAGCGGGGAAGTCACTTTTTCCCGCCCCCCGCCTTGTGTTCCCCGGACTGGTGTTTATCATGAAGAAAGTATGGCCCGTTGGGGGCCGGGAGGGCGATTCCGCGGTGGAATAGCCGATTATTTACCTATGAATTTGAGACGGAACATTGCCCCCCCCAAAGCCCTATGGTATTTTGTTTGTTTAACTCGTGACCCCCATACGCCGACAGCGGCGTTTTTTTTGCCCCTGCCGGCCGCCTGGCGCAGGCGGCGGATCGCGGGGCCTGCTCCTGGGCAAGCGGCTAAGGCCCCCGGCGGCAGGCGAGCGCAAAGGCATCAGCTTGGGAGGATCTTTGGCACAGAAAACTAAAGAAAAGGGATCCCAAAGCGCGCTCTGGGATGCCCTGGCCTCGGTGAAGCTCTCCTTTTTCCTGCTTCTCCTGGTGGCCGTAGCCTCCGTCCTCGGCACCATCGTCCCCCAGAACGAGACCGCCGAGATTTATCAGAAGATATACGGCGCGGGCTGGGCCAGCCTCATCCAGACCCTGGGTCTGAACGACATGTACCACAGCCTGTGGTTCCTGTTGATCCTGGCCGGCCTGGCCGCCAACCTCATCATCTGCTCCCTGAACCGCCTGCCCCTGGCCCTGGAGCAGATCCGGAAAGACCCCAAGGACGAACTGAAGGCCAACCGGCCCGCCGGGCGCGTCCTGAGGCTGGGGGTGAAGGAATCCGTGGCGGCCGACCAAGCCGCCGTGGCCCTCAAGAAGCTGGTGGGCCCGGTGCACCGGGGCGAAAAGGACAAGAAGATCGTTGTCTTTGCCCAGAAGGGCGCCTGGTCCCGCCTGGGGGTCTACGCGGTGCACCTCTCGGTCCTGGTGATCATGGCCGGCGGCATCGCGGGCAACCTGTTGGGCTTCAAGGGCTTCGTGAACATCCCCGAGGGCCAGGCCGCCGACCAGGTGGTGCTGGAGCGCGGCCAGACCCGGGATCTGGGTTTTGCCGTGCGCCTGGACAAGTTCACGGTGTCCTATTACAAGGACGGCACCCCCAGCGAGTTCCGCTCCAACCTCACCTTCCTGAAGGACAATAAACCGGCCCAGGACTCCTCGATCATCGTCAACGATCCGGCGGACTTCGACGGCATCTACTTCTACCAGTCCTCCTACGGCCGCACCCCTTCGGAACTGGTGCTGGACTACGAGAAGGACGGCAAGACCATCCCGGTGCGCCTGGCCGCGGAGAAATGGGCCGACCTGCCCGGCGGGGGTAAGGCCATGGTGGTGGGCTACAAGGAAAAGGTGGAGATGGGCGCCATGTACTCCGGCCCCCTGGCCCGCATCGCCTACCAGCCCGCCGGCCCGCCCCAGGAGCCCATCGTGCTCAACGCCTTCGGGGCTAACTCCCGCTTCCCGGCCCAAGGCCCCGTGCGTTTCGTGATCAAGGGCGCGGACACGGTGTGGTACACGGGATTGCAGGTCAAGTACGACCCCGGCGTCTGGCTCATCTGGCTGGGCTCGGGCCTCATGGTGCTGGGCTTCATCGTCACCTTCTATTTCTCCCACCAAAAGGTATGGGTCTCGGCGGGACCGGCCGGCAAGGAAGGCTCCAAGCTGGAGATCGCCGGCGGCACCAATAAGAACCGGGCCGACCTGGGCCGCCTGTTGGATCGGGTGGCGCGGGAACTGGGAGCAACGGACGACAAGCAGGAGAGCAAATAATGGAGGCCGTCAGCAACGCCATTCTGGTCTGGGTGACCTTCGCCTATCTGGCCGCCAGCGTGCTGTATCTGTGTCAGGTTATCTTGAAGCGGGATTTCTTTGGCAAGACCGCCTCCCTGGTCACCTGGCTGGCCCTGGCCGCCCACACCACCTCGTTCATCATGCGCTGGATCGCCATGAACCAGCTGGGCTATGGCCACGCGCCTTTCTCCAACCTTTTCGAGTCCTTGGTCTTCTTTGGCTGGACCCTGGCCCTGTTGTACCTGATTCTGGAACTCCGGACCGGGCTCCGGACCATCGGGGCCTTTGCCCTGCCCCTGGTCTTCTTCGTGATGCTCTACGCCATCAAGCAGGACGGCGCCATCAAGCCCCTGATGCCGGCCTTGCAGTCCAACTGGCTCATCGCCCACGTCATCACCTGCTTTTTGGGCTACGCCGGCTTCGGCATCTCCGCCGCGCTCAGTTTGATGTACCTGGTGGCCGGCCACGAGAAAAAGGACACCGCCCGCTCGCGGCTGTTGGATGACCTCATCTACAAGATGGTGGTGTTGGGCTTCATCCTCCTCACCGCGGGCATCGTCACCGGCTCCATCTGGGCCAACAGCGCCTGGGGCACCTACTGGTCCTGGGACCCCAAGGAGACCTGGTCCCTGATCACCTGGCTGGTGTACGCCGCCCTGTTGCACTCCCGCTACATGCGGGGCTGGCAGGGCAACCGCATCGCCTGGTTCTCGCTGTTGGGCTTTGGCTGCGTCTTGTTCACCTACTTCGGGGTGACCTACCTCCTGACCGGCATGCACAGCTACGCCACCATGTAGCCGGCCCTCCTTTCCGAAGCACCAGGCGGGGCTCCCCGGAGCCCCGCCTCCTTTTTGGCCCCCGCGGGCGGCCGCCCCGGCCAACCCCCGGAATTGCCGCGGGATTGTCCCGGCGGGCCACGGCCATTGCACGCTTGACAGGGGGGCGGGCCGGCCTCTAGACTCAGTGAGCCGTGGTTCAGTTAACCGGGGGGCCAGTTCCGCCAACCCTCAACGCCGCGGCGTTACGATTAAATTGATTTCAAGCAGATACCGGTTCAGCGTTACAATACGCTCTACGCTCCCCTCGTCCCGGGCCTTCGTTCAGGACGCGGAACATGGTTCCCGAGCACTTTAACCAAAGGGGGTAGTTGGTGCCTCTGGACATACCCAGCCGCAAACAATACATGCAAACCCTCCAGGGACGCGGGCGCAAGCTCCTGGGCGTTTTTCCGGCCCAGTATCCCCGGGAGATCCTCTGGGCCTTGGGCCTCTCACCGCTGGAGATCTGGGACCCGCCCCTGGAAGTCGCCAGCGCCGGGGCCCATTTGCAGAGCTACATCTGCCCCGTGGTCATGCAGGGCCTGGAGCTGGTGCTCAATGGCGGGGCCGCGGGGGTGGACGGGTTTTTGTTCCCCCACACCTGCGACTCGGTGCAGAACCTGGCCAGCGTGGTGCATGACTACCTGGGCCTCTCGCTGCCCTGCTACTTCTTCTACCACCCCAAGGCCCCTTACCGCGCCTCCTCCCGCGCCTACTACCGGGATCAGTTGGCCGCCCTGGCCGAGCGCCTGGGCGAGCTGGCCGGTCCCCTGGACCCGGCCCGCCTGGCCGAGGCCGTGGCCGCGGGGCAAATGCTCCATGCCCTGGCCGGCCGGTTCTACGAACTCCGGGCCGCGGGCCGCCTGGCCTGCTCCAACCGCGAGTTCTACCGGATGCTCCGTCTGGCCGAGTATTTGGAGCCGGGGGACCTGTTCCCCCTCTGGGAGGAGTTCCTGGCCACCCACCAGGGCGAGCCCGCGGGGGGCCCGGCGGTGATCCTCTCGGGGGTGCTGCCCAACCCGGTGGAGCTGTTGGACCTCCTGGACGAGCCGGGGGTGCGGGTGGCCCACGACGATCTCTTGTCCATGAGCCGCCGGCTCCTGGCTCCGCCGGCCCAGGCCGCCGACCCCTGGGAGACCCTCACCGCGACCTACCTGGCCCTGCCCCCCTGCTCCAGCAAGAACTCCCCCATTGCCGAGCGCCTCTCCTGGCTCCGGGGGCTGGTGCAACAGACGGGAGCCAAGGCGGTGATCTTCAATCTGGTGAAGTTCTGCGAGCCCGAGCTGTTCGATGTGCCGCAACTGGTGGAAGGTCTGAAAAAAGACGGCCTGGCCACCCTGGTGATGGACGGCGAGCTGCACCAGGGCTTGAGCGGCCAGATGGCCACCCGGGTGGAAGCCCTGGTGGAAATGCTGTAAAGGATAAACGAAGTGTTGCGCCTGGGGCGGCCGGACCGCCCGAGGCCGGAGAGCCGTCATGACTCTGGTGAACAGCCTGCAATTCCAATTCATGAAGGACCTGGGCGCCCCGGCCCTGATGCGTCTGGGCAAGGCGGCCAAGAAGCCCCGGACCCGGCAGCCCAACCCCGACTTCGGGCCGCCTTTGGCCAGCGCCAAGCGCCTCAAGGAGATCATGACCCGGCACTATTTCCTGGCCCGTTACGCCACCGGGGCGCGCCCCGTGGCCTGGGTGGCCAGCGGCGCGCCGGTGGAGCTCTTGCGGGCCTTTGATTTCTACACGATCTATCCCGAGAACCACGGCGCCCTGTGCGGGGCCCAGAAGATGGGCCCGGAGATCTGCCAGGCCGCGGAGGAAAAGGGCTACCACCCCGACCTCTGCTCCTACGCCCGCATCGACCTGGGGCATTTCTTCTCGGGCAAGACCCCGGCCGGCCGGCTGCCCAAGCCCGATATCCTGTTCTGTTCCAACAACATCTGCCAGACCGTGGCCTACTGGTACAAGGCCCTGGCCCACTACCTGAACATCCCGTTGTTGATCTTCGACACCCCCTACAACTTCACCGACCTCACCGAGGCCGACCTCACCTACATGGTGCGGCAGTTGGAGGAGATGATCCCGGTATTGGAGCAGGTCTCCGGCAAGCGTTATTCCGAGGCCCGCTTCCAGCAGGTGGTGTCCCTGGCCAAGGAGTCCTCGGGCCTCTGGGGCGAGGTGCTGGCCACCATGAAGAACCGCCCCGCGCCCATGACCATCTTCGACGCCTTCATCCACCTGGCCCCCATCGTGAGCCTCCGGGGGCTGCCCGTGGCCCGCGACTATTACGTCATGCTCTTGGCCGAGCTGAACGACCGGGTGGTCCGGGGCATAGGGGCGCTGAAAGAAGAAAAGTTCCGGCTCATGTGGGACAACATCGCCATCTGGTACAAAGTGCGCGAATTGTCCGAGCTGTTCGCCGCGCGCAAGATGAACTTCGTCACCGCCACCTACACCAACGCCTGGGGGCAGAACTCCCTGCACATGGACGCGGCCAAGCCTTTCGAATCCCTGGCCAAGACCTACAGCCTGGTGATCCTGAACAACAACCTGAACAGCCGCCTGTCCCTCATGGAGCGGCTCATCCACGAGTACCAGGTGGACGGCCTGGTCATCCACTCGGCCCGTTCCTGCAAGCCCTACTCCGTGGGCCAGTACGATCTGAAACGCCTGTTGATGGAGCGCCTGGGAGTGCCCAGCGTGGTTCTGGAGGCGGATATCACCGACTACCGGGTGTGGTCTGAAGAGCAGGCCAAGACCCGCCTGGAAGCCTTTTTCGAAGCCCTGGAGCACGGGCGGGAGGCTGCTTGATGCCTTTCTACTGCGGCGTGGACATTGGATCTCTTTCCACGGATGTGGTGCTCTTGAACGAAGCCGGCGAGCTGGCCGCCTGGAGCGTGGTGGAGACCGGGGCCAACAGCAGCCGGGCCGCGGCCCAGGCCCTGGCCGAGGCCCTGGCGCGGGCCGGCGCGGGGGCCGGGGACGTGGTCTCCACCGTGGCCACGGGTTACGGCCGGGTCTCCCTGGAAAAGGCGGACAAGCGGGTGACCGAGATCTCCTGTCACGGGGTGGGCGCGGCCCATCTCTTCCCCGGGGTGCAGACGGTCATCGACATCGGGGGCCAGGATTCCAAGGTGATCAAGGTGGACGCCCGCGGCAAGGTGCAGGACTTCACCATGAACGACAAATGCGCCGCCGGCACCGGCCGCTTCCTGGAGGTCATGGCCGCCAAGCTGCAAGTGGGCCTGGAGCGGCTGGGCGAGCTTTCCCTGGCCGCCGGGGGCGAGGTGAAAATCTCCAGCGTTTGCACGGTGTTCGCCGAAAGCGAGGTGGTGAGCCTGGTGGCCAACAACCACCCCACCGACCAAATCGTCAAGGGAATACACCGCGCGGTGGTCAACCGGGTGTGGAATATGGTCAAATCACTGGGAGAGCCCGGCAAGGTCGCCATGAGCGGCGGCGTGGCCAAGAACCGGGGCGTGGTGGCTCTGTTCGAGGAAAAGTTGGGGGACCGCATCCTGGTGGCTCCCGAGCCCCAAATCGTGGGAGCCCTGGGCGCGGCGATCCTGGCCCGCCGGGAGGCGTCATAACCTCCACCGGCAAGCGGGACCGCCCCCGGCGGGTCCCAGGGAAGAGGCAGCATGAGCACAGCATTCAAGGGCGTGGCGGTTTTCGTGCGGGACGCTCACCGCAGCCGGGAGTTTTACGAGGACCTCCTGGGCCAACAGGTGATCAGCGCGGGAGACACCCGCGTGACCCTGGCCGGGGGCATCTCCTTCTGGCAGGCCGGGCACGCCACCAAAAGCATCTTCGGCCGCGAGGTCATGGACGACGGCGGCCGCCTGGGCCGGCGCAACCTGCAAATCCGTTTCGAGACCGCCGACCTGGACGCCCTGTGGGAGCGGGTGGGCGAAGCCGGGGCCACCATCCTGCACCCTATCCAGGAGCAGGCCTGGGGCCAACGCATCTTCCGGCTCATGGACCCGGACGGCCACATCGTGGAGCTGGCCGAGGGCATGGACCTGGCCGTGCGGCGGCTCAAGAGCCACGGCCTCTCGGACCAGGAGATCGCCAAACGCACCAGCATCCCCGTGGAGTTGGTGAGGAAGCTGGCCGGCTGAGGCTTCCGCCGCCCGTCACGGCGCCCCCGCCCTCCCGCGGCCTGCCTCCGCGGGCCGCTCGGGTGCGCCCATGAGAATCCTGCACCTGCACGACCGCCTCTCCGCCCGGGGAGGCGCCGACCGCCATCTCCTGGCCCTCCTGGACGCGTTGCAGGGCCGGGCCACCACCCTGTTGGCCGTGGGCCGCGATGATCAGAGCCTTCCCCCGGCCGAACGGGCCGCCCTGGGGCCCTGGCGGCGGGTGAAGGGCCTGGACCGGAGCGGCCTGGCCCCCCGGGGCGGCGAGGCGGCCCGCCGCCGGCTCACCGCCCTGGCCGCGGAATTCCGCCCCGAGCTGATCCACGTGCACAACCTCATGGACCCGGGCCTGTTGGCCCTGGCCCCCCGGCTGGCGCCAGCGGTGATGACCATGCAGGACCACCGCCTGGTCTGCCCGGGCCGGGGCATGCTGCGCCCTGACGGCGCGGCCTGCGAGGCCCCGCTGGGCCCCGGCTGCCCGGCCTGCCTCAGGGACCCGGACTACGCCGCGCGGCTCACGGACCTCACCCGGGCCCGTCTGGCTGCCCTGGCCGGCTTCCGGGGGGTGATCACCCTGAGCCGCTACATGGCCGGGCTCCTGGCCCGGGCCGGGGGCAGCCCGGGCTGGGTGGCGGTGCTGCCGCCCTTCCCCCAGGGCCTGGACCCGGCTCCGGACGAAGCCCCGGCCGGGCCCGGGGACTACCACCTGCTGGCCTGCCGCCTGGTGGGGGCCAAGGGGGTCCGGGTGGCCCTGGCCGCGGCCCGGCTCCTGGCCGGCGGCCTGCCCCTGGTGGTGGCCGGCGACGGCGGCCTGGCCGGGGAGGTGGCCCGGGCGGCGGAACGCTCCGGGGGGCGCCTGCGCTGGGCCGGCTGGGCCGACCGCCCGGCCATGCGCCAGCTCCTGGCCGGCGCCCGCAGCGTGTGGCTGCCCAGCCTGTGGGCCGAGCCCTTTGGCATCGTGGGCCTGGAGGCCCTGTCCCTGGGCCGGCCGGTGGTGGCCAGCCGGGTGGGCGGGGTGGCGGACTGGCTGCGGGAGGGCGAGAACGGCCTGTTGGTGCCGCCCGGCGACCCCGCGGCCCTGGCCGGCGCGGCGGACCGTCTGGCCGGGGACCCGGCCCTGGCCGCGGCCCTGGGCCGGGCCGGGGCTCGCCTGGTGCGGGAGGAGTTCGCGCCCGCCCCCCTCATGGCCCGGCTCCTGGGGCTTTACCAGCGAGCCGTGGGGACCAGCGGCCCCGTCGCCAGCTAGCCCGGACATTTCATGGGGGCCGGGTGGCTACCTCGACAAAAGAATGATTTAGCTCAAGTTTTAAACCAACATTCTCCCATTTGAGACCATTGCACGGTATTTTCTGACGAACAATAATAATAACAATCTGTTATCTAATTTTTTGATAGTTTTTGGGTGCAATGGTCTCGTGCGGGCCACGGATTCACCCCAAACAAGCTTCGCTTGTTTGGGGACCCCGTGGATGGCCCGCCGAATAACAAACCTGAAAGGTTTGTTATTCGTGAGGCTTGGCAAAACCCGGGCCCCCGGCAAGCTCTGCTTGCTGGGGTGGAGTCACGTTTTTGCCAAGCCGACATTGCACGGGGCAGGACGCCCCGTGCAATGCTCTCGAGAGGCGTAGCCAAAGCTACGCCCAGGTTGGAGCGATGCCCGCAACGCAGCCGGCGGGCATCTGGCGCAGCCGGCCGCCCGGTTTTCATGAAATATCCGGGCTAGGCCCCGGCATTTATGCACAACTTCTTTTCTTCCTTGTGCGTTTTCTCTCACAGTTTTACAATCGCCCGGGAATGTGGCTTTGATAAACTGAAGTAAAAGACCCGGCGCGAGCCGGAGCATCTTTTCCGGGGAGGAAGGGCATGGCCGAGGATAAAAGTCGCCAAGGCGGCGCGGATCAAGATATGGCGGAGATCAAGAGCCGCATCGTGGAGGCCGCTTCCAAGCTCTATGAGAAAAAGGGCCAGCATGCCACGGTGGAGGACATCGCCAGCGCGGCCGGGGTGAGCGTGCCGGTCACCTACCAGTTCGTGAAAAAACCGGCCGACATCATGCTGCTCATCATGGAAACCTTGCAGCAGCAATTCGCCGAGGGCCTGGCCGAGTTTGACGAAACCGGCGCTTCCCCCCGCAAGAAGCTGGTGGCGGCTTTCCGGCAGTTCTTGAAGGTGGTGGACCAACAGGCCCCCAAGGTGCTCCTGGTCTACCGTTACTCCCGCACCCTGGACAAGCTGGGCCTCAAGCGGGTGATGGAGCTGGAGCTGGCCATCCAGCAAAAATTCAAGTCCATACTGGAAGAAGGCATCGGCGCCGCCGAGTTCTCCGTGCTGGACAGCGATCTGGCCGCCTACGACCTGGTGATGATGGGCCATCTCTGGGCCCTGAAGCAGTGGCATTTCAAGAAAATCGGCCTGAGCTTCTCCGACTTCCTGGCCCGCCAGGAATCGGCCATGCTGACCATGATCCTGAAGTAACTGGGAAAGGGGGCAAGGTTTGGCGGAGCCCTACCGGCATATCGTGATCTGCCTGGACTTCTCGGAGCACTCCGACCGCGCTTTTGAAAAGGCCCGGGGCCTGGCCACCCGGGAAGGCGCCGACCTGACCATCCTGCACGTGGTCGTGCCGGGTCTGCCGCTGGTGCCCGGCGAGGAGCCGCCCAAGAAACCCTCCAGGATCCCCGACGAGGAGATCGTGGGCAAGCTGCAACGCCACATCGAGGAGAACTACCTGGCCCGTTGCGGCGGCCCCGCCTGCCAGATCATGCTGCGCCGGGGCTACCCCAGCGTAGAAATCCTGGACCATCTGCGGGAAACCGGGGCCGATCTGGTGGTCATGGGCTCGGCCGGGCTCTCCGGCATGGGGCTGGTGCTGTTGGGTTCGGTGGCCGAGCGGGTCTGCCGCAAGGCCCCCTGCGACTGCCTCATCGTGCGCTGACCTGCCCCTGAGGCGAATTTCGCGCCCGCTCCCCTTGGGGGGCGGGCGTCGCCTTTTCCCCTCTCCCGCCGCCGCAAGCCCCGCCTAGGCGTTGACAATTCTGTCCGGTGGGTTACCATGGCTTCGATTGCCTGAACCAGCCGGCCTCCCAGGGCAGGGCTGGTTTACGCTCCGGAGGCTCCAGCGTCCGGAAGGACTTTCCGGTCCGCGCCCCGCCAGGGGTTGCAGCGGATATTTGTATCCCAGGCGGGGTCAACCCGGGGATATTTCACGTGGGGCGGGTGGTTTGGTCCATATACTCAGGATTAAAATGTTTTTTGAATTGAAGCCTCCCGATCTTTCTGGTGCCGTTTTGCCCCTGGACCGGCCCAGCCAACTGGCGGCCGGCCGGGCGGCGGACAAGCGACAACGGCAGGCGTAGCCAAGGCTACGCCGCGTCAAGAGCGAAGTCCGCAAGGCAACCGGAGGCATCCGGCCGAGCCGGACGCCCAGCCTTCATGAAATATCCGGGTCAATCGCGGTGGGTAGGCTTGCGTTATCTTCCGCGGCACCCCAAAACATCAGGAGTCCCGAAAAATGAGCAAGGACGAGTCCACTCCGGCCCCGAATTTCATCCGTCACATCATTGACGAGGACATGGCCTCCAACAAGTGGGGCGGCCGGGTCCAAACCCGCTTTCCTCCGGAGCCCAATGGCTACCTGCACATCGGTCACGCCAAGAGCATGTGCCTCAACTATGGCCTGGCCCTGGACTACCAAGGTATCTGCACGCTCAGGTTCGACGACACCAACCCCCTGAAGGAAGACACCACCTTTGTGGAGTCCATCCTGGCCGACGTGCAGTGGATGGGCTTCTGCCAGGATGACCGGGTGGCCTATGCCTCCAACTACTTCGACCAGCTCTACGCCTACGCCCTGGAGCTGATCAAGCGCGGCCTGGCCTATGTGGACGATCTCACGCCCGAGGAGATCCGCAGCTTCCGGGGCACCCTCACCGAGCCCGGCAAGGACAGCCCCTTCCGCAACCGCTCCACCCTGGAGAACCTGGACCTTTTCGAGCGCATGCACGCCGGCGAGTTCCCCGACGGCTCCCGGGTGCTCCGGGCCAAGATCGACATGGCCAGCCCCAACCTGCATATGCGCGACCCCACCATCTACCGCATCCGCCATGCCCACCATCACCGGACCGGCGACAAGTGGTGCATCTATCCCATGTACGACTACACCCACTGCCTCTCCGACTCGGTGGAAGGCGTCACCCACTCCATCTGCACCCTGGAGTTCGAGGACAACCGCGCCCTGTATGACTGGGTCCTGGACTCCCTGGAGGTCTATCACCCCCAGCAGATCGAGTTCGCCCGCCTGAACCTCGAATACACCGTGCTCTCCAAACGCTGGCTCATCACCCTGGTGAAAGAGGGCCTGGTGGACGGCTGGGACGATCCCCGCATGCCCACCCTGGTGGGGATGCGCCGCCGCGGCTACACCCCCGAGGCCATCCGCGAGTTCTGCGAGCGCATCGGCGTGGGCAAGCGCGACTCCTGGGTGGGCCTGGACAAGCTGGAAAAGGCCATTCGCGACGACCTCAACGCCCGGGTAAAACGGGTCATGGTGGTGCAGCGTCCCCTGAAGCTGGTCATCACCAACTACCCCGAAGACCTGGTGGAAGAGATGGACGCGCCGTATTTCCCGGACGATCCGCCCCAGATGGGCTACCGCAAGGTGCCCTTCAGCCGGGAAATCTACATCGAAGCCGAGGACTTCCTGGAGGACCCGCCCAAGAAGTTCTGGCGCCTGGCCCCGGGCCGCGAGGTGCGGCTCCGCTGGGCCTACCTCATCACCTGCCAGGACGTGGTCAAGGACCCGGACACCGGCGAGATCAGCGAGGTCCACTGCACCTACGACCCGGCCACCAAGGGCGGCGACGCCCCCGACGGCCGCAAGGTCAAGGGCACCCTGCACTGGGTCTCCGCCCGGCACGCCCTGGACACCGAGCTGCGCCTCTTCGAGCCCCTGTTCACCTCGCCCCGGCCCCTGTCCGAGGAGAACAAGGACCTCCGGGAACTCCTGAACCCCGACTCCCTGCAGATCCTGGCCGGAGCCAAGGCCGAGCCCTCCCTGGCTCAGGCCGCTCCCGGCGACAAGTTCCAGTGCGAGCGGGTGGGCTTCTTCTGCGTGGACAGCCGCTACAGCGCCCCGGGCCGGCCCGTGATGAACCGCACCGTCACCCTCCGGGACTCCTGGGCCAAGATCGTCAAAAAAGAGCAAACCACCAACTGATTTCCCAGGCTTCCGTGCGGCCCGCGGGCTAACCCCCGCGGGCCGCGCTGTTGCCCACCGTCCCCCGGGGGCTTGACGCCCCGCGGATTTTCCGGGACTTTTCAACCATGAAGCACTCCTACCTCTCGCTCTCCCCCCTGGTGGCCTGGAAAGAACATCCCCGCCCCCTGGATTGGGACGCCGTGTTCGGCCAAGATGGCCCCCTCTACCTGGAGCTGGGCTGCGGCAACGCCGAAATGCTCATCCGCCAGGCCCAGGAAGACCCCGCCGCCCGCCTGGTGGGCCTGGACCTGGACTGGCCCAGCCTGCGCCGCGGGCTCCGCCGCATCTCCCAGGCCCGGGTCAGCAACATCCGCCTGCTGCTCATCGAAGCCTCCAACGCCCTGGAGCGCCTCTTCACCCCCAACTCCCTGGCCGGCATCACCTGCCACTTCCCCTGCCCCTGGCCCAAGGACAAACACGCCCACCGCCGCCTCTTCGGCCAGGACTTCCTCTGCCTCATGAACTCCCGCCTCGCCCCGGACGCGGCCTTCCACCTGCTCACCGATTGGCTGCCCTTCCTGGAATGGATCCTGGCCGAATCCCCCGGCAGCGGCCTCACCCCCGCCTGGGCCACCCTCCCCGCCGCGGGCGTCACCAAATACGGCCGCAAATGGCAGGCCACCGGCCAAACCGAGTTCTATGAACTCACCCTCACCAAACAACAGGCCCTCACCCGGCCCCCCCTCCAGGAGCCCGCCATGCAAATCCATCGCCTGATCCACGCCGACCCCGCCCGCCTGACCCCCTTCGAATTCACCGAACCCGACGTGGTCTCCTGCCGGGAAATGGTCTATGACCAACCCGCCCAAAAAGCCCTAGCCCGCGTCTTCACCGTCGAAAACGGCTTCCGCCAACGCTTCTACGTGGAAATCTGCCGCGAAAAAGACGGCCCCTGGCAAGTCAAACCCGCCACCGGCTCCTCCGTCGTGCCCAGCCGCGCCGTGCAAACCGCCCTGGAAGAAATCGCCAAACGGGTGGCTGTGGAAGGGGGGGAAGAAGGATAAGAGATGTGGGGGAAACCTTTTCCTTTTGGCTTCAAAAGGAAAAGGTTTCCCCCACACCCCCTTCCAAAAGGAAAAGCGTAGATGACCCAGGATGAGGTTATCCCTAGGTTCGTTGAAATGGCGCGCCACCCGCCCACTCAGGATGCGGCCATGCTTCGGGAGCGTATGAGGTAACGTACGCAGGGCAACCTCACCTGACACGCTACGGAAGCCGCAGCATGCGGCCACGCATTGCCCGCCGCGGCACGCTGCCCCACGCCCCTGCGCAAAAGTAAAATCGTATAGTATTAAATAGTTAGGCCAAGGGAGGTGGAGGGATGTGCCTGGGGGAGGTTCTTCCCGGTAGCAGCGAAAAGTGAAGAATATTTACGCTGATTTATGCTATCATCGCAGAGATTTTCAGAACTTCAGGGGGAATTCCCGATGAAATCGCCGACCTTAAAGAAGGCGTCCGCCTTTGTCCTGGTTCTATTCTTTATCGGCCTGGCGAGTTGTGCAAACAAACAAATCAGCGAAACCATGGCCTCTTGGGTGGGGCATAGTTCCACCGAATTGATTTCGGCCTGGGGTCTGCCAAAGCATTTGAAGCCCGATGAAAACGGCGGGAAAATCCTGGTTTATGAATATGATAGGCAATACACCGTCAAGGGGCTCATCCACCAGATTCCCTTTTCCAATTCATATTATCTTGAACCGGACCATACCGAGCATTACGTGGCGACACGCGAGTTTTATGTCGACTCAAACGGAATCATTACCCGTTGGGCTTGGCAGGGGGAATAGACGTTTTACCGGCGAGAGCTACCCACCCCTTACTTCGGGCTGGGTCGCATCTGATATGGAGTCGGATCTGTCCTGGCCTGACACCTTGGGCAAACCCTCAGCTCAGGCCGGCACCTAAGCCACCAACTAAGCTAGAACCTGGGCCAGCAGGCTGGAGTCCGGCGGCAAGCCGGGCAGGCCGCTCTTCACCGCCTTGATCCGCTCCTGGCGCTGCCACACCTCGCCCGCGTCCAGCTCCCCCTGCATCACCATATCCGTGAGCCGGTCCAGGGCCGTGAGCGCCAGGTCCGCGGAGTGGCAGATGAGGAGCAGGTCCGCCCCGGCCACATAGGCCCGCACCGCGGCCTCGTCCGGGGTGAGGCCGGCCGTCACCGCGCCCATTTCCAAATCGTCGGTGAGGATCAGGCCCTGATAGCCCAGCTCGCCGCGCAACAGCCCCCCCATGACCACGGGCGACAAGGACGCCGGCTGCTCCGGGTCCAAATGCCGGAACACCGCGTGGCACACCATCACCCCGGCCACCCCGGCCGCCAGGGCCGCCCGGAACGGCGGCAATTCCACCGCTTCCAGCTCCTCCCGGGTCAGCTCCACCGTGGGCCGGTCCCGGTGGGTGTCCAGCGTCGTGCGCCCCAGGCCCGGGAAATGCTTGGCGCAGGCCAGGCAGCCGGCCTGTTGCGAGCCCTGGATGAACGCCGCGCCCAACCGGCCCACCAGGTCCGGATCGCCACCCAGGCTCCGCCGGGCCATGACCCCGTCCGGCCGGGCGTGCACGTCCAAGACCGGGGCCAAATTCCAATTGAAGCCCGCCGCCACCAGCTCACGCCCCATACGCGCCCCGTGCTCCCAGAGCCGCTCCGGCGGCTCCCCGCCCAAAGCGGCCAGGTCCGGGCCGTGGGTGAAGGGCTCCATGAGCCGGGCCACCGCGCCCCCCTCCTGGTCCACCAGGCTGAACAAGGGCGGGTTCTCGGCCTCCCGCGCCGCCCGGGCCAGGCTGTAGTTCATCTCCCAGACCTGCAACGGCGATTCCACGTTGCGGCGGAACAAAATCACCCCGCCCAGGCCATGGTGCCCCACCAGCTCCAAATCCTCGGGCCGGGCCTCCACCCCCGGCAGCCCCACCACCAGGGACTGGGCCAGGGAGCGGCGCACCGCCCAGCGTTGTCCGGCGCCCCTGCCCATGGCTTACTTGTTGCGGTCCGAGGGCATGCCCCCGTCCTTCGGCCAGGGCTTGTCTTCCTTTTCCTGGTCCTTCTCGGCGTCGTGAATCTCCTCGGGACCCCGGGTGGACACCTCTTCCCGGGGGAAGTGGCCTTCAAAATCAAGGGTGAACACCAAGGGCACTTCGGCCCGGGTGTTGACCAGGCCGGCCAAGGGCACCCGCCAGACCACCCGGCTGCCGTCGTGGGCCATCTCGGGATACACCTCCAGGTCGCCAACCACCATGGGCCGGGCCACCTTCACCTCGCCGGGCACGTCCAGCTTCAGGGTGAGGAAATGGCCCTTCAAGGCCGTGACCACCAGCTCCCGCGCCTTGGCCTCCTCCGGCCTTTCGTGCATGGCTATGCGCCGGCGCGCCGTCTCCGCTTCCTCATGGGGCAGGACGCGGCGGCTCTTGATCTCGTCCGGCGTGGGATAGATCCGGGCCGTGAGCCGGAAGGTGCCCGCGGCGAGGTTGAGCAGGCCTTCCTTGAGCCGCTCCACCTGGAAGCGGGCGCCCTTGAGCACCAGGCGGTCCAGGCGCTTGAACTCCACCATCTCGCTCAAGAGCAGCTGGCCGCCCTTTTCCTCGCGGCCCAACTGAGGATCGGGCAGCAGGATCAGGTTAAGCCGGCCCGGCCCCACCAGGCGCTCGTCGGCCTGGGGCATGGTCACTTGGGCGGCCAAAGCCCCGCCGCCGTCCTCCAGGAGCTTCAAGTGCAGCTCGTAGTCAAAGCAGCCGGCCAGGCCCAGGACCAGGGCCAACAGCCCGGCCAAGGCCAGCCGCTGTCCCCGGAGCCCCGTCAGCCTGCCGGCGAGAAGCCGGGCCGGGCTGGCCGCGCGGGCCGGGGTTGGCTTGTTCCATGCCTGATCAAGCCGCATCGTTTCCTCCTGGGCGGGGTTGGGCGGGGCCGGCGGACCGGGAGCGACCCGGTCTACCGTTCATAGCCTTACCCACCGGAGGTGGGTTGGTCAAGGCCCGGCTGCCCGGCTGGAAGGGTATGACCTCCTGTGTTATAACCTAGCCCGGATGTTTCATGCAGACCGGGCGTCCGGCTCCCCCTGAAATATCCGGGCCGGCAGAGCGTCGGAGTATTCGCGCCATGGCTGTTGGCAGCCCTTTCCCCGCTTGCGGCGTGAACTGCGCATTGAATGCGATAATTTTTCAACCTGGTCGAAAACATCAAGTTTTTTTGGGGAAAGGGGGTGTGGGGGAAAACCCCTTTTTTTTCCAAAAAAAGGGGTTTTCCCCCACATCTTACTCTTTCTACGCATTCCGGACCCAGCAGGCGGCCGGAGCCTCTCCGCCGCCGGGAGCGCGTGATGCAGGCCATGATCCTGGCCGCCGGCTTGGGCACCCGCCTCTTGCCCCTCACCCAGCGGCGGCCCAAGTGCCTGATGCCGGTGATGAACCAGCCCTTGTTGGGTCTGTGGCTGGCCCAACTGGCCGCCCGCGGCGTGCTCCGGGCGGCAGTTAACACCCATCACCTGGCCCCCCAGGTGCGCGAGTTCCTGGCCCGGGAAACCCCGGCCGGCCTCCTGGTGCACGAAAGCCACGAGCCCACCATTTTGGGCACCGGCGGAGGTTTGGTCCGCCTGCGCGATTTCTGGGGCTCCGAGCCGTTTCTCCTGGTCAATGCCGACGTGCTGGCCGAGGACGACCCTGGGCCGCTCTTGGCCGAGCTGAGGCGGCGCCGGGCCGTGGCCTGCCTGGGCCTGGTGGACTGGCCCCAGGTGAACAGTGTGGCCGTGGATGACCAGGGTCTGGTGCGGGGCTTCCGGGATCAGGCCCCTTCCGGGGCCGGGCTAAACTGGCTCACCTACTCCGGCCTGGCGGCAATCTCGCCGGAGCTATTGAATTTTCTGCCCAAATCCGGTTACAGTAGCCTGGTGGACGGCCTGAAGGCCGCTTTGGCCGCCGGCCGTCCGGTTTTGGGGCGGCGGCTCACGGGCTATTGGAACGACCTGGGCGCCCCGGCGCGGCTCTTGGCGGCCCACCGCCGCCTGTTCCGGGACCCTCCCCCCGGCCTGGCCGGGCTGGCCGCGGCGGGCGCCACCCTCCTGGCCCCCGGGGTCAGCCTGCCCCCCAGCGTGGCCGTGCGGGGTTTCCTGGCCGCCGAATCCGGCGCCGTGGTGGGGCCGGAGGCGGAAGTGGCCGAGGTGGTCATGTTGCGGAACGCGGTGATCGCCCCCGGGGCCCGGGTGCGGGCCACGGTGCTGGGCGAGGGCGCGGTGGCCCGGGGAGAGTTGGTGGGAGAAGCCCTTGGCTGAGGAGCAGCTGGTTTTCCCGGTGGCCTGGGCCCGGGCCCATTGGCCCGGCGGCGACCCCGGGCCCTTGGAGGTGACGCCCCTGCCCCTGGCCGGCTCGGACCGCACCTTTGTGCGGCTGTCGGCCCCGGGCCGCGGCTTGGTGGGCCTGTACAGCCCCCATAACCTGCCCGAGAGCCGGGCCTGGGGCTACTTTGCCCGGCATCTGGCCGGCCTGGGCCTGCCCGTGGCCCGGGTGCTGGCCGCCGACCCCGGGGCGGGCTTGTTTCTCATGGAAGACCTGGGCCGGGAGACCCTCACCGCCCGGGCCCGGGACTTGGTCCGCGAGGACCCTGCCGGCCTGGCCGGGCTGTACCGGCCGGTGCTGGAGGCCCTGGCCGCCTGGCAGGCCCGGGGCCGGGAGGGCCTGGACCTGGCCTATTGCTTTGACAGCCGGGAGCTGGACGCCCCCTTCCTGGCCGAACGCGAGGCCGGCTACTTTGCCCGGGAATACCTGGGCCGGGCCCAGGGCCTGGCCCCGGAAGCCTGGCCGGAGGGCCTGGCCGCGGAATTGACGGCCATCAGCCGGCGGGCCGGCACGGCCGGGCCCCGGGTTCTGGTGCACCGGGACTTCCAGAGCAGCAACGTGGTGCTGGGCCCGGACGGCCGGCCCGGCCTGGTGGATTTCCAGGGCGCCCGCCTGGGCCCGGCCCAGTACGACCCGGCTTCGTTGTTGCACGATCCCTACGTGGACTTGCCCTGGGAAAGCCGCGCCGCGCTGTTGGAGCTGTTTTTGAGTCTCCGGGAGAGCGAGCCGGGCTTTGACCGCGCCGGGTTCCTGGCCGGTTGGCTGGCGGTCAGCCTCAGCCGGGTGATGCAGGCCCTGGGAGCCTACGCTTTTTTGAGCCTGGTGCGGGGCCGGGGAGCCTTTGCGGCCCACGCCCGGCCGGCCCGGGCCACCCTCACGCGCCTTTTGAACCAAGCCGGCGGGTATCCGGTCCTGGCCTCGCTCCTGGACCGCCTGCCCCCCTGGCCTTTGGAGGACCCACTGTGACCCCCATTATCGCCCTGGTGGGCCGGCCCAACGTGGGCAAATCCACCCTGTTCAACCGGCTCACCCGCACCCGCCAGGCCCTGGTGGACGACATGGCCGGGGTGACCCGGGACCGCCTTTACGGCCGGATGGTGTACGAGGGCCGCGAACTGACCGTGGTGGACACCGGAGGCTTCGACCCGCCGGCGGACCAGCCCTTTGCCGACGAGGTGCACGCCCAGATCGCCGCGGCCCTGGCCGAGGCCGACGCGGTGATCTTCTTGACCGACGCCCGGGCCGGCCTGAACCCCCAGGACGCCGAGGTGGCGGGCAAGCTCCGGCGCACCAGCAAGCCGGTGTTCATAGCGGTGAACAAGGTGGACGGCCCCACCCAGGAAATGGCGGCTCAGGAATTCTACGCCCTGGGGGCCGAACACCTGTTCTTCATCAGCTCGGCCCACGGCCTGGGGGTGGGCGACCTCCTGGACGCGGTGCTGGAGGCCCTGCCGCCGGCCCCGGAGGAGGTCCCGCCGGCGGTGGAGGAGTTTCCGCCCGAGCCCGGCGAGGGAGCGGAAGAAACCGCCCTGTCCCGGGCGCCGGAAGGGCCGGTGCAGGTGGCCCTCATCGGCCGGCCCAACGTGGGCAAGTCCAGCCTGCTGAACTCCCTGTTGGGCGAGGACCGGGTGGTGGTGAGCCAGGTGCCCGGCACCACCCGCGACGCGGTGGACACTCCCTTTTCCCTGCGGGGACGGGACTTCGTGCTCATCGATACCGCTGGTATCCGCCGGCGGGGCCGCATCCAGCGGGGCCTGGAGAAGGCCTCGGTGTTCCGCTCGCTCCGGGCCATCGAGCGGGCCCAGGTGGTGGTGGTGCTCCTGGACGCCTCCGAGGGGGTCACCGACCAGGACCTGGCCCTGTGCGGCCAAGCCGTGGAGTCCCACCGGGGCCTGGTGGTCTGCCTGAACAAGTGGGATCTGCTGGCCGGGGACGAGCACCGCCAGGAGCAGGTGCTGCAGGCGGTGGAGCGGGGGCTCCGTTTTGCGCCGTGGGTGCCGGTGCTCAAGATCTCCGCCTTGCAAGGCCGGGGGGTCAAGAAAATCCTCCCCCTGGTGGGGCGCATCTTTGACGAATACGGCACCCGGCTGGCCACCGGCCCCCTGAACCAGGCCCTGGAACGCCTGCTGGAAAGCCATTCCCCGCCTTCCTTGAAGGGGCGGCGGCTCAAGTTTTTTTATGCCACCCAAGTGTCATCCCGACCGCCCACCGTGGTAATCTTTGTCAACGAACCTGCCGGCGTGCATTTCTCCTACCGGCGCTACCTGCACAACGAACTGCGGCGCGCCCTGGGCCTCAAGCTGGCCCCTCTAAAGCTGATTTTCCGGGAAAGGAGCGGACGCCGCCCCCGAGGCCGCTCTTGACAGAAGGGGGGCTGGAGTTTAATTTAGCAGGCTGTTGCGAAACGGCCCGGTAAGTGGCTCCTAAATAGCCTCCGTTTGGCGGAGATTTGCTCCAAGCGACGCCAAACGCGACCCTCGGCCCACCCTGCCAGGATCGATCGGGGGAGAAGAAGGCCGCCTGGGTCCTCTTTCCCCGCCCCAAGGGCGTTACGGGGTCCGGGCTGTGCAAAGGGGAGTTTTAGTGCTCAACAATGCAGTAGAGAGCGTCAAGAGGACCCTGGCAGCGCTGGAGGAATTCCAGCGGTCGGGCCTGGATGCGGTAGTGGAGGCGGCCCAGGCCATCTCCCGGGCTTTCTCCAACGGCAACAAGCTGTTGGCCTTTGGCAACGGCGGCTCGGCGGCCGATGCCCAACATCTGGCCTGCGAGCTGATCAACCGCTTCCGCCTGGAGCGGCCCAGCCTGCCCGGTTTGGCTTTGACCACCGACCCCAGCGTAATCACCTCCATCGGCAACGACTACTCCTTCGACGACATCTTCTCGCGCCAAATCAAGGGCCTGGGCAGTGCCGGCGACGTGGCGGTGGCCATTTCCACCTCCGGAACCTCGGTCAACGTGCTCCGGGGCCTGGCCGCCGCCCGCAACCGGGGCATGTTCAACATCGGCTTCTCGGGCTCCACGGGGGGGGAGATGGGGCCCTTGTGCGACCTGTTTATCCGGGCGCCCAGCGATGAGACCCCCCGTATCCAGGAAGTGCACGCGGTGGCCATTCACCTGATCTGTGAACTGGTGGACCTGAAACTATTCGGACGCACCCAATGAACCATCCCCCCGCTGATTTGAGCAAATTGAAGCTCAGTGACCTCGAGGTCAGAAAATCCATCGTGCAAAAAGGCATGCTGGGCCGACCCTGGCGGGCCGGGGGCAGCCTGGCCGAGTTCGTGGACGGCCTGCCCCACGTTTTGGCCGCCCAGGAGCTCCGGGCCGCGGCCCAGGCCACGGTGGACGCGCGACGGGCGGGGCGGCCGGTGATCCTGGCCATGGGCGCCCACGTCATCAAGGTGGGGCTCAGTCCTCTTTTGATCGCGGCCATGGAAGCGGGAGTCATCACCAGCCTGGTCATGAACGGCGCCGGCATGATCCATGACGTGGAGATGGCCCTGGCCGGCCGCACCAGCGAGGACGTGGCCGCCTCCCTGGCCGACGGCAGCTTTGGCACCGCCCGCCAGACCGGCGAGTTCATCTCCGGCGCCCTGGCCGGTCACGCCGACCTGGGCCTGGGCCGGGCCGTGGGCCAGGCCGTGTTGGAGCGCGCGCCCAACCAGGAGATTTCGCTGTTGGCCGCGGGCGCCCGCCTGAACGTCCCGGTGACCATCCACGTGGCCGTGGGCGCGGACATCATCCACATGCACCCCAGCTTCGACCCGGCCGCCACCGGCCTGGGCAGTCACGTGGACTTCCGCCTCCTGATCAGCGCGGTGCGCGAGCTGAAAAACGGGGTGTACTTCAACGTGGGCTCCAGCGTGGTGCTGCCCGAGGTGTTCCTGAAGGCCCTGTCGGCCGCGCGCAACCTGGGCTCCGAGGTCAAGGACTTCACCACGGTGAACATGGACATGATCCGGCATTACCGCCCCATGCAGAACGTGGTGCGGCGGCCGGTCCTCACCGGCGGCCTGGGCATCAACCTCACCGGGCACCACGAGATCAACCTGCCCCTCCTCTTGGCCCTGGTGACCGAGGGTCTGGCGCAGGGCTGACACCCCAGGCATTTGGGGCCAGCTCCACCTCCGGAGCCGACGCGGCTTGCCAGGTCGGGTCGGGGGATATATTTTAGATAAAACTGCGCACCATCCTCCGGCCCCCGCCCCCAGGCCCGGGCGGTTCCAAAAGGATGTTGAAAAAGTCCTTCCATGGCCTTTTTCAATCCAGGTCGGCGAAAACATGGTTTTGCCAACTTGGACAAATTGCTTGCTTTTTAAAAGCCGCGCAATTTGGCGCGCCGTCCCTGGCGCGCCTGGCAGGCTGTCTTGCAACGGCTTGCCAAAGAGGAGCAAAATGCCCATTTACGAATATGCCTGCGACAAATGCCAAAATGAGTTCGAGCTGTTGGTCTTCCGGTCCGACGACCCGGTGTGCTGCCCCCGTTGCCAAAGCAACGAGGTGCATCGCCTCATGAGCGGCTTTGCCCACAAGACCGAGGGCGGACGCATGGTCTCTTCCTCGGGTGGTTGTGCCTCCTGCGGCGGCGGCTCCTGCGCCACCTGCCACTAGACCCGGCGCAGCCCAGCATGGACAAATTGATCATCGCCACCCGGGGCAGCCGGTTGGCCCTGGCCCAGGCGGGCTGGGTGGCCGCCCAGCTCCGGCGGGTCGGCAAGGGCCGCCAGGTAGAGCTGGACATCATCAAGACCAAGGGCGACCGCATCCTGGATGTGCCCCTGGCCCAGGTGGGCGGCAAGGGCCTGTTCGTCAAGGAGATCGAGGACGCGCTCCTGGAGCGCCGGGCGCACCTGGCCGTGCACTCCATGAAGGACATGCCCACCGAGCTGCCGCCGGGCCTCATCATCGGGGCCATTCCCGAGCGGGAAAACCCCCATGACGTGATGGTGAGCCGGGGCCAGCTCTTGTTGAAGGAGCTGCCCACCGGGGCGCGCATCGGCACCAGCAGCCTGCGGCGCCAGGCCCAACTCCTGGCCAGGCGGCCCGATTTCCAGATCGTGAGCATCCGCGGCAACGTGGAGACCCGCCTCCGCAAGCTCTCCGAAGAGGACCTGGACGCCGTGGTGCTGGCCCAGGCCGGGCTGAACCGCCTGGAGCTGAACGACGTGCAGCCCGAGGTGCTGCCCCCGGACGTGCTCTTGCCCGCGGTGGGTCAGGGCGCCCTGGCCCTGGAGTGCCGGGAGGACGACCCCGACACCCTGGCGATCCTCTCGCTCTTGCACCACCCCCCCACCGCCTGGACCGTGGCCGCGGAGAGGGCCTTCCTGGCCCGCCTGGAAGGCGGCTGCCAGGTGCCCATCGCCGGCCACGCCGTGCTGGAGCCCCACGGCCTGGTGCGTCTCGCCGGCCTGGTGGCCAGCCTGGACGGCAAACAGGTGGTGCGGGGCGACGGCATCAGCGGAACCGACGACACCGCCCAATTGGGCGTGCAAGTGGCCGAGGAGGTCCTGGCCGGCGGCGGGCGGGAGATTCTGGCCGAGGTCTACGGAGAAAAACCGGCATGAGCGGCAAGGTTTATCTGGTGGGAGCGGGGCCCGGCGATCCGCTCCTCTTGACGTTGAAGGGGGCCCGTTGCCTGGCCGAGTGCGAGGTGGTGGTCTACGACTACCTGGCCAACCCCCAGCTTTTGGCCCTGGCCTCGCCCGCGGCCGAGATGATCTACGTGGGCAAAAAGGGCGGCGACCACACCATGGGCCAGGAGGACATCAACGAGCTGTTGTGCCGCCTGGCCGCCGAGGGCAAGGTGGTGACCCGCCTGAAGGGCGGCGACCCCTACGTGTTCGGCCGGGGCGGCGAGGAAGCCTCGGCGCTCCACGCGGCGGGCCTGGCCTTCGAGGTGGTGCCCGGGGTCACCAGCGCCATTGCCGCCCCCTCCTACGCCGGCATCCCGGTCACCGACCGCCGCCACACCACGGACGTGGCCTTTGTCACCGGCCACGAAGACCCCACCAAGCCGGAATCCACCCTGAACTGGGCCTCCCTGGCCGGCATCGGCACCCTGGTCTTCCTCATGGGGGTGAAGAACCTGCCCCACATTTGTGAAAGCCTCATCGCCGCGGGCAGGGCGCCGGACACCCCGGCCGCCTGCGTGCGCTGGGGCACCACCCCCCGCCAGGAGGTGGTGGAGGGCGACCTCACCACCCTGCCCGCAGCCGTGGCCGCCGCCGGGCTGCAGCCTCCGGCCATCACCGTGGTGGGCGGGGTGGCCTCGTTGCGCTCCGAGCTCTCCTGGTTCGAGAAGCTGCCGCTGTTTGGCAAGCGGGTGCTGGTGACCCGGGCCCGGGCCCAGGCCGGCCGCCTCTCCGGGGCCCTGGCCGCCCTGGGGGCCCAGGTGGTGGAAATCCCCACCATCCAGCTCGGCCCGCCGCCCGACCCGGCCCCCCTGGCCCGGGCCGCGGCCGGGGTGGAGGCCTATGACTGGCTGATGTTCACCAGCCCCAACGGGGTCGAGGCCTTTTTCGCGGCCCTGGCCGCGGCGGGCAAGGACGCCCGGGCCCTGGGCCGGGCCCGCCTGGCGGTCATCGGCCCGGCCACCGCCGCCGCCCTGGCCGTCCGCGGGCTCATCGCCGACGTGACCGCCCGCACCTTCGTGGCCGAGGGGCTGTTGGAAGCCCTGGGCCCCGAGGGGGTGAGGGGTAAACGCGTCCTGATCCCCCGGGCCCTGGAGGCCCGCGAGGTGCTGCCCGAGACCCTGGCCGACTGGGGCGCCCAGGTGGAGGTGGTGCCGGCCTACCAGACCACCTCCCCGCCCGAGGCGGCGGGGCAGCTGGCCGAAGCCCTGGACGAGGGCCTGGACCTCATCACCTTCACGGCCAGTTCCACGGTGACCAATCTCCTGGCGGTTTTGGCGCCGGAGATCCGCCAGCGCCTGGCCGCGGCCACGGCGGCCGGCGAGATCCGGGTGGCCACCCTGGGCCCCATCACCTCGGCCACCGCCCGGGAAGCCGGCCTCACGGTGCACGTGGAGCCCGCCAGCTACACCATCCCCGCCCTGGTGGAGGCGCTGACCCGCCTGTACCAGGCCAATTAGAGGCGGCGGGTGGCCGCGTCGGCCCTGGAGGGCCTGAACCCCGAGCAGCGCCAGGCCGTGGAGATGACCGAGGGGCCGCTCTTGGTCATCGCCGGGGCGGGCAGCGGCAAGACCCGCACCCTGGTGCACCGGGTGGCCCATCTCCTGGAGCGTGGCGAACGCCCCTCCTCCCTCCTCCTGGTGACCTTCACCCGCCGGGCGTCGGCCGAGATGCTCTCCCGGGCCCGCCAGATGCACCCCGGGGCCGCGGCCGTGGCCGGGGGCACCTTTCACTCCATCTGCCTCCGCATCCTGCGCGTTTCCGGCCGCCATCTGGGCCTGCCGCCCAACTTCACCATCATCGACCAGGCCGACCAGGAGGCCCTGGTGCGTCACCAGTTGAACGACCTGGGGCTGAAAAGCGCGGGCGAGAGCCGCTTTCCCAAGCCCCGCAGCCTGGTCTCCCTGTTCAGCCGGGCCCGCAACCTGGAAATGGACCTGGAGACCGCCCTGGAGGCCCTGGCCCCCCACTGGCTGGAGCACCGCCGCGAACTGGCCGCGGTGCACCACGGCTTCGCCCTGGCCAAGACCAGCCAGGGGCTGCTGGATTACGACGACCTGTTGTTCCGCACCGAGGAGCTGCTCCTGGCCCAGCCCGAGGTGCGCCAGGAGGTGCAGCGGCGCTGGCGGCGGCTCATGGTGGACGAGTACCAGGACACCAACGCGGTGCAGGCCCGGCTGCTCAGGCTGTGGTGCGACGAAGCCCAGCACATCATGGTGGTGGGCGACGACGCCCAGTCCATCTACCGCTTCCGGGGGGCCCGCCACCAGAACATCCTGGACTTCCCCCGCCTGTTCCCCGGCACGGCGGTGGTGAAGCTGCAAAAGAACTACCGCTCCACCCCGGCCATTCTGGGGCTGACCAACGCCATCATCGCCCAGGCCGCGGTGCGCTACGAAAAGGAGCTGTTCACCGACAACCCGGACGGTCCCGCGCCCAAGCTGCTCCGGCCCAAGGACGAGCGGGGCCAGTCCCGGGCCGTGGTGGAGGCCATCCGCGGCCGGTTGCACCAGGGAGCCCAGCCCGAGGAAGTGGCGGTGCTGTTCCGGGCCGGGCGCGACTCCTTTGACCTGGAAAAAGAGCTGACCGTGGAAGGCCTGGGCTTTGTGAAGTACGGGGGCCAGCGCTTTTTGGAGGCGGCCCACGTCAAGGACCTGCTCTCCCATCTCCGGGTGGTGGCCAACCCCCTGGACTTCCTCTCCTGGCAGCGGATTCTGCTCCTGGTGCCCAAGGTGGGGCCCAAGACCGCCCAGCAGATCCTGGGCCATTTGGCCGCCGGCGGCGGCGAGCCCCGGGATTACCTCCTCGGCCTGGCCGGCGTCCCGACCTTGGTCAAGAACCCGGTGGGCAAGAAGCTGGCCAAGCTCATGGCCGAGCTGGCCGACCCGGCGCTGCCCCCCCTGGATGCCGTGGAGGCGGCGATCAAATATTACACCCCCATCTGCAAGGACCTCTTTGACGACCACCCCCGCCGCCTGGCCGACCTGAACGAACTGCCGGGCATGGCCCGCCAGTACGAGCACCTGGAAGATTTCCTGGGCGAGACCGCCCTGGACACCTCCCAGGACAACAACGGCGGCGATTCGGGCCGGAACCTCACCCTGTCCACCATCCACTCGGCCAAGGGCATGGAGTGGCCCCACGTGTTCCTGATCTGGGCCACCGACGGGCGGTTGCCGGCCTTTGCCTCCTTCCAGGACTCCGAGGGCCTGGAGGAGGAGCGACGGCTGTTGTACGTGGCCTGCACCCGGGCCGGTCGCGACCTGACCATCCTGGCCCCCCGGGAGCTGTACGCGCCCGGCGAGCGCCGGGTGATTCCCCAGACCATCTCCCGCTTCCTGGAGGACCTGGACCCAGGCCTGTTGGAAGCCGAGTCCCCGGGTCTGGTGTTCCCCGAGTTCGCCGCCCCGCCGGTCAGCCGGGGCAGCCAGCGCCAGGACCGCCCCTTTGCCGTGGGCAGCCAGGTGGCGCACGCCACTTTTGGCCGCGGCAAGGTCATGGGGTACCAGGGGGACAAAAAAATACTGGTGCATTTTGGTCGTTACGGGCTAAAAATCCTCCTGCTGGAATTCGCGCACCTGACCCAGGCCTGAGAGAGGGACGGCCCTGCCGCCGGTTCGAGGGTCTGGTTCGCCGCACCTAGCGCCATTTCTCACCTCTCACGGGAACCAGGCCCATGACCGACGCCTACCAGAAGGCCCTCGACGGCCTTTACGACCTCCAGAAATTCGGTATCAAGCTGGGGCTCAACTCCACCCAGAACCTGCTCTCCCGCCTGGGCGACCCCCATTTGGCCCTGCCCGCGGTGCACTTGGCCGGCACCAACGGCAAAGGCTCGGTGGGGGCCATGCTGGAGGCGGCGCTCCGGCAGGCCGGGGTCAAGGTGGGCTTCTACACCAGCCCCCATCTCATCCACTTCAGCGAGCGTTTCAAGATCAACGGCCAGGAGATCACCAAGGACCGGGTGCTGGACCTGATCGAGCGGGTGTGGCAGGTGGTGGACCGCCGCGAGCCCCCCACCTTCTTCGAGTTCGTCACGGCCATGGGCTTTCTCTACTTCTGCGAGGAGCAGGTGGAGCTGGGCCTCATCGAGGTGGGCCTGGGCGGGCGGCTGGACGCCACCAACCTCTGCCGCCCCCTGGTGTCGGTGATCACCAACATCGGCCTGGAGCACACCGAGTATCTGGGCAACACCCTGGCCCAGGTAGCCTTTGAGAAGGCCGGGGTGATCAAGCCCGGGGTGCCCCTGATGCACGGGGTGCGCCAGGCCCCGGCTCGGCAGGTGGTGGAGGAAACCGCCCGGCGCCTGGGGGCTCCGGTCCACCGGCTGGGCCGCGAGCTGCGCTTCCGGCGGGGGCCGGGCGAGGAGTTCAGCCTGGCCGGGCGCGCGTGGGACCTGAAGCACCTGAGCACCAACCTGCTGGGCCGTCACCAGCCCACCAACGCCGCCCTGGCCCTGGGCGCGGCCGAGGTCCTGGCCGCGCGGGGCCTGCCCTTGACGCCAGCGCATTTCCGGGCCGGACTCACCCGGGTGGCGTGGCCCGGCCGCCTGGAGCGCTGGCCCGGGGAGCCAAGCGAGCCGCCCCTGTGGCTGGACGGGGCCCACAACGTCCCCGCGGCCAAGGCCCTGCTGGAAAGTCTGCCCGGCCTCCTGGCCGGCCGCAAACCCCTGGTCATGGTCGTGGGCATCATGGCCGACAAGCCCGTGGACGAGATCCTGGCCCTCTTGACCCCGGCGGCCGACCGGGTCATCTTCAGCCGCCCAGTGTACTCCCGCGCCGCCGCCCCCGAGGTTTTGGCCACCCGGCGGCCGGCCGACTGCCCGCCCTACGAGATCGAGCCCGACCTGGGCCGGGCCATGGAACGCGCCAAACTCCTGGCCGGAAGCGGGGGCGCGGTGATCGTCACCGGCTCCCTGTTCACGGTGGGCGAGGCCCGGGCCATTCTTGGCGGGGTGCACACAAGCGACTTGCCATAGTTTTCAGACTTTGCTAGGTTGCGACAACCGGCTTTGTTAGGCCTGCGAGACCGTGAGGAGGAGTACGTGCAGAGTTCCGGGCTTGGGTCCCAATGGTGGAGGTGGTTGATTGTCCTGGCCGCTCTGACCCTGGTGGCGTTCCCCGCGCCACCGGCCGCGGCTGACAGCGGCGAGCTCGTCAGGCTGAATTTGGCGGCCCCCCTGGACATCCGGGCCGAAAAGCTCACCTACGATGAAAAGTCGGACTCCTACCTGGCCGAAGGCGAGGTGGAAATCACCCAGGGCAACTACCGCCTCCTGGCCGACCGGGTGCGTCTGTTCGCCGGTCCCATGACCGCGGAGGCCCAAGGCGCCGTCAGGTTCACCACCCCGGACCAGGTGCTTTTGGGCGAGTCCATGCTGGTGGACATGAACAAGGGCACCGGCAAGGTCTACGAAGGCGCGGTGTACGTGCCCTCGAGCCACTACTACCTGCGCGGCAAGGAAATCGAGAAGACCGGCAAGGACACCTACACCATGCAGGAGGGCACCTTCACCACCTGCGACGGTTCCTCGCCTTCCTGGGAAATCTACGGCAAGGAAGTCAACGTGACCCTGGAGGGCTACGGCCTGGCCAAGGACACCCAGTTCCGCATCCGCGAATTCCCGGTCATGTGGTCCCCTTACCTGCTTTTCCCAGCCAAGACCAAACGCGAGTCCGGCTTCCTGCTGCCCATGATCGGCCAGAGCAGCCGGGACGGCTTCGTGTTCAGCCAGCCCTACTTCCAGGTGCTGGGCGAGGAGCAGGACGCCACCATCACCCTGAACTACATGAGCCGGCGGGGCGTGGACGTGGGCGGCGAATACCGCTACATGCTGAACACCGAATCCCGCGGCATCTTCATGGCCGACTACCTGTATAACGATCAGCGGGCCGAGGACCTCTACCAGGACGGCGACCTGACCTACCCCTACGGGTCCCGCTACTGGGTGCGGGGCAAGGCGGACCAGAACCTCTTCGGCGGCGACATCACCTTGGACCTGGACTGGGCCAGCGACCGGGAGTACCTGCGGGAGTTCACCTTTGGCTACACCGGGTACAACCAGACCAACCGGCGCATGGTGGACTTCATGGGCCGGGACCTGGACCCCAACACCTATCCCTACCGCAAGAACCAGCTCAACTATAACCAGATTTCCAGCGGCGCCACCTTCAACGCCACCCTGCTCTACACCGACAACCTGTTGGCCACCGACGAAAACACCACCCTACAGAAGCTGCCCTGGCTCTCCTACAGCACTTCCCGGGCGATGCTGGGCGACACCGGTGTCTACTTCGACTTGCGCTCCTCCTACATCTACTACTACCGCGAGCAGGGCGGCACCGGTAACATCAGTGACATTCAGCCGGCTTTGAGCCTGCCCTTGAACTTCAACGACTACTTGGAGCTCGAGCCCCGCTTCACCTGGATGGAGCGGCTGTACTACGCGGACAAGCTGGACGAAACATTCGACAAAAACGACCCCGACAAAAGCGGCACCAGTGAGCAGTGGCAGTTCAAGACCGACTTCTCGTCCTACCTCTACCGGGTGTTCGACTTCGGCTCGGCCGATGAGCCCTTGAAGATCAAGCACGCCCTGCGGCCCAACATCACCTACATCTACATGCCCAACTTCGAGGAAGAGGACATCCCGGTCTTGGCGGCCCGCCGCCGCCAGCGGGTGAACACCCTCTCCTACGGCATCAACAACACCTTCACCAGCAAGAACACGGTGTACGACCCGGAGACCGACGAGGCCGTGTCGGACTACCGGGAGTTCCTGATTCTGGAAATCAACCACGAGATCGACATCACCGAACTGCAGCGGGACAAACCCGACGGCCAGCGGGACAACCAGCCCCTGGGCTTGGTCACCGGCCGGGCCGAGCTGGACCCCTCCGACAACATCTACGGCGAGGCGGAGGTGTCCTGGAACCCCAACAACAACCGTTGGGAGCAGCTTTACGGGCGCTTGGAGTTCAGCGACTACCGCGGCGACGCCATCAACCTGGACTACATCTTCCGGGACGGCAGCTACAAGCAGATGACCAGCGGGCTCACCGTGGCCCTGACCCAGGAATGGTCGGTGTCCTACGCCAACCGGCATGACTTCGACAACGAAACCGACTTCGAGACCATCTACCAGTTGCAGTACCAGTCCCAGTGCTGGGGCTTCCGGGTCTTCTACCAGGATGACCAGTACGAGCGCGGTTACTACTTCGCTTTCACCCTGGGCGGTTTCGGCGAGTTGTTCGGCTTCTCCGTGGGCACCCGGAGCGAAGACGCCACGTCCACGAACTAGGCCGGCCCCGGGGCTGGCGGGTTCGGGGCTGGCGGGTTCGGGGCTGGCGGGTTCGGGGCTGGCAGGAACGGGGCTGCCGCGGCGGCGAGGCTGAAGGTGGCGGGGACGGTGGCTACGGAGCTGGCGGCGGCGGCGAGGCTGAAGGTGGCGGGGACGGTGGCTACGGGGCTGCCGCGGCGGCGAGGCTGAAGGTTGCGAAGACGCCACGTCCACGAACTAGGCCGGCCCCGGGGCTGACGGGTTCGGGGCTGGCAGGAACGGGGCTGCCGCGGCGGCGAGGCTGAAGGTGGCGGGGACGGTGGCTGCGGGGCTGGCGGCCCCTGAGAGGACCGCGGCGGCAGGGCTGGCGGCTCCGAGGGGCAACGGTTTGAGGCCGTGGCGGCCGATCACGGCGATTCCCGCTGCCGGTGAAAACCGCGGGTGATGATTTTACCGCCGCCCTCGGGTTAAAAAACAGGCCCCGCCCTTGACACCGGCAGGCCTCTCGGATAAAAAAGGTTTTCGTTTCGGGGGACCTGCCCCCGCAGGAGTCTTTGACAACCACCCAACTTGAGCTTAACTCGGCCCCCTCGGGGGGCATGGGCATATTGTTATGAAAAGCTACGTCGCCAAACCCGAAGAAGTATCCCGCGAGTGGTTCGTGGTGGATGCCAGTGACCTGGTGCTGGGCCGGCTGGCCTCGGCCGTGGCCCAACGGCTGCGGGGCAAGCACAAGCCTATTTTCACCCCCCATGTGGACACCGGCGACTTCATCGTGGTGGTCAACGCGGACAAGATCAAGCTGAGCGGCCGCAAGTGGGAGCAGAAGACCTACTATCGCCACAGCGGCTACCCCGGCGGCATCACCGGCACCGTGGCCCAGCGTATGTTGCAAACTTATCCCGAGCGGCTGGTGCTGATGGCCGTGAAAGGCATGCTCCCCAAAAACCGGTTGGGCCGTAAGCTTCTGAAGAAGCTGAAGGTCTACACCGGCCCCGAGCATCCGCACCAGGCTCAGCAACCCCAGCCCCTCAGCTTCTCTTAAACGGCGGAAGGAACCATGAGCGAAACTCGCTACTACGCCACCGGCAGACGGAAGTGCGCCGTGGCCCGCTGCTGGCTGATCCCCGGCGGCTCCGGCCAGATCACCATCAACAAACGTCCCGTGGAGAACTTCTTCAGCCGCGAGACCGACGCCATGCTGATGAAGCAGCCCTTGGTGCTCACCGAGACCCTGGCGAGCTTCGACATCATGGCCACCGTGGCCGGAGGCGGCTCCACGGGTCAGGCCGGCGCCCTCAGGCACAGCATCGCCCGCGCCCTCACCGAGTACAACCCCGAGTTCCGCCTGGCCTTGAAGCGGGCCGGTTTCCTCACCCGCGACGCCCGCCAGAAGGAACGCAAGAAGTACGGCCAGCGCGGCGCCCGGGCCCGTTACCAGTACTCCAAGCGCTAGCCGGCTACCAGAGCTTCGTACCATGAGGGGAGGGCCCGCGGGGCCTTCCCCTTTCTTGTTTTGGCGCCCGGCGTCGCCCGCGGGCGGCGCTTCCTTCAGGAGGTTCACCATGATCCCCGTGGCCATTATGGGCGGCTCCGGCTACACCGGGGTGGAACTCATGCGGCTCATTGCCCTCCACCCCTCCCTCACCCTCGCCGCGGTCAGCTCCCGCCAGTTCGCGGGCCAGGCCGTGGGCGAGGTCTTCGGCGCCCTGGAAGGCCTTCTGGACCTCTCCTTCACCGCGCCCGACCCGGAGGCCCTGGCCGCCCAGGCGAGGCTCGTGTTCCTGGCCGTGCCCCACAAGGCGGCCATGGCCGCGGCCGCCCCGCTGTTGGCCGGCGGGGCCAAGATCGTGGACCTCTCGGCCGATTTCCGGCTCCGGGACCAAGCGGTGTACGAACAATGGTACGCCCCCCACACCGCGCCCGAGCTGCTGGCCGAGGCGGTGTACGGCCTGGTGGAATTCTACCGGGACCAGGTGCGGCAGGCCCGGCTGGTGGCCAACCCCGGCTGCTACGTGACCAGCGTGCTCATGCCCCTGATCCCGCTCCTCCGGGAAGGCGTGGTGGAACCCGCGGGCATCATCGCCGACAGCGCCTCGGGCGTGTCCGGCGCGGGCCGCAAAGCCAGCCTCAAGCTGTTGCACGGCGAGATTCACGAGAACTTCAGCCCCTACGCGGTGGAGGGCCACCGGCACACCCCGGAGATGGAGCAGGAACTGTCGGCGGCCGCCGGGCAGCCGGTGAAGCTCACTTTCACTCCCCACCTGCTTCCCCTGGACCGGGGCATCCTTTCCACCATCTACCTGCGGCCCCAAGGCGGGGCCGGGCCGGAACGGGTGCGGGAGGTGTGGGACGCCTACTTCCAGAACGAGCCCTTTGTCACCCCCCTGCCCCCGGGGCGGCTCCCCGCGGTGAAAGAGGTGCGGGGCACCAACCGGATGCTCCTGGCCGTGGCGGCCGATCCCCGGAGCGGGCTTTTGAAGGTCTTCTCCGCCCTGGACAACCTGACCAAGGGCGCCAGCGGCCAGGCCGTGCAGAACGCCAACCTCATGCTGGGGCTGGGCGAAACCGAGGGCCTCTTCGCCGTGGCCCAGACGCCCTAGCTCCTGCTATCGGCCATGGTGGATTTCTTCAGCCAGATTTGCGGGGAGTTTCCGGCCTGGGACGTGCCCTTCCTGCCGGCCGAGCCGGAGCGCGCCCCGGGTGCGCCCCGGCGCCTGGCCCTGGTCACCGCCTACCGGGGCGACGGCTTTGCCGGCTGGCAGCTCCAGGCCCGGGGGCTCACCGTGCAGGGAGCCCTGGAAAAGGTGCTCTCCAAGGTGTTGAACCAGCCCATCCGGGTCTTCGCGGCCGGCCGCACCGACGCCGGGGTGCACGCCCTGGGCCAGGTGGCCGCCTTCAGCACCACCAGCAACCTCTCCCTGGCCCGGCTGGACCTGGCGCTCCGGAAGATGCTGCCCGACGGGGTGCTGCCCCGGCGGCTGGGCCCGGTGGCCCCGGATTTCCATCCCCAGTACGACGCCCGGGGCAAGACCTATCACTATTACCTTTTGCCCGAGACCCGGGCCGGGCTCTTTGCGGCGGGGCTCATGTGGCCATTGCCCGGCCGGCTCGACCTGGCGGCCATGGCCAAAGCCCTGGAGCTGGTGACCGGGCTGGTGGACCTGGGAGCCTTTGCCAACAACAGCACCGAGGTCAAGGGCTCCACCCAGCGGCTCATCACCCGGGCCGAACTCCGGCGCGAGGACTCCGGGGTGGTGCGCCTCAGCCTCACGGGCAACGGCTTTCTCAGGCATGCGGTGCGGAACCTGGTGGGCAGCCTGGTGCAGGTGGGCGGGGGGCGGCTGGCCCCGGAGGCGGTGGGCGAGATGCTGGCCGCGGGCCAGCGGCTCTATTCCGGGCCCAAGGCCCCTCCCGGGGGGCTCTATCTGGCCCGCATCTACTATGTCTCGCCCCTGCCGGGCGCGGATGGGGCAGCCGGCGCGGCGACGTTCCCCGGCACGGGCAGTGGGGGACCGGCCGTTGGTTAGCCTGGGCTAGCCTTCCTCCTCCACGGCTTCCTTGACCCCTTTGTAGATCTGCCGGAAGGTCTCGCCAAAGGAGGCCACGGTGAGACGGCCGGTCTCGATGAACTTGACGGCGATCTCCTTGCTGGCCTTCAGGACCGCGTCCTGGCGGGGGGTGAGGCGGTCGGGATCAACGGCGGGCGCCGGCCGGGCCGGGGCCTCCGGGGTGGCGGCGGTTTGCCGTTTGGCGGTCATGGCATCCTCCCCTGGATGAAGCTGGCGGGAACCGCCCCCGGGCGGGCCAGGCGGCGGAAGCTTTACAAAGGCTCCCGCCGCCAGGAAGAAGGCACACTTCCATTGGTTTCCCAATGCGCGGCGGGAGCCCGGCCGAAAATAAACCTATGAAGCCCATCCTCGGCCCCGATATCTTATCCAAACCAGGAAAAAATGCACCCCTACATTTGGGGGGTGGGCCAGGGAGAGACCCGGGCCGCGGCGCCTTGAGACGCATCGCGGCGCTTGCAAAGAGCCTCTTGGTAAGCTAGAAAACAGGCAATTGACCCTGGCCCTGGCCCGGCCCCTGGGGACCCGGGCCTTTGGTGATCATCCCTTTTTAATTCCCGAGCTCGGGAAAGGTGAGCGAGATGAACCGGCAGTTCAAGGTTGCGGTGTGTGGCGCCACGGGCGCCGTGGGAAATCAAATGCTTCGTTGCCTGGAGGAAAGAAATTTCCCCCTCAGTGAGCTACGGCTGCTGGCTTCGGAGCGTTCCGCCGGCAAAAAGCTCAAATTCCGGGGCGAGGATATTCCCGTGCAGGTGTTGGGCGAGGGCAGCTTCCAGGGCATGGAGATCGCCCTGTTCTCGGCCGGCGGCGGCACCAGCCAGACCTACGCGCCCCAGGCGGCGGCGGCCGGCGCGGTGGTGGTGGACAACTCCGCGGCCTGGCGCATGGACCCCGAGGTGCCCCTGGTGGTGCCCGAGGTCAACCCCCAAGCCGTGGCCGGGTACAAGACCAAGGGCATCATCGCCAACCCCAACTGCTCCACCATCCAGATGGTGGTGGTATTGAAGCCCATCCACGATCTGGCCACCATCGAACGGGTGGTGGTGTCCACCTACCAGGCGGTTTCCGGCACCGGCCAGAAGGCCATCGTGGAGCTGGAGAACCAGTTGAAGGCCCTGTACAAGGACGGCACCGCGCCCGAGGCCAAGGTGTACCCCTACCAGATCGCCATGAACCTCATCCCCCATATCGACGTGTTCTGGGAGAACGGCTACACCAAGGAAGAGATGAAGATGGTGCTGGAGACCCAGAAGATCATGGAGGACCCCGGCATCAAGGTGACCGCCACCTGCGTGCGGGTGCCGGTGAAATACGGGCACAGCGAGGCGGTGAACCTCACCACCCGGCAGAAGGTCTCCCCTGCCCAGGTGCGCCAGGCCCTGGCCGCCGCGCCGGGGGTGAAGCTGGTGGACGACCCGGCCAACAAGGTCTACCCCATGCCCCTGGACGCCGCCGGCCAGGATCTCACCCTGGTGGGCCGCATCCGGGAAGACCTGAGCCAGGCCAACGGCATCGACCTGTGGCTGGCCGCGGACAACATCAGGAAGGGCGCGGCCACCAACGCCGTGCAGATCGCCGAGCTTCTGGCCGAAAAATATCTTTGAAATAAAAAATTTCCCAACGGGGGCCCTCCGGGGCCCCCGGAACAGGTGAGCGGCGATGACTTCCCAGCCCGCAGCCGTGACCAGCCGGCTTCTGGCCCGGCGGCCGGAAAACGTGACCCGGCGCCTGGACCCGGACAGCCGGCTCTGTCTTTTGAACGGCCATGAGATCATCCAGGCGCTCCGGGACGAACAGGTGATCGTCCTGGCCTGCAACACCCGCATAAAACACGTGATTCCCGGTATCATGCGGGCGGCCGAGGAGCTGGACGCCGTGGTGTGCTTCGAGCTTTCCCGCCGGGAGTCCGATCTGGCGGGCGGCTACACCGGACTCACCCCGGAGGACCACTTTGCCGCCGTGGCCGCCTATGCCGCGGAAACCGGCTTCACCCGGCCCTTTTTCCTGCACGCCGACCACCTCACGGTGGCCGGGGCCGATGCGGCCAGCCTGGCCGCGGTGCGGGAGTTGATCGCGGCCCAGCTCGCGGCCGGCTACACCTCCTTTGCCCTGGACGCCAGCCTCCTGCCCCTGGCGGAGAACGCCCAGGTTTGCGCGGAGCTGAGCCAGCCGGTGCGGGAGCGGGGCCTGGGCCTGGAGGTGCAGCTCGGCGGGGCCGGCGGCCCCCTGACCAGCCTGGCGGAGGCCCAGGAATTCCTGGCCCGCCTGGCCGGGCTGGGGATGCGCCCCGATCTCTTGGCCATCAACAACGGCGCCCGCCACGGCCACTACCTGGACGGCGAGGAGATCGACCTGGACCTGGAGCGCACCCTGGCCATCCACCAGGCGCTGCGGACCTATGGGGTGTCCATGGCCCAGCACGGGGTGTCCGGCACGCCGCTCACCCTGTTGGGGCGCTTTGCCGACCACGGCATAAGGAAGGGCAACGTGGGCTCCCACTGGCAGAACATCGTGTACCGCTACCTGCCGGCCGAGCTCATGGGCGAGATGAAGAAATGGGCCGCGGCCACCGGCCAGGATCTCCGCTTCGCGGCCAAGCCCTTCAAACAGGAGATCGACCACCTGCCGGCCGACATGATCCAGGCCATCGAGGAGGAGGCGCGGCGCACCGCCCACCATTACTTGAAGGCCTTCCGCGCCCCGGGCACCGGCAGCCTGGTCATCCGGGCTTTAGGTTAGCTGTTGCTCCGGATCATCGGCGGCGAGTTCGGGGGGCGGCGGCTCAAGGCCCCGGCCGGCCAGCTCACCCGGCCCTCGGCCGCCCGCCTGCGGGAGGCCCTGTTTTCCATCCTGGCCGGGCGCCTGGAGGGAGCCCGGGTGGTGGATCTCTTTGCCGGCTCCGGGGCCCTGGGCCTGGAGGCCCTCTCCCGGGGAGCGGCCTCCTGTGTGTTCGTGGAGCTCCGGCGGCCGGTGGTGCGGGTGCTCCACCAGAACCTGGCCGAGCTGGGCCTCACGGACCGGGGCCGGGTGCTGGCGGCCGACGCGGCGTTCGCCAGCCGGCGGCTGATGGCCCAGGGGCCCTTTGACTTGGCCCTGGCCGACCCGCCCTATGGTCAGGGCCTGGTGGCCCGGGTGGCCCGGGTGGCCGCCCACCCCGGTTTTTTGGCCCCGGGCGGCATTTTCGTGGTGGAGCACCAGCCGAACGAGCGCCCCACGGCCCCGCCGCCCCTGGTTCCCCTGGATCACCGGGTCTATGGCCAAAGTGAACTGTCCATGTTTGCCCTGCCCGTCGGATCGTGATAGTCTCCCCCATGCCACAATCGCGACAGGATTCCGGGCCTGTGGCAGCCCGTCCGCCAGAAAGGTCTGTCCATGCACACTGCTGTTTATCCGGGATCTTTTGATCCCATTACCAACGGACATCTGTCCATCCTGCGCCGGGGTTTGGAGATCTTCGACCGCGTGATCGTGGCGGTGGCCCGGAACTCCGAGAAACAAGGTCTGTTCACCATCCCCGAACGCATGGAGATGATCCATGCCGTGGCCAAGGGCCTGGACGGCCTGGAAGTGGACACCTTTGACGGCCTGTTGGTGGATTATGTGGTGGGCAAGAAAACCAACGTGATCCTCCGGGGCCTCCGGGCCTTGTCGGATTTCGAATACGAGTTCCAGTTGGCCCTCATGAACCGCAAGCTGAACCGCCATGTGCAGACCGTGTTCCTGATGACCGATTACAAGTGGTTCTACGTCAGTTCCACCATCATCAAGGAGGCCGCCAGCCTGGGAGGCGACATCAACGGCCTGGTGCCGCCCATCGTGGCCCAGCGCCTAAAACATCGCTTCGCCTCGCTGGCCGGGTATCCCCCGGCGTGAGCCCCGTGGCCCGCCAGCCGCAGACGCGTCCGGGCGCGGCCCCCCTGCCTTGGGGAGCTTGCTAGCCCATGGGCGTTTTCTGCGACATCCTGGGCTATGAAGTGGTCACCGCCCTGGGCGTGGGCCTGGCCCCGGCCTGGCAGAAGATCCTGGCTGGCGAGAGCGGCATCCGGCCCCTGATCCGCCTGGCCGGCCTGGACCTGGCCACCACCTGCGCGGCCGAGATCGTGCCCCAGGACTGGGCCCAGGTGGGCGGCGGCCATCCGCCCGAGGACCTGTGGCGGGCCCACGGCCTGGCGCTCTACGCCGGGCGGGAGGCCCTGGCCGCGGCCCGGCGGGCCGGCCTGCCCCCGGAGACCCCGGTGGGCCTGGTTTTGGCCACCACCAAGGGGGAGATCGCCTCGCTCCTGGCGCTCATGGCCGGGAAGCACACGAACCTGCACCATTTGCCGGGGCGCCTGGCCCGGGACCTGGCCCAGGATCTGGAGCTGAAGGGTGCGGTGTTGGCCGTGTCCAACGCCTGCGCCAGCGGGCTCACGGCCCTGGCCACCGCGGCCCGGCTCATCATCAGCGGCCGGGAGAGCGCCATGCTGGTGGTGGGGGTGGACACCCTGAGCCGCTTCATCCTGGAGGGCTTCGGGGCGCTGAAGGCCCTGGACCCCAACCCCTGCCGGCCCTTTGACCACGCGCGCCGGGGCCTGACCCTGGGCGAAGGCGCCGGGGCCGTGCTCTTGGCCGCGCCCGGTCTGGGCTCGGCCGCGGCCCGGCTCACCGGCTGGGCCTCCACCAACGACGCCAACCACCTCACCGGCCCGGCCCGGGACGGCGAGGGCCTGCGGCGGGCCATGGCCCGGGCCCTGGCCAAGGCCGGCCTGGTGCCCAATGACGTGGACTACATCAACGCCCACGGCACCGGCACTCCCTACAACGACGAGATGGAGACCCAGGCCCTGCACGCCCTGTTCGGGGCCGAGAGCCCGCCGGTGAACTCCCTGAAAAGCTACCTGGGCCACACCCTGGGCGCGGCCGGGGTCATCGAGACGGTGTTCTGCGTCCAGGCCCTGGGCGAGGGGGTGGTGCCGGCCAGCCTGGGCTACCTGAACCACGGGGTCAGCCTGCCCCTCATGGTGGCCCGGGAGAATCTGGACCTGCCCGGCATGCAGCGGGTGCTCACCGTGAAATCCGGCTTCGGCGGGGTCAACGCGGCCCTGGTGCTGGAAAAGGCGGAGGCCTCTTGAAAGGCGACATGATCATCAGCGGGGCCGGCAGCCTGGAGGGCGCCCGGTTCTGGTCCAGCGACCCGGCCCGCCAGAGTCCCCGCGAGGGAGACCTGGGCGCCCAGCCGGACTGGTCGCTGATCTTCGAGCGGCCGGTGGACCGGCTCGGCCGCATGGACCCCCTGTGCCGCCAGGTGCTGGCCGCGGCCGAGCTGACCGGCCTGCCACTGCCGCCCCCGGGCCAGGAGCGGGGCGACCTGGCCCTGGTCCTGGGCACCCAGTTCGGCTGCCTGGCCGTGGATTATGATTTCGAAATCTCCGCCCGGGAGCCCGGCGCGGCCAGCCCCTTGTTGTTCATGTACACCCTGCCCTCCATGGCCTTGGGCGAGGTGGCCATCCGCCACCGGGCCACCGGCTCCAACCTCTGCGTCATGGCCGGGGCGGACAGCGGGCTGTTGGCCCTGTACGAGGGGCTCCGGCTCCTGAACCTGGGCGAGGCCCGGGCGGCCCTGGTCTTGGCCGGCGATGCGCTGTCCCCCCAGACCGTGGCCCTCATGAACCAGACCCCGGAGACCCTGTGCCCGCCCGAGCCCTTTGCCTTTGCCCTCTTGCTGGAAAAGACCGGGGTGCAGGCCTGCGGCTTGCCGCCCCTGGCTCGGGTCCAGAGCCTGGAGGTGAGCCTGGGCGCCCCGCCCGCCCGGACCCCGGACGCCCGGGCCCACTTGGCCGCGCTCATGGGGCTGTTGGCCGCGCGGGAGCCGGGCCGGGAGCTGACCCTGCCCCCGCCCGCGGCCCTGCCCCACTCCACCGGCCTGGGCATCACCCGCCTCTAGCCTGACCCGGCGGCCCGGGGGTGCGTCGCCGCCCCGGCCACCGGCCCGCCCTGGGCTCGCCCAAAGCCGCGGAGCGCCTCCGCGGACCGGACCTTGGCCCCTCCGCGCCGGCTCAACGCCCCGCCGCGGTCCCCTTCATCTGCGGCTTCCCCCGCCAGCGGCCCGCCCCACCCCAGGCCGCGGCCCCGGCGGACCACCCCAGCCCCCCATTGCAATTGCCCGCTTTGCTGGCCTTTTTGGCATAACGCAGCCCAGGGCGTCCCCGTCCCGGGCCGGGGCTATTTTTGCCTGCGCGCCGCTCTTGACAGACCCGCCCCGGTCCTGTTAATAGAATAGTCATTCTGTTTTTCATAATTGTAATTATAGGAACGCCCGTGTCCCCCGCCCCTTCCCGCCGCGCCAAGGAAACCGCCCGCCGCCGGAGCGACGTGCTGGAGGCCGCGGTGGAGGTGTTCGCGGTCAAGGGCTTCCACGACACGGCCATGACCGAGATCGCCGCGCAGGCCGAGTTCTCCCTGGCCACCATCTACAAGCTGTTCCCCGGCGGCAAGGAGGAGATCTACCAGGCCACCCAGGAGCGGGTGGTGGCCAGCTTCGAGCGCGAGCTGGCCGCCCTGCCCGCCGACCCGGCCGACCCCCTCGCGACCCTGCGGGAATACCTGGCGGCCAGCGGCCGGGTCTACGCGGCCCACCCCCGGGAGATGACCCTGCACCTGCGGGAGGCGGCCGGCCTGGGTTTTGACCTGGCCCGGGGCCTGCCCCCGGAGTTGGCCGCCCGCTACCGGGCCTCGGCCGACCGGGCGGTCTCGGCCCTGGCCGCGGCCCTGGAGCAGGGTCTCCTGCGGCCCCTGCCGCTGTCCGCCGCGGTGGTCTTGTGGCGGGCGGTGATCAACGCGCTCCTCCTGGAGTGGCTGGAGGCCGGGCGTCCCGAGCCCCTGGCCCAGCGCCTGGCCCTGGTGGAGACCGCCTTTTTCCGGGGGCTCCTGGGGCTAGCAGGCTGTTGAAAAACAGCCTGCTAGGCGCGCCAGGGACCACCCCAAACAAGCTACGGCTTGTTTGGGGACCCCGGGGATGGCGCGCCAAATTGCGCGGCTTTGAAAAAGCAAGCAATTTGCCAAACCTGGCAAAACCCGGGCCCCCGGCAAGCTTTGCTTGCTGGGGTGGAAGCACGCTTTTGCCAGGTTTGGATGAAAAAGGCCATGGATGGACTTTTTCAACATCCAATTAGATACCGGCTGAATCTCGGTTTGTTCACCCCTTTTACGGCGCCCGCTCTGGCTGACCTGCACGCGACCCGGGGCTGCCCCGCACCGGCCTCCTGCTGTAACGGCACGTTTTCTCAAGGAGTGGCGACAATGGCTCATACAGCCGCCTATCAAGGCAAGCTGATCACCGCCGCCCAGGCCGCCGGCCTGGTGAACTCCGGTGATCTGGTGGACTACGGCTTTTTCAACGGCAAGCCCGCGGCCATCGACCAGGCCCTGGCCGCCCGGGCCGGCGAACTGGAGGGCGTGGACATCTACGCCGCAGTGACCCTGCCCCCCATTCCCCTGGTGGCCACCCAGCCCCAATCCTTCACCTACCATGACTTCCAGTACAGCCAGCTCACCCGCCTGATGGCGGCCCAGAGCCCGGCCCTGTACTACGTGCCCATCCTCTATCACTACGCCCCGGCCCTGTTGCGCTCGGGCATCGGCCCCCGCCGCCGTATCGGCTTCTTCCAGGTCTGCCCTATGGACGGGCACGGCTGGTTCAACCTGGGCCCCCAGAACTCCGAGACCCGGGCCAAGATGGAGCGCGACGAGATCGTGGTGGTGGAGGTGAACCAAAACATGCCGGTGTGCCTGGGCGGGGCCGAGGAAAACGTGCACCTGGACCAGGTGGACTACGTGGTGGAGGCGCCGCCCGGCCAGGCCCCCTTCGGCGCCCCGGACCTCCCCGGCACCCCGGAGGAGGAGGCCATCGCCCGGCAGCTCCTGGGGCACATCATTGACGGCGCCTGCATCCAGCTCGGCATCGGCGGCCTGCCCAACCTGGTGGGCAAGCTCATCGCGGAGAGCGACCTCAAGGACCTGGGCGGCCACACCGAGATGTTCTGCGGGGCCTACGTGGACATGCTCACCTCGGGGCGCATGACCGGGGCCAAGAAAGCCTTTGACCGCGGCCGGGTGGCCTACACCTTTGCCATCGGCAGCGAGGAGACCTACCGCTACCTGGACCGAAACCCGGCCCTGGCCTCCTACCCGGTGAACTACACCAACGATCCCCGGGTCATCGCCGGGCTGGACAATTTCATCTCCATCTGCAACGCGGTGGAGGTGGACCTCTATTCCCAGGTGAACGCCGAGTCCAGCGGCTTCAAGCAGATCTCGGGCAACGGCGGCATGTGGGACTTCGTGCTGGGCTCCCAATGGTCCCGGGGCGGCAAGAGCTTCATCTGCCTCACCAGCACCTACAACACCCGGGACGGGGTGCGCCGCTCCCGCATCGTGCCCCATTTCGCCCCCGGCTCCATCGCCACCATCCCCCGCCAGATGGTGGACTACCTGGTCACCGAGTACGGGGTGGCCCGCATGCACGGCCAGCCCACCTGGGCCCGGGCCGAGATGCTGGTGAACCTGGCCCACCCGGAATTCCGGGACGAGTTGGTGGCCGCGGCGGAAAAGCAAGGCATCTGGCGGCGGAGCAACCAGAAGGCGTAAGAGCCTCGGGAGCCTTGGGCTGTAGCAGAACCGTCAAAGGCCGTCCTTGGCCTTTGACGGCGGGCCATCCTTGGCCCGCGCTCACCCTCCCTCGCCAGGGGCTCCCCCCTCCCCCTCCTCCGTCCGCCATCCCGGCCGGGCTCCGCTTTGCTCTCCCTGCGGAGCCCGGCCGGTTCTCCTTGCCGCGGCCACCCCTGCCAAACCCGCCTTGCGGGGTGGGGCCTCCTCTGGCAAGATGGATGAAGGCCGACGCCTGGAGTTTCAGTATTTAAATTCCTTTTTACAGCGGCTTACGCTATATTTCAGCAGTTTATTGCGACCGGTCGGCCTCATGCGGGCCCTTGATGGCCCGCCAAATCACGAGCCTGCAAGGCGAGTGATTTGTGAGTGTTGGCAAAACCACGCTTTTGCCAACACTCCAAAATGCACGGTGCAGGACGCACCGTGCATAAACGGCAAATGAGCGGCAGACGGCCGCGCGGCCCTCCCCCCCGAAAGAACCCACGACCATGGACGCCACCGGTAAACTCGTCACCATCCTCCTGGCCAGCTTCGGGCTGATCTTCGCCTGGTCCCTGCACCAGCCCTACGATCTCTTCACCTGGGGGCTGGAGGTGGCTCCGGCCGTGGCCGGCATCCTGGTCCTGGCCGCCACCTATGGCCGCTTCCGCTTCACCCGCCTGGTCTACGTGCTCATCTGGCTGCACTGCATCATCCTGGTGGTGGGCGGGCACTACACCTACGCCCGGGTGCCCCTGTTCGACTGGCTGGCCGAGGTCCTGCACCAGTCCCGCAACAACTACGACAAGGTGGGCCATTTTGCCCAGGGCTTCGTGCCGGCCCTGGTGGGCCGCGAGCTGTTGATCCGGTTGAAGGTGGTCAACGGCCCGGGCTGGCGCAACTTCTTCATCATTGCCGTGTGCCTGGCCATCAGCGCGCTCTATGAGCTGATCGAGTGGCTCACCGCGGTGCTCACCGGCACGGCGGCCGAGGACTTCCTGGGCACCCAGGGCTATGCCTGGGACACCCAGAGCGACATGGCCTATTGCCTGGGGGGGGCTATCATGGCCCTGGTGCTTCTGGGCCGCTGGCACGACCGGCAACTGGCCGCCCTGGCCGGCCGGCCGGGCCTGTGAGGAGGCGGGCGTGTCTTCCCGGGTGAGAATCCTGCCAGACGAGGTGGCCAACCAGATCGCCGCCGGCGAGGTGGTGGAGCGGCCGGCCAGCGTCCTGAAGGAGTTGGTGGAGAACGCCCTGGACGCGGCGGCCACCCGGGTCTCGGTGGAGACCTCGGCCGGGGGGCGGCGGCTGATCCGGGTGGTGGACGACGGGCGGGGCATGAGCCCCGACGACCTGCTCCTGTGTCTGGAGCGTCACGCCACCAGCAAGCTGGCGGTCAGCCGCGACCTGGACGCGGTGGCCAGCCTGGGCTTCCGGGGCGAGGCCCTGCCCTCCATCGCCTCGGTGTCCCGGATGCTCCTGCGTTCCCGGGAGGCCGGGGCCGAGACCGGCTCCCAGGTGCGGGTGGAGGGTGGCTCCATCCGCCAGGTGGAGGAGGTGGGCTCGGCGCCGGGCACCACGGTGGAGGTGGCGGACCTGTTCTTCAACACCCCCGCCCGGCGCAAATTCCTGCGCTCGGTGAACACCGAGCAGGGGCATTTGGCCACGGCTTTCGTGCGCCTGGCCCTGGGCTGGCCCGGCGTGGGCTTCCGCCTGGCGCAGGGCGGCCAGGTGTCCTGGGACCTGCCCCCGGCCGCGGACTTGGCCGTGCGGGCGGCCGGGGTCTTGGGCCGCCGCACCGTGGAGGACATGCTTCCCTTCCGCCAGGAGTTGGACGGCCTGGTGCTGGAGGGCCTGGCCGGCCTGCCCGGCCTCAGCCGGTCCACCCCGGACCAGATCTACACCTTTGTCAATCACCGCTTCGTGCGGGACCGGGTCTTGCTGTCCGCCGTGGGCCGGGCCTACCAGGGGCTGTTGGCCCAGGGCCGGCGGCCGGTGGTGGTGTTGAACCTGGAGCTGGACCCGGGGCTGGTGGACGTGAACGTGCACCCAGCCAAGGTGGAGGTGCGTTTCCGGGACCAGACCCGGGTGCACGCCGCGGTGGAGCAGGGGCTCCGCCGCGGCCTGGCCCACGCCGCCCCGCCCCGGCGTGCGGCTCCCGCTCCGGGGCCGGCCCGGGGCTCCACCCTGGTTCGCCCGGGGTCCCCCGGCGAGGGCCCCCCGCCCCCCTGGCATAGCGCCGCGCCCCGGCCCGCCTCCCCGCCTCCGGTCGCGTCCGCGGCCCCGTCCCAGGCGTTCCGGGTGGCCGAGCCTTCGGCCGCCGCGCCCCCGCCTCCCCTGCCGGAGTTCCTCATTCCGGCCGGAGCGGTGCGGCCCCGGGGCCTGTTCACCGCGGCCGGGGAGCTGACCGTTCTGGGCCAGCTTCACGGCCTGTATCTCCTCTGCGCCTCGCCCGAGGGCCTGGTGATCGTGGACCAGCACGCGGCCCACGAACGGCTCACCTACGAGGAACTGAAGGCCGGGCTCAAGGCCGCCGGCCACGCCCCGGGTCAGGGGCTCCTCACCCCGCTGACCCTGGAGCTGACCCCGGCCGAGGACGCCGCGGCCCGGGAGCAGGCCCCGGTCTGGGCCCGCCTGGGCCTGGAGCTGGAGCCCTTTGGCGGGCACACCTGGGCGGTGCGCACCGTGCCCCCCTTCTGGGCCGGCAGCGACTTCGGCCCCCCGCTGCGGGACCTGCTCAGCGAGATGGCCCGCTCCGGCCTGCCCCCGGACACCCCGGAGCACCTGGAGGCCTGCCTGGTCTCCCTGGCCTGCCGCTCCTCCATCAAGCGGGGCCAACGCCTGGCCCCGGCCGAGATGGCGCACCTGGTGGCCCGGCTGGGCCAGCTCCCCCCGCCGGTGACCTGCCCCCACGGCCGGCCGGTGTTCCTGCAACTCGGCTTTGCCGACCTGGCCCGCTATTTCAAGCGCACTCCCGCCCCGGCGGACCATGCCTGAGCCGGGGCTGTTCATCCTGGCCGGTCCCACCGCGGTGGGCAAGACCGGCCTGGCCATCCGCCTGGCCCAGGAGTTCTCGGCCGAGATCGTGGGGGCGGACAGCGTGCAGGTGTACCGGGGCCTGGACCTCGGCTCGGCCAAGCCCACGCCGGCCGAGCAGGCCCAGGCCCGCCACCACCTGATCGACGTGGCCGACCCGGCCGCGGGCTTCAGCGCGGCCCGCTTTGCCGAGCTGGCCGCCGCGGCCGTGGCCGAGATCACCGCCCGGGGCCGGAGGGTCATCGTGGCCGGGGGCACCGGGCTCTACCTGCGGGCGCTGGTCTATGGCCTGGCCCCGGCCCCGCCCGGCGACCCGGCGCTCCGGGAGCGCCTGGCCCGGGACTGGGACCAGGAGGGCGCCACGGCCCTGCACGCCCGCCTGGCCGAGCAGGACCCCGGGGCCGCGGCCCGGCTGCACCCCAACGACCGCCAGCGGGTGCTCCGGGCCCTGGAGGTGGCGCTGTTGACCGGGCGGCCGCTCTCGGCCTGGCAGGCGGCGCACGGCTTCCGGGAGCCCCGCTATCCCCACGTCATGGTGGGTCTGGCGCGGCCCCGGGCGGAACTCCTGGAACGCATCGCCCAGCGGGCCCGGGAAATGTTCGACCAGGGACTGGTGGAGGAGGTGGCCGGGCTCCTGGCCCGGGGAGTGCCCCCGGACGCCCCGGGGCTGGCCACCCTGGGCTACCGCCAGGCCGTGGCCCTTTTGGAGGGCCGGCTCGCTCGGGAAGCGGCCGTGGCCGACACCATCGCCGCCACCGGAGCCTATGCCAAGCGGCAGATGACTTGGTTTCGGGCCGTGCCGGGTATACACTGGCACCACCCGGCCGACTACCCGGGGATTCTGGCCCGGGCCCGGGCCTGGTGGCCCGGGGCGGGCGGCGCGGCCGGATAGTTTAGCTGGACCAACCATTGCCCCCACGGGAGGCGGCCGGGCGCCCCTCCCCGGAGGATGCAGCATATGAAAAAGGCCTTGTTGCTCTCGGTGTTCTTGCTCGCGCTCAGCCTGGCCCTGGCCGGGGCGGCCGCGGCGGAACCCAGCACGGTCACCGCCCTGGGCTCCGCCCCGGTTAAGGAGGGCGAGAGCGCCGCCCGGGAGGCAGCCCTGAACGCCGCCCTGGAGCAGGCCGTAGGGCAGGCCGCCGTGGCCCTGGCCGACCCGGCCACCCTGCAGAAACACCTGGCCGACCTGGACCAGAAGATCCTGGCCCGGGCCCGGGAGCTGGTCCGCTCCTACCGCCTGGAGGCCAGCACCGTGAGCCGGGACCGGGTGTGGGTGGTGGTCTCGGTGACCCTGGATCAGAAGGCTCTGTTGGAGGAGCTGACCCGGGCGGGGCTCCGGGTGCCGGCCACCGGCCTGGGCCGCATCCTGCCCTTGGTGGCCGAGGACAACTCGCCGGACCGGCCGCCGGTGTTCTGGTGGAACAGCCCCCAGGCCGCTCCGGCGCCGCCGGCCGCGGTGGCCGAGGTGTTCAAGTCCCTGGGGGTGGAGATTCCCCGGCCGCCCGCGGGCGGCTGGCGCCTGCCTCCCGAGGCCATGCAGCCGGTGGTGGGCGAGGAAGAGGCGGTGAACCTGGGCCGCCAGGCCGGGGCTTCCCTGGTCTTGTTGGGCAGCATCCGCACCTATCCCCTGGCCACCCCCCAGGGCCAGACCCCGCCGCCCCAGGCCCAGCTCATGGTGCTGGACGTGGCCAGCGGCCAGAGCGTGGGCCTGGTGGAGGAGCCGGGCCCGGTGTTCAGCGGCCCGCCCACCCCCGAAGCCGGGCGGCAGGTGGACCAGGCCGTGGAAAAGGCCCTGCGGGCCGCCCTGGCCCAGGCCGCCGCGGCCCGCCAGAGCACGGCCACCGAGGGGAGCGAGGTGCTCCTGACCCTGGAGGGCGTGAAGTCCCAGGCCGTGTTGAGCCGCTTCACCCGGGAGCTGGCCGGCATGGACACCGTGGTCAAGGAATTGACCCGGGAGTCGGTGGGCGGCGGCAAGGCGGTGTTCCGGGTCAAGCTCCTGACCCAGCCCAGCCGTTTTGCCGACGAGCTGATGATCCGGGACTATGGCGATTTCCTGGTGAACCTGGTGGAATCCAACGACCAGGAAATCCGGTTCATGGTGCTGCCCAAGTAAGGGGGCTGCCGGGGCCGGCGAAGCGGCCGGAAAATTGCTTCCGGAACTTAGCCTAGTTGTCACGCCGGCCCAGGCCGCCCTTGACAGTTACCCGGCAGGCTGGTAGAAACTGGTGTCGTTTTTAGGCACGTAGCTCAGGGGGAGAGCACTACCCTGACACGGTAGGGGTCCCGGGTTCAAATCCCGGCGTGCCTACCAAAGACACCGCCGGGGGCGGAAGAGCGTATATGCCGGGAAGCCTGTTCTTCCAGGCAACGGTAGGTTGCGCCCCGCCCCGGGGCTTGTTTTTTTTATTTGGTGATCGTACGGAATAATCATGCCCTCCGCTCAAGAGATCATTGCCGCCGTTGACCCCAAGGCCGCCAAGCGCGCCGTGGCCGCCCTGGTGGCCGGGGATGTCGTGGACCTCAGCCGCCAGTTGGCGGAAGGCACCGAGGTCACTCCCCTGTTGCCCGGCGACCCCCGGGCCCTGGATCTCTTGCGCCACTCCACCGCCCACATCATGGCCGAGGCCGTGCGGGAGTTGTTCCCCGGGGTGAAGGTGGGCATCGGTCCGTCCATAGAAGACGGCTTTTATTACGATTTCGATTACGAGCGCCCCTTCACGCCCGAGGACCTGCCGGCCATCGAGGCCAAGATGGCCGAACTGATCAAGGCCAACCAGCCGTTCCAGATGAGCGTGTTGGACAGCCAGGCGGCCCTGGACCGCTTCCGGGCCGAGGGCGAGCCCTACAAGGTGGAACTGATCGAGGGCCTGGCCCAGCCCACGGTGAGCCTGTATCAGCAGGGCGACTTCACCGACCTGTGCCGGGGGCCGCATCTGCCCGCCACCGGCCGGGTGGGGGCCTTCAAGCTCCTCTCGGTGGCCGGGGCCTATTGGCGGGGCGACGAAAAGCGCCCCATGCTGAGCCGCATCTACGGCACGGCCTTCTTTGACCGGAAGGAGCTGAAGGAGCACCTCCGGCTGTTGGAGGAGGCCAGGAAGCGCGATCACAGGAAGCTCGGCCGCGAGCTGGACCTGTTCAGCTTCCACGACGAGATCGGCCCGGGCATGGTGGTGTGGCACCACCGGGGCATGGTGCTCAGGACCCTCATCGAGAATTTCGAGCGGACCGAGCACGTCAAGCGCGGTTACCAGATGGTCCAGGGGCCCACCATCCTCAAGCGCGAGCTTTGGGAAAAGAGCGGGCACTTCGACAACTACCGCGAGAACATGTACTTCACCGAGGTGGATGAGACGGCCTACGGCATCAAACCCATGAACTGCCTGGCCCACATGCTCATCTACAAATCCCGGGTCCGCTCCTACCGCGATCTGCCGCTCCGGCTTTTCGAGCTGGGCCTGGTGCACCGCCACGAGAAATCCGGCGTGCTGCACGGGCTGACCCGGGTGCGCGCCTTTACCCAGGACGATGCCCACATCCTCTGCCGGCCCGACCAGGTGGAGGACGAGATCCTGGGAGTGATGCGCTTCGTGGCCGAGGTGATGGACATCTTCGGCTTTGCCTACTCGCTGGAGCTTTCCACCCGCCCGGAAAAGTCCATCGGCAGCGACGAGGACTGGGAGCGGGCCACCGGGGCGCTGCTCTCCGCGCTACAGAAAAGCGGGCGGGAGTTCGAGATCAACGAGGGCGACGGCGCCTTCTACGGCCCCAAGATCGACGTGAAGCTCACCGACGCCTTGAAGCGCTCGTGGCAATGCGCCACCATCCAATGCGACTTCACCCTGCCGGATCGCTTCGACCTGACCTATGTGGCCCCGGACGGCGGGCGCCAGCGGCCGGTGATGATCCACCGGGTCATCCTGGGCTCCATCGAGCGCTTCATCGGGGTGTTGATCGAGCATTTCGGCGGCGCCTTCCCGGTGTGGCTGGCCCCGGAGCAGGTGCGGGTACTCACCGTGACCGAGCGGGCCGATGACTGGGCCGGCCAGGTGCACCAGGCGCTGTTGGCGGCCGGGGTGCGGGCCGAACTGGACATCCGGAACGAAAAACTTTCGGCCAAGATCCGCGAAGCCCAGTTGATGAAGGTGCCCTACATGCTCATACTGGGTGATCAGGAAGTGACGGAGGCGACCGTGACGCCGCGCCTGAAAAGCGGCCGCAACCTGCCGGCCCAGGGGGTGGCCCAGTTCGCGGAGCGCATCCAAACCGAATCCCGGCCGGGTTATCGCCCGCCGGAGGAAGATAAGTAGGAGCCTGTCGAAGTAATGGCGCCGATAGGCTCCTAAGCGGGCCAGGACGGCCCGCCGAAATCGCGTTTAACGCAGATAATTCGCGATTTCGTGAGTTTGCCGAAATTTGCTTTCGGCAAATTCCCAGAAGAGAAAGCCAAGGACCCACCCCCACAAGGCTCTCAGCTTATGGGGGGACCCCGGGAATGGCTTTCTTCGCTAAGCTCCGAGGTCAGAGGCAAAAGGCGGCGGCTCCCCGAGGGCCTTGCCGCCCGCGTTGCACCCGGAAACCTGTGGAAGGAGGAAACGGCCATAGCCAAGGAACAACGCGTGAGGGTCAACAATCAGATCAGGGTTCCCCTGGTCAGACTGGTGAACGATGAAGGCGAACAGGTGGGCATCGTCTCCATTGACGAGGCTCTCCGGGTGGCCGGGGAAGCGGGACTGGACCTGGTGGAAGTAGCCCCAGGCGCCGAACCGCCGGTCTGCCGGGTCATGGACTACGGCAAGTTCAAGTATGAACAAGCCAAAAAGGCCCAAGAGGCCAAGCGCAAGCAAAGCCTGACCCAGCTGAAGGAAGTCAAGCTCCGGCCCAAGATCGAGGACCACGACTTGGACACCAAGATGCGCAATGCCCGACGTTTTCTGGAAGAACGGGACCGAGTAAAGGTCACCGTGCAGTTCCGGGGTCGGGAAATCGCCTACACCGAACTGGGGGTGAGGCTCCTGGAGCGGGTGGCCAAGGTTCTCGAGGATATCGCCATGGTGGAAGGCTCGCCCAAACTGGAAGGCCGCCTGATGCATATGATCCTCATGCCCAAGTAAAGGCCCGTTGCCTGCAACCAAGGTTTTTCGTATGCCCCGCCGGAAATTGGCGGGAGGGAGATTATTATGCCCAAGATCAAGACCAACCGCGCCGCGGCCAAGCGCTTCAAGAAGACCGGCGGGGGCGGGGTGAAGAGGAACAAGGCTTACGCCAGCCACATCCTCACCAAAAAGAGCACCAAGCGTAAGCGGAATCTCCGCAAGGGCGGCATGGTGGACGCCACCAATCTGAGGGGCGTGCGCCGGCTCCTGCCCAACCTGTAAACCGAGTCGAATTCGCTCTCCTAAGGAGGCAAACGATATGCCCAGAGTTAGACGCGGCTTCAAGGCCCGCCGCCGCCGCAACAAGGTTTTCGCCCTGGCCAAGGGCTACTTCGGCGGCCGGCGCAAGCTGTACCGCACCGCCACGGAGACCGTGGACCGCGCCTTGGCCTTTGCTTATCGCGACCGCAAGGTGCGTAAGCGTGACTTCCGTCGGCTGTGGATCGTGCGCGTCAACGCGGCGGCCCGCATCGAAGGTCTGTCCTACTCTCGATTTATCTACGGACTCAACAAGGCCCAGGTGGCGTTGGATCGCAAAATGTTGGCCGAGCTGGCCATCAGCGACCCCTCCGCCTTTTCCGCCGTGGCCGCGCTGGCCAAGGGAGCGTAAGCGAACCTCGGGGTCCGTATGCTGGATGAACTAAAAGCCCTGGCCGCCAAAGCCAGGCAAATGATCGAGGATGCCGCCGATTCCGCCCAGTTGGAGCGGATTCGGCTGGACCTCATGGGAAAGAAGGGCGAACTCAGTCAACTCCTCAGGAAGACCGGCACCCTGCCGCCCGAGGAACGCCCGGCTTTCGGCAACCTGGCCAACCAGGTTAAAACCCAGGTGGAAGAAGCCCTGGCCCAGGCCAAAGAGCGTCTGGGCCAGGCCGCGTCGGCCACCCACCGCCCGGGCGTGGACAGCACCCTGCCCGGCATCCGCCCCAAACGGGGCCACCTGCACCCGGTCACCCAGACCGCCCGCCTCATCGTGGACATCTTCGGCCGCATGGGCTTTGCCGTGGTGGAGAGCCCCGAGGTGGAGTTGGACTGGTACTGCTTCGAGGCCCTGAACATGCCTCCGGACCACCCGGCCCGGGACATGCAGGACACCTTCTACGCCGCCGAGGGGGTGGTGCTGCGCACCCACACCAGCCCGGTGCAGATCCGCACCATGGAAGCCACCCCCCCGCCCATCCGCATCCTGGCCCCGGGCAAGGCCTTCCGCCGGGACAGCGACGCCACCCATACGCCCATGTTCCACCAGGTGGAAGGGCTCATGGTGGACGAGGGCATCTCCTTCGCCGACCTCAAGGGGGTTCTGACCAACTTTGCTCACCAGATATTCGACCCGGACACTGCGGTGCGCTTCCGGCCCAGCTTCTTCCCCTTCACCGAGCCCAGCGCCGAGATGGACGTGGGCTGCGTGGTGTGCCGGGGCAAGGGCTGCCGGGTCTGCTCCCACACCGGCTGGCTGGAGATCCTGGGCTCGGGCATGGTGGACCCCAACGTATTCCGGAACGTGGGCTATGACCCGGACAAAGTGTCGGGTTTCGCCTTCGGCATGGGCATCGAGCGCATCGCCATGCTCCGGCTGGGCATAGACGACCTCAGGATGTTCTACGACAACGATCTGCGTTTCCTGAGACAGTTTTAGCCCGGGCTCCGGAAGAACGTCCGGCCCATTTTTGATCCTCTTTCAAATCGCGGGGGCGAGGGATGCTGGTACCCCTTAATTGGTTGCGAGAGCTGGTGGCTTATGATGTGTCCGACCAGGAGCTGGCCGAACTGCTGACCATGGCCGGCCTGGAGGTGGACGCGCTGATCGAGCGGCATCAAGGCCTGGACCAGGTCTTCACCGCCCGGGTCACCGCCGTGAACCCCCACCCGAATGCCGACAAGCTGAAGCTGGTGGAGGTGGACCTGGGCACGGACGAGCGGCCCGTGGTGGTCTGCGGCGCGCCCAACGTGACGCTCGGCATGGTGGCCCCCCTGGCCCGCGAGGGCGCGGTGCTGGGCGGGATGACCGTGAAGAAGGCCAAGATCCGGGGGGTGGAGAGCCGGGGCATGCTCTGCTCCGCCCGGGAGCTGGAGTTTTCGGACGACCACTCCGGCCTCCTGGCCCTGCCCGCGGACACCCCCCTGGGCGTCCCCCTGGTGGAGGCCCTGGGGCTCACCACCCGGGTGCTGGAGATTTCCATCACCCCCAACCGGGGCGACTGCCTGTCCATCCTGGGGGTGGCCCGGGAAGTGGCCGCGCTGCGGCGCCTGCCGCTGAACCTGCCGCCCAGCACGCCGCCCGAGGAGGGCCCGGCGGCCGACACCGAGGCCTCGGTGGTGCTGGACGACCCGGCGGGCTGCCCACGCTACGCCGCCCGCCTGGTGCGGGGAGTCTCCCTCGCGCCCTCGCCCTGGTCCATCAAGGACCGCCTGGCCGCGTGCGGGGTGCGGCCCATCAACAACGTGGTGGACGTGACCAACTATCTCTTGCTGGAGCTGGGCCAGCCCTTGCACTCCTTTGACTTCGCCCTGGTGGCGAAGGGCCAGATCCGGGTGCGGGCCGCGGCCGAGGGCGAGCTCTTCACCACCCTGGACGGGGTGGAGCGGCGGCTTTCGGCCGGCATGCTGCTGATCTGCGACGGTGAGAAGCCGGTGGCCCTGGCCGGGGTCATGGGCGGGCTGAACAGCGAGATCGTGGACACCACCCAGGATGTGTTGATCGAGAGCGCCTTTTTCGACCCGCTGATCACCCGGCGCACCAGCAAGCGCCTGGGGCTCTCCACCGAGGCCTCCTACCGCTTCGAGCGGGCCACGGACATCTCCGGCTGCGCCCTGGCGGCCGACCGCGCGGCGCTGCTTCTGCACGAATGGGCCGGCGGCAAGGTGGCCCCGGGCATCATCGACGCCTACCCCGCCCCGGCCCCGCTCCGCCGCCTGAGCCTTTCGGTGCCCCGCACCGCGGCGTTCTTGGGCCTGGAGGTGGCCAAGGACGAGGTTACGGACATCCTGACCCGCCTGGGGCTCACGGTGGAGGACACGGCCGATCCCACGGTGATCGAGGCCGAGGTGCCGGCCCACCGCACCGACCTGGAGCGCAGCGTGGACCTGACCGAGGAGGTGGCGCGGGTGGCGGGCTACAACCGCATCCCCGCCCATGCTCCGGTGGTGCGGGCCTCCACCCGGCGACGGCCCCGGCACCAGACCCTCCGGGAAGAGGTCAAGGACCTCATGGCCGCCCAGGGCTTTGACGAGGCCATCAACTACAGCTTCGATCACCCGGCCTCCAACCAGTGGCTGCGCCTGGCCGAGGGCGATCCCCGCCTGGCCCGGGTGGCCCTGCAGAACCCCCTGGCCGAGGACCAGTCCGTGTTGCGCACCAGCCTCTTGCCCGGGCTCCTGGGCACGGTGCGGCGCAACCTGGCCCACCGGGTGGCCTCGGTGGCCGTGTTCGAGCTGGGCAAGGTGTTCTGGGCCCGTCCGGGCCAGGATCTGCCCCAGGAGCCCACCTGCCTGGCCGGGGCCCTGGCCGGCTTGGCCGAGGACGCCAACTGGTGGAACGGCGAGCGCCCCGTGTCCCTGGCCCTGGTCAAGGGCGCGGTGGAGTATTTGGGTGAAGCGCTCCGCCTGCCGCTGGGCTTCGCGGCGCCGGACCAGACCCCACCCTACCTGGTGCCCGGCGAGTGCTGCCGGGTCCTGGCCGGGGAGCAGGTCTTGGGCGAGTTGGGCCTGGTGCGCCCCGAGGTGGCGGCCGAGTTCGAGATCAAGCGCCCGGTGTACATCTTTGACCTGGATTACGACCGCCTGGTGGAACTGACCACGGACCGCGCGGTGTTCCAGCATTTGCCCCGCTTCCCCGAGATCGAGCGCGACCTGGCCATGGTGGTGGATCAGGCCGTGCCGGCCGGCGAGGTGCTGGACCTGGCCCGGGACAAGGCTCCCAAGTGGCTGGTGGACCTCCGGCTGTTCGACGTGTACCGCGGCAAGCCTTTGAGCAAGAGCGAGAAGTCCCTGGGGCTCCGCTTCACCTACCGCGACCCCGAACGCACCCTGGCCGAGGAGGAGGTGCAGCCCCGGCACGAGGCCCTGGTGGCCAAGATCCTGGAGGCCTTCCAGGGCCGGATCAGGAATTAGGCCCCTCCTCCGCCCCGGGGCCACCTGCCTGGGGGGCGAGCGGTGGGCCAAAGGGGCCAAAGGGGCCAAAGGGGCCAGCGGGGCCAAAGGGGCCAGCGGGGTCAAAGGGGCCAGCGGGGTCAAAGGGGCCAGCGGGGCCAAAGGGGCCAGCGGGGCCAAAGGGGGCTGGAGGCGCCAAGGGGAGGGGGTCCGGGGTGCTCCCAGGCCTTCCCCTTGCGGAGCCACCCGCCCGGCCGCCGGGAATTTGCCGCGGCCCTTGCCAGCCCGGGGGTGATTCTGCCAGGCTTAAGGGAGAGCGGCCGGGGGTTTGTCCCGGGCGGCCGGCCCCAGGGAGGTTCATGGAGCAACCCCAGATTCCCCAAAAGCCGTACTTCCGCATCGGCGAAGCGGCGCGTCTCTTGGGCATCGAGACCCATGTGTTGCGTTACTGGGAGAACGAGTTCCCGGAGTTGGCCCCGGTGCGCGCGGCCAGCGGCCAGCGTCTCTACCGCCGTCCCGACCTGGAAACCCTGTTCCTGATCAAGGACCTCCTGCACCGCGAACGCTACACCATCGCCGGGGCCCGGCAGCGCCTGGAAGAGCTGAGCGCCGGAGCCGCGACTCCCACCTCCCCTGCTGCCCCGCCCGCTCCCGCGGCCGGCGAACCCCTGACCTGCGACCCGGCCTCGCCCCGCCCATCTCCCCAGCCATCTCCCCAGCCATCACCCCAGCCATCACCCTTGCTGGCCGAGGTGCGGGCCGAGCTGCAAGCCATCCTGAAGCTGTTGAAATAACTTCTTGAACCATTAGGCGAGGCACCATGCGCCAGACCTTGCCCCCGGACCAGGCCGGCCAAAGCAACTGGCTGGTGGAAACCCCGGACGGAGCCCGGCTCTACGTCAGCGAAACCGGCGCCGGCCGGCCGCTTCTCTTGGTGCACGGCTGGACCATGAGCCGCCGCTATTGGCAGCATCAGAGCAAGGGCCTGGCCGGGTGCGCCCGGGTGGTGACTCCGGATCTCCGAGGCCACGGCAACTCCACGAAGGTGCTCCACGGGCACACCGTGCCCCAATACGCCCGGGACCTCCACCAGGTGGTGGAGGACCTGGAGCTCACCGATTTCGTCCTGGTGGGCTGGTCCCTGGCCGGGCCGGTGGTGCTGGAGTATCTGGCCAGCTACGGCACCACGGGCGTGGCCGGCCTGGGCCTGGTGGAGGCCAGCCCCTTTCCCTTCTCCCCCGCGGCGTGGAACACCCACGCCCTGGCCGGGTACAACTATCCCGGCATGCACGCCTTGTTTCACCGCCTGACCACGGACCGCGAGGCCTTTGGCCGCGACCTGGTGCACGGCATGCGCCACGGCGGCCGGGCCCCGGACCCGGACCTGGCCTGGATGCTGGCCGAGCACCTGACCTGCCCCAGCGAGGTGGCCCGGGCCATCTACGCCGACTACCTGACCCGGGACTACACCGCCCTGCTGCCCCGGCTGGACCTGCCGGTCCTGGTGGTGGCCGGCCATTCCCAGACCATCTGCTTCGGCCCGCCCACGGCCGACTACCTGGCCCAGGCCATCCCCGGCGCCCGGCGGGTGATCCTGGAGCGGAGCGGCCATATGCCCTTTTACGAAGAGCCGGCAGCCTTCAACCAAGCCTTACAGTATTTACTGAAAATATAATATGGATCAGGCCGGGAGCGCCGCGTCCTCCCCAGGGGGCGGGTTCTCGCGCCCGGCGCGAGCGTCGGCCGGGCGGAAGCCGTCGCTCCGCACCAGGTCCAGGAGGGTGGCCTCGCCCAGCACCCCCTGCTGGGCCGCCAGGAGGCTGCCCAGCACCTCGTTCAGCACCTCCTCGCCGGGCCGGTCGCCGGCGGTGAGGTCGGCCTTGGTGCTCACCGCCCCCAACACCTGGGCCAGGGAGATGGCCGAAAGGTCCCGGGCCGGCTGCAAATAGCCCTGCCCGCCGGGGTCCCCGGCCAGGCCAGCCGTTTCCAGGTCCTCGGCCACTTGGCGTAGCTCGCGGTTGGGCACCCCCAGCGCGGCGGCCAGCTCATCCAGGGTCAGGGGCGGCTCCCCGTTGTGGAAGCGCCGGCCCAGGGTGTACATGAGCTTGAAGGCCAGGCGCTGGCGCTGGTAGGAGTTCAAGGGCGGGAACAGCCCGGCCGGCAGGGGCCCGTGCTGGCACACGTGATGGGCCCGGGTCAACTCAGCCCCCAAAAGCACCACCTGCCAGCTCACCTGCACCCAGATCATGAACAGGGGCAGGCTGGCAAAGCCGCCGTAGATGGCGTTGTAACGCGCCACCCCCACCTGGAAGCGGATGTACATGTTCTGCACCACCCACCAGAGGAAAGCCGCGATGAAGCCGGCCAGGATGGCCGACACCAGGGGCACTCGGGTGTTGGGGATGAACAGGTAGAGGAAAATGAAGGCGGCCACCAACATCACGAAGGGGCCCAGTTGCAGACCCAGGCCGGCCACCTCGCCCACGTAGGCCATGTCCAGGATCCAGCGCACGAACTGGTTGGAGGACACCCCGGCCCACCAGGCCGTGGCCGCCACCACCAACAGGGGGCAAACCAGGAGTACGAAAAGGTAGTCGGTGAATTTGCGGAACAGGCTGCGGCCGGCCCGCACCTCCCAAATGCGGTTGAAGGTCTCCTCCACGCTGGCCAGGGTCATCACCAGGGAGAGGATCAACAGGGCCAGGCCCACCACGCCCAAGGTGGCCACGTGAGTGCGGTCCACGTAGTTGAGGATGTACTCCAGCACCTCCCGCTGGCTCAGGGTGTATTCGTTGAACAGGATCTTGCGGAGGGAGTCGGCAAAGCCCAGGGCCTTGGCCAGGGAGAAACTGAGGGCCAGGGCCGGCACCAGGCCCAGGAGGGTGATGAAGGTGAGCGCGTTGGCCTGGAACGGCACCCGGTCCAGCCAGGTGTTGCGCAGCCCCAGATAGCTCACCTGGAGAAACAGGTGCAGGTAGTGCAACGGCCCCGCTACGGGGCGGTCCGCCCGCCACAGCCAGTCCAGGAGCCGGCGGTCCAGGCTGTCGAACCAGTTCACGGGGTTGGCGGCCAAGGTCTTCCTCCCTTACCGGCAACATAGCACCAGCCCCGCGGCGAGGCAACCGCGGCCGCCGCTGGGCTGAATCCCGCGGCGGCCGCCTGCCGAGTCGGTAGGCCGGGGGGAGCACCCCCGGCCCGGTTGGTTATGACTGCTTATTCTCAAAGGCGGCCTTGCCGTTATCGTAGGCCTTTTGCAGCTCATCCAGGGCCTTCTGCAAGTTCTCGCGCGAGGCTTCCCAGGCTTCCTGGCTGGACTGCTTCAGCTCCTCCAGGCGCTTGTTCACCTCCTCCTGCTTGACCTGAATGTCCGCCTTGAACTTCTCCCAGTCCTGTTGGCCCTGGGCGGCCTGGTCCTTAGCCTGGTCCTTGACCTGGGACTTCATCTGGTCGATTTCCGCGTTCAGCTTGTTGTACTGCTCCTCCATGCCTTGCAGCATCTGCTTTTTCTGCTCGTCCAGATACTTGCCCGCGGACTCCATGGTCTCCTGGGCCTTTTTCTGCACGTCCTCGGCGGTAACCTTGCCTTCGGTGGAGGACTTGTCCTCACTGCAGCCCACGGCCAACCCCCAGAGCAGGAGGCAGGCGGCGGTCAGGGTGATCCATTTCGTAACCGAAAAACTCATAATATCCCTCGTTTCGTTGAAGGTTTCCCCACGGGGCGACCATGGGGAGCAAAGCGTTCGGGCACCCCGGGTCCTACTTGAACTTGGCCACGGCGCGGTCCAGGGCCTCCCGCACCTCGTCCAGGGCCCGGTCCATGCCGCCTTTCAATTCGCGCCAAGCATCTCCGCCAGCCTGGTTCAACTCAGCCAGTTTGTTTTTCAGTTCCTGACGGCGGCTCCGCAAATTTTCCAGTTTGTGTTCGTAATCCACGCGGGCCTCCGCTCCGGCCACCTTGGCCTGAGCCTTCAGCTCATCTATCTTGGCTTGCAACAGCTCGGCTTGAGCTTCCAGCTTTTGCTGGTAGGCTTCACGTTCGCTCAATTTTACCTTCCTTCCTGCCGGGATTGGGCACACCCAAAGCGGAACAAATTCCCTCCTCACACACTCTTTGTTCCAGTTTGGGACAGGAGGCTTGGCTCCGGCATACTGCAAAATGCGCATATAATCGCGCCCAAAAGGCTCAAACAGCCTTCCGGGCGGGCCGACCCGGCCCGAAAAGCCAGCCTAGCGCCCTTTGCGGCCTGCGGCCGGTCCGGCGGGCCCGGGTTAACCCAAGCGTGGATCGCGCGGGCCGGCGGGCCGGTCGACAGGGCGGGACTTGGCCGACCTTTACTTGGCGAACACCGCCTTGGCGCGGTCAAAATCCTTTTGCAGCCGGTTGGCGGCCTGGTAAAGGTTTTCGCGGTCATCGTCAAAACTGTCTTCCGTGGTTTTTTTGAGCTTTTCCACACACTGGTTCACCACGGTCTCCTGCTTCTTTATCTCGTCCAGCGCCGCTTGGGCCTCCTTCTGGTCTTCGGCGGCCAGTTGGGGAAGCTGGGCCTCCATCTGGGCCACCCCCTGGCTAATCTGCGCCAACTGCGGCTGCAGGCTCTTCAGCATCCCGTCTCGCGATTGGATCATGAATTCCTTGAGGAACTCCTCGTTTTCCCTGGTCGCCTTTTCCTCTTCGCTCTCGCCGCAGCCCAGCACCACGACCCCCAGCAACAAACAGACAATTCCAAAAGCCAGCCATTTCAAGACGGAAAGTTTCATGCTTGTCCTCTGACTTAGAAGCGATTTTCCGACTGTCCCCAGTCTCGGGGAAAACCGCCTCCGAACCAAGTATTATTTGAGGCCATTGCATGGCGAAACACCTAAATCATGTTGATATTATACCAAAACTGGCTGTGAAACATGTTTATGGCAAGCAATGGCCGATGCGGGCCAAGGATGGCCCGCCAAAGTGCAGGCTTCAAAAAGCTTGCAATTTGTGAGGCTTGGCAAAACCCGGGCCCCCGGCAAGCTCTGCTTGCTGGGGTGGAGTCACGTTTTTGCCAAGCCGACATGGCCTGGGGCAGGACGCCCCGTGCAAAGCTCTCTATTTGGGAAACCGCTCCTGGGCGGGACGGTTCCCCGGCCCGGCTTCTGGAACATTACAGCACTGGCTCGCATCATTCCCAGACCGGCCGCCTCCGGGCCACGCCGGCCCCCGCCGGCCCGCGCCGGATACAAGCAAATACTTCAGCCACCTCCGCGCCACTGCCGGCCAGCTCCGGGTCAGGGCAGGAACAACTCCACCGGTGCGAAGCGGTCCACGTCCACCAGGCCACGCGCGGTCAGCTTCAAGTGGGGGATCACCTCCAGGGATAAAAAGGAAAGCGGCATCTGCGGGTTTTCCAGGCGGCAAACCCCCCGGGCCGCGGCCTCCACCTCCGCCAGCCCGGCCGCCACCCGCTCCAGGGGTTCGGCGCTCATGAGGCCGGCCAGGGGCAGGGCCAGGGAAGCCAGCACCCGGCCCTCCTGGGCCACGGCCATGCCGCCGCCCATCTCGGCCACCCGGGTGGCCGCGGCCAGGAGCGAGGCCTCGTCCGTGCCCACCACCCCCAGGTTGTGGCTGTCGTGGGCCACGCTGGCGGCCAGGGCCCCGGAGATGATCCCCAGGCCCCGCACCAGGCCAAGGCCGCGGCGGCCGCTGGCATGGTGGCGGTCCAGCACCACGGCCAGGGCCAGGTCCCGGGCCGGATCGGCGGCCAAAAAGCCCCCGGCCGCGGGCGGCTCCTCCACCGCCTGGTTGGTCAGGAGCTGCCCCGGCACCAGTTCGATGATCCGGACCCGGCCGCCGCCCAGGGGGGTGCGGAACAATTCCGGGGTCAGGGGCCCGGGGTGCATGCTGTCCCGGGCCGAGGCCGGGAAGGGGGTGTCCGCCGGGTGCAGGCAGCGGCCGTCCCGGGCCACCAGCCGCCCGGCCTGGTAGGTGCGGCGCACCCGGAAATCCCGGAGGTCCTCCAGCACCACCAGATCGGCCACATAGCCCGGGGCCACCGCCCCCCGGCCGGCCAGGCCGAAGCGCCGGGCCGGATTCAGGGTCACCAGGCTGAGCGCGGTGAAGGGGTCCAGGCCTTGGGCCACGGCGCGGCGGAGCAGATCATCCAGGTGACCTTCCTGGGCCAGGGTGGTGGGGTGACGGTCGTCGCTGACCAAGAGGCAGCGCCGCGCGGTGGCCGGGGTCACCGCGGGCAGAAGATCGGCCAGGTTGTGGGCGCTGGTGCCCTGGCGGATCATGAGCCACATGCCCCGGGCCAGCTTTTCCCGGGCCTCGTCCAGGCCGGCGCACTCGTGGTCGCTGTCCGGCCCGGCGGTGAGGTAGGCGTTCAGGAATTTCCCGCTCACCAAGGGGGCGTGGCCGTCGATGGGCCGGCCGTGGAAGGCGGCCAGCTTGGCCAGCACCCCGGGGTCGCCCCCGGCCGCGCCGGGGAAGTTCATCATCTCGGCCAGGCCCACCACCCGGGGGTGGGCGGCCAACTCCGCCAGGTCGGCCGCTTCCAACACCGCCCCGGAATCGGCCAGGGGGCTGGCCGGCACGCAGGAGGGGGCCAGGAAGTAGAAAGTCACCGGCAGGTTTTCCGAACCGGCCAGCATGGCGGCCACCCCCGCGGCCCCCAGCACGTTGGCGATCTCGTGGGGATCGGCCAGGATCACCGCGGTGCCCCGGGGGGCCACGGCCCGGGCCAGCTCGGCCGGGCAGAGCATGGTGGATTCCACGTGCATGTGGCCCTCGATGAACCCCGGGGCCAGGTAGGCGCCGGCCAGGTCGTGGGTCTCCCGGCCCTGGTAATCCCCCAGGCCCACCACCCAGCCCTGGTGCACCGCCACGCTGGTTTCCTCCAGGCTGTGGTCGAACACGTTGACCACCCGGGCCCCCGTGAGCACCAGCTCGGCCGGGGCCTCGCCCCGGGCCACGGCCAGTCTCTCCTCCAAACCTTCCCGCCATAGCCGACTCATCTCAGGCCTTCTCCCTTTCCGGGGCGATCGGCTCGCAGCCGAAGGCAGTCAAATGATCCAGTAATTGCCACAGCTTGACCTGGCTGGGCAGGCCGCCGTCAAGGGCCAGCCCCCAGCGCTCCAACCAGTCGCCGGGGTCCTCCCAGGCCGCCGCCTGGGCGTCCAGCAGCTCCCGCCGGCCGTCGCTGGCCCCGTTGCCCTGGGCCTCCCGCCGGGCCAAACGCTCCTCCACCACGGCGCGCGCGGCCGTCACCTCCACGAAGACCGGCACCGCGCCCAGGCGCTGGGCCAGCTCCCAAAAACGCTGGCGGTCGGCCGCCCGGCCGAAGGAGGCGTCCACGATCACCGACTCGCCCTCCTCCAACAGGGTGGAGGCCGCCTCGGCCAGGGCGTCGTAGGTCCGCCTGGTGGCTTCCGGGCCGTAGAAGCCCTGGCCCCAGTCCTCCCAGCGCCGCCCTTCCCGCCCCGCGGGCAGGCCCGCCAGGGATTTGCGCATCTCGTCGGAGCTTACCCGGAACCAGCCGGTGGCCTGGGCCAGGCGCCGGGAGAGGTGGCTCTTGCCGGTGCCCATCTGGCCGAACACCACCACCAGGAAGTAGGGCGGCTCCCCCCCGGCGTAGCGCACGGCCAGGCGCCAGTAGGCCCGGGCCTTGCTCACGTCGGTGCGGCGGTGGGCCACGGGGCGGCCCTGGTCGTCCAGCATGAAGCCGTGCACCTTGGCCCGCACCACGGCCCGGTAGCATTTGTAGAAATCCAGCACCTCGGCCAGGGTCTCGTCCCCACTGGCCTTTTGGTAGGTCTCCACCAGCCGCCCCGCCAGGTCGGGCCGCTGGTGGAAATCCAGATCCATGGCCAAAAAGGCCAGGTCGCTGGCCGTGTCCTGGCAGCGGAAGCGCTGGTTGAACTCGATGCAGTCGAAGATGTGCACCCCGCCCTCGGCGGGCAGGTTGATGTTGGCGCTGTGCAGGTCGCCGTGGCCGTCCCGCACCCGGCCCTGGCCCAGGCGCTGGAGAAACACCTCGTGGCGCTCCTTCAAAAAGCCCAGGCTGTAGTCCCGGATGGCCTGCCAGCGGGGCGGGGCCAGGGTCACCTCCTGGAACTGGGCGGTCTGGCTGAAGTTCTCGGCCACGTTCTCCTCGATGGCCTCCGGGGCGCCCCAGCGCGCCACCTCCGGGCCGTGGTCCGCCCGGGCGTGGAAGGCGGCCAGGACCCGGGCGATCTCCTCCACCATGGCCGGGGTCACCCGCCCCTGGTCCAGGAGCTGGTCCATCATGCGCTCCGCCGCCATCTGGCGCATCTCCAGGCAGTAATCCACCGCCTCCGCCTCCTCGCCGTCTTGCTCCGCAGGGCCCACCTCGGCCCCCAGGCGGAGGCGTCCGTCCTCCCCGGCTTGGATGGCCAGGACCCGGTGGTAGATCTCCGGGGCCAGGCGGCGGTTCAGGGTCAGCTCGGCCAGGCAAAAGCGGCGGCGGGCCGCCAGGGTGGTGAAGTCCAGAAAGCCGAAGTCCACCGGCTTCTTCAGCTTGTAGGCCCAAGGCCCGGTGAGGAACACCTGGCTGATGTGGGTTTCCACCCGGACCACCCGCTCCACCGGATGGGGATAAAACTCCGGCCGCTCCATGGCCGCCACCACCGCTTCCTGCCCCTTGCCGCCGTCCATGCTCCGCCTCCCCGGGACGGGCCGGCCAGCCGCCCTCCCGCCGTGCGCAGATTTTTCCGCCCCCACCCCCCAAGGAAAGCCCGCCTTCCGCGGCAATAGGTTGTGGGGTCCGGCCGTATCCATTATCATTTTACGCGAAGTAAGCGGCGGCCGGTATTTCCGTAGCCCCGCGTCTGGCCAGGGACCGGCCCGGCGGGAATTTTACGAGGATGACAGATTACTAATCCCCAAGCCTATATTTGCTCCCGCCCCCGGGGCCGGCAGAGGCCCCGCCTTGCCCGGTGCGCGGCATCCCTGTTGGCTTTGCTCCTGTGGTCCTGGCTGGCCCCCCCGGCCTGGGCCGGCCCCTTTTTCCCTGGCGATCCCCAGTACGAGGGCCTGCCCGCGGAGCCTACCCCCGAGGCCGATTCCTGGCTGGTGTCCCAGGTCCGCCTTTTGGGGGCCCAGTCCATTCCGCAAAAAGAAATCCTGAGCCAGTTGGAAACCCATTCCGCCGGCCTGTTGGAGCGGGACAACCGGGTGGACAAGTTCCGCCTGGCCCGGGACACCCAGCGCATCCTGCGGCTTTACCACGACAACGGCTTTTACAACTGCAAGGTTACCAGCAAGCTGAAGCACCTGGGTGGCGATTCCGTGGACGTGGAGTTCACCATCGACGAGGGTCCACCCGCCCTGGTGGAGAAGGTGGAGCTTTTGTACCCGGACCAACGGGCGCGGGAAACGTGGCAGGACCTCCTGAAGCAGCAGATCAGCCTGCCCAAGGGCACGCGCTTCCGTCTGGAGGAGTATGACCTCAGCAAGTCCCGCCTGAAGAACGCCCTGGGCAACGAAGCCCACCCCGAGGGCAAGGTGCAGGGCCAGGTGCTGGTGTACCCGGAGGAGAACCGGGTAGTCGTCCGCTTTCAGATCGACCCCGGCCCCCGGCTGTTGTTCGGCCGCACCCGGGTCACCGGCAACACCCGGGTGTCCGACACCTATATCCTGCGCCAGCTCACTTACAACCGGGGTGAGCCCTTCAATCTGGATGACCTGGACGCCACCCGGCTGGCGGTCATGGACACCGGCTTTTTCTCCACCGTGGCCGTGCACACCAAGTATGGGGAGATCTCCGGCCAAGAGGTGCCGGTGGTGCTGGAGGTGGTGGAACGGCCGGCCCAGAGCATCCAGCTGGGCCTGGGCTGGGGCAACGAGGACCAGTTCCGGGTGAAGCTCCAGCAGGTCAACCGCAACCTCCTGGGTTGGAACGAGACCCTGACCCTGGAGGGCAAGTACAGCAGCATCTACCAGGGCCTGTTGGCCGACCTGCACGTGCCGGACATCTTCACCAGCAAGACCGCCCTGGTGGTGCGGGGGGGCCTGGAGGAGCTGGACGAGGAAGCCTATTTGGACCGCCGGCTCTTTGCGACTCCGGTGTTGGTGCGGGAGTTGGACAAGAAATGGTCGGTGTACGCGGGCTACAATGTGGAAACCGACAACATAACCGACCTGAAGACCGACGTGCCGGACCCCTCCTTTGAAAAGCAGGACTTTTTCATTTCCAGCATCCCGGTGGGCCTCAAGTACGACGGCCGGAACTCGCTCTTGAACCCCACCGAGGGGACCCTGTTCATCCTGAGGGTGGAAACCTCCCTGGACGTCCTGGGCTCGGAGCTGGATTTCGTGCGGCCCGAGGCCGACCTGCGCCACGTGCTGCCCCTGCCCTACGTGGGCAAGGAAGTGTACCTGGCCTCCCGGATAAAGGCCGGCGTGGCCTACAAGCTGCCGGGCACCGACCGCATCCCCCTGATCCGGCGATTCTTCCCCGGCGGCGCGGACAGCGTGCGCGGTTATCCCTACCAGAGCCTGGGTCCCCTGGACTCCCAGGGCAAGCCCCTGGGCGGCGAGGCCATGGTGGAGGGCAGCCTGGAGTTGCGTTTTCCCATCTACTCCCCCTTGGGCGGGGTGGTGTTCGTGGACGCGGGCAACGCCTTTGAGAGCATCAAGATCGACGGCGAGCCGCTCCGCTTCACCGCCGGGGTGGGGCTCCGCTACAACACCCCGGTGGGCCCCTTGCGCCTGGATTTTGGTTACCAGTTGAACCCCCCGGAGGACTCGCCCTTGAACGACGATTATGAGGTGTATCTGAGCGTGGGGCAGGCCTTCTGATGGGGGTGTGGGCCGCCAGACTGCTCACGGGCCTGTTGAGCCTCCTGTTGGCCCTCTTGCTGCTGACCCCGGTGGCGGCCTGGTGGCTGGCCCAGAACCCCGACGTGCGGGCTTGGCTGTTGGCCCAGGCCCAGGCAGAGGTGCGGACCTCCCTGGGCTCGGAGCTGACCGTGGCCGGGCTGGAGGGCAATTTGCTCACCGGCTTCACCCTGCTGGAGCCCCGCCTCACCAGCCCCCAGGGCACCTGGTTCGCGGCCCGCCGGGTGTCCGCGGACTACAACCTGATCTCCCTCATCGGCGGGGTGCTGAACCTCCGCACGGTGCGGGCCGAGGCGCCCCACCTGGTCCTGCCCCTGCCCGACTTCCCCGACGACCAGAGCGCCCCGCCGGCCCTGGCCCTTTTGATACCAAAGCTGGTGATCGAGGACGGCAGCCTGGAGGGCGGCGGCGAGTTGGGGCCGGTCTTGCGCGGCCAGGACCTGGCCATCACCGGACGTTTCAGCCTCACCGTCACCGGCGGCCCCAACCTGCACGCAGAGATGAAGGGTGGCAAGGCCTGGCTCACGGACTGGTCCCAGCCGGTGGAGGTGAGGGGCGCTGTCAGCTACCTGAACGAGCGCCTGACCGTGCACCAGGCCGACCTGGCCGTGGCGGGACAAAAACTCACGGGTAAACTGCGCTGGGATTTGCAGCGGGACCCCTCGCGCTTGTCCCTGGAGGTGCAGGGCCAGGGACTGGAGCCCCACCGCTTGCCCTGGGGCGTGGCCCGGCAGCTGCCCGCCGGCGCGCCCTTGGAACTGGTGGCTTCCCTCACCGGGCCCCTGGACGACCTGGACCTGCAAGCCCAGCTCCGGCGGGCCGGCGGCGAGCTGGACCTGCAAACCCGCCTGGGCCCGGAGCCGGGGGCCTACCACGTGAAGGCTTCCTTCCGCGGCCTGGACCTGGCCGCCTGGGGCCTCTCCCCCCGGAGCTTCCGGCTCACCGGCCGCTTGGACCTGACCGGCCAAGGCCTGCCCACCTCGCCCGCGGCCACGGCCCAGCTTTCGGCCGAGCTGGCCAGCCTGGCCACCCCGGGCCTGGAGGCCGGCGGAGTGACCTGTGAGGCCGCCCTGGCCGAAGGGGTGGTCACCGTGGGCAACCTGGCCGGCCGGGGGCCCTGGGGCTCCCTGGAGGGCTCTGGGGCCTTGGAAGTGGCCGATTGGGCGGCTCCCCGGCCCTTGGCGGCGCAGGTCAAGTTCCAGGACCTCTCGGCCCCGCCCTTGTTGGCCGCCTGGCTGCCCGCCGTGCTGGGCCAGGCCAAGTTGAGCGGCCAGGGGGAACTGACCCCGGCCCAGGGCCAGGGCCCCGCCCGGGTGACCCTGAACCTGGGGCCCTCGCTCCTGGCCCCGGGCATCTCCCTGGACACCCTGACCGCCCAGGGCGAACTCCAGGACTGGGCCTGGCGGCTCACCAACCTGGAGGTGGTCTCCGAGTTGGCCCATCTGACCGCCACGGGCAGCCTGGACCCCCGGCAGGTGGACCTCGCCTACAACCTGGACCTGCCCGACGCGCGCCGCCTGTTGGACGCCCTGGAAAAGCTGAACCTGCTGCCGCCCTCGGTGTTCTCCGGCGGGCTCACCGCCGAGGGACGGCTTTGGGGGCCCTGGGACCGCCTGTCCCTGGCCGGCAAGGCCCAGGGCAGCCAGGTGATCACCCGCTTCGCGGACATGCAGTCCATGCGGCTGGAGGCCAATCTGAGCCCCATCTGGCCCCACCCCCGGGGCCGGGTGCGCCTGGAGTCCACGGCCTGGCACTCCGGCGAGGTGTTCTTCGACACCCTGGAGGCGGAGGTCATCAGCCGGGACACGGGGCGCACCCTGAAGCTCGCGGCCCACGGCCCGGATCTGGGCGGCGGCCTCACCTTCACCAGCCCGGGCCCCCTGGCCCTGCCCCTGGAGGGCCAGGTGAGCGGCTTGTTCCTCACCCCGGCCGGCCTGGCCACCTGGCGCCAGAGCGGCCGGGCCGGCCTGATCCTGGGCCGGGACAAGATCGTGGTGAGCGGCCTGGTGCTGACCCAGAAGGAGCAGCGGGTGGCGGCGGACCTGAACTTCAGCCCCACCGGCCAGGTGACGGCCGAGGTACAAGGCCACGACCTGGACCTGAACCTGCTGCTGGCCTATTTCCCCCTGCCCCGGCGGGGCGGCCGCCTGGATTTGCAGGCCCATTTGTCGGGGACCCTGGACGCGCCGCTGATCAAGGCCCAGGGCCGGGTGACCCGTCTGGATCTGGGCCCCCTGGGCCACGGCGAGGTGGACTTCGCAGGCGACTTCGCCGCCGAGCTGCTCCGCCTGGAGGGCGCGATCCTGGTGGCGGGCCAGCCGGTGTTGCAGGCCAAGAGCGAGCTGGGCCTCACCATCAGCCTGCGGCCCCCGGTGTGGGAGCCCACGGCCCAGGGTTTCAGCGGCCGAGCCTGGGCCTCGCGGCTGCCCGTGAGCTACCTGGAGCCCCTGTTCCCCGGGGTGGGCGGGGTGCGGGGCGTGGTAACCGGCGATTTCACCTGGGACGGCACCCTGGAGCGGCCCAACCTGGAGGGCGGGCTGACCCTGGAGGGCGGCGCCCTGACCATCCTGGCCAACAACCAGGCCGTGGGGCCCATCGACGCCCAGATCAAGGTGCACAACGGCCGCATCACCGTGGAGAAGCTCACCGCCAAGAGCGGCGGCCTGGTCACCGTCGCAGGGGTCCTGGACCTGCCGTGGCGGGATCAGGGGCGCCTGGACCTGACCGTGACCGCCCGGCAGGTGGTGGTGTCCCTGGGCACCCTGGGCCAGGTGACCACGGACGCGGACTTCAAATTGGCGGGGAGCCCGGCCGAGCCCCGGCTGACCGGCGCCATCGTGCCGCTCTCGGTGTTCATCCAGGTGGATTTTTCCGCCACTCCGGGCCACGCGGACGTGATCATCATGAAACCCGGCGAGGAGCCGCCGCCGTGGGGCGGCCAGGCCCCGGCGGCCGAGCTGCCGCGCTTCTTGCAGGCGGCCGCGGTGGACGTGCATCTGGACCTGCAAAAAGGGCTCCGGGTGGAGGGCCACGACGGCTGGCTCCTGTTGACCGGCGGGGTGCACGCGGTCAAGGAGCCGGACCAGCCCCTGTTGTACTACGACAAGGTGATCCTCAGCCGGGGGGTGGTGATCGTCCGGGGACGGCGTTTCGTGGCCCAGCAGGGTTTTGCCGACTTTGCGGGCCAGCCCGGGCCCAATCCCCTCTTGTCGGCCCAGGCGGTGCTGAACCAGGGCGGGACCAAGGTGCTGGTCAACATCTCCGGCACGGCCAGGAAGCCCCAGGTGCAGCTGGCCAGCGAGCCGCCCATGTCCCAGGCCGACATCCTGTCCACCATCATCTTCGGCCAGCCGGTGGCCTCCCTGAACCAGGGCCAGTCCAGCGAGCTGTCCCTGCAAGCCCTGGCGCTCCTGGGCCAGGAGGGCCGGGAGGAGATGGAGCGCATCTTCGGGCCGGACCTGGCCCCGGACGTGGTGACCGTGCACGACAATCCCACCTCCGGCTCCTCCCTGGAGGCCGGCAAGTACCTGGGCCCGGACCTCTACCTGCGCTACCGCCAGTCCGTGGGCCGCGACCCCGGCCAGAGCGTGGGCCTGGAGTACCGCCTGGGGCCCTACATCTCCCTGGAAAGCCAGGTGGGCTCCACCCGGGATTCCGGCATCGACGTGATCTTCAATTATGATTTTCAGTAGGAGTATGTCGGAGAATGGGGAAGATGTGGGGGGAAGGGCCCTTTTTTGAAAAAAAGGGCCCTTCCCCCCACACCCCCCATCCCCCAAAAAACTTCAATGGGTTGGGAGTCGGGGCAGGCTCGGCGGGGTTTCCTTGCTGGCCGCGGCACCAGCGAGGCACCAAACCCCTTGGGCCGCTTTCGTAAGCGGGGCGAGCCGTCCCGGCCAGCGGCAAGCCCCTTCAGAAGCCTGGCGGAGTAAGCAGGCCACAGTTGTTTTGGGCCGATCAGCCTCTGCCGGGGGGATTTACGGCAGACAGCTGACCAGGGCACAATCCGCTTTAAATCACCAAGTTTTTTTGGGGGTGGGGGGTGGGGGGGGAACCCCCTTTTTTTTCAAAAAAAGGGGGTTCCCCCCACATCTTCCTCTCCCTCCGAAAAACTTCCTACGCCGCGGCGGGCCGGCGGGGGATCAGCGGCAGGGCGGCCAAGCCGGTCCAGGAGACCACGGCGCCCACGGTGAGGGTGGCGTCGAAGCCCCAGTGGTCCACGGCCCAGCCCACGGCCAACAGCACCAGGGCGGTAAGGCTGAAGCTCACCCCCATGTACAGGCCGTTGGCCGCCGAGCGCCGCGAGGGCAGGCTTTCCTGCACCACGGCCATGGTCACCGGGGCGGTGGAGAAGGCGGCCAGGCCCAACAGGATCAGCACCGCCGGCGCCCAAGCGGCCGGCAGATGGACCAGGGCCAGCACCAGGGCCGGGGGAACCACCAGGGAGAAGGCCAAGACCGGCCGCCGGCCCCAGCGGTCGCTGAGCTGGCCCCCGCCCAGGGTTCCCAGCACCCCGGCCCCTTCCAGGAGGGTCAGGGCCACCCCGCCGAACCACAAGGGCTCGCCCCGGCCCACCAGATAGGTGGGCAGGTAGTTCACCAGGGTGCTCACCACCAGCGTCCGGGCCCAAACCAACAGGAACACCGGCCACGCCAGGGGCAGGAGTTCCCGCCAGCCGCCGGCCGCGGCCGGGCGCTCCCCGGGGGGGCGCACCGCCCGGAAGGAGGGGCTCAGCCAAATCAGGGCCACGGTGACCAGCACCCCGGGCAGGGCCAGGGGCCACAGCCCCGGCAGGCCGAAGCCCTCCAGGGCCGCCACCGCGGCCAGGGGCCCCAGGGTGCGGGCCACTTCCCCGGCGGTCATCCACCAGGCCATGCCCCGCCCCAGGCGGCTGCCGGACAGGTTGGCCACGATCACCGGCCCGGCCAGATGGCAGAGGCAGGCCGCCACCCCGCCGGCCAAAAGGAGGAGCCCCAAGCCCAGGTAGGAGGGCGGCAGGCCCAACAGGCACATGGACAGGGCGATGCCCGCCGGGGTGAGGGCAAAGGCCAGGGACAGATCCCGGCCCTCGGCCCACACCCCCAACAGGGGGGTGAGGAAGAAGGGCAGGCGGAAGAACAGGGTCAGGCCCCCGGCCAGGAGCATGGACAGGGAGAACTTGGTGATGAGCAGTGGCAGCAGGAGCGCCAGGAAGCTGGAGTAGACGTCGTGGACCAGGTGGCCGGAGGTGATGGTGAGGAGCACCCCGGCCGGCGGGATGACCCAGCGCCGCCCCGGGCGCTCCCCGGCGCTCCGGGCGGCGGTCGCGGAACCCAGGGCCGTTTCCCCCGGCCCGGCCTCTGGGCGGCGCGGGACCACAGCCTAGCGCTTGGGCCCGCGCAACGCCCGGGCGATATTGTAGCAGTAGTCGCCGATCTTCTCGAAGTTGTTGAGCAAGTCCACAAAGAGGAGCCCCGCGTCCACGGCGCAGATCCCGGCCCCCAGCCGCTGGACGTGGTTATCCCGCATGGTTTCCCGCATGTCGTCGATGGAATCTTCCATCTGTTTGGCCATGGGGGCGATTCCCTTGTCCCGCTCGCGGATGCCCCGCACGGTAAGCTCCAGGAAATGGGACACCTGGTCGCGTATCTGGCGGTAATCCCCCACGCCGGCCTCGGTGGGCCAGGTGCCCGTCTCCAGCATCTCCTCCAGGGCCTCGGCCAGGTTCTCCACCGAGTCGCCCACCCGCTCCACGTTGTTGGCCATGCGCATCAGGGCGGCCAGCTCGTGGCTCTCCTGGTCGCTGATGGCCCCCTGGCTCACCTGCACCAGGAACTCGGTGATCTCCTTTTGCAGGCGGTCCAGGGCGTCCTCGCTTTGTTTCCAGCGGGACAGCGCCTCGCGCTTGCGGCTGAACATCACCTCGGTGACTTCCTGGTACATGGCCTGGACGATCTCGCCCATGTGCACCACCTCGTCCACGGCCTGGGCCAGGGCCACGCTGGGGTTGTCCACGAACTTGTAGTCCAGGAACTGGGGGGCGCCCAGGTTTTCCAGCCCCCGCTCCTTCTCCTTGCCCAGGGTGAAGCGGACGGCCGCCTTGGTCAACAGCGGCAGGGCAAAGAGGAACACCACGGCGTTGATGACGTTGAACACGGTGTGCGCGTTGGCGATGTAACGGGCGATGTTGGGTTTCTCGCCCCCCACCAGCGTCTCCGCCGGGCCCACGCCCAACAGCCCGGTGACCCAGGAGATGAGGTGCAGAAAGGGGTCGAAGAGGACTACGATGTAACACACCCCCAGCACGTTGAACATGGTGTGGGCCCGGGCGGCCCGCCGGGCCGTGAGGTTGCCGCCGATGGAGGCCAGTTCCGCGGTGATGGTGGTGCCGATGTTGTCGCCCAGGATCAGGGCCACCGAGCCCGGCAGGTTCAACAGGCCCTGGCTGGCCATGGCGATGGTGATGCCCACGGTGGCTGAGCTGGACTGCAGGATCATGGTCAGTACGGTGCCCGTGGCCACGCACAAAATCACGCCGCCCAGGTTGGAGGCGTCGAAGGCGGTGAAGAATTTGATAAACTCAGGATGGGTGCGGAGCGGGGCAAAGCCGCTCGACATGGTGGTCATCCCGTAGAACAACAGGCCGAATCCCAGCACCACCTCGCCCCACCAGGTCCATTTGCGCCGGGGGGCGAAGAGTTTGGCCACCATGCCCAGGAAAATGGCCACCAAGGCCATGTTGGTTACCTTGAAGGCGATGATCTGGGCGGTGACCGTGGTGCCCACGTTGGCGCCCAGGATCACCCCCACCGCCTGGGTGAGGTTCATGAGCCCGGCGTTGACAAAGCCCACCAGGGTCACGGTGGTCAGGGAGGAGGATTGCACCAGGGCGGTGACCGACATGCCCACCAGGGCCCCCACCACCCGGTTGGAGGAAACCACCTCCAGGAAGTTGCGCAGGCGATCACCCGCCACCTTTTGCAGGCCGGTGGACATGAGCTTCATGCCGTAGAGGAACATGCCCAGGCCGCCGATGGCGTAAAAAAAGACCTTGTCCAGCTCCATGGAAAATGGCCCCAGGTCAGTTGGTCACGAATCAGGTTTGGGGAAAAGGCCGCGGGGGCCTTTTCCAGGGATAAGGGGCAAAAACGCGGTCTTGCCCGTGGTCCCCCTCGGCTCGTCCTGGCCGGGCCGGGCCCGGCGGCGGATTTTCGCCGACCCGCCTGGCGGGGTGTTTTTCGACCCGCCGCTAGATTTTCACGGTCTTGCCGCGATAATGTAACTTCGGATGCATTGATATCTTTCTCCGCTCGGACGGTCAACCCCTAAGGCGGGGGCGGGGCGCGGCGGCCGGAGAAAAATCCACAATTTATTAAATGATTACGGCAGCTAGGTAGATCGCAATGTTTTTTGGTCCAATTGACGCCCGCCACGCGCGCGGGGGCGTGCCGGCGGCAAAACGTTCCGGCGGCCCGGGCTTCCGGCGCAAGGCCGCCGGATGGGGGGCCGCCCTGGCGCTCCTCTGGGGGCTCGGGGCCGCCCTGCCCGGCTGGGCCGGGCCGGCCTCGCTCAGCATCACCGGCTCCACTTCGCTCCTGCCCCTGTTGCAACGGGCGGCCGAGCAGTACCAGCATCTGCACCCCGAGGTGCGCATCTCGGTGGCCGGCCGGGGCAGCGGCGACGGCGCCCGCTCCATCATCGACTGCACCGCCGATCTGGCCGCCTGCTCCCGGGAGATCAAGCCCACCGAGGAGAAGCTGGCCCAGCAGAAAGGGGTCACCCCGGTAAAGCACCTGGTGGCCCGGGGCGCGGTGGTGCCGGTGGTGGACCCGGCCAACCCGGTGAACGGCCTGACCCTGGAACAGCTCCGGGACATCTTCGCCGGGCGCACCCGCAACTGGCAGGACGTGGGCGGCCGGGACCAGCCCATCACCGTGATCTCCCGGGACTCCAACTCCGGCACCTTCGAGATCTTCCGGGGCATCGTGCTGGGCAAGGAGCGCATGCGGCCCGACGCCCTGTTGATGGCCAGCAACGGCACCATGTCCCAGGCGGTGAGCGGCAACCCCCTGGCCTTGGGCTATCTGTCCATCGCCTACCTGAACCCCAAGGTCAAGGCCTTGACCGTGAACGGGGTGGCGGCCAGCCTGGCCACGGTGCAGAACCACACCTATCCCCTGTCCCGCAGCCTGTACATCCTCACCGCCGGCCCGGCCCGGGGGGTGCTCAAGGATTTCATCGATTTTCTGCAGGGGCCCCTGGGGCGGAGGATCGCCCTGGAAGAGGGCTACGTACCCTTGGAGTGAGCTGGCGGGGGCAGGGCCCCGCCCCGGTAAGGAAGGCGGGCGCCCGGGACCAGAGCCCCGGGCGCCCGCCGGGATTTGCTTCAGGGCAGGTACTTCATGAGGCTGGGGGAAACCTCCAGCTCGGAGCGCAGCTCGTCCACTCCCTCCACCGCCCGGGCCGTCCTGTCGGCCAGCTCCCGGTCTTCCTGGCTGCCCAGATAGCCCCGGAGCCGCACCCGCCCCTTGGCGGCCTCCACCTCCAGGGCGTGCACGTCCACCTCGGCCACCAAAATCCGCCGCACCCGGGAGGACAACACCATGTCGCACAGGATGTCCCGGGTCTCCTCGGTGGGCTGGTACTCGGCGTGGGCGGCCAGGTCCAGCACGGTGGTGGCGGCCTGCTCCAGGGACAGGCGGCCCATGTTCAGCACCAAATCGTAGTTCAGGGGCGAGGACCAGTCCGCCCCGAAGACGTGGGCCAAATAGGCCCGCCGCTGCTGGTCCACCAGGGTGGCCAGTTGCCGGGCCCGGTCCAGGTCCAGGTTTTCGGTGCGGGACAGGCGCTGGGCCCGGATCTCCAGGGGGGCCACGGTGCGCACCCTGAGGACCCCCGGCACCAGGCGCAAGAGGAGGTTGGCCCCCCGGCCCACCAGGACCACGTTGTCGCGCTGGGCGAACTGCAGGACCACGGACTCCAGGAAAGCTGCGAACACCCGCCGCCGCCGCACCCCCATGTCCAACATGGCCGGTCCCTGCTCGGCCAGGATCTGCAGCTCGTCCCGGCTGAGATCCACCAGACCCTCCACGGCCTCCATGAGAGTCTGCCGGTCCACGCACTGCAAGCCGCGCTGGCGCTGGCACAAGGCCAGGGCCAGCTCATCCCGTTGGGAACCCATCTCACCGGACAAGGTAATTATGCTCATAGCAAAGCCTCCTAGGGGTGTGTCGGAGAAAGCCATCCGTGGCTTTCTCCCCTGGGAACTCGCCCAAAGCAGATTTGGGTGAGCTCTCGAAGTCGCGGATTATATGCGATATCCGCGACTTCGGCGGGCCGTCCCTGGCCCGCCAGGAGCCTGTAGCAGCGGTTTCTCCGCCTGGCTCCTGGCCGTAGCGGCCCCGGGGGGGGCGGGCCAGGGATCGCCTCGCCGGCCCGCGGTGTCGCCCCCCGGGGGGAGCGGAAACCCTCTAGCGTAGATCGAGGTCTTCTGGTTAAGCGTCTGGGTTGCCCGGGCGCGGGCAAGGGGGCCAGCGGAGGCGAGACGCCGCCCCTCCCCGCCGCACTCCGCCGCGGTGCCGGCCGCTCGCGCGGAGTGGCTTTTTTTTCAGGTTAGCACACCGCGTCCTGCCGCCAAAGGGACATCGGTCCCGGGCGGCGGCCGCGGGCGCCAAAGGGGAAGGGGCGCCGGAGAGGGCGGGCCGGCTCAGTGGGCGGTGTAGCCCCCGGCCAGGGCCGCCTGGCGGGCTTTTTCCTGGGTCTCCCGCAGGGCCGGGCTCACCTGCATGGTCACCGGCTTGGGATCCTGGAAATAGAGGCAAGGCTCGGGCAGGGCCCGGACCTCGTTCAGGTAGTGCGCGTGGGCCGCCCGCCAATCCTGGGGAGCGCCCAGACGGCGGCCGTCTTGCATCACCGGCCCCAACAGCGGCCGGCCGGGCAGGGTCTCGCCCCGGAGCCCCATGAGGTCCCGGGCGATGCGGCCCCGGGCGTCCAGGCCGCGGAAAAGCTGCTTGGCCCCGGCCCAGGTCTCCTTGCCCGTGGAGAGCTTCAGGGTGGGCCGGCCTTCATAACTCACCAGCTTGTAGGCAAAGTCCAGATACGGCGCGTCGGCGGAGCTGCCCATCTTGGTGCCGATGCCGAAAACATCCACCTGGGCCCCGGCCGAGACCAGCTCGGCGATGCGGAACTCGTCCAGGCTGCCCGAGACCACCACCATGGCGTCGGTGAGCCCGGCCTCGTCCATGATCTCCCGGGCCCGGCGGCTCATGCCCACCAACTCGCCGGAGTCCAGCCGCACCCCCACCAGCTTGTGGCCCTGGCCGGCCAGCTCGCCGGCCACCTCCACCGCCCGGTGCAGGCCCTCGGTGCTGTCGTAGGTGTCCACCAACAGCACGGTGTGCTTGGGGAAGGTGGCGGCAAAGGCCTTGAAGGCCTTGACCTCGTCGCCAAAGGCCTCCACAAAGGCGTGGGCCATGGTGCCCACCGGGGTGAGGCCCAGGATGCGGGCCGCGGCCACGTTGCTGGTGCCGGCAAAGCCCACCAGGGCCGAGGAGCGGGCCGCCGCGAAACCGGCGTCCAGGCCCTGGGTGCGCCGGAGGCTGAAATCCACGCAGGTGCGCTCGCCGGCGGCCAGCTTGCAGCGGGCGGCCTTGGAGGCCAGGGTGGAGTGGAGGTTGATGATGTTGATGACGATGGTCTCCACCAACTGGGCCTCGATCAGGGGCGCGGTGATCTCCAGGATGGGTTCCCGCCCAAAGCAGGGCGTCCCCTCGGGCACGGCCCAGACCTCGCCGCTGAACCGGAGCCCGGCCAGGAAATCCAGGAAGTCGTCCCGGAAGCGTCCCAGGGAGCGCAGGTAGGCCAGGTCCTCGTCGGTGTAGCGGTAGTTCTCCAGGACCTCCAGCACCCCTTCCAGGCCGGCGGCCACCAAAAAACCGCGATGCTGGGGCAGGTCGTGGGTAAACAGGCTGAAGGTGGCCTCACCGTTCATGCCGAAGCGGTGATAGGCCGCGGCCATGGTGATCTGATAGAAGTCGGTCTGCAGCGCCAGGTTTTCAATATGCATGATCATCATCCGCGTCGAGGGGACGCCTCCAGCCCATGAGGAGACGGATGCCCAAAAGTATGCTGAAAAACGCTTGAAGTCAACGCCAGGGGGCGGTTTGCCGCGCGGACGGCGGCAAGCATCGGCCCGCCAGATAAAAATCCCCTCCACCCAACCCTCCCCCCAATAACCCCTCCGCCCTGTCCTCTCCCCACAAATGACGCCTTCCCCCGGTCTCCGGCCGCCGCCCCGGCCCTCGGCGAGGTTGACAGGGATGGACTTGGCATGTAAAAAATGGAACAATCTCGGCCGAGGCTGCTTGTGCAATCACAAACCTCCAGAATTCTTATAATTGACGACGACTTCGCCATGCAGGACGCCTGCCGGGAGGTCTTGGTGCGCCAGGGCTACGAAACCGAGGTGGCCGCCACCGGTTCCGAAGGTCTGGCCGCCCTGGACCGCTTCTCCTACGACGTGGTGCTCCTGGATCTCCGCATGCCCGACATCGACGGCATGTCCATCCTGCACCACATCGTGCGCGAGGACTCCCTGGCGGTGGTCATCGTCATCAGCGGCCACGGCTCCATCGAGACCGCGGTGGAGGCCATGAAGGCAGGGGCCTTTGATTTCCTGGCCAAACCCTTCACCCCGGTGCAACTCCGGGAGGTGGTGCACCGCGCCTGCGAAAAAAGGGAACTCATGCTGGAGAACGCCTACCTCAAGGAGGAACTCCGGCGGCGCTCCCCCAGCCGGCTAATCCACCAGTCCACGGCCATGAACCAGGTGATGGAGCTGTCCCGCCGGGTGGCGCCCACCGACACCACGGTGCTCCTTACCGGGGAAAGCGGCACGGGCAAGGGGCTGTTGGCCCGTCAGCTCCACGACATGTCCGCCCGGCGCCAGCACCCCTTTGTCTCGGTGGATTGCAGCACCCTGGTGCCCACCCTGTTCGAGTCCGAGTTGTTCGGCCACGTGAAGGGCTCCTTCACCGGGGCCGGAGTCAACCGCATCGGCAAGTTCGAGCTGGCCAAGAACGGCTCCTTGTTCTTCGACGAGGTGGGCAACATCTCCCTGGAGATCCAGGCCAAGCTCCTGAAGGCCGTGGAGGACCGGGCCATCTGCCAGGTGGGCGGCAACCGCATCATCCGGGTGGACACCCGGCTCATCGCAGCCACCAACCAGGACCTCTCCCAGGCGGTGGCCCGGGGCGCCTTCCGCCAGGACCTTTTCTACCGCCTGAACGTGGTGCACATCCACCTGCCCCCCCTGCGGGAACGGGTGGAGGACGTACCCTTGCTGGCCGAGCATTTCCTGGAGCGCTTCCGCTACCCCACCGGGCTCAAGGTGCGGGGCTTCACCACCCAGGCCCTGGACAGGCTCCGCCAGCACCACTGGCCGGGCAATGTCCGCGAGCTGGCCAACATGGTGCAGCGCCTGGTGGTGTTGGCCACCGGCCCCTACATCGACGCGGAGGACATCCAGAACCTGGGCGCCCTGACCCCGGCCCAACCCGACGACGAGGCCCTCACCCTGGCCCAGGTGGAGCGCCGCCACATCCTGGGGGCGCTCCGGCGGCTGGGCGGGCACAAGGGCCGCGCGGCCCAGGAGCTGGGCATCGACCGCAAGACCCTCCGGCTCAAAATCAAGAAGTACCATCTGGAAATGGAAGTGGAAGGCCTGTCCCGCGCCTGACCCCTCCCCCCCTGGACTTGACCTGGAGGCGCGGGCAACGGCAGAATGGGCTTTAGGCTTAGGCCGTGCGGTGCGGCCCGCCCCGCTGGAGGGGCTCCCAAACCGCGCCGGCAGAACAGGGGAGCAACCATGCCAGATTCCGTGCCGCCCGCCGACCTACACGAAGAAGGGGTGGCCCTCATCGTGGACGATGAGGAGTCCATCCGGGACGCCTGCCAGCTAATCCTGCACCGCGAGGGCTACCGGGTCGTCACCGCCCCGGATGGCGAAGCCGGCCTGGAGGCGGCGCGCCGCGAAAATCCCGATCTGGTCTTCCTGGATCTCAAGATGCCCAAGCTGGCGGGCATGGCCGTCTTGGACGAGCTACAGGCCGTGGCCCCGGACGCCGTAAAGGTCGTGGTCACGGCCTACGCCACCGTAACCAGCGCCCTGGAGGCCATGCGCCACGGGGCGTTCGACTTTCTGGCCAAGCCTTTCACCCCGGACGAACTGCGGCTCGTCACCCGGCGGGCCGCCGACCGGCGGCTGTTGACCCTGCAAAACCGCCGCCTGGCCCAGGAGATGGCCGAGTCCGAGGCCCGTTTCGCCCAGCTCCTGGAGAAGGAATTCCGCCAACCCCTGGCCCGCCTGGAGGAATGCCTGACCGGCCTGGCGGACCAGGTGGCCCCGGCCGGCCGGGACCGGATCAACGAGGCCCAGGGCGCGGTGACCCGGCTCCAGAAGCTCCTGGCCGACTGGCGCTGATTCCCCGCCGCTCCCCTCCCCGGGGAGCGGAACTTCCCCTCCAGGCCCGCCCGCCCGGCAGGGCGCCGCCTCCGGCCAAGTGAGCCTATTGCCCCCAAACTTGGCCAGGCCACGGCTTTGTTCACTCTCCTCCCTGGCGCCTTATTCGGCCCCAGACCTTGCAATATGCGCTAAAAAAATTTTATCGCTTGTGCTACCATCCGGTACTTTAGGCGATAATCATCGGGCTGTCTATAATTGGGAACCATTGCTGAAACTTCTGGAATAAGGCCAGCTTTACCAAGCGTTTAAAATATTTTAAATTTAGATAAATTAGGATTTTATTACCAGTTTACCTCTAAATGACAGTAGAAAAGTAGGCACTGGCCCGACCTTCCCGGGGAGGTTAAGCCGCGAATAACCTTGCGTACTTTCGGTGTGTTACCGACGACAAAATACGATTTATCCTTACTGTGTTTTTCACACAATTGCCCCGTAGGGGCCAATATTCACCCAAAAACCGCAGGCAATCCGGTTTATGGCGCCAGGGGAGAGCGCCTGGGCGGGCGGGCGAGCCTCCCGTCCCCGTGCTTGGCAAAGTGACGCCGCTCGCCTGTTTGCCTGCCCTGCAAACACCTGTCCGGGAGTCTGTTTCTCATGGCCGCCCAACTCAGCATGCGCGTTAAGTTGCTCATCTTCGGACTTCTCCTGGCCGCCCTGCCCATGGGCGCCTTCCTGCTCCTGGAGGTCTATTTCAACCAAGGCATGGCCGAGGCCGCGGCCGAGGAATGCCGGAGCCTGGCCGACGCGGCCATGGCCAGCAGCCTGGAAGGGGTCTACGGCATGGCCCAGGCCCAGAACGAGCTGGCCCAGGAGATGGTGAACAGCACCCTGGAGGTGGCGCAGCGGGTGCAGGACGAGCTGGGCCCGGTGAGTTTTTCCCAGACCGAAACGGTCACCTGGTCGGCCATCAATCAGTTCACCAAACAAAGCGTGGACTTGGCGCTGCCCCGGATGCTGGTGGGGGAAACCTGGTTGGGCCGGAACCGGGAGCTGGCCACCCCCACGCCCCTGGTGGACCAGGTGAGGAAGCTCACCGGGCAGACCTGCACCGTGTTCCAGCGCATGAACCAGGCGGGCGATATGCTCCGGGTGGCCACCAACGTGGAGAAGCTGGACCACACCCGGGCCATCGGCACCTACATCCCGGCCGTGAACCCGGGCGGCAAACCCAACCCGGTGGTGGCCGCGGTGCTGGCCGGCCAGACCTTCCGGGGCCGGGCCTTTGTGGTTAACGCCTGGTACATCACCGCCTACCGGCCCATCCTGGACGCCGCCCGCCAGGTGGTGGGGGTGCTCTACGTGGGCGTGCAGGAAGCCCAGGTGCAGGCGGCCGCCCAGAAGCAGATCTCGGCCGCCCGGGTGGGCAAGGACGGGGCGGTGTTCCTGCTGAACCGCAAGGGGGAGGTGTCCTTCGCCCCCCAAGCCAGCCGGCCCCTGCTGCCCGCCGGGGAGGCCCTGGCCGACCTCGCGGCCCGGGCGGTGGCGCTCCCCGCGGGGAAGGAAGGGAGCCTGGCCTTTCGGGCCGAGACCGGGGAGGTGGAGGCCCGTTTCCGCTACTTCGCCCCCTGGGACTGGGTGATCGTGGCCGCGGCTCCCACGGCCGACCTGATCGCCGCGGCCCAGCGGGTCCAGGATTTGGGCCGGGAGGCCCTTTACTCCATCCTGCTCCTGGCCGGGATCATTCTGGTCCTGGCCGCTCTGGCCAGCCTGTGGGCCGCTTCCAGCCTGGCCGGTGGGGTGCATGAGGCCCTGGGCCTCTTGGCCGCCACCGGCCGGGCCCTGGGCCAGACCGCCGGCCGGGTGGCCGAGGCCAGCCGCCGGATGGCCGAAGACACCGGGAATTCCGCGGCGTCCCTGGAACAGTCCGTGGCCAGCTTGCAGGAAATGGAGGCCATGACCGAGAGCAGCGCCCAAAACGCCCAAGAGGCGGACCAGGTGATGAGCCAGGCCACCCGGGCGGCGGGGGCGGCCGGCCAGAGCCTGCACGAACTCCAGCAATCCATGGCAGAGATCACCAGAGCCAGCGGGGAAATGGCCAAAATCATAAAGAGTATAGACGAGATAGCCTTCCAGACCAACCTCCTGGCCTTGAACGCGGCCGTGGAGGCGGCCCGGGCCGGGGAAGCCGGCTCCGGCTTCGCCGTGGTGGCCGACGAGGTGCGGGCCCTGGCCTTGCGCAGCGCCGAGGCCGCCAAGAACACCAATGCCTTGATCGAGGACAATCTGCGGAAGATTCAGGAAAATTCGAGCATGGTCACCAAAACCGGCGAGGCCTTCACCAGCTTGTCGGGCAACGCGGGCCAGGCCGCGGAGTTGGTGGCCCTGATCGCCCGGGCCTCGGCCGAGCAGAGCCAGGGCCTCTCCCAGATAAACCAGGCTGCCCTGGCCCTGGAAAAGAGCACCGACAGCCTGGCCGGGGCGGCCGGCCAGACCGCCGGGCTGGCCCGGGAGCTGGACGTGCAATCCGCCGACATGAATCGGGCCATGGCTGGTCTCATCGCCCTGGTGGACGGCCAAAACGGTCAGGCCAAGGGACCGGGCAAGCGGAAATAGGAGTTTGGGAGAGGAAGAATGTGGGGGGGAACCCCTTTTTGTGAACAAAAAGGGGTTCCCCCCCACACCCCCCTCCCCAAAAAAACTTTATATTATCAACTAGTTTTAGGAAACATCACCTTCAAAAGACCTTAGACAAGCCGGAAGATCAAGGAGGTGTTCACCCCGCCAAAGGCGAAGTTGTTGTTCATCACGGTGTCCGTGCCCGTGGCCCGGCAGGCGCCCACGAGGTGATCCAGGGGCGGCAGGGCCGGGTCGGGGTTATCCAGGTTCCGGGTGGGGGCCAGGCGGCCGGCCCGGCCCATGAGGATGACCGCGATGGACTCCAAGGCCCCGGAGGCCCCCAGGGTGTGGCCCATGTGCCCCTTCTGGCCGCTCACCGGGGTCTTTTCGCCGAACACCCGGGAGGTGGCCTCGGCCTCGGCCTGGTCGCCCACCTGGGTGGCCGTGGCGTGGGCCGAGACGTAGCCCACGTCGCCGGGGGTGAGCCCCGCGTCGGCCAGGGCCGCCAGCATGCAGGCCGCGATGCCGCCGGCGTCGGAGTTGGTGAGGTGGGTGCCGCTGGTGGTGTTGCCAAAGCCCACCACCTCGGCGTAGATGCGGGCCCCCCGGGCCCGGGCGTGGTCCCACTCCTCCAGGATCAAGACGCCTCCCCCCTCGGCCACCACCAGCCCGTCCCGCGCGGCGTCAAAGGGCCGGGGGGTCAAGTGGGGCTGGTGGTTGTAGCGGGTGCTGGTCGCCTGCATCAGATCGAAGATGGCCCCGTTCATCAGGTGGCCCTCCTCGGCCCCGCCGGTGACCATCAGCTCGGCCTGGCCCCAGCGGATGGCCTGGTAGCCATAACCCACCCCCTGGGAGCCGGAGGTGCAGGCGGTGCAGGAGGCCACCATGGGCCCCTGGGTGCCGAACATCACCGCCAGATTGGCCGCGCAGGTGTGGCTCATGCACTTCAGGTAATGGGAGGAGAGGATGCCCTTGACGCTCTGGTTGGCGTAGATGGTCTTGATGAACAGCTCCATGTCGGCGGTGCCGCCGGAGGTGCTGCCAAAGGACACCCCGGCCCGGGGCGAGGCCAGGTCCGCCGGAGCCAGGCCGGCATCGGCCACCGCGTCCCGGGCGGACAAAGCGGCCAACAGCCCCACCCGGGCCAGGCTGCGGCGGAGCTTCCTTGGCAGTTCCCCTTCCCGGCCGGCCAGGTCAACCTCGCCGGCCACCAGGGTTTTCAGCCCTTCCACCTGAGCCCAATGGGGCACCGCCCGGATGCCCGAAACCCCGGCGTAAAGAGCCTCCAGCATGGCCTGGGGGGTGTTGCCCAGGGGGGTGAAGGCGCCCAGGCCCACCACGGCCACCCGCCGACCTTGTCTCACGGCTTGTCCTCCGCGTGTTCGGGTAAAAAGGCCAGGGACCAGGCCCCGGGCCCGGTGTGGCTGCCGGTGGTCAGGGACAGGGGCGCGGTCAATAGCTCCAGCCCGGGGAACTCCCGGGCCAGGCGGGGCGCCACCTCGCCCTCCAGCCAGGCTTGGTTGTCCGTGTACTGCAACAGGGCCAGGCCCCGGCCCCGGGCCAGGCCCGCGGCCCTGAGCTGCTTCACCGCGAAGGCCACCTGGCTGGCCCGCCCCCCCACCAGGCCCAGGCGGCGCACGCCGGACGGGGTGGGGGTGATCACCGGCCGCAGCCCCAGCTTATGGCCCAGCCAGGCCCCGGCCTTGGGGGCCCGCCCCCCGGCGGCCAGATACTTCAGGGTGTCCAGGAACAACAACTCGGCCGCTTCCTCCCGCACCCGGGCCAGGCCCGCCGCCACCTCGCCGGGGTCCCGGGAGCGGCGGCACAGCCGGGCCAGGGCCACGGCCATGATCCCCAGGCGGCCCGAAGCCGCGCCGGAGTCCACCACCACCAGCCGCCCCGCCGGGTCGTGCTCCGCCTGCCAGCGGGCCGCGTCGGCCGCGTTGCCGGTGTAGGCCGCGCCCACGGCCAAATACATCACCCGGGGGTAAAGCTCCAGCACCTTGCGGAAGTTGTGCTGGCGCTCGTAGTGCGAGGCCTGGGAGGTGGAGACCCGCTCCCCCTGCCGCATGGCCTCGTAGAGCCGGGCCGGCTCCAGCATGGTCTCGGGCCAGGACTCGTCGGCCAGGTTCACGTAGCTGGCCAACAGGGTGATGCCCTCCCGAGCGGCCAGTTCCGGGCCCAGGGAGCCGGCCGCGTCGGTCATCAGGTGCACCGCCCCGTCCTCGGGGGGGAAGGGGAAGGCCTCCACCTGGCGGGCCAGGTCGTCCTCGCCCCAGGACACCACCCGGCCCAGGGCGGCCAGTTCCCGGCGCACCGCCCCGGGATCAGCGGCGTGCAGATGCAGCTTCACCAACCCCCCGGCCGGCCCGCCCCCCGGGGTGGCCACCACCTCGCCGCCCAGGGCGGCGAGCCGCTCCTGCAAGCCGGCCGCCCCGGCCCCGGTCTCCACCACCGCGTCCAGGCACCAGCCCTGGGCCCGGCCCGGCTGCCAGAACGGCGAGACCTCCAGAAGCCCCGGAAAGCTCTCGGGCAGGGAGAGGTACGAGCTCTCCCGGGCGGTGAGGGTGCGGAACACCCCCTCCAGGAATAGGAACATGCCCAAGGCCCCGGCGTCCACCACCCCGGCTTCCCGGAGCTCCGGCAGCTCCTGGGCCCCGTCGCGGACCGCCGCGGCCAGCTCGGCCAACAGCGAGCCCAAAAAGCCGTCCAGGGGCCGCATGTCCTCCCAGAGGTCCCGCTCCAAAACCCGCACCAGGGCCGCCAGCACGTCCAGCATGGTGCCGGAGCGGGGGGCGGCCACCGCGGCCCGGGCCGCCGCCAGGCCCCGGGAGGCCAGCATGGGCAGGTCATCCTCGGTGCCGGGCTGCAAAAAGGCGTGCAAAAAAGCGGCGGCGATGTTGCCGGAGTTGCCCCGGGCGGCCAGGAGCACCCGGCGGGCCGTGCGCCGGAGGTCGCGGTCCGGCCGGCGGCAGGGCGCCAGGGTCAGGCAGAGGTTGCGCCCCGTGTCGCCGTCGGGCACGGGAAACACGTTGATGCGGTCCAGGAGATCGGCCCAGGCGGCCAGCCGTTCATAGCCCGCGGTAAGACACTCGGCCAGGGGAATCCGGGTCATGCCACCGCCCACAGGGCTTGGGCGATGTCCTCGGGAATCACCATCTCCAGCTCCAGGTCCGGGCCCTTGACCGCGCATTGCTCGCCGCGGCCCTTGGCGCAGAGCTTGCCGCTGTCGACCAGACGCAGCTCGAAATCCAGGACGATCTTGATGCGGGCCTCCACCAATACGGCCTTGGCCCAAAACTTGTCGCCGTAGCGCAAGGGATGGGAGTGCTTGATGGAGCCCTTGATCACCGGAAAGAGATAACCCGTCTCCCGGTGATAGCGGAACAGGTCGATGCCGGCCCGCCGGAACATGGCGTGGCGGGCCATCTCGAAATACTTGAAATAGTGGCCGTGCCACACCACCTGCATGGAGTCCACATCGTAGAAGGGAACCTCCAGGAGCACGCTGACTTCGGGCTGGCCCATGGGTCTATCCATCTCGCTGCAACAAGCCGGCCCCGGGCGGGGGCCGGCGGGGCTCCTTCCTCAGTCGTCTTCCGGCGGCGGCGGGGGGGGAGTCCGGTCGTGGTGATCAAAGGCCCGGGTGGAGGTGCGGGCCCAAAGGTACAGGATCAGGGTGGCGAAGACCTGGATGGTCAAAACCCCAAAAAGGGGCAGGAAGAACCAGGGCAGGATATAGATGGCCACCGCGCCGCCGATGATGAGCGGCGTCACCACCCTGCGGTGTTTTTGCAGGAAAGCCTCGGTGCGGTCCTTGCGGTCTCTCGCCTGGGGGTCCATGGGTTCTCGCGATAATTGGTTTATGGAGACTACCCAGTCCCGATTCCCCCGTCAAGAGCGGCCGCGCTTGACAGCTTCCGGGGGTTTTGTTAATCCTTTAGGCAACCAAACCGGGACCGCTTCTCCGTGCCGCGCGAAGGCCCCCGCCACGGGCAGGCAAAACGAGGAAAGCGGTTTCGTCTTTACCAGCCACGGCGGCTCGCCCCGCCCCCCGCTTGGATCGCCCTCCGGCGACTGGGACGGAACCAAATGACCGAACTCCCCAAAGTATTCCGCCATCCCCGGGACATGGCCGCGGCAGCGGCCCAGGTCCGCGCCGAGGGCCAACGCATCGGCTTTGTCCCCACCATGGGCGCCCTGCATGAGGGGCATCTCTCCCTGGTGGAGCACGCCCGGGCCGTCACCGATTTCGTGGTGGTGAGCATCTTCGTCAACCCCCTGCAGTTCAACCAGGCCGCCGACCTGGAGCACTACCCCCGCACCTTCATGCGGGACGTGGAGCTGTTGAACCGCCATCAGGTGGACGCGGTGTACGCCCCCGAGCCGGGCGACATGTACCCCCCGGGCTTCCAGACCACGGTGTCGCTGGGCCAGGTCACCGCCACCATGGAGGGCCCCTTCCGGCCCGGTCATTTCGACGGCGTGGCCACGGTGGTCCTGAAGCTCTGCAACGTGGTGCAGCCGCACCTGGCCCTGTTCGGCGAAAAGGACTACCAGCAGCTCAAGGTGATCGAGCGCATGGTGACCGACCTGGACCTGCCGGTCACCGTGGAAGGCCGGCCCACGGTGCGCGAGCCCGACGGCCTGGCCCTCTCCTCCCGCAACGTGCGGCTCTCTGCCCCCGAGCGGGAAAAGGCCCTGTGCCTGTGGCGGGCCATCAGCGCGGCCCGGGGCTTGGCCGCCGCCGGCGAGACCGAGGTGGCCGCCTTGAAAGCCGCCGGCCTGGCCCAGGTGGCCGCGGTGCCCGAGGCCCGGTTGGACTACCTGGAGATCTTCGACGCCGCCACCCTCGAACCCCTGACGGTATTGGACCGGCCGGCCCGGCTGGCCCTGGCGCTGACCCTGGGCCAGACCAGGCTCATCGACAACGACCGCATCAACTGACCCCGGGCCCCGGCCCTTTCGGGACATCCTGACCAGGAGCCCCAGAAAAGAGACAATCATGCATCGCTGGATGATGAAGTCCAAGATTCACCGGGCCGCCGTGACCGGCGCCGACCTCAATTATGAAGGCAGCATTACCGTGGACCAGGCCCTGCTGGAAGCCGCCGGGCTCTACCACTACGAGATGGTCCAGATATACAACGTCAACAGCGGCGCCCGCTTCGAGACCTACGTGATCCCCGGCGCCAAGCACAGCGGCGTGATCTGCCTGAACGGCGCGGCGGCCCGCCTGGCCCAAGCGGGAGACAAGGTGATCATCGTCTCCACCTGCTGGCTGGACGAAAAGGAACTGGCCGCCCACAAGGCGCTGGTGGTGTTGGTGGACGACGAAAACCGCATCAAGCAGATCAAAAAAGACCCGGTCGCCCCCCTCAAGATGGCCTCCTGACCGCCCCAGTCCCCGGCCCCGCCCGGCTGCCCGCCCCCTGTTTCCCACCCGGAACGGGGGGTGAGGCTTGCGCGCGGGCGGAGTTTGCCTTAGAAATTAGGCATGGGTTCGCGCGACAAACGCATCCGGCGCTGGCTTATCCTGGCCGTGTTCGCCGTGTTGGTGGTCGGAGTGGTGGTGCATTTCGCCCCCCGCTACCTCTATTCGGAGTTCGGGCACCTGGCCCTTTCCCCGGCCCAGGACCAGATGAAGCCCGCGGAGTTGGCCCGTTTGCGCGCCAAGCTGGCCGGCCTCCAGGGCAAGATCGCCTGGTCCTCCAGCCGTAGCGGCAACCACGAGCTGTATCTCTACTCCCTGCCCGACCTCACCCTGTACCAGCTCACCAAGAACCAATTCGTGGACTATTTCCCCCGCTTCTCCCCGGACGGCCGGAGCCTGGTCTTTGCCCGCAGCCAAAAGCCCTGGGTCTCCGAGCGCGAGGTGGCGCCGTGGGACACCTGGCTGTTGGACCTGGCCAGCGGCCGGGAAAAACTCCTGGTGAAAAACGCCAACATGGCCAATTGGGTGGACGGCCACACCATCTTGTTCGTGCGGGGCGGGACGGAAGTCCGCACCCTGGACCTGGCCACCGGGCAGGAGAAGCTCCTCCTGGATGGCGGCGCCCCGCCGGTCGAGGCCAAGATCTTCACCCCCATGCTGGACCCCCGGGACCACAACCTGCTGGCCTTCACCGGCCGCGGCCGCCTGAATGGGGTGTTCACCCTGAACTTGACCACCCACCAGTTCCTGGGCTTTGGCGACGGCTGCGAGATGGGTTTCTCCCCGGACGGCCACTGGGTCATGTGGGTCTGGAACCAGGGCCAGGGCGGCACCAGCATCGTGAAATCCCGCCCGGACCAGCCGGGGCGGGAGGTGTTCATGGACCTGCCCGGCCCCTACAGCCACGAATACTTCTTCCGGCTCTCCCGGAACATGCGCTGGCTGGTCTGGTGCGGCTCGGCCGGCGGGCATGAGCACGACATCGCCGACTACGAAGTGTTCCTCTGGAACACGGCCGACCCGCCCCGGGAGGCGCTCAGGCTGACCTACAATCCGGCCAACGACCGCTGGCCGGACATTCACCTGGATTGACGGCATAACCACCTGGCCGGGGTCTCGTCCTGCCCCGTGCCCTCCCCCACCCCGCGCCTGCCCCGCCCGGGAGTCCGCCCCATGACCCAGCCCCCCGCCCCCGCGGACGACGACCTGGCCCGGGAAAACCTCCGCCTGCGCCGCCGGGTGGCGGAGCTGGCGGAGGCCCTGGCCGCCAGCCAACGGAGCGAGGCCCTGTTCCGCAGCCTGGCGGAGAACTCGCCGGACATCATCGCCCGTTTCAACCGGGAGTTCTGCTACGAGTACGTGAGCCCCGCCCTGGCGCGGCTGGTGGGCCGGCCGGCCCACGATTTACTGGGCAAGACCAACCGGGAGACCGGCCGCCCGCCGGACCAGGTGCGGCTGTGGGAGGGGGAGCTGCGCCGGGTTTTCCAGACCGGCTTGCCCCGCCGCCTGGAGTTCACTCACCTCCTGGACGGGGAGGAGCGGCAGTTCGAGTCCGTGTTGACCCCCGAGATGGAGCCCGCGGGACACGTGCGGTCCGTCCTGGTCTACACCCGCGACGTGAGCCAACTCAGCCAGGCCCAGGCCGAGCTGCGGCGCAGCCAGCACTGGTTCCGCCTGTTCCTGGACAACCTGCCCGGCCTGGCCTTTATCGTGGATCTGGCGGGCAACTACCACTTCCTTAACGACCGCTTCGCCAGGATCATGGGGGTGGATCCGGCCCGCCTGCCCCACGCCGGCTCCCGCCCGTCCTTGCCGCCCGAGCTGCTGAACATGTTCGAGGAGCAGAACCAGGCCGTGGTGACCACCGGCCGGCCCCATGATTTCGTGGACACCCTGCCCCCGCTTACCGGCGAGAAGATCTGGCTCGCCCACAAGTTCCCCATCCCCGGCACCGGCGAGGAAGCCCTCATCGGGGCGGTGGTCTTTGACATCAGCGACCAAATCAAGCTGGAGCGGGAGCTGCGGCAATCGCAGAAGATGGAGGCCCTGGGCACTTTGGCCGGGGGCATCGCCCATGATTTCAACAACATGAACTATGCCATCCTGGGCAACGCCGAGATGGCCCAGGACCAGGTGGAGCCCGGCTCCGTGGCCTATCGCCACCTGGAGCAGATCAAGGCGGCCTGCCGCCGGGCCGCCGAACTGACCAGCCAGCTCCTCACCTTCAGCCGCCGCGGCGAGGAGGTGCTGGGGCCCTTGACCGTGCAGACCGTGGTCAAGGAGGCCTGCAAGATGCTGCGGGCCACCCTGCCGGCCAGCATCGACCTGGCGCTAACCCTGGAGGCCCCCGAGGCCATGGTGCTGGCCGCCCCCACCATGCTGCATCAGGTGCTCCTGAACCTCTGCACCAACTCCCGGCACGCCCTGGGCGAGGCCAGCGGCCGCATCGAAGTGTCCCTGGACCTCACCAGGCCCACCGCCCCGGAAAACGCCGACCGGCCCTGGCTCCGGCTCCGGGTGCAAGACAGCGGCCCGGGCATCCCCCCCCAGCACCTGGAGCGGATCTTCGACCCCTTCTTCACCACCAAGCCCCAGGGGCAGGGCTCAGGCCTGGGGCTCTCCCTGGTCTTGGGCATCGTGCAGACCCTGGGAGGCCGGGTGGAGGCGGCCAGCCCGCCGGGGGAGGGCGCCTCGTTCACCATCCTGCTGCCCCTGGCCGATCCCCGGACCACCGCCGCGGCCCAAGGTCCTGCCCCGGACCGGAGGGCCGCGGCCCCAGCCGGCTACCGGATCCTCCTGGTGGACTCTGATCCCATGGTCTGCCGCATGGCCGCGGCCCTCTTGCAATCCCTGGGTTTCCAGGTGGCGGCCCATACCGCCAGCCCGGCCGCGCTCCTGGCCCTCCGGGAAAACCCCGCCGGCTTTGACCTCCTCCTGAGCGAGATCTGCCTGCCGGCCCTGTCCGGGCGGGAACTGGCCCAGGAGGCCCGGGCCCTCCGGCCCGACCTGCCCGTGGTGCTCTGCACCGGCCAGGGCGAACTGCCCACACCCGAGGAACAGGCCGCCCTCGGCCTGGCCGCCTGCTTCCGCAAACCCCTGGAACGACGCCAACTGGCCGCCATCCTGGCCGCAGTCCTGGAGAGGCCGGGGGCGCCGGCTTAAGAGTTGTTCGGAGAAATGGGAATGTGGGGGGAGACCCCTTTTTTGAAAAAAAGGGGTCTCCCCCCACATTCCCCTCCCCTCAAAAAACTTCAGTGTTTTAGGTAGCAGGCCGGGGTTTGGCCCAAAACAGCTATGGCACGACTACTCCACCGGCCCTTGACCCGCCAACCGGGCCAGGCGCTCCAGGGCCGCCGGTTTGACCGCCACCAGGTTCAGACACAAGGGCGGCAACTCGTCCTCCGGCCCCACGGGCACCAGGCGCCCGGCCGGGGCCTGGTACAGGAAGGAATCGTAGCCCAGCTCCCGGAACTGGGCGATGAGCCCCCGCCGCCAATGGGGACCCTCCTTGACCTCGTAAATCACCACCGGGTCGTGCGCCCGCCACCAGGCCGTCGAGCCGGCCAGCACCTGGCTCTCCAGGCCCTCCACGTCCATTTTCAACAGATCCACCCCCTCCCAGCCCTCGGCCGCCAACAGCCCGGCCAGGGTGACCACGGCCACCTCCTCGCCCGGCCCCGTGGCCGCCACCTTGGCCATCTCCAGGCGCTCCGCCCCGGTGAGCACCGCCCGCCCCGCGCTCCCCCCCACGGCCACCTGCCGGCAAGTCAGCCCGGGCCACGGTGCGGCCGAGCGGGTGAGCAGCCCAAAGGCCTCGCGCCCCGGCTCCACCGCCAGCACCCGGCCCCCGGGCCCCACCCGCCGGGCGGCCGCCAGGGCGTACAGCCCCAGATTGGCCCCCAAATCCAAAACCCGCGCCCCGGGCCGGGCCAAGGCCCGGAACAGGGTCAACTCCGGTTCGAACCAGTCGCCCTGCTCCAACAGCACGTAGGTGCTGAGCTGGGCCAAGTCGCCGGGCGCCCACACCTCCCCCCCGTCATAGGGCAGGGCCAGGGCCGCCGGAGCCTCGCCCCGGGCCAGGGCCAGGGCCGCCGCCCCCCGGGCCGGGCCGGCATAAGCCTCCCCCTGGTTCAGGCACGCCAAAGCCTCGCGCGGCGCCGTCCTCCCCTCCCGCCGGGCCGCCAGGGCCAGCCCCAAGCCCATGAGCCAGGCCGCCTGGGGATGCCCCGGCTCCGCCCGCCGCCACAAGCCCAACAGCCCCCGGGCCTGTTCCAACTGGTAAAACGTGGAGTGGCTGGCCAGCCCCACACAAAGCCGGACCACCAACCCCGTGAGCCCTCCCACCCCCCAGGCCGCCAGCACCTCCGGCGGCGCCGCCGCCTCGCCCCGCTCCTGCAAACTGGCCAAGGCCCGCCCCGCATAATGCTGCGCCTCAGCCTGCCGACCCACCCCCCATAACCCCGCCGCCAACAGCGCCTCCTCCACCCCCCGGTCCAGAGGCAGGGAGAGGGAAGAGGAAGAAGAGGAAGAGGGAAGAATGTGGGGGAAACCTTTTTCTTTTGAAGCCAAAAGAAAAAGGTTTCCCCCACACCCCCTTCCAAAAAGAAAAGCGGTGTTTTGAGGAGGAACAGCCTCACGGGACGCCTGGTGGGCGGGCGGGGGATCGGGTTGGGGAAGGTTGGGGACGGGAGCAGTATCAGAAGAGGCCTCGCCGGCGGAAAGTCGGGCCGGGGCCGCTTGGGTGGTGGCCTCGTCCGGGGCCAGCTCCCGGGCCCGCGCCAGGGCCGCCTGGGCCTGGGGTTGGAGGTTGCCGGAGAGGTAGAGGGCGCCCAGCGCCCGGCAGGCCTGGGGGTCGGCCGGGTCGGCGGCCAGGGCCCGGTGCCAGGCGATGAGCGCTGCCCGGGGCTTCCCCCGGGCGGCCAGGGCGGCGGCCAGCACCGGCCAGGCCGGGGCGGCTTGGCCCGGGGGCGGGGAAGCTGCTTCCAGGGAGCCGCGGTCCGCGGCCAGGGCCGGGTCGGCCTCCAGGGCCCGGCCCAAGGCGGCCAGCGCCCCGGCCCAGTCGCCCGCCGCGCTCAGTTGGGCGAAGTGCCGGTAATGTTCCGCGGCCGGGTTCGGATCGGTGGGCATGGGCTCCTCCCCTGGGGGCTGGGTGGCGGGTCAGCTCACGGTAGCAGGTCGGCCCGCGGGGGAGGAATCAAAAACCAGCCCCCCACAGCCGCCGGGCTTCGGGGGGCCTGGGAAAGCGGGCAAGACCTCGGGGCCTAGCGCTTCCTGAGCACCCGGTCGTCGCCCACCCGCATGGTGAGCTGGATGGAGTCGAAGTACTCCAACAGGGGGATCAGGTACTTGCGGCTGAGGCCGGTGAGGTCCTTGAACTCCTGGGCGTTGATCTTGCCGTGAGCCTCGGCGTGGCGCACCAGGCGGGACTTGATCTCCTCCAGGGGCTCGGTGGCGAAGTAGAGGTCTTCCTTCACCTTCACCAGCACGCCTTCGTTGATCAGCACCCCCAGCACCGAGCGGGCCTTCTTCTTGTCGTCCTTGGCCGTCACGTCCTTGAAGTAGGGGGGCGTGAAGCCGCCTTCCTGGTAGGCCTGCACCAGGCGCTGGCGCAGGGCCTCTTCGTCGCCGGCCAGCTGCACCGAGTGGCCGGTCAGGCGGATCAGGTCCTTTTCCAGCGCGATCTTGCCCTCGGCCTCCAGCTTCCGCAGCAGGTGGGCAAAGAGCTTGGGCTCCAGCTCGCCGCCCAGGCGGTTCTTCAGCTCTTCACGGCCGATGCCGGATTTCAAGGGGTTCTTCTGGTGATGCTCCTCCACCAGGGCCAGGACTCCGGCCAGGAGTTCCTCCTGCACCGGGGCCGCGATGAGCCGGCCGCCTTCCTTGTCGAAGCGCACCAGTTCCTGCTTGGACAGCATGTCCCCGGTGAGGGTGTCCAGCTCCTTGCGGGACAGCGCGGTGAGCCGGATCAGGTCGGTCTGGGTGAGGCCCTTGGCCCCGGCCAGGCGGGCGTGCACGGCCACCTTTTCCCGGGGGCCGCCGGTTTGCAGGCTGGCCAGGGCGGCCATGATCTCGGGCCGGTTCCTTTTGTGGCGGCCGGGATGGGGGTGCAAGACCCGGCCGCCGGCGATGGTGTGCACCGGGGAGTAGGAGCGGACCACGAAGCGGTCGCCGCCCATGACCGCCACCGGCTCCTCCAGACGGACCTGGCACAGCGCGGCCTCGCCGGGTCGCAAGAGGTCGCGGTCCAGGAGCATGACGCGGCCCAAGACCTCCTTGGTGCCGGTGTGCAGGCGCACCGGGGCGCGGTGCTTCAGGGGCCGGGCCATGTCGGCCAGGGTGGCCAGGTCCAGGTCCAGCCACAGGCTGGCCACCAGGCTGCCCGGCTCGGCCACCACCTCGCCGCGGTCGATCAGCTCCTTGTCCACGCCTTGCAGGTTCACCGCGGTGCGCTGGCCCCGGCGGGCCACGGTGACTTCCTCGTTGTGCACTTGCAGGCCCCGCACCTTGGCCGCCAGGCCCCGGGGGTAGATCATCACTTCCTGGCCCAGCTCCACCTGGCCGGTGACGGCCGTGCCGGTGATGACCGTGCCAAAGCCCTTCATGGTGAAGACCCGGTCCACCGGCAGGCGGAAGGGCCCGGTGGCCGGCTGCTCTGAGAGGTCGGCGATGATGCGGTCCAGCTCGGCCAACAGCTCGGGGATGCCCTGGCGCTTCACGGCCGACACCGGGACGATGGGGCTGTTCTCCAGGAAGGTGCCTTCCAGGTATTCGGCCACGTCCTCGGTGACCAGCTCCAGCCACTCCTCGTCCACCATGTCCACCTTGGTGAGCACCACCAGCCCGGTCTGCACGCCCAACAGGGTGCAGATGTCCAGATGCTCGCGGGTCTGGGGCATCACCCCCTCGTCGGCCGCGATGACCAGGGCCACCAGGTCGATGCCCGCCGCGCCAGCCACCATGTTCTTCACGAACTTCTCGTGGCCCGGCACGTCCACGATGCCCACCTTCTGGCCACTGGGCAGGGTGAGGTGGGCAAAGCCCAGCTCGATGGTGATGCCCCGGGCCTTCTCCTCCTTCAGGCGGTCGGTGTCGATGCCGGTGAGGGCCTTGACCAGGGTGGTCTTGCCGTGATCGATGTGCCCGGCGGTGCCCAGGACGATCTGCTTCATTACTAAGGCCCTCCCTGGTTTCTGGCAGCCGTGGGAACTGAGTGTCAGGTTGTGGACAAACGGCCCGCCGCTTGGCGGAGGGTTTGCAAACATTCCGCCAAACGCGCCAGTTGGCAAAACCCCGGGCTCCCCGCGAGCTTAGCTTGCTGGGGCGTGGTCACGCTTTAGCCAATTGGCCGCTGACCTGGGCCAGGGCGGCCTTGGCCGGCAGTTTGGAATATAGAACGCCCGTTCGGGGGCGTCAACCGGAGCGTCTTGGCAACGGCCGGGATTATCGTCATAATTGGCTGGTGATCCAAGGGAAGCAAGGCAAATTATTGGCCCTGGACCTGGGGGCGGCGCGGATCGGGGTGGCGGTCTCGGACGAGGAACGTCTTACCGCCCAGCCCTTGACCGTGCTCCCCCGGGTGAACCGGGAAGCCGACGTGCAGGCCATCGGCCGCCTGGCCGCCCGGGAAAAGGTGGTGGGCATCGTGGTGGGGCTCCCCTGCCGCCTCTCCGGCGAAGAGGGCCCCGAAGCGGCCCGGGCCCGCTCCTTTGGCAAAAGACTTGCGCGCCGCCTGGGGCTGGCCGTACACTTCTGCGACGAATCGCTGACCAGCGCCGAGGCCCACGAGTTGCTCCTGGCCGCGGACCAAAGCCGGGCGCGGCGGCGGGCCGCGGTGGACAAGTTGGCCGCCGCCCTGATCCTCAGGCGCTATCTGGACGGTCTGGGAGAAACCACCTCATGAAGCCAGCCACCAAGCGTACCGTCCTGGCCCTGTTGTGCGTGGCCGCCCTGGGCCTGGCCGCGCTGTGGGGTTTCCGGGCCTGGGTGCTGAACCTGGCCGCGGCGCCCGGCGGGGCCGCCAAACTGGTGGAGATACCCCGGGGCAGCGGGCAGGCGGCCGTGGCCGAGCTGTTGGCCCGGGAGGGCATTATCGCCAAACCCCTGTGGTTCCTGGCCGCGGCGCGCTTCACCCAGGAGGCGGGGCCCTTGAAGGCCGGGGAGTACGAGCTGAGCCCGGCCCTGTCCCAAGAGGCCATCCTGGCCATCCTCCGGAGCGGCCGGGTGTACCAGCACGTGGTGCTGATCCCCGAAGGCTTCACCCTCCAGGAGATCGTGGACCGTCTGGCCGAGGCCGGGCTGGTGGACCGGAAGGCCGCCCTGGCCCTGGCCAAGGACCGGGCCTTCTTGGACAGCCTGGACCTGACCAAGGCCGAGAGCCTGGAGGGCTATCTTTTCCCGGACACCTACCGTCTGGCCCGGGGCCTGGGGGCCCGCGCGGTCCTGGGCCTGATGGTCCGCCGGGGCAACCAGGCCTGGCGCCCCCTGGAGGCCAAGGCGACGGAAATGGGCTTTTCCCGTGGCCAGACCCTGACCCTGGCCAGCATCATCGAGAAGGAGGCCAGGGTGGACGCGGAGCGGCCCCTGATCAGCGCGGTGTACCACAACCGCCTGAAGAAGGGCATGCTCCTGCAGGCCGACCCCACGGTGATCTACGGCTTGGGCGGCCTGGACCGGCCGCTGTTGCGGGCTGATCTGGAGAAGGATAACCCCTACAACACCTACCAGCGCCCGGGCCTGCCGCCGGGCCCCATCTGCTCGCCCGGGGAGGCCAGCCTGCTGGCCGCGGTGGACCCGGCCCGGGTCAATTACCTTTACTTCGTGGCCGATGGTTCGGGCCGGCACGTGTTCAGCCGGGACTACGCGGGCCAGGTGGCGGCCATCCGCGAGGTGCGCCGCCGCCACTGAGGGACCGCGGGGCGCGGGTCCCTACCCTACCCGCTGAACGGGGCTCATTTTTTCGGGAGGGGAACACGAAAAGCAATTGACACCATTTGAGGGGCGTGATATTGGTCCTTTGAATGAGACATCATTCATAAACTAGGCCGCCTGCACGCCCAGCAGGCTGATCATCAACCGCCTGCTCACGCGCTACCCACGGCGCGCCAAATTGCCCGGCTTGGCAAATGCCAGCAATTTGCGAAATTTGGCAAACCCAAACCTTTGCCAAATTTGTTTGAAAAAGGCTTCCCCAACCTTTTTCAACACCCTGCTAGGAGCCCCTATCCGTGAAAGCCATCGCCGACAAGAAAAACAGCGAAAAACATCGCCGCATCATACAGGCCGCGGTCAAGGTCTTTGCCAAGAACGGCTTCTTCAACTCCAAGGTGAGCGAAATCGCCCGGGAAGCCAATGTGGCCGACGGCACCATCTATCTTTACTTCCAAAACAAGGACGACATACTTATTTCCTTGTTTGAAGAGGAAATGAGCCATATCCTGGCCAACGTGCGCGAAAACGTGGCCGCGCAGGCAACGCCGGCCGGCAAGCTGGAGGCCTTCGCCCTGGCCCATCTGGCCCTGGTGGAGCGGAACCAGCAACTGGCCGAGATCATCCAGGTGGAACTCCGGCAGTCGTCCAAGTTCATGAAAGAATACAAAAACGACAAGTTTCACGAGTACCTGGGTATCATCAGCACCATCATCAAGGACGGACAGCGGGAGGGCTACTTCCGCGCCGACATCATGCCTGGCGTCATGAAACGCGCCTTTTTCGGAGCCCTGGATGAGATGAGCCGCTACTGGGTCTTGTCGGGCAGCACCGGCAAGCGTTACAACATCGCCACCGCCGCCCGGGAGATCAGCGGCTACTTCCTGCGGGGTATCCAGGCCAATTAGCGTTTTTAGCGGAGAAATGTGGGGTGAGGACACCCCGGGAGGACTCCGGCCACGGCCCAACCATGAAGGCCGGAGCCCCCTTCGGACGAAAGGAGAAGGAACGCAGTGAACATCGTGGTTTGCCTGAAGCAGGTGCCGGACACCGAAACGGTGATCAAGATCGCCGGAGACGGCAAGTCTATCGTCACCGACGACATCAAATGGGTCATGAACCCCTACGATGAGTTTGCGGTGGAAGAGGCCCTAAAGATCAAACAGGCCCAAGGCGGCGAGGTCACCGTGGTGGGCGCCGGCCCCAAGCGGGTCACCGAGGCGCTGCGCACCGCGCTCGCCATGGGCGCGGACAAGGCCGTTTTGGTGGAAGACGACAATCTCTACGGCCTGGACCCCCTGGCCGTGGCCAAGATCCTGGCCGCCGTGGTGAAGGATCTGGCGGCCGACATCGTCCTGTTCGGCCAGCGGGCCGTGGACGACGACTGCGGCCTGGTCAGCTCGGCCGTGGCCGAACTGTTGGACCTGCCCCAGCTTTCCGTGATCACCAAGTTGACCATCGCCGACGGCAAGGCCCAGGTCAACCGGCCCATCGAGGGTGAGACCGTGGTGCTGGAAGCCGCCCTGCCCGTGGTGGTCACCGCCGGCCGTGGTTTGAACGAGCCCCGTTACGCCTCCCTTCCGGGCATCATGAAGGCCAAAAAGAAGCCCCTGACCACCAAGACCGTGGCCGAGTTGGGCGTGGACGCCGGCGGCCTGGCCGAGGTGGTGGCCTTGACCCCGCCGCCGCAGCGGGCCCCGGGCAAAGTCATCGCCGGTGAGACCCCGGCCGAGCTGGCCGCCAACCTGGCCAAGGCTCTGCGGGAAGAAGCCAAGGCGATATAGCCTTCCCCCGGGACAAACCCAACTATCTCACTCGAAGGGAGTGTACGAATATGGCTGGTGTTTTGGTTATCGCCGAGCATAGGGACGGCGAATTCCGCAAGATAACTTTCGAGGTGGCCAGCGCCGCCAAAAAAATAGCCGATGAACTGGGCGCCGAGGTTTCCGCCGTGGTGCTGGGGCAAGGCCTGGCCGACAAGGCCGCTGAGCTGGGCAAGTACGGTGTGGCCAAGGTGTTTTACGGCGAGTCCGACGCGGCGGCCGCCTACACCGCCGAGGTTTACGCCAGCGCCGTGGCCGCCCTGGCCAAGGAGCAGGGCGCGGACGTGATCCTGTTTGGCGCTTCCATGGCCGGCAAGGACCTGGCGGGCCGTCTGGCCGCCAAGCTGGGCGTCTCGGTGGCGGTGGACTGCACCAAACTGGCCGTGGAGAACGGCCGGTTGAAGGCCACCCGGCCCATGTACGCCGGCAAGGTCTACGCCGACGTGATCCTGAAGAGCGATCCCCAGATCGTGAGCCTCCGGCCCAACGTGTTCGACATCGTGGAAACCGGTGGCGCGGCCACGGTGGAGAGCTTTGCCCCCCAGACCGGCGAGATCCGGACCAAGGTGGTGGAGCGCATCAAGGAGGCCGCGGGCAAGATCGAGCTGACCGAGGCTTCGATCATCGTCAGTGGCGGCCGCGGCATGAAGGGCCCGGAGAACTTCGAGATCATCGAGAAGCTGGCCGCGGTGCTGAACGCGGCGGTGGGCGCTTCCCGCGCCGCGGTGGACGCCGGCTGGCGCCCCCACACCGATCAGGTGGGTCAGACCGGCAAGGTCGTCACCCCCAACGTGTACGTGGCTTGCGGCATCAGCGGCGCCATCCAGCACCTGGCGGGCATGGGCTCCTCCAAGGTCATCGTGGCCAT